>NZ_NSFZ01000016.1:0-140319 GCF_002294915.1 Mesorhizobium sp. WSM3879 | reverse complement strand
ATGCCGCGCAGGGTCGCTTCGCCGGACGCGATCTCGACGCTGGTCTTGCCGTCGGCGATCTTCACGCGCCCGGTCGCCGTGGCCGGAATTCCGGATGCCGTCGCGCCGCCGGAAAAATTGGTCCAGTCGCCGTCGCGCTTCAGGTCGATGCCGATACCGCTGACCACCGTGCTGCCGGAAGTGACGCTGTCGGCCTTGATCGTGCCCGAGATTGCCGGACCCTTGAGATAGTTGGCGATCAGCGCGTTGACGGTGATCGCTTTCGCCGCCAGTTCGCCGCGGGCGATCGATGTGCTGGCCGCATTGATGGTGAGGTTCGGAGCCGCGCCATCCTTGGCGAAGGCGATCGTGCCGTTGATATCGCCGGTCGCCGTCTGGCCACCTAGCGCCGCCAGCGGGCCGACATCGGGAACGGCCAGCGTCAGCGTGCCGAGCGGCAGGAAAGCTTCGTCAAGCGCAAGGTCGCCCGAAACCTTGTTGTCGCCGAGTGCAAGGCTGAGCCCCCTGATCGCGCGCTTGCCGGCGGCAGTCACCAACGACGCCTCGATGTCGAGCGGCTGTTCCTCGACGCTGCCCGTCAGCGAGATATCGGCCGAGGGGTTGGCGATGTCCGCTTTGCCCTTCGCCGAGAGCTTGATGTCCTTCACCGTGCGGCCGGCCGCCGTCAGGCTCGCGCTGTCGGCCGACACCGAGAAATCCGGCGCCCAGCGCGGACCGCTGGCGGTCAGCGCGAAATTGACCCCGCCGGCAAGCGGCGTGCCCGCCAGCGACGACAGCGCCGATACATCGCCCAGCGTTCCCTTTACGTTTGCCTGGATGTCCGAGCCTTGCGCGCTGGCCGTGCCGCTGGCGCTGAGCGAGCCCGAGGTGAGCTCCAGCTCGTTGGCCGCGAAAGCGCCTTCCGGATCCCGGGTCGCGGTAGCCGAGAATTTCACCCGGTCGCCAAGCAGCGAGCTGATCTGCGGCGGCAGCGCCTTCGATACGGCGTCGGCGTTCATTTTCAGCGTCATCGACAGATCGGCGAGCGAGACGCCGGCGGTCAGCGCGGCATTGAGCGCATCGCTGCGCAACGTGCCCTGGTCGACGGTTACGGAGTCTCGGCTGATCGAACCGGCGAGATCGGCGGCTAGCTTGCCCGTCACCAGCGGCGCCAGGGTCGCCACGTCGGTCTTCAGACCGGCGGCCGCGAGCTTGACATTGACCGGCCCGGTGCGGGTCGCGACGTCGAAGCCGTCGGAATGGACCTGTCCCGTCACATTGTTGAGCTGCGTGCCGCCGACGGCGATCGAGGCCAAGGAGGTGCCGATGTCGACTATCGGCGCCTTGCCGTCGCCAAAGGCGCGTGCGGTCGCCTTCTCGACCGCGACCAGGATCGGCACCGCGCTGGTGCCGACGTCGATGGTGACGGGCTTGTCCTTGGCGGAGAGCTCGACGGCAAGATCGCTGGCGCCCTTCGGGTCGACATTGCCGATGGCCGTGCCGTGCACGGCGCCGCTCTCTACAATTGCGCGCTCGATATCGATCCCACCTGTCGTGGTCGCCGTCCCGGCCACGTCGAAATTCGTCTTGCCGGCAAACAGCGACTTGAACTTCTCCGGCAGGAAGCGCTCGAATTCGCCGTCGCCTTTGGCCTCGATATAGTGGCCCTTGTCGCTCAACTGATGGCGGCCGGTGAGCTGGGCGACGATCTGACGGTCGACGACGAAGGTGCCGATGCCGTTCCAATTGGCGAGCGGCCCCGTGCCGGAGACGACGATATCGACGGGCGGCGCATCGGGGAGCTTGAGCAAATTGGCAATGATGCCGCCGGCCGGCTCTGATGCCTTGAGATCGAGGTCGAGCTTGTTGTCGGCCGGCGCGAAACGGACCTTGGCGTCGACATTGCCCTGCTTGCCGTCGCGGCGGGCGACTTTGAGCACCGTGTCGATCGCCAGCGGCGATGGATCGGCCTTGAGCGAACCCTTGGCGGCAAGTTCGGCAATGCCGCTGCCGGCGAGCTCTTGCCCGAGCGCGATCTCCGGCAGCTCGATCTCTTTGACGTCGATCGAGACCGGCAGACTGTTCGATGCGCCTTGCGACGGCTGTTGGCCGGCTTGTGGCAGCCGCGCCAACTCGATCCGCTCGGCTTCGATGCGATCGGCGTTGAAGTTGCGCGACAAAAGCGCCGTCGGTGACCAGTCGAGCGCCACCTTGCGCGCCACCAGCCAGGGCCCCGTGCGATCCTCCAGCACGACATGATCGAGCCTGAGCTGACCGGACCAGATGCCTTCGATACCGCTGACGGTGATCTTGCGGTCCTCGGTCGAGGCCAGCTTCGAGATCAGACCGGCGAGATTCTGACGGCCGCCTTCGGTGCCGGTCAGCACGCCGAGCGCGCCGATCGCCACCACCAGCAGCAGGAGCAGCGTGTAAAGGCAGATACGAAGGATGCGCCAGAATATCCTCATCATCAGAACGCCTGACCGATGCCGGCATAGAGGCCAAAATGCGGATCGCCCGGATCGCGGTTGAGCGGCACGGCGGCGTCGATGCGCAGCGGCCCGAATGGCGTAAGATAGCGCAGACCGACGCCGGCGCCGACCTTGACGTCGGAGAAATCGGGGAAGGATTTGGTCGAGACCGTGCCGGCATCGACGAACGGAACGATGCCGATCGTGTCGGTGACGGCCATGCGCATCTCGACCGAGCTCTCGAACAGGGACAGGCCGCCGATCGGCTGGCCGTCGATGTCCTTCGGGCCGATACCTTGATAGGCATAGCCGCGCACCGAGCCGCCGCCGCCGGAATAGAAGCGCCTGTCGGCCGGAACATTCTGCAGCCCGGTGCCAACGATCGAGCCGAGCGTGGCGCGTTCGGCGAGGACGAATTTGCTCGCCGTATCGAGCGACTGGTAAGCCGAGCCTTCGCCCTTCAACTTAAGGAAGGTCGCGCCGTTCAAAATGTCGTAGCTCGGCTCGGCATAGGCGAGCGCCCGGAAACCCCTGGTCGGGTTGAGCTTGTTGTCGCGGCTGTCATAGACATATTGCAGCGGAATGCTGGCGATCAGATAGGTGTGCTTGCCGAAGGCGTCGGTGATCCTCGAGTAGTCGAGGTCGAATTCGGCCGAGACCCGCTGCCTCTTGTCGAGGTCGTAGGAGACTCCAACGTCGCCCTTGACCGAGAAATGGTCATAGGCGTCGGGGTGCTCCAACACGGTCTTGACGCCGGTGAAGAACTTCGATGTCGGCCCGAGCACCCCCGGCTTCTCGAACATGATGCCGGCATTGTAGTTGAGCGCGGAAATGCTGTTGCTGCCGATGCCGCTGATGGAGCCGTCGATGCGCAGCTTCTCTGCCTGGCCGAACAGGTTGCGGTGGCCCCAATAGCCTTCGAGCCCCAGTCCTTCCGTGTTCGAAAACGTGCCGCCGACGCCGAAAAAGCGCGGCTTGCGCTCGCTCACCTGGACGTCGATCGGAATGTTACCTTGGGCGTCGAGGCTCTCGCCCTCCTTGATGGTCACGCTGTTGAAGACTTCGAGCCCGAGCAGCCGATCGCGGGCATCGTCAATCTCTTGCGGCGAATATTGCTGGCCCCGCTTTAAGTCGGTCATGTATTCGGTGAAGTCGCGATCGACCTTTTCGGTGCCCTCGACGGTGGTGTCGCCATAGCCGGCGACCGGGCCGGCCGCGACCGTCAGTGTCACGTCGAGCGTCGAGGTGTCATGGTCTGCGACGATCTCGCGATCCGTCACCTTGGCTAGCGGCCTGCCCTCCTCCTTGAGCGCTCGCACGATCGCCGCTTCGGCCTTGAGCACGGCACCCGAACTGGCGTCGCCGCCGGCGATCAGGCCGAAATCGGCGCTCGCCAGGCCGGCCGCGTCGCCTTTCAGTCTGATGTCGCCGAGGGTGAATTTCGGCCCGGCGGCAATGCTGACGACCACCGGAATGGGCTGCGGCCCCTTGAATTCGGCGTCCGGCGGCAGTTCGTCGATGGACTTGCCGTCTATGGTGATGGTGACCACGCCCTCGTAGCGGGCGTCGGCATAAAGGGCGGCAACGAGTTGCTCGCGGTCGCTGCGCGCCTTGGCCATCAAGCCGAGCGACCCCGATACCGGATGCTCTTCGTCATTTTTGAGCGCCGAGGCATCTTCCAGCTTCTTGACCAGATCCTTGTCGGCATCGGGAGCGTCAATGGTCACCGAATAGCGCAGCGGATCGACGATGTCGGCATCCTCGTCCTTGGACGAGCCCCAAAGCTTGATGCCGAAAATCTCGAAAGCAGCCGCCGGCCGCGCTTCGCCGGCGAGCATGGCCGCGCAGACGAGCGCCAAAAGCAGGGCGCGCGGAAGCCCGCGCCCTGGCGCGATCCCTCCTGACATCTGCGTTTCATACGCCGGCATTACGCTAACCTAGACGACAAAACTAAAATTGGAATGAAGTTCTGAAACGCTCGTAAAGGGGCCACAATCCAATTGTCTGAAATAGACCGGGCTTGGAATTCACACCTTTTGCGCCTTCGCAAGAAAGCGTGAACCCTTGTCCCATGGAGGTTCTGTCGAAATACCGGCCTGTGGCCGGCATGGAAACCGTTGGCGGGTTGAAAACCTGCCGCGTTCGGCGTTGACAAGCCTGTTTGATGCTTGATCATGCCCGGACGCTGCAATGTCGGGAGGGTGATATGGCAATGCGCGCGGCTCGTGGTTTCTCGTTCCTCATTCTTCTGTTCTTTGCCTTGAGCGGGGCCGCGCAAGCGGCCGAAGCCCGGCGAATCGTGACGACTGACAATTCCGACTATTTCGGTTTCGACCTCAGGTCCGACCAGAATGTCAGCCTCGACCAATGCAAGACCACGTGCCTCGGCGATCCCGCCTGCCGCGCCTTCACCTACAACACCAAGGCCAAATGGTGCTTTCTCAAATCCGACTACAATCAGCTGAAACCCTTCAGCGGCGCAGTCGCCGGCAAAGTCGCAAACGTCGATGGCGACCCCGATATCGGCGCGCCGCCTCCACTTGCCTTCTTCCCCAACTGGATGGCCGATCAGGCCCAGCAGTTCCGCAACAAGCTGACCGATCCGGCCTATGACAAGCCGACCGAAGGGCTGGCCGCACTTCAAGCCGCGGCCGAGCAGGCAGCGCTGACCGGCGACCATCGCCTGGCCATGCAGAAATACCAGGCGGCGCTGTCCGTCCTGCCCGACGACGGCGCGCTCTGGCTGGCGCTGGCGCGCGAGACGCTCGGCGTGCAGTCGGCTTCCAACACCTCCGAACCCTCTACCCTGCCGGCAAACGTCACCTCGGCGGCCTTCAACGCCTATAAGCTGGTGCGCACGGCAAAGACCCGCGCCGAGGCGCTGGCGCTGCTTGCCGCCGGCCTCGACAAGCGCGACCTTTTCCGGCCGGCCATTCAGGCCTATGAGGCGAGCCTTGCGCTGGTGAACTCGCCAGCCGTGCAGGCCGACTACGCCGACCTCAAGGCACGCAAGGGTTTCCGCGTCATCGACCATTCCGTCGATGCCGATTCCTCTTCGCCGCGCATCTGCGCCCAGTTCTCCGAGGACTTGGTGAAGACCGGCGTCGACTATTCGCAGTTCGTCACCGTCGACAATGCCGCTCCCAAGGCTGTCGAAGCCAAGGACAAGCAGATCTGCGTCGAAGGGCTTGAACATGGCCAGCACTATGACGTGACCTTCCGCGCCGGTCTGCCGGCCGCGATCGGCGAGACGATTGCCGCTCCGGTCGTGCTGTCGATCTATGTCCAGGACCGCGCCCCGTCCGCCCGCTTCACCGGCGACAGCTTCGTGCTGCCGGCCGGCGCCCGCCGCGGCATTCCGGTCGTCACCGTCAACATGAGCGCCGCCAAGATGAAGCTCTACCGCATCGGCGACCGATCGCTGGCGCAGCTTCTGTCCGGCTACCAGTTCCTGCATCAGCTCGACGGCTATGACATTTCCACCATTTCCGACCAGATGGGCGAGCCGGTCTGGGAAGGCACGCTCGACATCGCCAACGACCTCAACAAGGAGGTCACCACCTCCTTTCCGGTCGACGAGGCGATCCCGCAGCGCAAGCCCGGCGTCTATGTGCTGACCGCCCAGCCGGTCGACGACAAGAGCGACGATTATGGTTCGCGCGCCACCCAGTGGTTCGTCGTTTCCGACATCGGTCTGTCCACCTATACCGGCCAGGACGGTCTCAACGTCTTTGCCCGCTCGCTGGGCTCTGCCAAGCCGATTGCCGGCGCCGAACTGACGCTGCTTGCCAAGAACAATGAAATCCTCGGCACGGCGACGTCCGACGCCGAGGGCCATGCCGTTTTCAACCCGGGCCTGACGCGCGGCGAAGGCGGCATGGTGCCGGCGGTGCTGATGGCCAAGCAGGGCGACAACGACTTCGTCTTCCTCGACATGGGCCGCGCCGGTTTCGATCTGTCGGACCGCGGCGTTGCCGGGCGTGCCGCGCCCGGCGCGCTCGACGTCTATGCCTGGACCGAGCGCGGCATCTACCGCGCCGGCGAAGACGTCCATGTCGCCGCCCTTGCGCGCGACGGCGCCGCCAAGGCGGTCGAGAACCTGCCGCTGACCTTCATCTTCACCCGACCCGATGGCGTCGAGAACCGCCGTATCGTCAGCGACGGCGCTTCCGCCGGCGCCCATTCCGTCGATCTGTCGCTCGAGCCTAACGCCATGCGCGGCACCTGGTCGGTGTCGATCTACACCGATCCCAAGCAGGCACCGGTCGCCAGCCATATGTTCCTGGTCGAAGACTTCGTGCCGGATCGCATCGAGTTCGACTTGACGGCCGACAAGAAGGAAATCGCGCAGGGCGAGACAGCCAATGTCAGCGTCGACGGCCGCTTCCTCTATGGCGCGCCGGCCGCCGGCCTCGCGCTTGAAGGCGAGATGACGCTGTCGACCACGGACAGCTGGGATCGGTTCAAGGACTTCACCTTCGGTCTCGCCGACGAGCAGTCGGCCGAACCTTCGGTGACGCCTTTGGCCAACCTTCCCCTCGTCGGCGACGACGGCAAGGCGACCTTCCCGGTCTCGATCGACCAACTGCCCTCCACGACCAAGCTGATCAACGCCAAGGTCACAGTCCGCATGCGCGAAGCCGGCGGCCGTGCCGTCGAGCGCTCGCTCGACATCGCCGTCCATCCGGAAAAGGAGATGATCGGCATCCGCCCGGATTTCGAAGGCGGCGAGGTGCCGCAAGGCGGAACGGCGAAATTCAGCATCATCGCCGTCGATCCGAACGGCAAACGCGAGGAGCTGAAGGGCGCGCAGTGGTCGCTGGTCAAGGTCGAGCGCAATTACCAGTGGTACCGTTCGAACAATTCCTGGAACTATGAAGCGGTGAACCTCACCAAGGCCGTCGCCAACGGCCAGATCGACCTGAAAGCCGACGGCGAGGCGACCGTGTCGCTTCCTGTCGACTGGGGCCGCTACCGGCTCGAGGTCGAGACGGCCGACCCCGATGGCCCGGCGACCAGCTATGAGTTCGACGCCGGCTGGTACGTCGCCTCGACCACCACCGAAACACCGGACGGCCTGGAGATCGCTCTCGACAAGGACACTTACGCCGCTGGCGAGGTGGCCAAGCTCAAGGTGTCGCCGCATTTTGCCGGCGAACTCCTGGTCACCATCGGCGCCGAGAAGCTGTTGAAGACCGTCACCGCTTCGGTGCCGACCGGCGGCAGCACCGTCGACATCCCGGTCGGCAACGACTGGGGAGCCGGCGCCTATGTCACGGCGACTTTGTTCCGGCCCGGCGATGCGCAGGAATCGCGCATGCCGGCCCGCGCCATCGGCGTCAAATGGCTGACCGTCGATCCGGGTTCGAAGAAGCTCACTGTTGCGCTTACGCCGCCTGAAAAGACGGCCCCGCGCCAGCAGCTGTCGATCCCGGTCGCCGTCAGCGGCGCGCAAGCCGGCAGCAAGGCCTATGTGATGGTCGCGGCCGTCGATGTCGGCATCCTCAACCTCACCAACTACAAGGCGCCCGATCCGGAGGGCTGGTTTTTTGGCCAGCGTATGCTGGGTCTTGAAATCCGCGACCTTTATGGCCGCCTGATCGACGGTTCGCTCGGCACCACCGGCAAATTGCGGACCGGCGGCGACGGCGCCAACATGCAGTCGCAGGGCAGCCCGCCGACCGAGAAGCTGGTCGCCTTCTTCTCCGGCCCGGTCGAGCTCGATGCCAACGGCAAGGCGCGGATCGATTTCGACATCCCGCAGTTCAACGGCACCGTGCGCGTCATGGCCGTCGCCTGGACCAAAGAGGCCGTCGGCCATGCTCAAACCGACGTCATCGTGCGCGATCCGGTGGTGATCACCGCCGGCCTGCCGCGCTTCCTGGCGCCTGGCGATGCCGCGACCATGCGTCTCGACATCGCCGACACCGACGGCCCTGCCGGCGACTACAAGCTGTCGGTCACCACGACCGGCGATCTCTCGACCGGCGACAAGCCCCTGCCCGAGAAGCTGACGCTTAGCCAGGGCAAGCGGCAAGCGCTCTCATTTCCGCTGATCGCGCAGACGGCGGGCGACGCTTCGATCACCGTCAAGCTCGCGCATACCGGCGGAACGGAGGTCGAGCAGACGCTCTACCTGCCGGTGCGCCCGGCGCAGCTCCCGGTCACCAACCGCATGGTGGTCGACCTGAAGCCCAACGGCGGAGCCTTGCGCGTCGACAAGGAGCTGCTCGCCGCAAGCGTGCTCGACGGTGCTTCGGTCAGCATCGGCGTCTCGCAGGCAGCCGCCTTCGACGTCCCTTCGCTTTTGATGACGCTCGATCGCTACCCCTATGGCTGCGCCGAACAGACAACCAGCCGCGCCTTGCCGCTGCTCTATGTCAACGACATGGCCAAAAGCATCGGCATGGAGAGCGATCCGGACCTGCATGGGCGCATCCAAGATGCCGTCTCTAAGGTGCTGAGCTACCAGGCATCAAGCGGCAGCTTCGGCCTCTGGGGCCCGGGGTCCGGCGATCTCTGGCTCGATGCTTATGTCACGGAGTTCCTGACCCGGGCACGCGAGCAGAAATACGACGTGCCGGCTCAGGCGATGAACCAGGCGCTGAACAACCTGCAGAACTCGCTTGGTTATGACCAGGACGTCCAGGATCGCGGCAGCGAGATCGCCTACGCGCTCTATGTGCTCGCCCGCAACAAGAAGGCCTCGATCGGCGATCTGCGCTACTATTCGGACACGCAGCTCGAGTCCTTCTCCAGCCCGATGGCTGTCGCCCAACTGGCCGCGAGCCTGGCGCTCTATGGCGACACCCAGCGTTCGGAGGCGACTTTCCAGACGGCCTTGCGGCTGGCGCAGGCAAGCACCGAATACGACTACTATCGCTCCGATTATGGCTCGCCCCTTCGTGACGGCGCGGCGATGCTTGCGCTGGCCGCGGAATCGAAGCCGGTGCCGAGCATCGTGCCGC
Source organism: Mesorhizobium sp. WSM3879 (assembly GCF_002294915.1). Classification (NCBI taxonomy): domain Bacteria; kingdom Pseudomonadati; phylum Pseudomonadota; class Alphaproteobacteria; order Hyphomicrobiales; family Phyllobacteriaceae; genus Mesorhizobium; species Mesorhizobium sp. WSM3879. Next base: position 130,901 of record NZ_NSFZ01000016.1, on the reverse strand, counting down.
AGCTGATCAGGCTGGTGGCGCGTGAACGCGCCGACGCCCGCTGGACGAGCACGCAGGACGAATCCTGGATGCTCCTTGCGGCAAGGGCGCTGAAGGAAGGCAACAATTCGATCACGCTTTCCGTCAACGGCGCGCCGCATACCGGCGGCTATTCCGATCGGGTTGCCGGCAACGACCTTGTCGACAGCCCGCTCGCCATCGCCAACACCGGCACGACGGCGCTGCAGGCGGTGGTCACCGCGGTGGCCGCACCCGTCGAGCCGCTGCCGGCCGGCGGCGACGGCTTCACCATCGATCGTACCTACTACAGGCTCGACGGCACTAAGGCCAACATCACCGAGGCCAGGCAGAACGAACGCTATGTGGTCGTGCTCAAGGTCTATGAGCAGAACAAATGGCCCTCGCGCCTGCTGATCACCGATCTGTTGCCGGCCGGCTTCGAGATCGACAATCCGAGCCTGGTGTCCAGCGCTCAGTTGTCGAACTTCTCCTGGCTGGCGCAGACCGACGCCGCGCATCTGGAGTTCCGCGACGACCGCTTCGTCGCCGCCTTCAATCCCAACGAAGGCGACGGCGACCGCAACATCACGCTGGCCTATGTCGTGCGCGCCGTGACGCCCGGCACCTATGCCCATCCGGCGGCGACGGTGGAGGACATGTACCGGCCGCAATATTCGGCCCGCACCGCCTCCGGCATGATGGAGGTCAAGGCGGAGTAAGTATTCCGACGCTGGCGATCACAAACATGTCGATAGCGCTGCCCATCATCCAACTGCCGGCACCTTATCCTCGTGAAAGACGGGGAGAAGGGACAAGCTCCAGCGCTGACGCCCTCCTCTCCCCGTCGTTCACGGGGAGAGGGTAAGGGTGAGGGGCAGCGCCATGCTCTCCAAAAAATTGTTGCGCCGCGCTGCCATAACGGCAGCGTCCTCCGCCGCCTGTCTTGCCCTTTCCGTCGCCGCTCTCTGGGAGCTCGACCGCGCCTTCCCGCCGCCGCTCCCGGCGCCGCTGACGGTCTCCACCGAAGTGCAGGACCGCGACGGCGAACTCTTGCGCGCCTTCGCCACACCGGACGGTTATTGGCGGCTGGAAACTCGGCTCGACCAGGTCGACAAGCAGTTCGTCGACATGCTGGTCGCCTATGAAGACAAGCGCTTCTGGGACCACCGCGGCGTCGACATGCTGGCGCTTTGTCGCGCCGCCGGGCAGTTCGCCACCAGCGGCCACATCGTTTCCGGCGGCTCGACGCTCTCGATGCAGCTTGCCCGTCTGATCGAGCCGCGCGACAGCCGCAGCCTCGCCTCCAAGGCCAGGCAAATCCTGCGCGCCATCCAGATCGAGCGGCGTTTGTCCAAGCGCGAAATCCTCGAGCGCTACCTGACGCTGGCGCCCTATGGCGGCAACCTGGAAGGTGTGCGCGCCGCCTCGCTCGCCTATTTCGGCAAGGAGCCGAAGCGGCTGACCGTATCGGAAGCAGCACTTTTGGTCGCGCTGCCGCAGTTGCCGGAAAAGCGCCGGCCAGACCGCAACCTCGACATCGCGCATGCCGCGCGCGACCGCGTGCTCACCCGCATGGTCTCGGCCGGTCTGCTCAACGAACGAGAGGCAGCGCGCGCCGCGCTCGACGACGTCTCCGGCCTGCGCCGCAAGCTGCCGGCATTGGCCGCGCATGCGTCCTACGCCATGCTGCCCAAGGCTCAACCCGGCAAGCCGCTGCAACTCACCATCCGCCGCAGTGTTCAGCAAGGGCTGGAACAGGTGGCGAAAGAGGCCGCCAGGAAGCTCGGCCCAAAGCTTTCCGTCGCCATGGTGATGGCCGATGCCCGCACCGGCGACATTCTTGGCGAAGTCGGTTCAGCCGATTTCTTCGACGCCAGCCGATCCGGCTGGATGGACATGACCAAAGTAGTGCGCTCGCCCGGCTCGACGCTGAAGCCGTTCATCTATGGGCTTGCCTTCGAGCAAGGCCTGGTGGCGCAGGAGACGATCATCGAGGACAGCCCCGCCGACTTTGGCGGCTACCGGCCGAAGAATTTCGACATGGGCTACCAAGGCGACGTCAGCATCAGGCAGGCGCTGCAGCTGTCGCTCAACGTGCCCGCGATCCGGGTGCTGGACGCAGTTGGTCCCGCGCGGCTCACGGCGCGCTTCCGCCAGGCCGGCGTCAACCTGGTCCTGCCGCTCAACGAGGCGCCCGGGCTGGCGATCGGCCTCGGCGGCGCCGGCGTGACTTTGCGCGACCTGGTGCAGCTGTATACCGGCCTCGCCAATGGCGGCAAGATGCACACGCTGCATGACGGCACCGAGCCGGCCAATGCCGGGCGCGTCACCGCCACCATCCTCGACGACCAGGCCGCCTGGCAGATCGACGACATCCTGTCCGGCGTGAAGCCGCCCGAAGGTGCGGCCCAGCGCGGCATCGCCTACAAGACCGGCACATCTTACGGCTATCGCGATGCCTGGTCGGTTGGCTTCGACGGCCGCTATGTGCTTGGCGTCTGGGTCGGCCGTGCCGACGCCGGCCCGGTACCTGGCCTCTCCGGCTATGTCTCGGCCGCGCCCATCCTGTTCGAAGGCTTTGTCCGCTCGGGTTTGGGGAGCGTGCCGCTGCCCGGCCGGCCGCCGGGCGTCTTCAATCTTAAACGCGAAGAGTTGCCGGTGACGCTCGCCCGCTTCGGCGCTGGCTCCGACGGGCTGGTGCAGGCAACGCCGACCGAACCGGCGCCCACCATCGTCTTCCCGCCGGACGGGGCTCGCGTCGACCTCGGCACCAACTCTGCGGACGCTTCGCCGCTTGTGCTGAAGCTGCAGGGCGGCCGCGCGCCCTTCCGCTGGCTTGCCAACGGCAAGCCGCTCGCCGGCATCGACCGCCGCCGCACCGCGACCTGGCAGCCCGACGGCACCGGCTATTCGACGCTCACCGTTATCGACGCCGCCGGGCGCGCGGCCAGCGTGAAGGTTTTCGTTGAATAGAAGCGGGCAAGCGATTCGGCGCGTTGCGCCTTTCAAGGATCGAAAGGCACTTCTCTCGAGGCTTATTGCGAAGCACACCCGTCCTTCAGCGGGAGCAGCTATAATCCTCCCGGCACTGGCTCTCCTGGCTGCCTTCTCCACCCACGCCGACCCCCTGCCCGCCGGATTCGTCCGGCTCGCCGATGTCGATCCGACCATTCGCCAGGACATCCGCTATGCCGGGCTGGGAAACTTCCTGCAGCGCGAGGTCGACGGCTACGAAGCGCCGGTCTGCATCCTGACCGCGCCGGCGGCGAAGGCGCTGTCCGGCGTCCAGAAAGCAATAGCGGCCAAGGGCCTGACGCTGATCCTCTTCGACTGTTACCGCCCGGCACGCGCCGTCGCCGACATGGTCAGATGGACAAGGCAAGGCTGCCCGCCCGATCCGCAATGGTATCCGAAGGTCGAGCGCGGCGACCTCATCGCCGAGGGCTATGTCGGCGAACTGTCCAGCCACTCGCGCGGCTCGACCGTTGACCTCGCCGTCGCTGAGCTTGACAAGACAAGCCCGGCTCATTCCGCTTGCGGCGCGACTGACGCCCGCACGCTCGACTTCGGCACCGGATTCGACTGGTTCGATTCGGCGAGCGAGACGGCCCACCGCCCGCTGCCCCTCCAAGCGACGGCAAACCGCACGATGCTGCTTTTTGGCCATGCGCGCCGCCGGCTTCCGCAACTATGCGCGCGAATGGTGGCATTTCACCCTTGCCGACGAGCCGTTCCCAAGCAGCGCTTCGATTTTCCGGTGACCGCCGACTAGGGCACAGGACTTGCCCGGATCGCAGCCGGTTCCCGCTGACGAGGAACCACGCTGCTGGCAAGTGAGGAAGATATTTCCTCGACTGGCCGCCTCTCGGCGAAAAATTGCTGCAAGGAGATGAAAAAGGCAACATTCAGTGCATCTAATTTCTATAAATTCGCTAGAGTTCGGGCCGTTCAACGGAGGCGGAAATGACCAACCCTCATTTCGGGAAACTGCTCGGCGCGCTGGTCGCCACATCTGTCCAGTTCGGCACCCTCGGTTTCGCGTTTGCCGATACGACCATTCTCAATGTGTCCTACGACCCGACCCGTGAGCTCTACAAAGCCTATGACGAGGCCTTCGCCGCGCACTGGAAGGCGGAGACCGGGGAAACCGTTACCATCCAACAGTCGCATGGCGGATCCGGCGCCCAGGCGCGAGCCGTCATCGACGGTCTCGACGCCGATGTCGTGACGCTCGCGCTCGAGGGCGACATCAACGCCATCGCCGCGAAGACGAAGAAGATCAATCCGGACTGGCGCACGAAGTTCGAGAACAACTCGGCCCCCTACACCTCGACCATCATCTTCCTGGTGCGCAAGGGCAATCCCAAGGGCATCCATGACTGGAACGATCTGGTGAAGGACGGCGTCCAGGTAATTACGCCGAACCCGAAGACCTCGGGCGGCGCGCGCTGGAACTACCTCGCCGCCTGGGCCTATGCCAATGCCAATGACGGCAATGACGAAGCCAAGACCAAGGAGTTCGTCGGCAAGCTCTATGCGAATGTCCCGGTCCTCGATACCGGTGCCCGCGGCTCGACGGTGACCTTTGCGCAGAAGGGGCTGGGCGACGTGCTGATCGCCTGGGAGAACGAAGCCTATCTCGCGCTCGATGAATTCGGCGCCGACAATTTCGACATCGTCTACCCGCCGACCTCGATCCTGGCCGAGCCGCCGGTCGCCGTCGTCGACGGCAATGTCGACGCCAAGGGCACCCGCAAGGTCGCCGAGGCTTATCTGAGCTGGCTCTATTCGAAGGAAGCTCAGACCATCATCGCCAAGAACCACTATCGTCCGGCCAAGCCCGACCTGGTGCCTGCCGAGGATCTCGCCAAGCTACCGGCAATCAAGCTTGTCACTATCGACGATCCGCAATTCGGCGGTTGGAAGAAGGCGCAGCCTTATCATTTCGGCGATGGTGGTATATTCGACCAGATTTACAAGCCCGCCCAATGAAGCATGGCGGCCATAGGCCGGATGAAACCTGATTGGGTCTATTGTACGAGTGCCCGAGCCGAGGCGAAGGGCACTCTGGTCTGAGTAAGAAGGGACGATCCAGAACAGCATGAACACAGCACCCGCCAAGGCGGGGTGGCGGTTCAGACAGCCGAGTGTCATTCCGGGCTTCGGATTGACGCTCGGCTTCTCGCTTGCCTACCTCACGCTCATCATCCTCATTCCGCTTTCGGGGCTGGTCTGGCGTTCGGCCGCGCTCGGCTGGACCGACTTCTGGGCGATCGCCGTCGACCGGCGCACTCTCAATGCGCTGAAGATCAGCTTCGGCACCGCCTTCCTGGCCGCCGCGGTCAACGTCGTCTTCGGCACCATCGTCGCCTGGGTGCTGGTCCGCTACCGCTTCCCGGGCCGACGCATCGCCGATGCGATGGTCGACCTGCCCTTCGCCTTGCCCACCGCAGTCGCCGGTATCGCGCTCACCACGCTCTATGCGCCGAATGGCTGGATCGGCCAGCTTCTGATGCCGCTCGGCATAAAGGTCGCCTACACCCCGCTCGGCATCGTCATCGCCTTGGTGTTCATCGGCCTGCCGTTCGTGGTGCGCACCGTCCAGCCAATCATGGAGGAGCTCGACAGGGAGGTCGAGGAAGCTGCCGCCACGCTTGGCGCCAACCGCTTCCAGACCATCACCCGCGTGCTCTTCCCGGGACTGGCGCCGGCCATCGTCACCGGCTTCTCGCTCGCCTTCGCGCGCGGTGTCGGCGAATACGGCTCGGTCATCTTCATCGCCGGCAACCTGCCCTTCAAGTCGGAGATCGCGCCGCTCCTCATCGTCATCCGGCTCGAGGAATACAATTACGAGGCGGCGACCGCGATCGCCGCGATCATGCTGGCGCTGTCCTTCGTGATGCTTTTGGTCGTCAACCTCGTCCAGACATGGAGCCGCAAGCGCTATGGCTGATCCCGAGATCAAATCCTACGAACCGCATCACGAAAGCCAGTCGGCCGCGGTGACCGAAAGCCGGCCGGTGCGCTGGGTGGCGATGGGAATAGCCTTCGCCTTCCTCGCCGTCTTCCTGCTTCTGCCGCTGATCGTTGTCTTCCACGAGGCGCTTAGCAAAGGCATCGGCGCCTACACGGAGGCGCTTGCCAGCCCCGACACGCGCTCGGCGATCCGCCTGACGCTGCTGGTGGCGGCGATCTCGGTGCCGCTCAACCTCATTTTCGGCATCTCGGCTGCCTGGGCGATCGCCAAGTTCGAATTCAAGGGCAAGGCCTTTCTGACCACCCTCATCGACCTGCCGTTCTCGGTGTCGCCCGTCATTTCCGGCCTGGTTTATGTGCTCCTCTTCGGGGCGCAAGGCCTGCTCGGCGCGTGGCTGAAGGCGCATGGCATCGTCATCCTGTTCGCCGTGCCAGGCATTGTGCTCGCAACCATCTTCGTCACCTTCCCCTTCGTCGCCCGCGAGCTGATCCCGCTGATGCAGGAACAGGGCAATGGCGACGAGGAGGCGGCCCTGTCACTCGGCGCCAACGGCTGGCAGGCCTTCTGGTATGTGACGCTGCCCAACGTCAAATGGGGCCTGCTCTACGGCGTGCTTCTCTGCAACGCGCGCGCCATGGGCGAGTTCGGCGCCGTGTCTGTGGTCTCGGGTCATATTCGCGGCCTCACCAACACCATGCCGCTGCATGTGGAAATTCTCTACAATGAGTATAACGCCGTCGGGGCCTTCGCGGTCGCTTCGCTGCTCGCCGGCCTGGCGTTGGTGACGCTGGTCTTGAAAACACTTCTGGAGATGCGGTACGGCGCCGAGATTGCCGCGACGCGCGGACATTAGATGCATGCCGCCCGAAACCGCATAGCATGCATCAGCTGATTGAGGGATCTGTATGGAAGTTCGCGTTGTCAACGTGCGCAAGGAGTTCGAGCGGTTTCCGGCGCTCCACGACGTTTCGCTCGACATCAGGTCGGGCGAGCTTATCGCGCTGCTCGGGCCATCCGGTTCCGGCAAGACGACGCTCCTCCGCCTGATCGCCGGCCTGGAGCGGCCCACCAAGGGCGCCATCTTCTTCGGCGAAGAGGATGCCTCGCAGAAGTCGATCCAGGAGCGCAATGTCGGCTTCGTGTTCCAGCATTACGCTCTGTTCCGCCACATGACGGTTGCCGACAATATCGGCTTCGGCCTCAAGGTCCGGCATGGCGCCGCGCGTCCCTCGGCGCAGGAGATCCGCCGCCGTGCCTCGGAACTCCTCGACCTCGTCCAGCTGTCGGGGCTGGAAAAGCGCTATCCGGCACAGCTTTCCGGCGGCCAGCGCCAGCGCGTCGCGCTCGCCCGCGCCATGGCCATCGAGCCCAAGGTGCTTTTGCTCGACGAGCCGTTCGGCGCGCTTGACGCGCAGGTGCGCCGCGAGCTGCGCCGCTGGCTGCGCGAAATCCACGACGCCACCGGCCACACCACCGTCTTCGTTACCCACGACCAGGAGGAGGCGCTCGAACTCGCCGACCGCGTTGTCGTCATGAGCCAAGGTCGCATCGAGCAGGTCGGCTCGGCCGACGAGATCTACGACACGCCGAACTCGCCTTTCGTCTACAGCTTCATCGGCGAATCGAGCTCGCTGCCGGTCAAGGTCGACAATGGCGAGATCTGGCTCGCCGACCGACCGGTCGGCCTGCAGGCGCCGCATGCGCCGTCCGGGGAGGCCCTGCTCTACTTTCGTCCGCACGATGTCGAGCTGCTCGACGGCTGCAGCGGCTGCATTGCCGGGACGGTCGCCGCAAGCCGCCGCGTCGCCGGCACAAGGCGGGTCGAGCTCGAGATCGGCGGCGAGCGTCAGCGCGTCGAGATCGAGCTGCCGGTCGATCATCCGGCGGCACAGAAGAGCCGGGTGGCTTTCAGGCCGAGGCGCTGGAAGCTTTTCCCGGCCTCCTGACCTGTTTGCCGCCTGCCGCTTCCGGGCGCGCGGCAGTGGCCCCGATGAATCAGGTTGGAAGAAAATCCTACCAAGCGGCTGTTCGGGCGGGAGATTTTCCCGCTGCTCGTGCGTCCCCCGGACCGCGTGCCTCGCGCAGCCAGGCTTTCCTTTTTATGGTCACACCATAGTTCTGATTGTCTGGAGGAGGACCGTTTTCATGAAGCGCTTATTGCTGGGTATTGCCACGCTTGCCGGCTTCGTCGTCCTCGCGTCCTCCCAAGCCTGGTCGGCCGACAAGCTGCTCAATGCCTCCTACGACGTCGGCCGCGAATTGTTTGCCGACATCAACAAGGCTTTCATCGCTCAGCATCCCGGCGTGACCGTCGATCAGTCCCACGCCGGAACCTCGGCGCAGGCTCGTGCCATCGCGGAAGGTTTGGCAGCTGACGTCGTCACCTTCAACCAGGTCACCGACGTCGATTTCCTGGTCAAGAGGGGTCTGATCTCCGCGGACTGGCAGAAGGATTTCCCAGACAACGCATCGCCTTTCTATTCGCTGCCGTCCTTCCTTGTTCGTGCTGGCAATCCCAAGCACATCAAGGACTGGAACGATCTGGTGCGTGACGACGTGCAGGTGATCTTCCCCAACCCGAAGACATCAGGCAATGCGCGCTATACCTATCTTGCTGCCACCGCTTACGCCAAGGAGGCCTTCAAGGGCGACGACGCCAAGGTGAAGGAGTTCATCGCCAAGCTGTTTGCCAACGTGCCGATCTTCGACACCGGCGGCCGCGCCGCCACCACCACCTTCGTGCAGCGCGAGATCGGCGACGTGCTGATCACCTTCGAATCCGAAACGCGCGGCATCCGCAGGGAATATGGCGACGACAAGTTCGAGCAGGTCACGCCTTCAGTCAGCCTGCTGGCCGAATTCCCGGTGGCGATCGTCGATAAGATCGCCGACGAGCACGGCAGCCGCGATCTCGCCAAGACCTATGTCGAATTCCTCTATTCGCCCGAGGGCCAGGACATTGCCGCCCGCAACGGCCTGCGGGCTCGCGACGCAGCAGTGGCCGCCAAATACAAGGCCGAGTTTCCCGACGTGCGCCTGTTGACGGTAGACGAGGTCTTCGGCGGCTGGGACAGGGTGCAGAAAGAGCATTTCGCGGCAGGCGGCTTGCTCGATCAGGCCTATGGCAGCCGGTAGCGCTTACAATCAAAAGAAGTGGAAAGCCGTCATCGCCGTCGGCATCGCCGGCTTTTTTCAATCTGGAGCCGGCATCACTTTGCCGGCGAAATCAACGCGGCCAATGTGAAAAACATTACGAAGAATCAACGCGTTTGTGCCTAACCTGTGTCGACGAATTGTTGTGCCAAACCGCGTAGCGCGGCCAAACTGTCATGATTTGCACACAAACAACCGCCAGATGCAGGCGATTGGGGTTTGATAAACTGAATCGGGCATGCTGACCAAAAAAGGCAAATACGGCCTCAAGGCCCTCGTGCATCTTTCCGGCCTGCCGGCTGGCCAGCTTGCATTCGTCAACGACATAGCGGTCGCAAACAACATCCCGAAGAAGTTCCTGGACGCCATCCTGGGCGAATTGCGCAATGCCGGCTTCGTCCAGAGCCGCAAGGGCAAGGAAGGCGGCTATCGCCTCGCCAGGCCCGCTTCCGAGATCAAGATCGGCCATGTGGTGCGCGTGCTCGACGGGCCGTTGGCGCCGATCCCTTGCGCCAGCCGCACGCAATATCAGCGCTGCGAGGACTGCGACGAGGCGACGTGCCAGGTCCGTCACATGATGCTGGAAGTGCGCCAGGCGATCGCCGAGGTGCTCGACAACCGCAGCCTCGCCGCCATGCGCGACGCCGACAACGACGATTTCCCGGTCGAACTCACGTCGCAGATCTGATCGCTCAGCCGCGCCGCCTCGCCGTTGGTTGTCTGTCCGCGACAGACGCTGTAAATCGGCTGACGGATGGATCAAGGTTTGGGGGTATCTGACGCATGAGGCTGCCTCGGCTTGGCAAGTCCCGCAGGGCCAACCGGCAACCGTCATCCACCAGCATCTATCATACCGAGATCATCGCCGACGTTGCAGTGCCGGAGCGCGGCGAGACCGTCCGCTTCTTCAGCCGCAAGCTCCTCCGCCCCGGCAAGTTGCGCAGCGTCTCCAACAAGGATCTGCGCGAAAGCCTGCTATCCATGTTCTATCTCGGGGTGGCGGCGGTGCTGCCGGTGGCCTGGTGGGCGCCGATCTGCGATTGGGTTTCGACGCTTCGACGCAAGCGTCATTTTCGCAAGGATTTCGCGCGGTATGACATGGCGATCAAAGCGGTGCTTGGCGATGATGCCGACACGCGAAGCCTTTTCAGGGGACATCTCGCCGCCGCGCATCGCCGCCGTCTGATGCTTGCCGCTCATCTGGCGCCTGGCAGGCGCTGGTCGCCGGCGATCCGGCTGGAAGGCATCGACGGCTTGCGCGAGGCCTTGCAGCGCGGCCGCGGCGCCATCGTCTGGTGCGATCAGTTCGTCGCCCAGACCATCATGGGCAAGCGCGCCCTCTTCGAAGCCGGCATCGAAGCGCACCAGGTGAGCGTCAACTTCCACGGCTTTTCGGAAAGCAAATTCGGCCTGCATGTGATCAACAAGCCGCTGGTCGAGGTCGAAAACCGGTTTCTGAAGAGCCGCATCGTCTTTGAGCGCGCCGAAGCCTACCAGGTTACGGCGCGCATCCAGAAGGCGCTGAAGGAGAACGGAGTCGTGCTGATGACCAACACCATCCACGCGGGATCTACCTTCACCGAGAGCGCCATGGGCGAGCGTGGCTGGACCCACCTCGCCTCGGCGCCGGCGAATTTTGCGGCGCGCGCCGGCGCTGCGCTGTTTGGCATGTCGACCCTGGAGACAGTGCCCTTTCGCGAGTACCGGGCGATCGTCAGTCCCGAACTGAAGCCCAACGCTGTCCAGCCTGCATCCCGGCCGGCAAAGGACGTGGCGGCAAAGAACCTCGTTCTGCAAGCGGCCTATATCCTGCTCAAGCGCGACCGGCTGCTGGAAGCGGTCAAACTGCATCCCGAGCAGATGATGGCCTGGTCCAGCGCCAACCGGCTCACCGGACAGCAGGATCAAGCCGCGATCGGCGCCGACGCCGCATAATGCATTTCCCCCAGACGCGCAGCGGTTTTGGGTCAACGACATGCATCAGAACGAAGACTGAAAAGTGCGTCGCCTGAACCTGTTCAGCTCGAGGGGCTTGAGCTCAGTGCTTGCTTAAGGATGGCGGCGACGCTCCGCGCGCCATCCGCCGTCACCGCCGGTTCGTCCGGCTCCGGTTCTTCCAGGGTCGCGAACTGGCTGTCGACCAGACTCGCCGGCATGAAATGGCCTTTGCGCCCCGACACCCGTCGCCGGGCAGTCTCGCGATCGATCTTCAGATAGAGGAAGACGATGCCCGGGCAAAAGCTGAGCAGCCGGTTCCGGTAGCTGCGCTTCAGCGCCGAACAGGCCGCCACCGGCTTGTGTCCCTCGCCGACCGAGGCTGCGATGCGCTCGCCGATGGCATCGAGCCAACCCTCGCGCAACGCATCCGTCAGCGGCTCGCCGTGCGCCATGCGCGCCACGTTTTTCGGCGGATGCAACCGGTCGCCCTCGATGAAGACCGCGCCCAGCGCCTCGGCCAGCGCTTCGCCCATCACCGTCTTGCCGCAGCCGGCGACCCCCATCACGACTATGGCCGGCGCTGACCGGATGTCGTTCAATGGAAACCTCCGACGGCTGTGACCTTACGATCCTTCATCCACAGTCAGCGGCTTGCCGGCGCACGGCCATAGAGCAAAAGCATGGCCACGATCACGACGCCGTAAATGATCTGCCGCCCCGCCTCCGGCATCTGCATGACCGACAGGATCGATTGCAGCAGCGTGATCAGGATCACGCCGGCGACGGTGCCAAGATATGAGCCGCGGCCGCCGAGGATCGAAGTGCCGCCCAGCACCACGGCGGCGATCGACGGCAACAGATAGGCGTCGCCCATCGACTGCGCCGCCTTCGATGCGTAGCCCGCGAGCAGGACGCCCCCGAAGGCCGAGAGCCCGCCGGAGACGGCAAAGGCAATCAGCACCACGCGGCGCGTGTCGATTCCGGAAAGATAGGCGGCGCGCTCACGATTACCGATGCCGTAAACGACGCGGCCGAAGGAGGTGCGGGTCAGCACGAAAACCATTGCCGCCCCTATCAGCGCCCAGATGATCACCGCGTTCGGCACCCCCGGAATGGTAAAGCCGGTCGCAAGGTAGCGCATCGCCGCTGTCGCCGAATCCTGCGGCGAGAACCCGCCCGTATAGACCACCATCAGCCCTTGCGCGACGGCGTTGGTGGCTAGAGTGATGATCATCGAGGGAATGCGCAAATAAGCCACGCCGACGCCGTTGACGATGCCGATCGCGACCCCGCACAGGACGCCGAACGGGATTGCGAGCGCGACGCCGACCGGACCGTAGGCTGCAGCGGCACAGGCCATCATCGCGCCGGTCGCCACCGACCACGGCACGGAAAGGTCGATCTGGCCGAGCAGGATTACCAGCATCATGCCGGTGGCGATCACGCCGAGGAATGACGCGACCTTCAGCTGCTGCAGGAGATATTCCGGCGAGAGAAAACTGCGCGAATAGAGGCTACCTAGCAGAAGCAGGATAACGATGCAGGCAAAGGCGGTCGCCACCGCCGGATCGGCGCGGCGGATGAATTTCGGCATGCGGCTGGCGATGCCGCCAAGCGTCGTTTCGCTCACAGGAACCACTCCAGCCGGTTGCGCACCCGAAACAGCGCGAAGGCGCCGAGGCTGACCGCGATCAACAGGATGATGCCCTGGAACAGCGGCTGCCAGAGCGGGTCGAAATCGAAGACGAACAGCAGGTCGCCGATGGTGCGGAAGGCGAGCGCTCCGAAGATCGCGCCAATAGCGCTGCCTTTGCCCCCGAACAGCGAGACGCCGCCGAGCACAACTGCCGCAATCGAGAACAACGTGTAGGCATTGCCGCTCGCATAGGCAGCCTCGCCCGTATAGGTAAAGAAGGTGAGGAACAGGCCGCCAATCGCGGCAAGCAGTCCGGCCAGCGTATAGGCAAGGAACTTGCCCCTGCGGATCGGCACACCCGACATATAGGCTGCCGTTTCGGACGAGCCCGCAGCGTAAGCGGCGCGGCCGAGCTCGGAGCGGCGGAACGGCACCCACACGACAAGCACGACGACGAACAGCGCCATCAGGCTTGCCGGCACGACGCCGAAGAAGCGCCCTGTCAGGAAATCGGCGACGTCCTCGTTGACCGATCCGCCGGGAACCGGTCGCAAAAGCAGCGCGAGACCGAAATAGACGGCGCCCGTGGCTATCGTAGCGACGATCGGCTGCAGGCGCCCGTAGATCACGATGGCGCCGTTGATTGCCCCGCAGACGAGCCCGGTGCCAAGCACAGCCACCAATCCGAACGCCGTCTCGAGACCCGTGCCGATGACGAGCCAGGAAGCCATGCAATTGGTCAGCGTGAAGATCATGCCGACCGAGAGATCGATGCCGGCGGTGATCACAACCAGCGTTTGCGCCATCGCCACGAAGGCAAGCAGAACGCCCTTGTTCGCCGCTGTCTGCACGACATTGGCCGTGAAGCCGGCTGGATGATTGCCGCTGTAGATCGCGAACATGACGATGAAGATGGCGAACGCCAGCAGCGTCCCGCGCTGCTCGGCCAGCCAATAGCGCCAATCCTTCACGCGCCCTCTCCTTGCTCTGCCCGCTCGCTGCCGCCGTGGATATTCAGCGCGCTGGCGATCAGCGCGTGCTCGGTGATATCGGCGCCAACCAGCTCGCGCTTGATGGCGCCGTCATAAAGCACGAGCACGCGGTCGCAGCAGCCGATCAGCTCGTCATAGTCGGTCGAATAAAACAATATCGCGGCGCCGGCGTCGGCGAGCTTACGCATCAGCTGATAGAGCTCCTGCTTGGTGCCGACATCGATGCCGCGCGTCGGATCGTTGAGCAGAATGATGCGCGGCTGCCGCATCAGCCATTTGGCGATCACCACCTTCTGCTGGTTGCCGCCGGACAGCGCCCCGACAGGGATATCGAGCCCCGCCGTCTTGATGGCCAGCAATTCAACCGTGTCATCGATCAGCCGCTGCTCGGCGGCACGGTCGATGACGCTGGCCTTGGACAGCCTGTCTAGTGCTGCGAAGGAAAGGTTCTCGCGCACCGTCATCGGCAGCATCAGCCCTTCCGTCTTGCGGTCTTCCGGGATCAGCGCCATGCCGATACGGTCATCGCTGGCGGCTGCCGGGCTGGCAATCGAAACCGGCTTGCCGTCGACCAGGATCTGCCCGGAAAGACCTCGCAGAACGCCGAAGAACGCCAGCAGCAGCTCACGCTGACCCTGGCCGTCGAGCCCGCCCAATCCTACGACCTCGCCGGCCGCAACCGAGAGCGAGATATTGTCCAGCCTATCGCTCCAGGACAGGTTGCGCGCCTCCAGCACAGGAGCTGCAACCGTCTGGGGCCCGGTCGGCTTCGGCGGAAAGATGTGGCTGTATTCCCGGCCGATCATCAGTTCCACGACTTCGTTGTCGCTCTTCGACCCGGCCGGATAGCTGGCGACATTGCGGCCATTGCGAAACACCGTGCACTGGTCGGCAAGCTCGGAGATCTCGTTCATTCGGTGGGAGATGTAAAGCAGCGCCAGCCCTTCCTGGCGCAACCGCTTCAGCACCTCGAAGACCTTCGCGACATCGGCGGCGGTCAGCGCCGACGTCGCTTCGTCGAGGATCAGGATGCGCGGCTTCCTGGCCAACGCCTTGGCGATCTCGACCATCTGTCGGCGCGAGAGCGGCAGGTCCTTGATCAGCGCCAGGGGGTGAATATCGGAGGCACCCGCGCGGGCAAGCGCCTGTTCCGCGAGGCGCCGTTGCGCCTTGCGGTCGATCATGCCGAAGCGTTTCGGCGGGTCCGATATGACGATGTTGTCGGCGACGCTCAGCTCCGGAATGAGCGACAGCTCCTGGAAGATGCAGACGATGCCGGCCTGGTTTGCCGCGGCGGGCGAAGCAAATGTCACCTCGCGGCCGTCCAGGGTCATGGTACCTTCATCCGGCGCGACGACACCGGCCATGACCTTGATCAAAGTCGATTTGCCGGCGCCGTTCTCACCGAGAATGGCGTGGATGCTGCCGGCCGTGACGGTGAGATCGGCCTTTTCCAGGGCGCGCACGCCGCCATAGCGCTTGGATATGCCTTCCATGCGGAAGAGCGGAGCCGCGCCGTTCATCAGCCCTCCCCAGGCCAGTTCGTGATTGGCATCAAGCGGCCGGCGCCGCGGCTTCCGCGACGCCGGTCCGTCAGACTATTTGTTTTCCTTGGTCTGGCCCATGATTTCCTGCGCGGTGAAATTGATGCCGCAGGTCGGGAAGGAATTGCCGACGAAGAAATTGTCGGACTGATCGGGGAAGTAGTCCTGCCCTGCCTTGAAGTTCGGATCCTCGACGATGGCCAAAGGCAGCTTGACCGACTGCGGCACGACATTGCCTTCGAGCGCGGCAATCGCCGTCTTGATGGCAACGGCAACCTGCGCCGGGCCGGTACCGGCCGACGAACATTTCAGCCCGTCCGCCGCATGCGCCGCGCAGAATTTGCGGAAGCCGTTTTCCGTCTCGCCGCCGAACGGCACGAACGGATGCTTGGCGTCGATCATCGCCTGCACGATGCCGGTATCGCCGCCTTGCCCTGTGATGCCGTCGAACGGTCCGCTGGTGGCGATCGCGTCGGCCGTGGCTTTCTGCGCCACGCCGTCGTCCCACTTGCCGACGACTTCGGTGACATCCCATTTCTTGCCCGACGCGTTGAGAACCTCGTGAATGCCATTGTGCCGGTCGGTATCGACGGAGGTACCCGCGACACCGCGCACCTCAAGCACTTTGCCGCCGTTCGGAACGTGCGAGACCAGCCATTTGCCCCACAATTCGCCGAGCCCCTTCTGGTCGACATTGACGTTGATGGCGTCCTTGGTGTCGAGGATGTTGTCGAAGGCAACCAGGATGACACCGGCTTCCTTGGCGCGCTTGATCACGGGCCCGAACGCGGTCGGGTTCTGGGCGTTGACGACGATCGCGTCGAAGCCGGAGTCGATGAAGTTATTGATCGCCGAGATCTGCGCCGGCACATCCTCGCCGGTCGATACCACCTTGAATTCCTTCAGCTTCTTGGCGACGTCCGGCTGCGCGGCATAGGCTTTGGCCGTCTGGATCATCTGGATGCGCCAGGTATTGGCGATATAGCCGTTCGCGAGCGCGATACGATAGGGCCCTTCCTTCTTCGGATATTTGAAGAATTGTGTGTCGGCCGCCCAGGGCGCGAAGCAGTCGGGCTCGGCCGAGGGCCCTTTGACAATTTCCGGATCGGCGATCGCCGACGAGCTCAGCATGACAAATGCAGTGGCGGCAACCACACCGCCAACAAGTGACTTGATCATCAGTATTCCTCCCAGTTGCAGTTCTGCTTGTTGATTAAGTCCTGGCGTTTTGGCCGGCACCTCCTGCCGCATCCAATCGCCTGCCGGCCGACCTTTGCCGCCCGCTGCCTCCTCTTGCCTCGCCTGAGGGCAATTCAGCAAACTATCATATTATACATAATAAACAAGCACGGACTGTTTGCTTATGTATAATAAACAGCGCCTCGCGTCTGCCATCTTATTGCTCGACGCAGAAGATGGTAGCGCTACCATGCAAGGTAGTAAACCGGCATTTGCACAGTCGTCTTTGCGTGTTTCAACGTGCGGTGCTCTCGCGGCGAATGAGCTCGAAACCGAGATCGACAACCCTCTGCTGGGGCCTCCGGCCCGCAATCGCCGCCAGCGCCATCGCCACTGCCTGCCGTCCGATTTCATAACGATGCGTGCGAACGCTGGTGACCGACGGGAACGCCGCCTGCATCATGTCGAGGTCGTTGAAGCCCACGATGCCGATGGCCTTCGGTACCGCGATGGCGGCGCGGCGACATTCGAACAAGACTCCCAGCGCGATATCGTCATTGTTGCAGAAGACGCCGTCGAGCGACGGCATCTTGGCCAGAGCATCGCGCAAAAGCTCGCGGCCGAGCGTCACGCTGGACAGTAGCGGCGTGGTGGTGACCAGGCGGGGATCGAACAGGCCGGCCGACTCCATGGCCGCGCGATAGCCGGCAAGGCGCCGCTGCGAGCGCGGGTCCATGCGCGCGCCGATGAAACCGATGCGCCGATAACCTGCCTCGATCAGGTGCTCGGTGGCAGCGCGACCACCGTCGAAATGCGAGAAGCCGACCAGCATATCGACCGGATCGTGTCCGGTTTCCATCACTTGCACCACCGGGCAGCCGGCCGTCTCCAGCAACTTTCGCGACTGCGGCGTCTGGTCGATGCCGGCGACGATAAGCGCCGCCGGGCGCTGCGAGGCGAACAGCTGCAGCAGCCGCTCCTCTTCCAGGCCCGAATAGTGGGTATTGCCCATCTGGATGCGGAAAGGGCTGTCCGAAAGACTGTCATAGATGCCGCGCACCACTTCGGCAAAGACATTGTTGGTGAGCGACGGCACCAGCACGCCGAAGACCTCCGCGCGCGCCGAGGCCAATGCGCGCGCATTGGGGTCCGGGATGTAGCCGAGCTCGTCGACGGCGACCTGTATCTGCCGGCGCAGATCTTCCGAGACCCGCCCAGGCTCGCGCAGCGCACGCGACACGGTGATGGCGCCGACGCCCGCCTTGCGCGCCACATCGGCGATGGTCGGGCGGCCGCCGCCGCGCCGCGAGCGCGGCCTTGTCACCGCCTTGTCCTTTTTGCACGAAAGGAGCGCAGCGGCGAGTTGACGATCAACAGTTTAGCCACAGCAACCATGTTTCGCAGCCCGTCCCATTCCGGTTGGGTCGCGCAGGCCATGGCCGTTGTCAAGCCGACGAATATTGGTTCAGCCGACCCCCGGCAGAGGCGATAAACCCCCCAGGTCAATGCCTCGGTCGTCAGACCGCCCTCGCCTGATCGGCCGTAAGCGCCTGCTCCCGCGTGCCGGAGACGATGATCTCAAGGACCTCGTGCTCGTCGGTGTTCCTGACATGACGGTCGCCGACATTCTCGCCGCGCTTGAGTACCATGACACGGTCGCCTACGGCGAAAATGTCGACCAGCCGATGCGAGATGATGATCTGGGCAACACCCTGTCTTTTCAGTTCCAGCATGGTCTCGAGGAGCCGCGCGGTCGCCATCACCGAGAGATTGGCGGTCGGTTCGTCGAGGATCACGACGCGTGGCTCGAACGAAATCGCGCGGGCGATCGCCACGGATTGCTGGCGACCGCCCGACAGGCTCTCGACCTTCTGGAAAACGGAGTTCACGTCCACCTTGAGCCGCTTCAGCACGCTATCGGCTTCCGCGTACATCTTGCGGCGATTGACGAAAGGGCCTTTGCGCGGCCAGCGGCCGAGAAAGATGTTCTGGCCGACATCCATGTTTCCGCAAAGAGCGAAATCCTGGTAGATCATCTCGATGCCCGCGTCGCGGCTCTCATGCGGACTCTTGAAATGCACCGGTTGACCGGCGACGAGGATTTCGCCGGCGTCGCGCTGATAGGCGCCGGTCAGGATCTTCATGAGCGTCGACTTGCCGGCCGAGTTGTCGCCGACCAGTCCAAGGATCTCTCCGGGATAGAGCACCAGATCGACTTTCCGAAGCGCCTGAACGGCACCGAAGGCTTTTTCGATGCCTCGCATTTCCACGATCGGTTGAGGCAACGCAGCATCAGGCATGAATGGTTTCCCGGGTTCGTGCGCCTCGCGCGAGGCGGGCTCGCAGGCGACCGAAGATATTGGCCTGGCGCACCCAGATGTCGATCAGCACCGCGACAATGAGGATGACGCCGATGAAGACATTGATCCAATGCTGCGGCATGCTGAAGCCCTGGACATTGAGCTGCAGGAGCGCCCTAACCAGTGTGATCACGGCTGCACCGGCCAGAGAACCCAGCATGGTGCCGTAGCCGCCGAAGATCGACCCGCCGCCGATGATCACCGACGCGATGGCGTCGAGTTCGCGGAACTGGCCTGCAACGGGGTTGAAGCTTCGGAAATAGGCGACGTTGATGATCCCGGCCATCGTCGCGCAGAACGCCGCCAGCATGAGCGAGATGAAGCGCGCCCGGTTGGTGTTGATGCCGGCATAGGCGGCGGCGCGGATGTTGCCGCCGGTTGCATAGACCTTTTGCCCGAACGGCGTGTAGGCGAGCACGACGCCGGCAATCACGGCGACGAAGATCATCCAGATGGTCTGCACGCTGACCACCTCGGCCAGTGTTCTGAGGATGCCATCCGGAAGCACGATGCTGAAGTGAAGGAGGATGTCATTCACCTTGCGGCCGAGCAAATTGTAGCCCTCCGGCCAGCCGGTAAGCTGCTGCCCGGCGACGAACCAGGCCGCGAGGCCGCGGGCGATGTAGAACATGCCAAGCGTTGCGATGAAGGCCGGCAGTTTCAAGCCAACGGCGACGACGGCGTTGACGAGGCCGGCAAGCATTCCCGCAAGCAG
This sequence comes from Mesorhizobium sp. WSM3879, assembly GCF_002294915.1. Classification (NCBI taxonomy): domain Bacteria; kingdom Pseudomonadati; phylum Pseudomonadota; class Alphaproteobacteria; order Hyphomicrobiales; family Phyllobacteriaceae; genus Mesorhizobium; species Mesorhizobium sp. WSM3879. The sequence goes on along the minus strand of NZ_NSFZ01000016.1, from coordinate 111,407 downwards.
GCCCATCGCGATAGCGGTGACGGGGTCGGTACCCAGGACCTTCAGGAAATAGGCCGCCGCGCTGCCGGCGAGCGCCAGGACGGCTCCGACGGAGAGGTCGATATCGCCGGCCGCGATGACGTAGGTAAGCCCGACCGTGATCAGCGCCAGTTCCGTATAGTTGAGCAAGATCGCGAAAGTGTTGGACAGGTTCCACCAGTAATCCGGCCTGAGGAAAAGACCCGTGAGCCACAGCACCACTGTCAGGATGACGGCGAGGGCATCGCGCCGGGCGAGGAACTTGCCGAACCCGGTCGCCGACAATGCGATGTCGGTCGCCATCGCACCCTTGGTCACCACGCCCTCGAGTGCGACGCCGCCGATCTCGAAGGCCGGCGGCGGCGGCCTGCCGCGCAGCCATGCCCAGAGGCGCGCCGCGACCTGCCGGCGGATGAGATAGGGTTCGATCAGCACGGCGATGACAAGCAGCAGTCCGAGGAAGACCGGAACCGCGCCCACTGGCAGGGAGTAGACGGCGTTGACCGTCACCTCCTCCTCGCCGATCTTGATGGTGCGCGTGATCGGCAAACCCTCGCGCAGCACCTTGTCGAGCAGAACGACCAGCATGGCGCCGAGGCAGGATCCGGCGACGCGGCCGCGACCGCCTAGAATGGAAGCGCCGCCGATGATCACCGCGGCGATGACGGTCAGTTCGCCGCTGACGCCGTAAAGCGGGGTCACCCCCTTGTCCTGAGCGGCCGACAGGAGGCCGGCAACGGCGGCGCAGAGCGACGAGAGCAGATAGGCACGGATGCGCACCCAGTTCGTCGGTATGCCAGCATAGACTGCTGCCTGCTCGTTGCCGCCCGTCGCAAAGGTTTCGTAGCCCCAGCGAGTGTTGGCGAGCACGTAGGCGCCGATCACGGCAACGATCGCGAAGATTGCGATCTGGTTGTTGAAGCCGAAGACGTTCGTCTCGCCGAGATGGAAGAAGAGCGGGGCCTCCTTCGCTTTTCCTGGATAGTAGATCGCCTGACCGTGCGTCAAGGCGAGGACGAAGCCGCGGCCGATCAGAAGCGTGGTCAAGGTGGCGATGAACGCCGGCACTTTTAGGATGGTAACGAGCACGCCATTGACGAGGCCGATCAACATCCCAAGAAGGACGCAGACGGTCACCGACATGACGATGCCGAGATCGGCGAAGCTTGGCGCGAACAGCCTCGCAAAAACGACGGCCACCAGGCCGTAGATGGAACCGACCGAAAGGTCGAGGTCCTTGTTGATGATGACGAAGGTCATTCCGACGGCGATGATGGCGACCCGCGAGGTATCGCGAAGCAGTGCATGGAACGCCTCCGGCGAGCCGAAAAACGTCGGATTGACGGCAGCGCCGCCGAGATAGATCAGCGCCAGCAGGGCAAGCAATCCCATTTCCCAGCCGCCGACGAGCTGGGGTGGAAGGCGACGAACGAGAGCTTCAGCGGGCATTCTTTGATAAAGGGTTCCGAAGGCCAAAATGCGCGGGAAGATACCAGCCCTCCCGCGCCGGGTTCAGTGTCGCTTTGACATTCAGTTCTCGAAACGCTTGCCGACCTTTCCAACGGTCTCTTGCGTCACGAGTTGGGCGCGCGTGTCGAGATTGGCGGCCGCGATGCCGCGATCGATCTGCAGATAGAGTTGCATGACCGGATAGAAGCCCTGCAGGAAGGGCTGCTGCCCGAGCGCGCCGGTCAGGTCGCCGCTCTTCAACGCATCCTGCTGCGCCGGACCGAGGTCGAACCCATAGGCGCAGATCTTGCCGGTCTTTCCGGTTTGGGCGACGGCCTTGGCCAGCGCAGGCGTGAACACGTTGTTGCCGGCGAAGGCGCCGACAACGTCACCTCGCGACTCGAACAGCGTCACGATGCCGTTCACCGGATCGTTCGGATTGGTGTCGATGCCGGTGTTCTCGGGACCTGCGTCGACCTTGAAGGCCTCGAGCTTGCCGGCGTCCCTCAGGCCTTTGACGATCGCGTTGAAGGCCGAGGTGACGCGATTGTTCACCTCGATGTTGCCCATCGCGGTCGATGACGGCAGAACGATCGAACCCTTCTCGATACCCTTGTCCGCCAGGCACTTGACGAGTGCCTCGCCGGCGATCGCCGCGGCGGAGGCGTCCTGACCGGTGTGGCTGATGCCGCTGCGGTCGAGGATCGTGCCGTCGAAGGAATTGGTCGTTGCTACCGGTATGCCCTTGGCCGCGGCAGCCTTGACGATGTCATTATAGGCGCCGACCTGGGGCGTTGTCATGATCAGCCCGTCGATCGTCGGATCCTGCACGATCTGATTCAGGATTTCGATCTCGCGGGCCGGGTCGTCGGTCGGAGATTCCGAGCCGAGCAGCAGTATCTTGGCGCCGATCAGATTGCCGGCGGCGGTTGCGCCGACATAGACTGGATCGAAGAAGCCGTTGCCGGCCGTATGTGTGACGATGGCGAAGGTGAGATGGCCATCGGCCGAATGGAAATCCTTGGTGGTGGGGGCTTCCTTTGCGGCTTCCTCGAAGCTGTAGCCGCCGACTGCTTTCTCGACGCCGCCGGACTGCGCGAAGGCGGAGGGCACGCCGAGCAACAACGCCGCGGCGGATGCCGCGAGCGGGAAAGTACGTCTCATGATTATCCTCCCTTGCATTCAACGGGCGGAAGCCGTTCGAGCGCATTTATTCAGGAGATTTTCCGAGTGCTTCCTCCCACTTTCGCGATATTCCGCCGAAAGCCTTTCCAAGTAAATAGTCTGCTGCACCCAGTATTCGGACGCGACGTCATGCGAAAGAGCACAGACGACTATCCACCTGACCCCTCCCTTTGCGCCGGTAGACAAGCTTGCAATGGCCAGGGTTGCCGGCGGAAATCAGGCTGGCGCTTCCGCGCCTCGCCTCGCCTTCCACATAAGCAGCAAAATCGCCGCGAGATTGACCAGGTTCCAGGCGATGCCGTTGAGGAAGGCGGCGGCATAGGAGCCGGTTAGATCGTAGATCCAGCCCGACATCCAGCCGCCGACGGCCATGCCGAAGATCGTCGCCATCAGGACGATGCCGACGCGCTGGCCGGCTTCCTTGGCCGGCATGTAGTCGCGCACGATGATCGCATAGCAGGGAACGATGCCGCCTTGGGAGAGGCCGAACACCAGCGACACCACATAGAGCGAAGCCAGCCCGTCGAAGGGAATATAGAACAGCAGTGACAGGCATTGCAGCGCCGAACCGATGATCAAAGTTTTCACCGCGCCGATGCGATCGGCGAGGAAACCTGAGCCAATGCGGCTGACAACGCCCGCCGCCAGCATGATCGACAACATGTCGGCGCCGCGCGCGACGCCGTAGCCGAGATCCATGCAATAGGCGACGATATGCACTTGCGGCATCGACATCGCCATGCAGCAGCCGAAGCCAGCAATCACCAGCAACATCTGCAACGCCGCCGGCGACAGCGAGATTGGCTGCGTCGGCCGGCTTCCCGGCGAGCCATGGGTGGCTTCGAGCGGCGCGCCGCGGCGCAGCATCAGCACCAGCGGCACCATGGTAGCGAGGCAGAAGATGCCGATCGCGGCATAGGTGAACCGCCAGCCTTCGCCTTGCATGACATAGGGCATCACCGTCGGCCAGACTGCTCCGGCAAGATAGCTGCCGGATGCGGCCGCGGTCACCGCGACGCCACGGCGCCGGTTGAACCAGTGCGAGATGTCGGCGATCAACGGGCCGAAGATCGCCGATGTGCCGAGTCCGATCAGAAGCCCCTGGACAAGGGTGAACGCAAGGATCGAGCTGGTCAGCGAGGCGAGCAGGAAGCCCGCGCCGAGCGCAATCGCAGAGACGAGCGCCGGGATCCAGTAACCCATGCGGTCGATGGCGCGTCCGACCAGCATATTGCCGGCGGCGAAGCCGACCATGGTCGCGGTATAAGGCATTGAAGCCGCGGCCCTGTCGACGCCGAATTCGGCCTGCACGGCGGGCAGAACGACGACCACCGCCCACATGCCGGCGCCGCCGATCGTCGACAAAAGCATCGAGACGCCGAGCCGTACCCATGCATAGGCGCTGTCGATGCTGGGGCCATCTGCCCGGCTGGAGACGGTTGTCGTCACACCTTTCCTGTCCGCGCTTGTTGGTGATCGGGCGGTTTCCACCCCAAGTATCGGCGCATTCCCGGTGCCGAGCAGCGCCACAAGGGACAAATCCGTGGCTCCAGAAATCGGGAACCGGCCATGCCGCCCCGAGTTTTTGCCCCAAGAGAGCGTTGTGCCCAAGGGGAGTTGTGCCCCAGGAAGGAGGTTCGCCATGACCGCCAGGAAAAAATGGTCGGCCGAAGTGACCGCGCACAGCGATGCGCTGGATCTCGAGGAGCACATTTTCGAATCCGACGATGCCAAGAGGATCGCCACCTCGCTGAAGCGCTCGGCTGAGCACAGCCATCGCCGCAAGGCTGAGCCGTTCCGATCCGCGATGTCGATGCTGAATTTCTACATCAACCGCGCCGGCAGGAACCTGCCGGAGAAGCGCAAGCGAGTTCTGGAAAAGGCCAAGGACGAGTTGCGCGTCGCTTTCGGGCGCGAGAAGGAAGACTAAGACTTGTCGAGGTCGGACCGGGCCTCACCCGGGTATCGGTAGGCCTTAGCGCGAGCGGATGACGTCGTCGGTATTCGCGAGCAGCTTACGCACGGCGTTGCGCGCCGCATCCGGCCGCTGCAGCCGGATGTTCCTCTCGATCGCTTCGTGCAGTTTCTGGGCGTGCTGCAGATCGTCCAGCTCGCGTGTCGTATAGGCGAAGAGATGATTGAAGGCGGATTCGATCAGGACGCCCAGGGGCACTAGGAGATCGTTGCCGGAGGCCCGGAGAATGGCCAGGTGGAAGCGGGTGTCGGCGCGCGTCCGCTCCTGCAAATTGGTCGCCTCGCCCATCTCGCGGCAGGCCTGGCTGATCTCGGCCATTTGCTCATCGGTGCGCCGCATTGCGGCAAAAGCCGTCGCCTCGGGCTCGATGATGTGGCGGAATTCCTGCACCGTCTTCAGGAACACCTCGCGATCCGGCGACGTCGCGTACCAGGAGAGCACGTCGCGGTCGAGCAGATTCCAGCGCTCCTTCGGCTCAACCCAGCTGCCGATCTTCGGACGTGATGCCAGAAGGCTCTTGGCCATCAGCATCTTGATCGCCTCGCGCACCGCCGAGCGGCTGACGTCGAAAGTCTCCGACCATTTGGCTTCGTTGGGCAGGATGGTGCCCGGGGGATAGTCGCCGCGCACGATCCGAAGGCCGATTTCGCTGGCCAGCGAGGTATGCACGCTGGCGCCAGGGATGCGCGGCGCGTCCGGCCGGCGAACGCCAGCCATACGCTCGGCGGATGCCGCTTTCGTCGGCCTTTTTTCGTTGTTCGGCTTTGCGTCCCGCATATGCCCAGAAAGTCCGGTTTTCAGAAGCTGTCAAGCGCGGCAAGGCCGGCTTTGCCGCCAGACGCCGCGCTGTGCACAGCTCAACCTATGTTTGTCGGCCCTCACGCTGTTTTGACGTATTTGCGCCAGCTGTGTTCGGGGCGGAAGCCGAGCACGTCCCGCGCCTTGCGGTTGGACAGCAGCGTCTCGAATTCACCGAGCTCGGCTTTCACCGGCACGCCTGGATAGAAACGCTTCAGGAGCTCGGCCGTCGGCAGATCGGACGAGGTCTCGTCATTGGCGGCGTTGAACACCTGATAGCCCAGCCCATCCTTCTCGATGGCGCGCAAGGCGATCTGGCCGAGATCGCGGGCGTCGATATAGCTCCAGGCAATGCGCTTGCGGAAACCGGAATCGGCAAACCATTTCGGGAACAGCGCATATTCATGCGGCTCGATGACGTTGCCGATGCGCAGCGCATAGATGTCGAAACCGCTGCGCAGCGCGAAGGCGCGCGCCGTCTTCTCGTTGACGATCTTGGACAGGGCGTAGCTGTCCATCGGATCGACGTCATAGTCCTCGTCGAGCGGGAAATGGGTCGGGTTGCGCGGCTCGTTGGCGAAGACCAGGCCGTAGGTCGTCTCGCTGGAGGCGATGATCACCTTGCGGATGCCGAGTTTCACCGCCGCTTCGATGACGTTGTAGGTGCCCATCGCGTTGATGCGGAACACCTCGTTGTCCGGGGTGATCATGATCCGCGGGATGGCGGCAAAATGCACCACGGCGTCGACCGGCTGTGCGCGCAGCGATGGATCGAATTCATGCAGCCCGGCATAGCTCGACAGCGCGTTGAACACCTGGCCGCTGTCGGTAATGTCGGTGATCAGCGTGCGCACCTTCGGGTTGTCGAGCGGCTTGGTGTCGATGTTGAGCACCTGGCAGCCATGCTCGACCAGATACTGCACGACATGGCGGCCGGCCTTGCCGCTGCCGCCGGTGAACATGATCCGCTTCGTCATTTTGCTCTCCACATTTCTCAAGGATTGTGTGTATTGTCAGACAATATGGCATTCAGCAACGGCCTGCCAACCGCGATCCGCGAAAACCTTCTCCAGCAAAGCTCGCCGGCCGGTCGCGCCGGCGCCGACCATCAGGAAAGACAGGGACGAAACGACATGACCACCACCGCTGCCCGCGAAAACATCGGTTTCATCGGCCTCGGCCTGATGGGGCATGGCATCGCCAAGAACATCGTCGACAAGGGCTATCCGCTCACCTTCCTCGGCCGCAAGAACCGCAAGCCGGCGGATGACCTGCTCGGCCGCGGCGCAAAGGAAGTGGCCACGTCCAAAGAAGTGGCAGCGGCCTCCGACATCGTCTTCATCTGCGTCACCGGCTCGCGTGAGGTCGAGGCGATCATCCGCGGTCCCGGCGGGCTGAAGGAAGGTCTGAAGCAAGGCTGCGTGGTCGTGGATTGCTCGACATCCGATCCTGTCTCCACCGTCGCGCTGGCAGCCGAACTCAGGGCGCTCGGCGTCGACTATGTCGACGCGCCGCTCAGTCGCACGCCGAAGGAGGCCTGGGAAGGCACGCTCGACGCCATGGTCGGCGCGCCCGACGCGGTGTTCGCACGGTTGAAGCCGGTGATCGAAACCTGGGCCGGCCGCATCGTCCATATCGGTGACACCGGCGACGGCCACCGCATGAAGCTGCTCAACAACTTCATCTCGCTCGGCTACGCGGCGATCTATTCGGAAGCCTTGGCGCTGGCGCAGAAGGTCGGCATCTCCCCGCCCCGCTTCGATAGCGTGATCCGCAACGGCCGCATGGATTGCGGCTTCTACCAGACCTTCATGCGCTGGACGCTGGAAGGCGACCGCGACGCCCACAAATTCTCCATCGCCAATGCCTTCAAGGATTTGACCTATTTGGAATCGATGGCCGGCGCTGCCGGCATCGCCAATCCGCTTGGCAACGCCACCAAGAATTCGTTCGCGACCGCCTTCGCGGCGGGGCCGGCCGAGCAGTATGTGCCGATGCTGGCCACCCATATCGGCAAGCTCAACGGCGTCGACCTGATGCCGTCGAAGGACGGCAAAAAGCAGACGATTTGAAAGCCGCGGCCAAGTCTGTCAGCGTCTCGAGAGCTCGATCACCTCGTCGGTATTGGCGAGAAGCCTGTGCACCGCGCTTCTCGCCGCGGCCGGGCGCTGCAGGCGGATGTTCCGCTCGATCGCCTCGTGCAGGGACTGGGCCCGCCGCTGGTCGCTGTGCTCGCGCGTGACGAAGATGAAGAGATGATCGAGCGCCGATTCGATCAGTACGCCTAGCGGCACCAGCAGCTCATTGCCCGAGGCGCGCAGGATGGCGAGATGGAACCGCGTATCGGCGCGCGTGCGCTCCTGGATATGCGCCGCCTCCCCCATTTCGCGGCACGCTTGGCTGATTTCGACCATCTGCTCGTCGGAGCGCCGCAGCGCCGCGAAGGCGGCCGCCTCAGGCTCGATGATATGGCGGAACTCCTGCACCGTTCTGAGAAACACCTCGCGGTCAGGCGAGGTCGCGTACCAGGCGAGCACGTCGCGGTCGAGCAGGTTCCAGCGCTCCCTCGGCTCGACCCAACTGCCGATCTTGGGGCGGGACGCGAGCAGGCTCTTGGCCATCAGCATCTTGATGGCCTCGCGCACCGCCGAGCGGCTGACATTGAAGGTTTCCGACCATTTGGCTTCGTTGGGCAGGACAGTTCCGGGCGGATAGTCGCCGCGCACGATCCTGAGGCCGATCTCGCCGGCGAGCGATGCGTGCACGCTGAGGCCGGCAATCCGCGTCGCCTCGGGTCGGCGTATCGTGGCCGGCTGTACAGGCTCGGCTAAGCGCTTTCCAGACTTTTCCCGTGGCATCCAAGTTCCGGTGCCTCCTGTCGCGGGCTCCAAGACTCCCGCAAAAACTCTGCCGGATAAGAAGATTCTGGGCGCAAAACTCTTGGCTCCGCCGCCCCGGCAAGGCCGCGTCCATAGTCCTAGCGAAAGTGGAGGGGCGCCCTTCGAAGGGCGCCCCGGGGATCGAAGCCTACTTCTGGATGCAGGTGTCGACCGTATCCTTGGTGCATTCGTCGAGCCCGGTGAAGACCGGATCGTCGACCTTCTTGCCCTGGATGAGGTCAAGCATCACCGACGGCGCCTTGTAGCCCATTTCGAACGGCCGCTGGCCGACCAGTGCGGTCACAAGGCCTTCCCTGGCGATCGCCACCTCGTCGCCGATCGTGTCGGCGGCGCCGATGACGAACTCGTTCTTGGCGATCTTGTCGGCCATCGGCTTGAACAGGTCGCGATAGGGCTGCGGAGCGCCGAACAGCGGCCAGCCGCCCATGATGCCGAAAGCGTCGAGCTTCGGATTGGCGGCCAGGATGTCTGTCATCGCCTGCACGCCCTTGGCGCCGTCGTCATTGGTGAACACCGGGCAACCCGCCACTTCCGTCCAGCCGCCTTCGCCGGCGAGCGCCGGCAGGCCTTCCTTGCCCGACAGCGCATCGCGCATGCCCTGCGCGCGGCGCAGGATGTTGTCGGCGGCCGGATTGCCCTCGATCGTGCAGATCGTGCCGCCATTCGGCTTGGCCTTCTTGATGTATTCGCCGATCCGCTTGCCCATCAGATAATTGTCGGTGCCGAGATAGGTCTTGCGAAGCGCGGCGTCTTCTTTGGCGAGATCGGCATCGACCGTCATGATCGGGATCGACGGATTGGCGCTCTTGATCGTCTGCGCGATCAGCGGCGCGTTGGACGGCGAGATCGCCATTGCGGCCGTGTCCGGCTTGCTCAGCATGTCCTGCACGATCTGGGCTTCGCCGGCCTCGTCCGAGGTCGATGCCGGGCCGGTGTAGAAGCATTCATATTCGGAGCTTGCGTTCTCCTTGTTCCACTTCTCGCAGCCCTGATGGATGGCTTCGAAGAACGGGTTGTCGAGGCCCTTTACGACAATGACGAGCTGTTTCTTGGCCAAAGCCGGCCCGGCGCCCAGCGCCATGGCGGCGACGGCGGCGAGCAAAAGTGATTTCCTCATATCAGTCCTCCCTTGAAAACAGACGGACACGACGTGCCCGCCACACCGATCGGCCCGGATGCAAGCAACACGCGGAATAGGCTCGAAAGTTCGTGTCTCAAGCCAGGCCGACAAGCATTTGCCGATCCGTTCCAGCTCGAATGGGCGCCGGCCGGATCCTGAATCTTGCCCATCGCGTCACGCCGAGCAGCGATTTCGCGACGGAAAAATTCTTCCTCCAATGCTAGCTAATAACGGCTCGCTGCCAACGTCAATTGCTATTTGTCCTACAAAACCGATTTTTCGACGGGACTCGAAATTAATCGCCCGACAATTGATTGACGCCCATGGCCGCATTTGCCTAAATGAGTCTATCGCACCTGCTCGGGAGGAGTTGGAGGCGCGAGGCCCCTGCGGCGCCGGCAATTATGGCAAGGCAGTCGAGGGACGAAAACGGGGAGGCTTAAGGCTGGTGTCAGTTCTCGAACTTGCCAACATCTCGAAGCATTTCGGCGCCATCCAGGCGGTGAACGACGTCTCGTTCACGCTCGAGGCCGGCGAGGTCGTCGGCCTGATGGGCGACAACGGCGCCGGCAAGTCGACGCTGGTCAAGATGATCGCCGGCAATTTCCGCCCCAGTCACGGCACGATGCACATGGACGGCAAGGAGCTGATCCTGCACAAGCCGGCCGAGGCCCGCCAGCACGGCATCGAGATCGTTCATCAGGACCTGGCGCTTTGCAACAATCTGACGGCCGCCGCCAATGTCTATCTCGGCCGGGAACTGCGCCGCGGCATCGGCCCCTTCCGCATTCTCGACTACGCCGCGATGTACAAGCGCGCCGGCCAGCTCTTTGCCGAACTGAAATCCGAGACGCGGCCGCGCGACCTCGTCAAGCAGATGTCCGGCGGCCAGCGCCAGGCGGTGGCGATCGCCCGCACCATGCTGTCGCAAGCCAAGATCGTGCTGATGGACGAGCCGACGGCGGCGATCTCGGTCAGGCAGGTCGCGGAGGTACTGAACCTGATCCGCCACTTGCGCGACCAGGGCATCGCCGTCGTGCTGATCAGCCACCGCATGCCCGACGTCTTCGATGTCGCCGACCGCGTCATCGTTATGCGGCGCGGCAGGAAAGTCGCCGACAAGAAGATCGCCTCGAGCTCGCCGGAAGAAGTCACCGGGCTGATCACCGGCGCCATCGAACAGGTTGCGTAATCGCGTGGATCGGGCGTCCAACGCCTCAGGAAAGGTCGATAATGGCAGTCACCCTTGACCAGACGATCGCGCAGAAGCAGCACACATTCTTCTCACGGCTCTTTGCCAACCAGACCTTCTGGGTGGTGATCGCGGTTATCCTCGCCTGCCTGTTCCTGTCCTTCGCGACCGACGCTTTCGCCACGCAGAAGAACCTCTTCAACATCACCCGCAACATCACCTTCGTCGCCATCGTGGCGCTCGGCATGACTTTCGTCATCATCACCGGCGGCATCGACCTGTCGGTCGGCTCGGTGCTGTGCCTGTGCTCGATGGTGCTGGCCGTCACCATGCATGCCGGCTATTCGATCGAAATCGGCATCCTGGCCTCGATCGTCACCGCTTTAGCCATCGGCGCCTTCAACGGGGTGCTCATCGCCTATCTCGGTTTCCCACCCTTCGTGGTGACGCTCGGCATGCTGTCGGTGGCGCGCAGCCTCGCCATGGTCGCCTCCAACAACACCGTCGTCTTCCAGTTCGGGCCGGACCACGACAAGCTTCTGGCGCTGGGCGGCGGCGCCTGGGTGTTCGGCATTGCCAATCCGGTGCTTTACATGATCCTTTTGGCGTTGATCACCGGCTTCATCCTGCGCTGGACCAAGTTCGGCCGGCATATCTTCGCCATCGGCGGCAATGAGCATGCGGCCACGCTGACCGGTGTTCCGGTGCGCCAGATCAAGGTCGCAGTCTACATGATCTCAGCGCTCTCGGCGGGTCTGGCCGGCATCATCCAGACCGGCTGGCTAGGCGCTGTCACCACCAATCTCGGCAACGGTATGGAGTTGCAGGTGATTGCCGCGACCGTCATCGGCGGCGCCGACCTCGCCGGCGGCGTCGGCACCGCGTTCGGCGCCATCGTCGGCGCCGCCCTGATCGAGGTCATCCGCAACAGCCTCGGCCTGCTTGGCATCAATGCCTTTTGGCAAGGCACTTTCATCGGGGGCGCGATCATCCTGGCGGTGCTGTTCGACCGCATCCGCAACTTCCGGCGCAGCGACTGACGATCACCGACCGACAATGAGAGCATCGACGACGTCGCCAACTACGAGATCGAGCGCTTCATCGACAGCATGCTCGACGCCCGCCGATGCGTCGGCGCCGCAGGCGGCGCGCGCTCGCATCAACACGATGCTGGATTTCTGCGTCCGCAAGGCAATCCAGCTGATAAAGGCCAATGTCTGCGAGCGCATTTCCCCGATCGAAAAGTTGTGGACCAGCCACACGGAGTTGATCAAGGCGCACCGTGTGGCGGTGGCCAAGCACGGGCGGCGGCGGGAGCGGATATTCTCTGGAACACGGCGGAGAAAGTATATCGGCTGGTGTGAAAACTTTGCCAAACATACCAATGAAGCCGCATCTATTGCGGCGTAGCGGGTGCTTTAGGTCCGTTCTTTTGAAAGTTTTCTAGAGCGTCCCGAAATTCCTGTTCGTTCTTTTTGCGAAAACCCTCGGCACCGTAGCGTGCGATCCCTTCGTCAAGCGATTTCGCGACACTGCCGCCAAAGGTCGGAAGTCGTGCTGGCTGCTCGCGTTCGGTCCACAGCCAGAAGCCCACTACAGTCAGCACAGCGACTGCCATCGCCAGAAGAACGCTTCTATTGAGTATCGCTGACATTGTCGGCCCCTAGCATCCTCCGTAGCAGCCTAGGGTCAATTTCTTAAAACTTGGCGGCGACTGCGCTTACATTTTTAGCCAGAACAAGTGGCGCTTAGACGGCACATCCCACGAAGCCGCCGTTCACTTCACTCGAACTGCTCATCGACCGGTATCCGCATCGCCGTCACCGATTATGGATTCCGCGCTTTTTGCTATTCAGCTGCTGCAAGACACTCTTCGGCCAAACCGCGCTGGGAATATGCGCGTCAGACACGTTCGACATCGCTTTTTTGGGCGTGACCGGAAACCTCGGCCCCCGCATGGGCCGGCAGGATCAGGAAACGCATCGCTGCCACCAGCCCGAGCAGGCCGATCGCGAAAAAGGCGATCCTGAAGTCCATCAGGTTGGGCGCCGCGCCGCTGCGCACGATCTGCGACAGGTTGAGGATCGCCGCGGCCACGGCCACGCCAAACAGCATCGCTACCTGCTGCAGCATACTGGACAAAGTCGCGGCCGAGCTGCGCTGCGGCGCGCCGATATCCGCGAAGGCAAGCGTGTTGAGCGCCGTGAACTGCATCGAGCGCGTCAGACCGGCGACCAGCATCAACGTCACGACAAGTGCCAGCGGCGTCTTGGGCGAAATCACGCCGCACGCCGCGATTGCAAGCGAGGCAATCACCCCGTTGACCACCAGCACCCGGCGGAAGCCAAAAAGCCTGAGCGTCGGCGTGGTCACCGCTTTCATCCCGAGGTTGCCGAGGAAGTAGGCCAGGATCAGAAGGCCGGCGTCCACCGGCCGCATGCCGAAGCCCACCTGGAAGAGCAGCGGCAGCAGGAACGGCGTGGCATTGATGGCGACGCGAAAGATCGTGCCCGCCGAGAGCGTCGAGATGGCGAAGGTCGGCACTTTGAAGGGGGACAGGTCGAGCAGCGGATGCGTCACCCGCCGCACGTGCCGCACGGCGAACCAGCCGACCGCGACGCCGGCGGCAACCAGGCCCGCTGTCGGCAGCATGCCATCCTCGGGATGCGCAAGCCGTTCCAGCCCATAGAGCATCGCGGCGAGGCCGAGCGCGGTGAGGAAGAATCCCGGCCAGTCGAGCGGCTTGGTCTCGGATTCGCGATCGCCCGGAACGAAGCGCGCGACAAGCAGCAGCCCGGCGAGGCCGAGCGGAACGTTGATGAAGAAGTTCCAGTGCCAGGACAGATAGGTGGTGATGAAGCCGCCGAGCATCGGCCCGATCACCGGCGCGAACAAGGCCGGCCAGGTGATCAGCGCCGTGGCGGCAAGCAATTCGGACTTGGCGGCGTTGCGCAGCACCAGGATGCGGCCGACCGGCGTCATCAAGGCGCTGCCGAGGCCCTGAACGATGCGGGCGGCAACGAATTGCGTCAGGCTCTGTGAGTAGCCGCAGGCGATCGACGCCAGCGTGAACAGCCCGATCGCGACGAGGAAAATGTTGCGCGCGCCAAACCGGTCGGCAAGCCAGGCCGACAACGGCACGAACACCGCCATGGTCAACATGTAAGCGGTGATGCCGATGCTCATCGCCACTGCCGGCACGCCGAATGACTGCCCCATCTGCGGTAGCGACGTCGAGATGATCGTCGAATCCAGCAACTGCATGAAGAAGGCGACGGCAACGATCAGCGCGACGCGCCGCGCCTGGCGCGCCGCCGTCGGCACGAGCTGGGATACGGCTTCATTGTCGGGGATGCTGGTCATGACGCGCCGGTTGAACAGCATAAGGCTGAACCAGTCCAGAGCTTATCCAACAAACTTTCGTGTCGGCCCGCCGCCTGTTATGGATGAGCGCGGGCCGGACGAGGGAAATGCATGAAGCCGATCTATATCGACTACCTCAATGCTCTCGACATTGAAGCCCTTGGCCTGAGCGATGCCGAGATCATCGGCGCCGTTGAAGCCGGGCTCGTCGCTCAGGGCAAGGGCCAGACGGTGATCGAGCCGCGCGTCCATCTCGAGCCGGATCCGTCCTTCCGCGGTCATTTCAACGTGCTGCGCGGCTATGTGGCGCCGCTCGATGCGGCCGGCGTCAAGATCGTCGGCGATTATGCCGACAACTACCTGCACTCCCTGCCGTCCGAATTCGGCATACTCAACCTGTTCGACCCGCGCACCGGCGCGCCACGCGCCATCCTCGACGCCACCGTCATCACCGATATGCGCACCGGCGCGGTCACCGCCATCGGCGCCAAGCATCTGGCGAAGAAATCATCCAGGGTGCTCGGTCATATCGGCGCGCGCGGCACCGCCTATTGGAACGTGCGACTGCTCGATCACCTGTTCGACTTCGACGAGATCCGCGTACATTCGCGCCGCCCCGAAAGCCGCGATGCTTTCGCCGCGAAGCTTGCCGCCGACCTCGGCAAGCCGGTTATCGCCGTTGCCGACTGGAAGAGCTGCGTGGAAGGCGCCGACATCGTTGTCGAGGCCTCGCGGCTGCCGGAACCGCAACCCCTGCTCAAGACCGCCTGGATCAAGCGCGGCGCGCTGGTCGTGCCCTACGGCACAATGAGCGCGGTGGAGCTTTCGCTTACCGACATCATGCAAAAGATCGTCGTCGACGACTGGGGTCAGTGCAAGGGCGGCAAGTTCGGCTCGCTACGCGCCCATGTCGAGACGGGACGGCTGAGCGAGGCGACGCTGCATGCCGAGCTCGGCCAGATCGCTGCCGGGCACAAAGCGGGCCGGCAAAGCGACGGCGAGACGATCCTGTTCTGGCATCGGGGTCTGTCGCTCTCCGACATCGCGCTCGGCAAGGCGATGCTGGCCAAAGCCGCGGAACAAGGCATCGGCCAGAGGCTGCGTTTCGCATGACCCCGCTCGTTCTCACCGGCGCCGGCGTCAGCATCGAGGACGTGGCCGCCGTGGCGCGCAGTGCAGGCAAGGTCGAGATCACGCCGGCGGTCATCGAGAAACTCGGCAAGGCCCGCCAGGTCCTCGATGACGCCGCTGCCGGCGGCCAGCAGATCTATGGGCTGAACACCGGGCTGGGCGCCAATCTCGGCGCCGCTGTCGAAGGCGATGCCGGTGCCTTCCAGCGCCAGCTTCTCGACGGACGCGGAGCTGCGGTGGGAAACCCATTGCCCGCCCAGCTCGTGCGCGCCGCAATGTTTGCCCGCATCGCCATGCTTTCCGCCGGCGGCTCCGGCCTGTCGCCGCATGTCCTCACCGCGCTTGTCGATCTGCTCAACGCTGGCATCCATCCGGTGATGCCGTCGCTGGGCTCGATCGGCGCCGGCGACCTGGTGCTGATGACCGCGATAGCCCACACGCTGATCGGCGAAGGCGATGCAGACTATCAGGGCAGGCGCATGCCTTCGGCAAAGGCGCTGATGATGGCGCGGCTTGCGCCGGTCAGCCTGGCACCGAAGGATGGTCTGTCGCTGATCAACGCTTCCGCGGTTTCCACCGGCGCCGGCGCGCTGGCGCTCGTCGACGCGCTGTCGGCACTCGAACAGCAGGAGCAGGCCGGCGCGCTCACCATGGAAGCGTTCGGGGCCAACCGCACCATCCTTGACCCGCGCCTGCATCTGGCGCGTCCAGCCGCCTGCCAGCAGGTAGCGGCAAAGGCGTTGCGCGACCTGCTCACCCGCGACGGGACGCCCGCGCCGACCACCCTTCAGGACCCGCTGTCGATCCGCTGCATGCCCTCGATCCACGGCGCGCTCATCCAGGCGATCGACCATGCCCGGCTCGCCGTCGAGATCGAGCTCAACGCGTCCGCCGACAACCCGCTGGTGCTCGCCGATGATTCACTCGTGCTGTCGACCGGAAATTTCCACACCGCCTCGCTGTCGCTGGCCTTCGAGACGCTAGGTCTGGCAGTTGCGCAATGCGCGGCGGCGTCGGCCGCGCGCTTCATCCAGCTCACCGGCTCAACCCGCCACGGCTTGCCGAAATACCTGTCGCCAATCGGCGGCGCGTCCGCCGGCTTCGTGCCGCTGCAGAAGACGGTGACGGCGATCCTGGCCGCCATCCGCCACAAGGCCAATCCGGTGATGCTCGACTTCCTGCCCGTGTCCGAGGGTGTCGAGGATCATGCGACGCAGACTCCCCTCGCCGTCGCCAAATGCGTCGAGATGATCGTACTGTGGCGGCGGCTGATCGCCCTGGAGCTTATGGCCGCCGCACAGGCCGTCGATCTTCGCGAAGGGCTCATTCTTGCACCGGCCACCAGCGCGATCCACGCGGCCGTCCGCGCCCATGTGCCGACGCTCAAGGAAGACCGGCCGCTCGGATCCCATGCCGATGCGCTCCACGCGGTGCTCGCCGACGGGTATTGGCTCCCTGCGGTGCACCAGATACTGCTCGATTAGACGAGATCAGGGCACCGCATCGTTGCGGACCACCAACGACAGATCGAGATCACCACCCGCCCAAGCCAACCCTCAAGCCAACTGGCCGCTCGCCCCGAATCGGATGGCCGGGCTCCGCCGCTTATGGGCCCGCCGGCCGCACCCCTCGGCACCCTCTTGGGTTGCACGATGAGTTCGGATATGAAGAGCCAAGGGCATATAAGGGGTGGCTCAATTGCATCGTTCCTGCTTCGTCTTGGCGGCAGACGCGAAAAATTTCCCATACGCCGTTCTGGGCGCGCGGCGCATACTGGACGTATCTGCGCCTATCGACGGTTTCATCCTTCATATGGCCGCCGGAACTGAGGATTTGCCGGTCGCGGACCGATTGCTCGGCGCTGCCGTCAAGATCGTCGACGTGTCCGATCTCATGAAGGAATTCGATTTCGATCCCGGTCACCTCAGCGTAGCAACCTACATTCGCCTGCTTGCCGACAAGCTGGCGGTATTCGAGCCTTACGACAGGCTCGTCTATGTGGACACTGACGTTATCTTCAACCGGTCGATCACCGACTTGGCCGATGTTGAACTGAATGCCCCACTCTTGGCGGCCCATGACGAACAGACCTATTTCGATCCGAGCTGCCGTGAGTCTCTTGAGATGGAGCCCGGCTCATCGCATTTCAACGCCGGCATACTGGTGCTGAACATGCCAATGATCCGCGCCGAGGGGCTCTTGGAGCGGGCGCGCGAACTGGCGCTGCGGCGGGTACCGAAGCTCGATCAGGGAGCGCTCAACATAGCGTTTGCCGGACGCTGGCAAACGATGCATCCGCTCTGGAATCTGCAGACCAACTATTCCAGCCAGATACCCTTCAGTAGAGCCTTCGCGCGTCATTTCACCTTCGGAAAGCCGTGGTGGCCAAGCCCTGAAGGAGTGGAACTCGCCGCGATGGCGATCTATCGCAACCTGGCGAAAGATACGCCCTGGCTCGATCGGTTCAAGCGTCCGCTCTGGACGAGAGGTCTGCGCAAGCGATTGCTCCGCAAATTCGACGGCCTCTCCGGGATTATTCTCAATAAGGAAAAATACAGACGCCGTTTCCGCTTCAACGCCGAACGGTGCACCGCCATCTTTGCCGCGCAGGCCGACCAGGGGATGATGGCCGCAACCTATCCGGAGGTCCTGATGGGCGTGGTCAAGGCACGGAAATAGGCGCCGATCTCTCGACGAAAGCTTACCGGCTCGGGCCGCGAGGCCGGCCCAATACCTGCCGCACTTGGCGGCGAACCAGGCAGACCCATCGCAGTGCCCGTTCAGGCTCTTGCGTCCACTTTCTTCATGAAACGCCTGAGCTCGTCTGGATCCATATGCACGATGTGCCGGTCTTCCGGATAGGCGCCGCTGTTGACGTCGCCGACATTTTCCGAGAACGCCGCGATGCGCTCCGCTTGCCTTCAGCCGATATCGATCATCACCTTCCCGGCCTCGACCTTGACCGGATAGGTTTTGAGGTTGAAGCAGACCGGCGCGCCCTTGGCCTGGCCGGTCTTATAGTTGAAGCGGCCATCATGCTTCGGGCATTCGATGATGTCGTCCATCACCAGCCCGTCGGCCAAATGCGCCTTTTCATGCGTGCAGAAACCGTCGGTGGCGAAGAACTCGTCGTCAGGCGAGCGGTAGACCGCGAAGGTGCGGCCGCCATGGTCGAAGCGGATCACGTCCTCCTCATCCACCTCGTCGACCGCGCAAGCTTCGACCCACTCCGCCATCGTCCTTCTCCTGTGGGTTCGCACAACTGCCGCGCGCACCGACCTTATTCGGCAGCCGCAGCCGTTATGTCGAGATCGTGGAATCGCCGCGGTAAGGCTTGGCCGTCGGCGGCAATTCGCGCTTGAGGTAATAGTCCTCGTATTTCAGCTGCCTGACCAGCACCGGCCAGACCTCGCGATAGGCATGCCACATCGACGGGTTCGGCTCCGGCAAATCGTGCTTGATCAGCTCATGCAGCCTGGGCAGCGCATGATAGGGCACCATCGGGAACATGTGATGCTCCACATGGTAGTTCATGTTCCAGTAGATGAATCGGCTGATCGGGTTCATATAAACCGTGCGCGTGTTGAGCCGATGGTCGGTGACGTTGTCGGCCAGTCCGATATGCTGCAGCAGGCCGGTCGTCACCATGTGCCAGGTGCCGTAGAGCCGCGGCAAGCCGATCAGCACCAGCGGTATCCATGACCTAAGCGCGATCGCGACAGCGATCGTCGCGACGTATACCGCTATGTGCCAGCGCGCCGCGATCACCGCCTTGTGCTGCTCCATCTCCGGAATGTAGCTCTTCTCGTCGTCCGACAGCTTGCCGAAGGCCTGGCGCACCAGCGTGGGCAGCGAATAGCGGAAGTCGAGAATGCCCGTGAAGGCGAGCGCAGCCTTGATGAGGTCCGGGGGCCGCATAACGGCGATCTCGGCATCGCGGCCGACAATGATGGTGTCGGTGTGGTGACGAGCATGGCTCCAGCGCCACTGCACCGGGTTTCGCATCAGCATGAACGAGGCGATGTGATAAACGACATCGTTCATCCAGCGCGTGCGAAACGCGGTGCCGTGCCCGCATTCGTGCCAGCGCGAGTCGCTCGACGATCCATAGAGCACGCCATAGACGAACATGAATGGCACGACCCACCACGTGCCCCAGAACCAGATAATACCGGCGGCTGAGCCCAGGATCGCCGAGATCCAGATGACGCTATCGCGGATCGCCGGCCCGTCGCAACGCTGCATCAGCTCCTTCATCACCTTGCGCGGCACGTCGGTGTGGTACCACTCGGCCGATGCAAGTCCGGTCTCTATCGCAAGCCGCGTGCTCTCGCCGACAAGGCTGTAGTCGCGCTTCGTACCGGTGGTCGTCATCGTCATTAAAGCCCGTTGGCGCGGAGTTTCCCGTCGAGGAATTTCTTGGCGCGCGGCACGTCCTCCTCGTCGAGATGCTCGATGATCACCGGGATGTTCGGGTGCTTTTCGCTGAGACGCTTGAGATAGAGATCGTAATTCAGCGCGCCGAGCCCGGGCGCCGGCAGTTCGATCTCGCCGACGCCACGGAAGGTCAGCCCCTCATGCGCATCCGCGTCGCCGATGTCGGCATGCTTCTCCGTCTTGTCGCCGCCCGAACGCTTCACATCCTTGGCATGCGCGATTTTGATCTTGTCCGTCAGCGTGTCGAACACCTGGTTCAGCACCTGATCCATGCGGTCGATGTTGTGCGCCTCGAAATAGTTCGTCGGGTCCATCAACAGGCCGAGGCCGGGATGATCGACCTGAGCGAACATCCTGACCGTCTCCTCGACCGAGCCGACAACGTTGTTGACGTAGGTTTCAAGCAGGAACACCGCGCCGTGGTCGTAGGCGGTCTGGGCAAGATCCGAGATCACCTTGCGGCACTCCTCAAAACCCTCCTCGGTCTTGTTCTTCGGATGATGCACCCAGTCGGATTCGGTGTTGTAGGTGCCGGTTTCCGAGATCACGTAAGGCGAGCCGAAATCGCGTGCGTTCCGGATGAGCTCCTTCAGGTAGGCAAGCCGCCGCTCGCGCTCGGCCCTGTCCGGGTGGATGATGTTCGTGTAGCCGGACACGCAGCAAACCGGGAGGTTGTGGTCGCGGAACGTATCGCGCACCCGCCTCGCCTTGTCCCTGGTGATCTGTCCGGCCGAGAGGTCGATATCCTTGAAATGCAGGTCGAGCTGCACGGTGTTGAAATCGAGCGCCCGGATGCGCCTGGCGACCTCCTCGAGCTCATACGGAAAATAGCCTGTGAAGATACCTGCCTGCATCATGAGGTGAAGTCCTCCCGATAAGCGATTCAATTGCCCTGTTTCTTAGTGGCCTGGTCGACAGGGATTTCGGACAGCCTGATGGTGCGGCCCTCCGCCATCGACCGGTAACCGGCCTCCACCAGCGCCATGGTGTTGACGTTGTCGGCACCGGAAAGCGCCGGCGGCGTGCCGGTCTTGAGCGCATATTGCAGCTGCTCCATGACGCCGATGAAGGCATGCGGAAACCACATCGTCTCCCAGCTCGGGCTGATCCATTTGCCGCCGGTCGTCTCGGTCGAGGCGTAGGTCAGCGTCGAGGCGACGCCCTTCGGCCAACCGATCGTGCCCTTGGCGACACCCTTGGTGCCATCGACGCGCCAGTCGATGTGCTGGTCGTCGGAATAGCCTTCCTGACGCGGGCCGGACCAGACGTCCTCCAGCGACACCGCGAGCACGCCGGAGGGAAAGCGCAGCGTCGAAACGGTGATGCCGTCGGAATGTTCGAACTTGGTGCGCGGATCCATGCGCGTCAGCGTCGTGATTTCGTCAGGGTCGCCGAACAGGAAGCGCAGCACGTCGAGGTGGTGCACACTCATATTGGCGAGCGTCAGCCGGTCATATCCGGCGAGGAAGGTTTGCCAGTGCGGGATGGCATGCATGTCGATCTCGGCGAAGACGATCTCGCCCAGCGCGCCGCTATCGATGATCTGCTTCAAGACGCGCATCGACTGGTCGTAGCGCATGTTCTGGTTGACCGAGAGGATCTTGCCGGAGGCCGCCGCCTCGTCGCGCAGCTTCACCGCTTCGTCGACCGAGAGCGCCAGCGGCTTCTGCGCCAGAATCGCCTTGATGTGCGGCTGGTTCAGTGCATGGCGGATCAGCGCGGGCTGCTGGTCCGGCGGGAAGGCAAGGTCGACGATCTCGACGCGGTTGTCTTCGATCAGCCGCTCCGGCGTATCGCAGACGGTCGGAATGCCCCAGCGGCCGGCGACCTTTTCGGCATTCGCCCTGGTTCGTGAGGCGATCGCCACCACCGGAAAGCCGGCTTGCGCGTAGGCGGCGAGATGGCACTCGGCCATGATCATGCCGGCGCCGATGCAGCCGATCCGGTACTCCTTGACCCGGACTTTCACGTCCGGCTCGAAATCCATGCTCGCCATCCATTCCTCCCGTCGAGGACTGGATTTAATGCCAGGATCAGGCGGTCAGCCAAGGGCCGCGCCATCATTTCCCATCAGGGACCGGGGATCCGGCTTACGCGGCGATCAGCACCGTGCTCTCCGGCGACCAGCTGAGCATCACTTCTTGGCCTTCGGCCAGCCGCTCGGCGCCGGTGTTCTGGACAATGACCTTCAGCGTCTGTCCATCGCGGTCGACGAAATAGGTGCTGTTGTTGCCGGCGAAGATGCGTTTTGAAACCTGGCCCCTGACCGTGTTGGCATATCCCGCCTCGGACGTTGCAGAGCCGGTTGAAATCTGGATGCGCTCGGGCCGCACGGCGCAGCTCGCCTTGGCGCCGGCCGAGAGAGACGCACCCGACGCAGCGGCGATTGCTGTACCGTCGGGCAGCCTGATGCCGTTGCCGGTCGCATCGCCGCGAAAGATGTTGGCGTCGCCGAGGAAGGTCGCGGCGAACTCGCTTTGCGGCCGGTCGTAGATCTCCTCCGGCGGCCCTTCCTGCACCAGCCTGCCGTCGCGCAATATGCCGATGCGGTCGCTCATCGTCAGCGCCTCTTCCTGGTCGTGGGTGACGAAGATGGTGGTGATGCCGATCTCGCGCTGGATGCGCTTCAACTCGATCTGCATGTCGACGCGCAGCGCCTTGTCGAGCGCGCCGAGCGGCTCGTCGAGCAAAAGCACGCGCGGCTTGGTGACGATGGCGCGCGCCAGCGCCACACGCTGCCGCTGGCCGCCCGAGAGCTGGTGCGGCCGGCGGCCGCCGAGCTTGCCGAGTTGCACAAGATCCAGCGCCCGCTGCACTTCCGTTGCGATCGTCGCCTTCGGCTCGCCGCGCACCGAAAGGCCGAAGGCGACGTTGTCGGCGACGCTCATATTGGGAAACAGCGCATAGTTCTGGAACACCATGCCGATGCGGCGCTTTTCTACCGGCACGCGCTCGACGCTTTCGCCGCCGATGGCGATGCGGCCGGTATCGGGAAAGTCGAAGCCGGCGATCTGCCTGAGCAGCGTGGTCTTGCCGCTGCCCGAAGGCCCGAGCAGCGCATAGAAGCCACCGTCGGGAAAGTCGATCGAGACATGGTCCAGCGCCTTGTGCGCGCCGAAACTGCGGGAGACGTTCGATACCTGGACGCCGGCCATTATTTCTCTCCGCCGAATTTGAAGAAGCGCGCCGTCAGCAGCATGAGCGCCATCGACACCACGATGATGATGGTCGACACCGCGTTGATCTCGGGCGTGAATCCCTTGCGGATCGCGGCGTAGATTTCGACCGGCAGCGTCGTCTGGCCTGGCGTCGACAGGAAGTACGAGACCACGAACTGGTCGAAGGAGACAGCGAATGCGAACAGTCCGCCGGCGATCACGCCAGGCATGATCCAGGGCAAAGTTACGCGCAGGGTAACCTGCCACTGATTGGCGCCGAGCGAACGCGCCGCTTCTTCCAGCTCCGGCGCGAAGGTCTGCAGGCGGGCGGACACGACGACGATGACGTAGGGCAGCGCCAGCGCGACATGGCCGAGCAGGATCGCGATGAGCCCGCGGCCGATGCCGATGCCGAAGAAGAAGATCAGCATCGCGGTGCCGGTAATAAGCCACGGGATGGCGATCGGCGGAAACAGCAGCGCCTGCAGGAATTTCTTGCCGCGGAATTCGTAGCGATAGAGCGCCAGCGACGCCATCGAACCAAGCAGCGTTGAAAGAATGGTCGTGATGATCGCGATCTCGATGCTGTTCCAGGTCGCCGCGATCAGCTGGTCGTTTTGCGCGAGCGAAGCATACCAGTCCGTCGTCCACTCGAACGGCAGCTGGTAAAAAGGCGAGGCGTTGAACGACATCAGCGCCATGATGATGATCGGCAGATAGAGGAAGCCGAGCAACAGGAAGATGTAAAAGCGCCCGACCCATTCCAGAATGCGCGTCGTCGCCATCAGCCGGCCCTCCGCAAGACCGGTGCCGCGAGCGCCAGGATGACCAGCACGACGGCAAGCAGGATGAAGGAGAGCGCCGCGCCCAGCGGCCAGTTGAAGACGGCAACAAACTGGTCCTCTATGACGGTGCCGTAGAAAGTGCCGGTGCGGCCGCCGAGGATGCGCGGCTCCATGAAAGAACCCACGACCGGCACGAAGATCAGCGCCGCACCCGCGATCAGGCCGGGCATCGACAGCGGGATGATCACCCGCTTGAGCACCTGCAGCCGCGAAGCCCCGAGCGAGCGGCCCGCCTCGATCAGCGAGTCGTCGATCGCCTGCAGCGTGAGGTAACAGGTGAGCACCATATAGGGCACGTAGGAGTGCACCAGGCCGATGATGACCGCCGGGTAGGAATACATGAGATCGATATTGATCTTGAACGGCAAGACGGCATTGAGCGTGGTGTCGAGAATGCCGCCCTCACGCAGCACCATGGCCCAGGAGAAGATGCGCACCAGCCCGTTCGACCAGAAAGGCAGGATGACCAGCAGGAAGATCGCCTCGCGGCTGCGGCCTTTAAGAACCTTCGCCAGCACGTAAGCCGCCGGATAGCCGATGACGACGCACCAAAGCGTGACCTCGAGCCCGAGCCGCAGCGAGGCCAGAAGAAGCGTCAGATAAAGGCTTTGCGAGAAGAAGGCGGCGTAGTTGCCAAGCGTGAACGACCATTCCTTCCCGGCCAGCGGCAGGTCGGTCATGAAGGAGAAGAACACCATGGCCGACAGCGGCAGAAAGATCGCCACCGTCAGCCACAGATAAGCGGGAAGCAGAAGCGGCAGGGCTGGCCGCAGTCCGCGGCGCGAACCGGTCGCGAGCTGCTCAGCCATGATGCCTCTCCTCCCCGTAAGACGCCAACTATTTCACGTTGACCTTCAGCTCCTGCCAAAGTGCCAGGTATTTCTCGCGCTGCTCATCGGTGACCGGCGCCTGGAACTGGATACGTTTGGCGACCTCTGGGCTGCCCATGACCTTTCGGTTGAAGGCGTCCTCGGGCAGCGCCTCGACCGCCTTGGTGTTGGCCGAAACCGGCGCGCCGACCTTGGTGACCCATTCGACATAGAATTTCGGGTCGATCATGTAGTTTATGAAGGCCTCGGCGCCGGCGACATTCTTGGAACCGGCCGGGATGGAGAAGGCGTCCAGCCAAGCGACGGCGCCTTCCTGCGGGATGACCAGCGAGACCGGCAGCTTGAAATGCGTCTTGGCGCGGTCGGCGGAGCCGCTCCAGTAGGTGCCGATATCGATCTGGTTGGAGGCAACCATCTGGTTCCAGTCGTTCTCCGAACTCCAGAAGGTCTTGATCTGCGGCATCAGCGAAGTGAGCTTCGCCTTGACCGCGCCCATATCCTTGATGTCGTTGATGTTCTGCCCCGATGCGATGGCGCCGAACTGCACCGCCTCGACGGCGTCGTCGCGGATGATGACGCGGCCCTTATGTGCCGGATCCCACATCTCGGCTATGCTCGTCGGCGGCTTGTCGAACGACTTCTCGTTGATGGCTAGAGCGGTCAGGCCCCATACCCACGGCACGCCATAGACCTTGCCGTCATGGTTCAGCATCGGCGAGCCGGCCTTGTCCTTGGCGATATCGGCATAGTTGGAGAGCTTCGACGTATCGATCGGCTGGATCAGCTTGCCGGCCATCGCCTGATCGTTGAAGGCGGCATTGATCATGACGACGTCGTAGAGGCCGGGATTGGTCCTCAGCTTGGTCAGCATCTCCTGTTCGGAGTTGAAGAAATCATTGACGACCTTGTAGCCGGTCGCCTTCTCGAAGTTGGCGACCGCCCATGGCTCGTCGGCGCCGTAGCCCTTCCAGTTGAGCACATGCACTTCTTCGGCGGCCTGGGCGGCAAACGTGAATGCTGAGACGAAGACGGCGGTCGCCGTCAGAAAAGCGGTCAGTCTGGGCATGCGCATGTTTTTTCCTCTCATTGTTGGCCCGGTTGATGGGCTTGTTAAGTTGCAGTCGCGTCCTCCCGGCCATGCGCTATCGTTCCTTGATCGCGATGACTTAGGAATTCCTGGATCTCACTGTCGGTCGGCGCGGACGAGCCGCCATGACGGGTGACGGAAACGGCCGCCGCGGCGTTCGCGTAGCGCGCCGCTTCGCAGGGCGACAGGCCGCGCGACAATGCGCTGACGAAGGCGCCGATATGCGTATCGCCGGCACCATTGGTGTCGACGGCGCTGACCGCGAAGCCGGGGATCGCGTGCGTGCCGCCTTCTGCCAGCCGCACAAGGCAGCCATGCGCGCCGGCGCGGATCACGACGCCCGCGGCTTTCGGGCAGTGTTCGGCCAGAAGCCGGATCGCGACGGTCTGCGCGTCGCCACGGCCGGCTATTGCGGCGGCCTCGTCGGCGTTGCAGCTCAGCCAGTCGATGCGGGCAAGCACCCTTTCCAGGATCGGGCGCGGAATCTCCCCGATCACAGGCGTCGGATCGAAGACTACGGGAACTTCCTCCGGCAGCGCCTCGATCCAGTCGACGAGCGCTTCGCGGCTGCCAGGGTAGCTCAACGTATAGCCGGAGGTGAAAACCCAATCGCCCGGAATGACTTGGACGGGCACCATCATGTCCGGTGTCAGCACGCTCTCCGCGCCCGGCCATGAGACGAAGGTGCGTTCCGCATCGCTGCTGATCATGGCGACGCAATTGCCGCTGTCCATCAAGGGTGACGGCGGCGTCAGCGTCTCAATGCCTTCAGCGGCGAAAGCCGCGCGCAGGAAGTCGCCGTCTGCCCCGATGCCAAGCTGTCCGCCGAACACCACCTTCATGCCGGTGCGGCTCGCCGCGACCATCATGTTGAAGCCGCCGCCGGCGACGCGCGAATAGCTCGTCGCGGTCTTTTCGCTGCCCGCCGCCGGGAGAGCGTCGATGCGATATACATAGTCGACCACCGCGCTGCCGACATGAACGAGGCGCCCGCTCATGCGGCGTCCTCCTTGCCGCCACGGGCCTTCGCCATGCGCGCCGCGACAAGATCATTGGCCAACGGCTCGACCTCCGCGAGATCGATGCCCTTCAGTCCCGCGATTTGATCTTGCGGCAGGCCCGACAGGCCCGAACAGGCGCCCGCCATGCCGGCGGCGATGGCCCCTATGGTGTCGGTGTCGCCACCGAGATTGGCGCTGATCACTGCCGCTCGCCACGCATCCCCGTTGGCAACCTCCAGCACGGCGAATGCTGCAGGAATCGACTCCTGGCTGGCGACCCCCGTGCCGATCAGGTCAACGATTAACCGGATCGCCTCTTTGTCGCGCTTCCCGCGCACAAGTTCCTGCGCCCAGAGGATGCGTTCGGCGATGTCGCCGCCGGTGACCCAGTGACCGAGCGCGGCACCAAGCTTTGCCGCCGCGACGGCATGGCCGGAAGCAGCGCGCCAGTCGGCGCCCGAAACACCGAGACTGACCGCGGCAGCAACTGCGGCTGCGGAGGCAATCGCAATCGACGTATTGTGCGTAGCCCGGCAGGTTTCCGCGACTTTCGCAACCAGGGCATCGAGCGGCTCCGGGCGGATCATAATGCCGACCGGCGCAATCCGCATCGCGGCGCCGTTGGTGTCGCCAGTTCGCCCCGCTTCTTCCGCCGGCACGCCGTTATTGATGGCGTCGATGGCCCGCTTGGTCGACGGTCCAAGCAGGTCGTAACTGCCACGCGCCTTGACGTCGCGCTCCCAGTCGAGCAGCGCGTTGACCCATCGCGCATGGTCGAAGCGATTGCCGGAGCTGACCAGGATGCGGCCGAGCAGCAGGGCCTGCTCGGTGTCGTCGGTGATGGCACCTGCCGGCAGCCCCTTCGACACCGGATGGTCGACGGCGGGCGCAACGAAACCCTCGACATGGCCATAGAGCTCGGCGATGCGGGCGGGCGACAGAAGCTGTGTCGGCATGCCCAGCGCATCGCCAAGCGCGCCGCCGATCAGCGCGCCCATCGCCCGGTCGATCGCGTCGGCCGCCATGCTCAGAACTCCAGATGCAGCGCGAAATGCGCCGGGTTGAGCAGGCTGGTGACGAATTCGATGGCGCGGCCGTCGGCGGCGCGCGTCAGCCGCCGCGTCCTGAGGAACGGCGTGCCCGGCGCGCAATCGAGGATGGCGGCATCAGCAGCGCTGAGCATCTCGATGTCGACCCACTCCTCGCCATGGTCGGACACCAGCCCTGCCCCGCGCAGCGTCTGGTGCAGCGAGCCTTCGCGAAGCCCGCGCAGCGGCACGTCTTCCAGCTCGGGCGACAGTGGCAGGCGGCTGCGTTCGATCGAGATCGCATGGCCGTCATCGGCATTGGTACGGACGCGATCGACGGCGATGAAAGACGAGCTCTCGACACCGAGCTTTGCCGCGAGCTCGGCATCCTCGATGATCTCGAGCCTAAGCGTCCGGGTTTCGGCATTGGCGCCCGCATTGGCGAGCGCGCGCGACCAGCCGATCGCGTCATCGACCGGCATGCCGTCGAAAGTGACGAAGGACCCGATGCCGACCTTGGTGGTGATGAGGCCGCGGCTTGAAAGCTCTTCCAGCCCTTTGCGAACCGTGTTGCGGCTGACCGAGAAGCGCTGGACGAGCTCGTTCTCGCTCTGCAGGCGATCGCCGAAGCCGAGCACGCCTGAGCGGATCTCGTGCTCCAGAACCGTCGCGATCTGCTCGGGCTTGCCCGTGCCGGGAGTGAGTTGCGTCGCGCGACGGGCCATATAGATACCTGTTCAATGAACCTGTATAATCCTGTTCATTAGCGTATCTGAGACGAAGCGTCAACGGCCACGTCGTGCATGTCCGGATGTTTTGCGCTGCACCTCATCTGACTGCAGGCATCCTCATAGTGACGCGAGAGGGGCGCTCTCATATGCTCCGATATGAACCTTGATCTCCGGAGCAATGGACGATGGTCAACTTCCTGCCGCTGAAAAAGGCCGTTGCGGAGACTCTGCACGATGGCGATACGGTCGCCTTCGAGGGCTTCACCCATTTGATTCCGACCGCCGCGGCGCATGAGGCAATCCGCCAGGGCTTTCGCGACCTGACGCTGATCCGCATGACGCCCGACCTGATCTACGATCAGATGATCGGCATGGGCATGGCCAAGAAGATCGTCTTCTCCTATCTCGGCAATCCCGGCGTCGGCCTGCTCAGGCGCGTTCGCGACGCCATCGAGAACGGCTTTCCGCGGCCGATCGAGGTCGAGGAGCACAGCCATGCCGGCATGGCCAACGCCTATGAGGCGGGGGCCGCCGGCCTGCCCTGCGCGGTGTTCCGCGGCTATCGCGGCGCAGGCCTTGCCGCCGTCAATGCAAACATCAAGTCCATAACCTGCCCGTTTACCGGCGAGGTGCTGGCCGCCGTTCCGGCGATCCGGCCCGACGTCACCTTCATCCACGCGCAGAAGGCCGACCGCAAAGGCAATGTGCTGGTCGAAGGCATCATCGGCATCCAGAAAGAGGCCGTGCTCGCCGCCAAACGCGCGGTGGTGACCGTCGAGGAAGTGGTCGACAGTTTCGACGATCTCCACCCCAATCTGACGGTGCTGCCGAATTGGACGATCGCGGCAATCTCGATCGTGCCGGGCGGCTCCCATCCGTCCTACACGCATGGCTATTACGAGCGCGACAACTCCGCCTATCTCGAATGGGACGAGATCGCCGCCGACCGCGACCGCTTCCAGGCATGGATGCAGAAGAACGTCATCGAGAGCAGCGCAGACGACTTCGCGGCTCGCGTCGAGCATCTGAGGAAAGCCGCATGAGCGAGAATGATCTGTGCTTCACCCCCAACGAGATGATGACGATCGCCGCCAGCCGTGCGCTGAAGAACGACGATGTCTGCTTTGTCGGCATCGGGGCGCCGTCGGCCGCCTGCAATGTCGCGCGGCTGACCCATGCGCCGGACATCACGCTGATCTACGAGAGCGGCACCATCGGCACCGCGCCCCACATTTTGCCGCTGTCGATCGGCGACGGCGAATTGTGCGAGACGGCGGTCACCACCGTCGCGGTGCCGGAGATGTTCCGCTATTGGCTGCAAGGCGGCCGCATCTCGATAGGCTTCCTAGGCGCCGCCCAGCTCGACAAATTCGGCAACATCAACACTACGGTCATCGGCGACTATGCGCATCCCAAGACGCGGCTGCCCGGCGGCGGCGGCGCGCCGGAAATCGCCACCTCCTCGCGAGAGGTCTACATCACCATGGCGCAGTCGAAGCGCGGCATGGTCGAAAAGATCGACTTCTTCACCTCCTTCGGCCATGGCGAGGGTGGCGACCATCGCAAGCGGCTCGGCATCGACACCGCCGGTCCGAGCTTGCTGATCACCGACCTCGCCGTCTGGAAGCCGGACCGTGTCACCAAGGAATTCACCGTCGTGTCGCTGCATCCCGGCGTCACCCGCGAAGAGGTGCAGGCGACCTGTGGCTGGGAAGCAAAGTTTGCCGAGGCGCTTGACGAGACGCCGGCGCCGACGGAACTCGAGCTGAAGACATTGCGCGATTTGCAGGCGCGCACCAAGGCCGCGCATGCGGGTACCGCCAAAGGGAAAGCTGCATAATGACTGATGCTTTCATCTGCGACTACATCCGCACGCCGATCGGCCGTTTTGGCGGCGCGCTATCCTCGGTGCGAGCCGACGATCTCGCCGCCATTCCGCTGAAGGCGTTGGTCGAGCGCAACCTGGGCGTCGACTGGGCCACGGTTGACGACGTCGTCTTTGGCTGCGCCAACCAGGCCGGCGAGGACAACCGCAACGTCGCCCGCATGGCGCTGCTGCTGGCCGGCCTTCCCCAGGACATTCCGGGTTCGACGGTCAATCGGCTGTGCGGCTCGGGCATGGATGCCGTCACCATCGCCGCCCGAGCCATCAGGGCCTGCGAGGCCGAGCTGATGATTGGCGGCGGGGTGGAATCGATGAGCCGCGCGCCCTTCGTCATGCCGAAGGCCGACACCGCCTTCTCGCGCAATGCCGAGATCTACGACACCACCATCGGCTGGCGCTTCGTCAACCCGCTGATGAGGAAGCAGTACGGCGTCGATTCCATGCCGGAGACCGGCGAGAACGTCGCCGAGGAGTTTTTGGTCAGCAGAGCCGACCAGGACGCCTTTGCCGCGCGCAGCCAGGACAAGGCTGTTGCGGCGCAGGCCAATGGCCGGCTGGCGAAGGAGATCACGCCGGTGGCGATCCCGCAAAGAAAAGGCGAGCCAATCGTCGTCTCGAAGGACGAGCATCCCCGCGCCGGCACGACCATCGAGGCGCTGGCCAAGCTGCCGACGCCGTTCCGCCAGGGCGGCACCGTGACTGCCGGCAACGCCTCCGGCGTCAATGACGGTGCTGCCGCGCTGATCATCGCCTCCGAAGCGGCGGCCAGGAAACATGGCCTGACGCCGATCGCCCGCATTCTCGGCGGTGCTGTTGCCGGCGTCGCGCCGCGCATCATGGGTATCGGTCCCGCGCCGGCAACCAAAAAGCTCTGCGCCCGTCTCGGCTTGAGGCCTGACCAATTCGACGTCGTCGAGTTGAACGAAGCCTTCGCCTCGCAAGGCATTGCCGTGCTGCGCGAACTCGGAATTTCCGAGCAGGCGGAGCATGTGAACCCCAACGGCGGCGCGATCGCGCTCGGTCATCCGCTTGGCATGTCGGGCGCGCGCATCACCGGCACGGCGGCGCTGGAGCTGCGCGAGCGCGGCGGCCGCTACGCGTTGGCCACGATGTGCATCGGCGTCGGCCAGGGCATTGCGATTGCACTGGAACGGGTCTGACGACTCGGTCCGCTCAGTAAGGCAGGCCGACATTGTTCTCCGCCAGCGCGGTCGAGGCGGCAGTGATGTGTACGAGATAATCGAGGCCGGCTTCCTGGATGCGCTGGCCGAACTCACCCGTCTCGGGGAAGCGGTGCAGGATCGTCGTCATCCACCAGGAGAAGCGCACCGCCTCGCAATCGATTGCGATGCGTCGTCCTCGAGCCCGGTCCGGTATCGGTTGGTATTGTTTGCGTCATCGCCCATGGAGATGCTTTCCCTCAGGCAACGACGCGACGAAGGCGCGGATCAGGGCGACGACCGCGTCGGGCTGCTCGATGCAGGGTATGTGCCCGGCGCCGCGGATCAGCTCGAAGCGCGCGCCGGGGATCAGGTCGGCAAGCGAGCGCACGAGATCGGGCGGCGTCGAGCCGTCCTGGTCGCCGACGATGCAGAGCGTCGGCACCGCGATGCGGCGCGCGCTGTCGGTGAAATCCGCGTCGCGAACCGCCATACACGTGCCGATGTAACCCGGCAGCGCCTGCCTGGTCAGCATGTTGCGGCAACCGGCAAGCTCGGCGGCGCGGTTGGCATGAAAATCCGGCGTGAACCACACCTTCATGATGCCATCGGCAATCGCCTCGATGCCGTCACGCTCGACCGTCGCGATGCGGCTGTTCCAGCTCTCGGGGGTGCCTATTTTGTGCGCGGTGTCGCTGAGGATCAGCGCTTCGACGAGTTCGGGCCGCCGTGCATAGAACCCCTGCGCGACCATGCCGCCGACCGACAGGCCAAAAAGCACGACCTTCTGGAAGCCGAAGCAATCGATGAGCGCGCTCAGATCGTCGACATGGTCGTCGATCGAGCGCACGCCGCTGCCGATGTCGGAAAGTCCGTGGCCGCGCTTGTCATAGACGAGCATCGGCATCTCACCGGCAAGCCGTGCGACGACATCGTCCCAGATCCGCAAGTCGGTGCCGAGCGAATTGATGAAGATGATCGGGCGCGCAGCAGCCGTCCCGGCGATAAGGCGATGGTGCAACGCAATGCCGCCGATACTGACGAATGGCACGATCTCGATCCTCCAAACCAACATTGCACCAGTTGTCTAGATCGGTAAACCGAAGGCTACTCTGGACGGTGCACGCCGCCTTGGATCTTTTGAGGGGGCGTTTGGCGATCCGCCTCCGGGGTCGAGACCAGCAGGGCGGCGGCGGCATTCGCGGCGGCGATGGCGGCCTCGGTGGGCTCGCCGCGAGCAAGTGCAGCCGCAAAGGCACCGACGAATTCATCACCGGCGCCATGGGTGCTGACCACCTTCACCGGAATGGCAACGAGCGCCAAGGCGCGGCCATCGCGGTCGTCATAGGCGACGCCATCGCCGCCGGCGGTGACGATTGCGGCCGGACAAACGATTGCCAATTGCCGCGCTGCCTCAGCTGCGCCTTGAAGCGTGTCGACGACCGGAATGCCGGCCAGGAACTCCGCCTCTATGGCGTTGGTGATCACGATGTCGACGAGCCCGGTGAGTTCGGCGGGCAGCGGCCGGGCCGGCGCCGCGTTGAGCACGACGCAGCAGCCGTGAGCCTTCGCCGCGCGCGCGGCAGCGATGTTGGCGATTTCCGGAACTTCGTTCTGCAGCAACAGCACCGAAGTCTGCGCGAGCAGACCGGCGGCCGCCGCGACATCCTTTTCGCCGAGTGTCAGATTGCTGCCGGAAACGATCACCGCGCCGTAGTCGCCATCGTCGTCGAAGATGGCCACGCTCATGCCTGATCGGATCCCCGGTTCTGTTCGCACGAAGCGGTGATCGACATTGCTGCGGCTGAGATTGGCGAGCAGCGCGCGGCCGAAATCGTCGTCGCCGACGGCGCCGATCATCGCCGACCTCGCCCCCGCGCGCGCCGCCGACAGGGCCTGATTGCCGCCCTTGCCGCCGCATTTCGGCTGCCAGCCGAAACCGGTCACCGTCTCGCCCTTGCGCGGACGATCCGGTGCGTCGACCAGGATGTCGTAATGCAGGCTGCCGAACACGACCACCACCCCCGCTGAAGCAACGCTCATCCGCGATGATCTTTCATCTGTTCTTGTCCTGGCGTTTCGACGTCACTGCCGACATGGTGCGGCCGAGATTGTGCTCCGCCGCCTGATAGTCGCGCTGCGCCACCGCGACGAACAGCGCATCCAGGATGTTGAGCTGGGCGATACGGGCGGCCGCATTCTCGCCCATCAGCGGCGACCCCCGCGCGGTCGAGCAGAGCACGACATCCGCCTCGGCTGCCAGTGGCGAGTTGGCGTAGTTGGTTACGGCAAGCGTGCGGGCGCCGTTCTTTCTGGCGAGTTGAACGGCATCAATCACCGCGCTGCTGTTGCCGGAATGGGAAAAGCCGACGGCAATGTCTTCGGCGCCGAGGAGCGAGGCCGACATGAGCATCATGTGGGAATCGTCGTAAACCGCCGCGCGGATGCCGATGCGCAGGAACTTGTGCGAGACGTCCCGGGCAATCTGAGCTGAGCCGCCGACGCCGTAGAAGTCGCGATTTCTGGATCGATAAATGAGGTCGGCGGCCCGGTCGAAATCGCCGATGTCAAGGATCGCGAGCGTTTCCTCCAGCGCCTGTATGGAAGTGCGGAAGACCTTTTGCACGATCTCGGCCGAACTATCGTCGACGGAGAGTTCCCGGTGCATCTCGGCGGTCGGCGAGCGGCTGTATTCGCAGACTGCCGTCCGGAAGTCGCGATAGCCGGAGAAGCCCAGCTTCTTGGCGATCTTCACCACCATCGCCTCGGAGACGCCGGCCTCGTCAGCGATCTCTTTCAAAGGGATCGTCTCGTCGAAACCGCGGCGGCCGAACACGGTTTCCACCACCTTTGCCTCCAGCGGTGTGAGATGCGGCATCATCATGCGGATGCGCGGCCCCACAGCTCGGAGATCCGCGGACGTCATCCTGCATTTGCTCCGAGCAGGATTTCTTGGACGACAGCCTGAGAGGCAACCGCGTCCTGTCCGTCGAGGGCAGCCGCCAGCCGATTGTCCTGCCCCAGCCGCTCGACGACCCGCAACATGCGCTTGACGGTCGCGATGTTGACCTCGCATTCGCGCACCGGGTCGAGACCGGTCATGTCCGGAAAGGTGTCGAAATAGATGGCACCGGCGTAGCCGTCCCTGCGTATCTGGCGCAGCAGCTCGATCGTCTGCAGCGTGTGCACGGCGCCGACCATCAGGCCGTCGTCGCGCTTGGCGTAGCCATCGTTGAGATGAACGCCGAGCAACCTGCTGTGACGGGCGACAAGAGCGGCGGCAAAGGCCGGTTGCTCGTCGGCATAAAGAACATGCGCGAAGTCGAGAGTGACGCCCAGATTGGGCAGGCCGGCCTCGCGGATCGCCAGCAACGTGGTCGCGGCATCCGGCATCAGTGAATAGGAGCGCGGCTCGTTCGGCTTATATTCGAGACTGATGGCGCAATCGGGGTCATGCGCCGCAACTTCACGAATACCGTCGATTTCGTGTTGCCAAAGCGTCGCGTAGTCGGCCTGGAAAGCGTAGTCGAAACCATCCTGCCCCAGCCACAATGTCATGAGACTGGCGCCCGCCTCTTGCGCCGCATCGATGCCAGCCTTGGTAAGGTCGATGGCTTCACGCCGCACTGCCGGATCGGGATTGGTGAACGCGCCGAGCTTGAAGGCGGGATTGGAGTAGTAGCGCATCGCGAAGCCATTGATGGAAAGCCCAAGATCGCCAAGCCTCCGTGCGATTTCCCTGGGGTTTTCACCGATATGGTCGGGATAGTTGAGATCGAGATCGGTGAGCCCCTCGACCTTGGCCGCCCGCGCCGCCATCTGCAGCACCGAGGGCTTCCCGGTAAGCCCGGCCCACTCCGCCTCGGGCCGCGAGGCGAAGGAATTGAGACGGGTGGCAAAACGGTGGGATGTCATTTGGGATCCTTGGGATGCCTGAGACTTCACATGGAAAAATGATTTTGTAAAGTTCTCTGGTGAGCTGTACAGGCTGGTTGCCCTGGTTGGCATGCGCTGATTGTTCTGGCATTACCGGGTTCGAGAACCATTCCGACGGGCAGCAATGACCTCGAAACGCAACGTCCTTTTCATCATGTGCGACCAGCTGCGGTTCGATTATCTGAGCTGCGCCGGGCACAAGAGTCTGACGACGCCGAACATCGACCGGCTCGCCAGCCGCGGCGTGCGTTTCACCAATGCCTATGTGCAATCGACGGTCTGTGGCCCCTCGCGCATGAGCGCCTATACCGGCCGCTACGTCCGCTCGCACGGCTCGACGCATAATGGCGTGCCGCTCAGGGTCGGCGAGCCGACGCTGGGCGACCATCTGCGCGAGGTCGGCGTGCGTTGTGCGCTCATCGGCAAGACACATATGAAGGCCGACGAGGAAGGCATGGAGCGCCTCGGCATCGCCAAGGATTCCGTCATCGGCGTGCGTGTCGCGGAATGCGGCTTCGAGCCGTTCGAGCGTGATGACGGCCTGCACCCCTCCACCAGCTACGACCCCGATCCGGTCTACGACACCTATCTGCGCCAGCACGGCTTCGAGGCCGAAAATCCTTGGGAGCACTGGGCGAATTCCGGCGAAGGCGAGAATGGCGAGAATTTCAACGGCTGGCTGCTCGTCCATGCCGACAAGGCGGCGCGCATTCCGGAGGAGCATTCCGAGACGCCTTACATGACGCGCCGCGCCATGCGCTTCATCGAGGACGCCGAGGCCAAGGGCGAAGCCTGGTGCGCGCATCTTTCCTACATCAAGCCGCACTGGCCCTATATCGTGCCGGCGCCCTACCATGCCATGTACGGCAAGGCGGAGATCCAGCCGCCCGTTCGCAGCGAAGCCGAGCGCGTCTCGCCAAACCCGATCTTCGAAGCCTTCCAGCAGGAGCGGTATTCGAAGAACTTCTCGCGCGATGAGGTCCGCGAAACGGTTGTTCCCTGCTACATGGGCCTGATCAAGCAGATCGACGATCAGCTCGGCCATTTGTTCGACTTCATGGAGAAGCGCGGCCTATTCAAGAACACGCTTGTCGTCTTCACTTCTGACCACGGCGACTATCTCGGCGACCATTGGCTCGGCGAGAAATACCTGTTCCACGACGTCGCGGTGAAGGTGCCGATGATCGTCTACGATCCTCGTTCGGAAGCCGACGTCACAAGAGGAACCACGTCGGACGCGCTGGTCGAGATGATCGATCTCGCGCCCACCTTCCTCGATTATTTCGGCGGCAGGCCCAAGCCGCATGTCCTCGAAGGCCGCTCGCTGCTGTCGCTGACTTCGGGTGAGCGGAAGAGCCTGCGCAACTATGCCATCAGCGAATATGACTACAGCGGCGATGCGGCGCGGCTGAAGCTCGCCATGCCGGTGTCGGGCTGCAAGCTCTACATGATCACCGACGGCCTCTCCAAACTCGTCCATGGCGAAGGTGTCGAGCCGATGTTCTTCGATCTCCAGAACGACCCCGGCGAATTGCGCGACCTCGGCCGCGAGCCGTCGGCCGCTGGCGACATCGAGAGGCTGCGCAAAATGCTGATGCGCTGGCTGGCGCTGCCCAACAACCGCATCACCGTCCCCGACGAGTGGCTGACGGAGATCGACGACAAGGTCGGGCATTTCGACCCGATCATCGGCTCCGGCGTGCTCATCGGCTACTGGGACGAGGCCGAACTCGCCGAACAGCTGGAGGCGCGTCGCCGCTGGCTGACGCGCCGGGGCAACTAGCTTTCGTTACCCGAGTGTCAGCCCCGCCTTCTTCGCTTCCTCGCGCAGGAAGGGCAGCCCCACCTCGATGACGTCGCGCGGGTCGTCCGCCACCGGGCGCCATACCGCGAGCCCCCCGGCGATGTCGACGTCGACATGGTTCATGCTTTCGAGCGTGATCGGGCCCTCATAGCCGACGTCGGCGATCGCCTTCATGCAGGCTGCCCAGTTCAGCATGCCGCGCCCCGGCACGCCGCGATTGGCCTCCGACACATGGACATAGCCGAGGAAGGGCGCCGCCGCCTCGAAGCCGGCCGCGAAGCTCTCTTCCTCGATATGCATGTGGTAGGTGTCGAGATGGATGAAGATGTTGTCGGCGCCGATGCGCTCGATGATGCGCGCCGCATCGATGCCGCGGTTGATCAGATGCGTCTCGTAGCGGTTGCAGGGTTCGATGCCGAGCTTCAGGCTGCGTGCCTTCGCCGACTTTGCCGCCCGTTCGAGGAAGCGGCACATGCCGTCGATCTCCCGCTGCGTCGGCGCCCGGCCGGTGGTCTTGCCGATCGTGCCATAGGTGACGCCGCCGAGCGCCTCGGCGCCCACCTCGTTGCAGACGTTGAAGGCCGGCTGCAGGAAATCGAGCGCCTCTTCCGGCCGCTCCACCACGTCGAGCGCGCGCGGCAAGCCGAGCGACGGGATGAGCTGCACGCCATAATGGTTTGCAAAACCGCGCGTGCGCTTGGTGTCGATCTCCTCGGGTCTGAGCAGCGGGATCTCCATCAGGCCGATGCCGAGCTCCTTCAGCCGGTCCATCTGCGGCTCGATGCGGGCCAGATCCCAGACCGGGGCGATGGCGAAAGTGTGCAGTCCGAAAACATTCATATCAGCCTCGTTGCTCGTGCGCCGCCGCGGCGGCCGTGTCGCCGCCGCCGACGATGCGGCTGACGACTTCGTTCATGTTGGTTTTGGCGGTGACAAGATCGGCATCCGCCCTGCCGTGGCGCAGCACGACGATGCGATCGGTGACCGACAGCACGTCGTTCAGCCGGTGCGAAATCAAAATGACGGCGATGCCTTCAGACTTCAGCCGCCGGATGAGATCGAGCACGCTCTGCACCTCGCGCACGGCGAGCGCCGCCGTCGGCTCGTCCATGATGACGAGCTTCGGGTTGAAGGTGAGCGCCCGCGCAATCGCCACCGTCTGCTGCTGGCCGCCGGAGAAGGAGCCGACGGAACGACTGATCGACGGCAACTGCGCCCCGAGCCGCTCGATCATCCGGGCCGCCTGCCGATCCATCTCGGTCTTGTCGACAAAGCCGGGGAAGAGGCCGAGCAGCCTTTTCGTCGGCTCTCGGCCAAGGAAGATGTTGGAGGCCACGTCCTGCTGCTTGGCCAAGGACAGATCCTGGTAGATCATCTCGATGCCGAGCCGGCGCCGCTGGCCGGGATCGAGAGCGAGGATGTCCTTGCCGTCGAACTCGATCGAGCCGGTGTCGGCGCGGTAGATGCCGGTGATGGTCTTCATCAGCGTCGACTTGCCGGCGCCGTTGTCGCCGACCAGCCCGACCACCTCGCCGGCCGCGACCGACAGGTCGACGCCATGCAGCACGTCGACCGCCCCGAAGCTTTTGCGGATCTTGTGGAGCGAAAGCAGGGTCATACGCGCGACTCCTTCCGCACCTGATACTGGTCGATGAAGACCGCGAGGATGAGAACCGCGCCGATCGCCATCTGCTGGTAGTAGGACTGCACGGCAAGCAACGTCAGCCCGTTCTGCAGCACGCCCATGATCAGCGCGCCGATCATGGTGCCGAGGATCGAGGCACGGCCGCCGAACAGGTTGGTGCCGCCGATGATCGCCGCGGTGATCGCGGTGAGTTCGTAGTTGATGCCGGCGGTCGGGTCGCCCGCATTGACGCGGGCGGTGAACAAGAGACCGGCAAGCCCGGCAAGCGCGCCGGAGAGCGTGTAGATGATGCGGCGATGCTGCTCGACGCGGATGCCGGCTGCGCGCGCCGCGCCCTCGCTGTCGCCGAGCGCCAAAGTGTGGCGGCCGAAGCGCGTATAGGCAAGTACCGTATGCGCGACGATCGCCGTCAGCACGAAGATGATGACGGGCATCGGAATGCCGAGCGGCCTCCCTTGCCCGATATAGACGATCTCCGGCGGCAGGCCGTAGATCGCCCTGCCCTGCGAGATGACGAGCGCCAGCCCGCGCGCAAGGCCCAGCATGCCGAGCGTGACGATGAAGGCGGGCACGAAGGCGCGGGTGACCAGTTGGCCGTTGATGTAGCCGGCGATACTTCCGGCCAGAATGCAGGCGATCACCGCGAACACCGATGGCCAGCCGAGGTTGACGGCAACGAAGGCTCCCGCCACGCCGGCGAGCCCCATGACCGATCCAAGCGACAGATCGAGCCCACCGGAACCGATGACGAAGGTCGCGGCGATCGCCAGCACGCCGATCGTCGATGTCGCGAGCAGGATGTTGAGAAAATTGCTGAGCGACAGGAAGAAAGGCGACAAAAGCGCCATCGCCGCGCTCAGCAGCACAAGCACCAGCAGCGACTCCAGCCTGATGTGGAGCCTCTCGACGGATGCGCGCTGCACCCGAGCCCAAAACCCGGGCTGCGCCGTTTCGGAAGCCATGTCTTGACCCTTCTGGGTAGGGGGACTAGGGGAATAGGGAAGTGAGCGGGAGAGAGCCGGGTCTTGGAAGTGCAAACCTTCCTCCTCCTACTCCCTACGGACCTACTCCCCTACTCCCTTCTCTTACTTCACATATTGCAGCATCGGCTCCTTGCCGGCGTCGAGCACGTCCTTGGTCAGCACCAGGGTGGGCACCGCGATGCTTTCCTCGACCTTCTCGCCAGCCAGCGCCTTCTTGACGTTCTCGACCGCCTGCTTGCCGACGAGATAGGGAAGCTGGGCGACGGACGCGTTCAGACGGCCTTCCTTGATCGATTTCACCGCGTCGACATTGCCGTCCACGCCGATGATCGTCACCTGCTCGCCCTTGCCGGCGGCGTAGACCGATTCCACGGCGCCCAACGCCATGCCGTCGTTGGCGCAGAAGATGGCAACCAAATCGGGATGCGCCGTCAGTGTGTCGGTGGCGATCGAGGCGGCCTTGCCGCGATCCCAATCGCCCGGCAGCGAGGCGACCACCTCGAGCCCCGGCGCCAGTTCCTTGAGCTTGTCGGCAAAGCCCTTGGCGCGCTTCTCGCCGGTGATGTTGCCTGAGAGACCCTCGATCACCAGCACCGGACCCTTGGCGTCCTTGCCAAGCTTGGAGACGAGATATTCGGCCCCTTGCGCACCCGCGGCGACGTTGTCGGAACCGATATGGAAGGTGACCTTGACGCCTTCCTTGTCGAGAACCGCCTGGTCGAGATTGTTGTCGAGATCGACGATCTTGATGCCGGCATCCTGCGCCGATTTCAGGCAGGGCAAGAGGTTGGTCGAGTTGATGGCGGCGGTGATCATCGCCACCGGCTTGCGCTCGAGCATCGTGTTGCAGAGGTTAAGCTGCGGCTCGGCCGCCTGGTCGCTTTCGGCCGCCTGCTGGAAGTATTTCACGCCGGCTTCCTTGGCGCCGTCGGCGACGCCCTGCGCCATCGCGCCCCAGAACGGATTGGCCAAGGTCTTCATCAGCACGCCATATTCGCCGTCCTCGGCCTTAGCAGTGCCGACCGCGGCAAAGGTAAGCGCCACGCCCAATGCGAGAGTAAATCGATTTATCTTTGTGGAAAGCGATGTCATTCCGTCCTCCGTTTGTTTGCGCCGGATGCCTCGGCCAGGGCCGGCACTCTTCTTCCGTTTTCGACAATGGGGGTTATTGTCGGTCTCCTCCCCCGGAATGCGGGACGCTGCCTGGCGAGCCAACGGATTCCCGCATGAACACCTTGCAAGGTTCGAGCCGCGCCCTCGGCGGGCCGCGCTCGCCTTCGATCCTGCGAAACAGAACCTCCATTGCGTTGGCGGCGATCTCGCGCACCGGCTGCACCACCGCGGCGATCGCCGGCCACGTCACCTGCATCCATTCGGCGTCGTCGAAGCCGACCAGCGAGATGTCGTTTGGGCAGTGCCAGCCGCGCCGCCGAAATTCCGAAAGCGCCACCAGCGTGCCCTTGAGGAAGAGCGAATAGACCGCCGTAGGCCTGTCGCCGCCGTCTTCCCGCTGGCTGAAATAATCGCGAAGCAGCGTCCGCAAGGGCCCGACATCGCTTTCGCAGAGTACGACGTCGATCCGGATGTCGGGCGCAAGCTCAACTGCCGTCTTGCGAAACCCTTCCAGCCGGGCGCGTACGGTCGCCGCCTGCTGGCCGAGACCGACCACAAGAACATGGCGATGGCCCTGGCTGACCAGCGCGCGCGCCACTTCGGCGCTTGCCGCAGCGCTGTCGGCCGAAACCGTGTCGAAGGCGTCATCGGCAAGCACGCGGTCAATCAGCACCCCTGTCATGCCGTTCGCTTTCATGAAACCAGCCGCCGGTCCGTGCTCGTTTCGCACCGGTGCCAGTACGACGCCGGCAACGCGCCAGTCATGCATGCGGGCGAGGATCTCCTTCTCACGTTGCTCCGATTCCCGGCTGGAGGCGGCGACCAGCGTATAGCCGCGTTGCTCGGCGAGGCCTTCGAGCTCGCTCACCATCTGGCCGAAGAACTCGCTTTCGAACTCCGGCATGATGGCGCCGATGATGCGACGCTTGGCCCTGCGCATATCCGAGGCGAGCGGATCGACGCGGTAGCCCAGAAGCTCGACGGCATCGAGGACGCGCTGCGCGTTTTCCGGTTTTACCGTGGTGACGCCGGAAAGAACCTTGGAAACGGTGGCCGCCGACACGCCCGCCTGGCTTGCCACATCGTGGATCGACGCGCGCCGCTGCTGGGCCTGCTGTTGCGCCATTAATCTTCTCCCGGAGGCGAGTGGTCGCCCTCTCGTTAACATAATCGATAAATCGATTTTTCGCTGTTGTAAATCGTTTCATCGGGGGTAAAAACGCTGATATGATTGGTGCGATCCAATCGCGCCGGGAGGAAAATCATGTCCAACAAAGCCTCGCCGCTGGTGATCAGCGCACCCGAACCGCGCACGCTCGACCTGATCTTCACCCCGCCGCAGCTGGCGCGCTTCCGCAAAAGATATCGCATCGTCGAGACAACGCCGGAAGGCGTCTCGGAGTTGCCGACAGATGTGCTGGCCGAAGCCCGCTACATCGTCGGCCAGCCGCCGATCACCCCTCAGACGCTGGAGAGGTTGAAAGCGCTGCGCTGCATCTTCAACGTCGAGACCAATCTCATCAACAACATGCCCTATGAGACGCTGTTTGCCCGCGGCATTCACGTCGTCACCACCGGCCTGGTGTTCGCGGAGCCGGTGGCGGAACTCGGCCTTGCCATGGCGCTAAACCTGGCGCGCGGCATCGTCGATGCCGACCTCGCCTTCCGGCAAGGCAAGGAACTATGGGGCGGTGACGGCAACCAGACGGCGCGACTCCTCTCAGGTTCGGATGTCGGCATCATCGGCTTCGGCGATCTTGGCCGCGCTCTCAATCGGCTGCTGACCGGCTTCCGAACGCGCACTAGGGTCTTCGATCCCTGGCTACCGCCTTCCGTGCTGGTGGAGCATGGCGTCGAGCCGGCCTCGCTCGAAAGGGTGCTGTCGGAAAGCGATTTCGTTTTCGTCGTCGCCTCGGTGACCAGCGAGAACCAGGGTTTTCTCGGCGCCGACGCTTTCGCCAAGATGCGCCAGGGCGCCGCTTTCATCCTGCTCAGCCGCGCCGGCGTCGTCGATTTCCCGGCGCTGATGGAAGCGGTCAAAAGCGGCCATGTCGTGGCGGCCAGCGACGTGTTTCCCGAGGAGCCGCTGGCGAAGGACCATCCGGTGCGCTCGCTTTCCGGCTTTCTGCGCTCAGCCCACCGCGCCGGCGCGCTCGACGTTGCCTTCAAGCGCATGGGCGACATGGTGCTGGAGGACATGGACCTCGTCGACCGCGGTCTGCCGCCGCTGCGCTCCAAGCGCGCCGAGCGCGAGACCGTTTCACGGATGCGCTCCAAGCCGGTCGACAGGAACTGATCGCGCCTCGTCGCCTGGAACGTAACATTCCTGCTAATGATTGCCGCCCGTGGTGTAGTGCAACCAAACTTAACGGCCGGACCACGGAGAGTTTTCGGCCCTCTCGGTACCATTTTTTCTTCAGAATTTTTTTCTGCATTTCACGGGAATAGAGGAACTTTGATCCGGACCTTCCGTTGATGACACGATCGTTTCTCGAACGATCCGGAGAAACAGGAGGTTATGTCATGAACATCAAGATGATCTGCCTTGGCGCAATGACCCTTTCGATGGTTGCCGGCTCGGCTCTCGCCGCTAGCGAAACCGGCACGTCGGCGCTGGATGACCCGGCCAAGATGCAGCCCTTCTACACCGACTCCAGCATGAAGACGATGGTCAGCAAGGACGCCTTCGTGAAGGCGTGGAAGGCAATGTCGCCGGAGGACCAGACCGCGATGATGACGGCTTGTGAGGACGAGGCCAAGAACGCCAATGCAGCCAACAGCCATCCGGAGTTCTGCAGCAGCGTCAAGGAGAACGGCGGCAGCAAGTAACCAGTCAGTGCAGCTACCGGCAAAACGGCCCCGTTGTGGGGCCGTTTTTGCGATCCCAGACGAAGGACCGTGACGCACTTTTCCCAGATTGATCAGGCAACCAGATCGCTGCGGTCCGTCTGTTCGAAGCCGTCATTGAAATTCGCCGCGAGCCAGGCGATCGCGCTGGCGACATCGGCGATGGCGAAACGCGCCGCGGTCTCGCCCTGCGGCCTCACGCGGATCGAGATCCCGCCCGCGGCATTGACGGTCTCAAAACCGTTTTCGTCGGACGTGTCGTCGCCGAGGAATACCGGACGCCGTCCGGTGAAAGGTTCAAGCTGCATGAAGCGCCGGATTGCGGCGCCCTTGGCCGCCTCTAGCGGCATCAGTTCGACACCGGCATTGCCGGCAATTACGCGGTAGCCTTTCGGCAGCCGGGCAAGTGCTGTCTCGACCAGCTCCGTCGCGCGGGCCAGCAATTGCGGCGCTGCCCGCGTGTGGATGGCGAGCACCGGCCCCTTGCGCTCCACATAGACGGCCTTGCTTGCCAACTCCAGCTCGATTTCGTCGGCAAGTGCGGCCATATCCGCCGGCTCGTCGGCGGCCTCGATTTGTCCGTCCGGTGTCAGCCTGTGCTCCAGCCCGTAGAGGCCGGCGATCCGCAGCTTCAAAGGCTCGAACAGCCGGTCGACGGCCGCGATAGAGCGGCCGGTGATGAAGGCGAGCGCTCCATCCAGCCGGTGCTCGACCGCTTGCAGCAGCGAACGCAAGTCCGTGCTGACCGCGACGCTATCTGGATGGGCGGCGTGCTCGAGCAAGGTGCCATCGATATCGAGGAAGAGCGCCCACCGGCCTTCGGGGAGCGGTGGGGTCAAATCTGCTTGGATGTTCATCGGAATCCGACTGCCTGTTTGCGTTCGAAGATAGAGACGACATTGTCGCCGTTGGTGTTTGCCGAGCGGTCGGACAAGGCCGTGACGCGGTCGAGCTCGCCGCGCTTCCTCAATCGCGCCGCGTCGAGCAGCATGCTGCCGGCCCAGCGATAGACATTGTTGTCGCGTACGATCTCGCGCAT
This sequence comes from Mesorhizobium sp. WSM3879, assembly GCF_002294915.1. Lineage (NCBI taxonomy): Bacteria > Pseudomonadati > Pseudomonadota > Alphaproteobacteria > Hyphomicrobiales > Phyllobacteriaceae > Mesorhizobium > Mesorhizobium sp. WSM3879. Next base: position 66,747 of record NZ_NSFZ01000016.1, on the reverse strand, counting down.
GCGGCGCATGCGCTCGCGCTGCTCGTCGGGCCCCATGACCAGCGCCTGCCGCATGGCTTCGCTCATCATCGCCGCGTCGTAAGGATTGACGATCAGCGCCTCGAGCAGTTCGCGCGAGGCGCCGGCAAACGTGCTGAGCAGGAGCACGCCCTCTTCGTCGTCGCGCGCGGCAACGAACTCCTTGGCCACGAGGTTCATGCCGTCATGCAGGCTGGTGACGAGGCAGATGTCGGCCGCGCGGTAGATCTTGTAGACGTCCCTCTGCGAGTGATGCTCGGCCACGAGCACGACCGGACGATAGCTGCCGTTGCCGTAGCGCTCGTTGAGTCCCTCGGCGAGCCGCTGGCATTCCTCATGCAGGTGCTTGTAGGCCGGCAATGTGCCCCGGCTCGGTGCGGCGACCTGCAGGAACACCGCCTTGCCGATCATTTCAGGGTAGCGGATGAACAGTTCCTCCAGCGCATGGAAGCGGTCGAGAATGCCCTTGGTGTAGTCGAGGCGCTCGACACCGACGCACAGCTTGGCGTCGGCTGGAATCCCGAACCGCTCGCGGATTTGCGCGCGGCATTCCTCGACCGGCGGCAGGCTCTTCAGGAGCTGCACAGGCCATTCGATAGAGATCGGGTAGGCGTGGACCAAAGTCGTCTGGCCGCCATAGGACACCGCGGCATCCGCCCGTTCGATCCGGCTCTCCATGAAACGGTCGACGCTCTCGGTGAAGTTGTTGGCATGGAACTGGGTGTGGAAGCCGATAATCGAGCTGCCCAGCAGCCCATCCAGAATGCGCTCGCGCCACGGACAGATGCTGAACACTTCCGAATTCGGCCACGGGATGTGCCAGAAGGTGATGACAATCGCCTCGGGCAGGCGCTCGCGGATCATGCGCGGCAGCAGCGCGAAATGATAATCCTGGACCAGCACGATCGGCCTCTCGTTGCGCGCCTCGGCAACCACCGTTTCGGCGAATTTGCGGTTGACGGCCTCGTAGGCCGCCCAGTCCGACTCGCGGAAGATCGGTCGGGTAAAGGCTATATGGCAGAGCGGCCAAAGCCCTTCATTGGCGAAGCCGAGATAATAGCCCTGATATTCCTCGTCGGTCAGCCAGACCCGGCGCAGGGCATAAGATGGATTTTCGGGCGGCACCTGTACCCGGTCGTGGCGGTCGACGACCTGACGATCCGCGCTTCCGCCGCCATAGGCGATCCAAGTGCCGGCGCAGGCGCGCGTGATCGGCTCCAGTGCCGAGACCAGTCCGCTCGCCGGCACGACGAGCTCGACATCGCCGTTCTCGTCCTCATTGTGGATGTAGGGCTCGCGGTTGGAGACGACGATGACCTGTGCGTCCGGCAGATCCTCGGCAAGGATCTTGCGCAGCGTCTCCGGTGACCAGGTGACGAGGGCGGCGTCGACCGACTGCCCGTTCTTCTCGAATTCGCGCAACACCTTGCGTGCGGCTTCCGATGCGACGTCCTCGCCCGCACCGGGCGTGTTCACAGCCGTTGCATGCTGGTGACGGTGCCTGGTTATTGAGACGAAGATCGCGAGAGCGCTGAGTCCGAGACTAGCTAGGATAAGGACCCACAAGAGGTCGACGCCATACTGTGCCATTGATGCCAGGTTGCCTCCGGCTGTCCGCTATTTTGTTTTCGTTCTTGCCGGCTGCGGAGAGGTGTGCCGGTTCCGGTTTGCAAACGCATAGGGCGCTCGTCGGTTCCGACATTTTTCGACTGCCGGATGCATTTGCGGAACTCCGCTCTCGTAACGGTTTTCCGTCCGGAATTGCGCAATCGACCCGTCTAAGTCCGCACAATCAGCGGCACCAGGCCCTCATGCCGATCGGCGAGGAAGGCAACGACGCGGTCCCCGACACGCTGGAAGGTGAGGTCGATAGTCTTATTGCCGACGGACAGATGCCGGAGCGTGAGCGTGTCGATACCGATAGGCATCCGTGGGCGGGTGACGCGCAACTCGCCTTTCCAACCGTCGATTTCCAGACCGAGGCAGGCCTGCATCAGCATGAAGGTGGAGCCTGCCGACCAGGCCTGCGGCAGACAGGCGACAGGATAGGCGATCGGCGCCTCGCCTGGCGCCCGGGTGAAGCCGCAGAACAATTCCGGCAGCCGCATGTTGAAGTGCACGGCCGACTCGAACGTGCCGCTCATCAGCCGCACGACACTTTCCCGCTCTCCATAGCGTGACAGGCCGACACCGCAGAGCGCCGTGTCGTGGGGCCAGATCGAGCCGTTATGGTAGGACATTGGGTTGAAGAAGATCGCGTCGTCTGCAAGCGTCCTCAGTCCCCAGCCGGAATGGAAGGAAGCCGACAGCAATTGATCGGCGACAATCTTGGCACGCTCCGGCTGCGGCAGCCCGGCATAGAGCAGATGCCCCGCATTTGACGTTCGCACCTTGCAGGGCTGGCCTTCGCCGTCGATCGCGATGGCGTAGAAGTTTAGATCCTCGATCCAGAAGTCACGCTCGACGGCGATCCGCATTTCCTCGGCGCGGTTCTCCCAATGTTCGGCATCGGCAAACTCGCCGCGGCGGCGTGCGAGCGCGGCAAGGCCGCGATAAGCGGCAAAGACATAGCCTTGCACCTCGACCAGCGCGATCGGTCCTTTGGGCATGCGGCCATCGGCATGGAAGACCGAGTCGACGCTGTCTTTCCAGCCCTGGTTGGCGAGGCCGGACTCCGCCGCGCGTTGGTAGGTGACGAAACCCGTTGCCCGGCTTGCCTCTTCCGTCCACTCGGCGGCCGCCTTGAGCGATGGCCAGAGCGTGTCGATGAAGGCCATGTCGCCGGTGCGGTCGGCATAGGCGCAGGCGAGATGAATGTAGAGCGGGGTCGTGTCGACGCCGCCATAATAGCGGCCGAAGGGAAGCTCGCGCAGCGCCGCCATTTCGCCCTTGCGCGTCTCATGCATGATTTTGCCTGGCTGGGAATCGATGAAGGGCGACGTTTCCGTCGCCTGATGTTCGGCAAGGAACGCCAGCACGCCGCGCGCGAGACCCGGATTGAGCCACAGCATCTGCAAGCCGGAGATCACGCCGTCGCGGCCGAAGGCCGTGGAGAACCACGGGATGCCGGCATAAGGATAAGGCCCGGTAGGAAGCTCGGTGGTAAGCAACGCGACATCCGCGCGGGCGCGCTCGACCCAATCGTTGAAGACGCGACCGGAGCTGTGGACGGTGGCGCCATGCCGGCGCTTGGCGCGCGTGGCAAAACGCGCGCGTGCGGCAGCGGCCCGGAACCGGTCGCGATTGGGCGTTTCGGCAACTTCCGGTCCCACTTCGACATAAAGCACCTTGCTGCTGCGCTTGGTCACCGCGATCAGGAAGTCGGCACGACTGTCGCTCAGTTGGTCGGGAGCTTGCGAGAAGGAGATTGCCGACTGGCGCGGCAGGCCGTCGAGACCGTCATAGCCGAGCATAACGGACGCCTTGTCGGTCTTCGCCAGATGGACCGTTCCACGTTTCGGCCGTGTCGAGCCGCGCACCTCGAACATGTCGCGAAAGTCGGCGGCGAAATGCAAGGAGATGGCGATGGTCGAATGCTCGCGGCTGTAGTTGGAAAGCGTGATGCGATCGAATAGCCTGTCCTGCCAGATCAGCCTGACGCGCTCGATATGGATCGCGCCTTGCGGAATGTCGCGGCCGGCGGCGCTCTGTATCGGCAAGTTGGTAAGGTTGCTGGTGAAGAGAACATTGTCCTGGCTGAGCGAGGCGCCGAGCAGCGACATCGGCCTGCCGCCGATCGTCAGGCGGAACTCGGAAAGAACGCGCGTGTCGTCGCGAAAGAAACCGTCGCCGGCGCCCCTGATGTCACCATAGGCGTCGGTGACCGCGAAACAATCGCCCTGTTTGAGCGCGAACAGCCGGTGAGGCTCCCGCGGCGCTGTTTCGTCGAGCGAGGCAAGGGCTACGGCGGGATCGAGCTTGCGCTCGTCGAGCTGCGTCATTCGTCACCTCTTCGCTTGCCCCGCCCAAAAGAGAATGCCGGTCAGGAGGCTCTCGCCTCCTGGATGCCGATCAGGCGCATATAGGCGGCAAGATAGTCGCGCGCCATCCTGGTGGCTGAAAACCGCTTTTCGAAGACCGTCCTCACCTGCCGTCGGTCAAGTTCGAGCAGGGCCGGCGTTGCAGCGACCGCATCATCGACAGAGTCCACGACAAAGCCGGTCACGCCCTGGTCGATGAGCTCCGGCAGGGCGCCGCAGTTCCAGGCGATTACCGGCGTGCCACAAGCCATCGCCTCGATCGGCGCCAGGCCGAACGGCTCCGGCCAGTCGATGGGAAACAGCAGGCCCGCGGCATTGCCGAGAAACTCGGCCTTCTCGTGTTCCGCGATCTCGCCGACATAGTCGACCCGGTCGCCGTCGATGAGCGCCTCGATCTCGTCGTGAAAATAGGCGCGATCGTCATCGCCGATCTTGGCCGCCAGCTTAAGTTTCAAACCGGAACGCCGCGCGATCTCGATCGCTCGATCCGGGCGCTTGTCGCGAGACAGCCGGCCCAGGAAAGCCAGATAGGGTTCCTCGGCCGAGGGATCGTAGGTGGGCTGATACGCATCGACCGGAATCCCGTGATGGATCGTCGCCAGCCAGTTGGCGTCGGGCAATCCGCGCTTCTGGCTGTGCGAGATGGAGATCATCGGAAAGCGCGGGAAGCGCTTGTAGGCCGGCGCCAGGTCGACATAGTCGAGCCGGCCATGCGGCGTCGTCACCGTTCGCCCCGCCATGTGTTCGAAGAATGGAAAATGCACGAAATGGCTGAGATGGAAGTGGATGACGTCGAACTCGTCCGCCCGCTCGCGCACCTGGCAAAGCATCGCCATATGCGCCGCAATCTCGGACTTTTTCGGCCGCGGATCGAGACGGATCGCCTGGTCGCGGCCGGGCACCAGCCGCGCCGAGGTCTCACTGTCGCCGCTGGCGAACAGGGTCACTTCGTGCCCGACTTCCACCAGCGCTTCGGTGAGATAGGACACGATCCGCTCGGTGCCGCCATATAGTTTCGGCGGCACGGATTCGTAGAGCGGCGCGACATGAGCGATGCGCATGGTTCCCTCAAATGGTTGATGGGAACCAAAATGCGTCAGCCGCCAGATCGTTCCTGCCCGATTGTCGCAGGCGGGGCCTCGAGCTTCGGCCAATCAACTCATCCAGCTGCCGCCGTCCACATTGAGCGTCTGCGCCACGACGTAGTCGGCCTCGCTCGATGCCAGGAAGACAGCCGCACCCCGGTAATCGTCGGGATCGCCCATGCGCCCCGCCGGCACCGCCAGCCCGACCTGCCGCTTCTTCTCGCCGATCGGCAGGTTCTCGTAGCGCGCGAACAGGGCGTCGACCTGGTCCCACATCGGTGTGTCGACCACACCAGGCGCGATGCCGTTGACGTTGATGCCGTGCTTGATCAGCGCAAGGCCGGCCGATTGCGTGATGCTGATTACGGCGGCCTTGGTGGCGCAATAGACGGCGACCAGCGCCTCGCCGCGCCGTCCCGCCTGCGAGGCCATGTTGATGATCTTCCCCTTGCGCCCTTGGGCGACCATGCGCTTGGCCACCGCCTGCAGCGTGAACAACAGCCCTTTCACATTGACCGAGAACTGCAGGTCGAAGCTCTTCTCCGAAATCTCGAGAAGCGGCCCCATGTCGAAGACGGCGGCATTGTTGACCAATATGTCGATCCCGCCATGCGTCCTCGACACCGAAGCGACCATCGCCTCGATCGAGGCGAGGTCGCGCACGTCGAGTTGCAGAGCGGTAGCTTTGCCTTCGAGCTCGCGCGCAAGCGCTTCCGCCTTGTCTAGTGCCATATCGGCGATCACGACATGGGCGCCTTCGGCGGCGAAACCGCGCACGATGGCTGCGCCGATGCCTTGCGCGCCGCCAGTGACGACGGCGACCTTGTCCTTGAGTTTCATGGCAATTCTCCTGTCTCAGCGCCCTAAGCTCAGCGCCATCTCAGCGTGTTGTATAGCCGCCGTCGATGACCAGCACCTCGCCGGTCACGTAGCTTGAGGCGGGAGAGCACAGGAAAAGTGCGGCCGCCGCAACTTCTTCCGGCTGGCCGACGCGGCCCATCGGCGTCATGCCGCGCCAGATCGGGAACCATTCCGGATTCTCGATGCCGCCGCGCGAAAGGTCCGTTTCGATATAGCCGGGCGCGACGGCGTTGACGCGGATGTTATCGGCCGCCACCTCGCTGGCGAGGCTCTTGGTCATCATGTGCACCGCCGCCTTGGAACTGTTATAGGCAACCTGGTTCTGGGGAATGTTGGAGACGATGCCGGAAATCGAGCCGACATTGAGGATCGCGCCGCCTCCCTGGCGCCGCATCGGCGCCAGCGCCGCCCTGCAGCAGCGGAAGACGGCATCGACATTGATCGCCATCGTCTGCCGCCAGATGTCCTCCGGATAGTCGCCGCTGTCGCCATGGATGGCGATGCCGGCGCTATTGACCAGGATGTCGAGGCGGCCGGCCTTGGCGAGCGTGTCGGCGACCAGCCTGTCCGGCGCTTTCTCGTCCAGCATCTCGGCGGCGTGAAAGTCGAAGGCGAGGCCCGCGAGTTCCTGCCGCGCATCATCCTTCATCGTCCGGCCCGCAACGACGACGCGTGCGCCGGCTTCGCCGAGCGCCTTCGCGATGGCGAGGCCGATGCCGCGCGTGCCGCCGGTCACCAGCGCGACCCTGTCGTCCAGTCGGAAGCGGTCGAGGATCATGGCGGCGGTTCCGTTCTGCGAGGGCCGGTCGGCGAGCCGCTCAGATGTCCACGCTCTGCGGCAGGATGACGAGGTCGCGAATGGTGATGTTGCGCGGTCGCGTCAGCATGAACAGCACGGCGTCCGCCACTTCCTTCGCCTCCATCAGGCTGCCGGCGGCGAGCGCTTCTTCCATCTTGGCCTTTGGCCAGTCGCTGAGCAGCGCCGTCACCACCGGACCGGGAGCGACTGCACCGACGCGAATGCCGTGCTTCAGCACCTGGCGCCGAACCGTATGGACGAATGCCTGCACGGCGAATTTCGAGGCGGTGTAGATCGGCTCCCAGACCACGGGAACGAAGCCGGCCACCGAACTGGTGACGATGATATCGCCCTTCTTCCGCTCGATCATATGCGGCAGCACGGCGTGCACCGTGCGGAACACGGCGTTGACGTTGAGGTTGAGCATCCTATCCCACTGGTCGGGATCGCCCGACGCTACCTCCCCGCCGACATAGGCGCCGGCATTGGCATGGAAGATGTCGAGCTGGCCCGCCTTTTCGAGGATCTCGGGCATCATGCAGTTGACGCTCGCCGGATCGAGCAGGTCGGTGACGACGGCATAAGCATTGTCGCCGAGCTCCGCGACAAGTTCCTGAAGCCGGTCCTCGGCCCGGTCGACCAGGACGACCTTCGCGCCGGCTGCGAGCATGGTGCGGGCGCATTCCAACCCGATGCCCGAGGCAGCGCCAGTGATTGCGGCAACCTTGCCGGAAAGACTTTCAAACATTGCGATCCTCTTCGATAGGCCTCAGGCGCGGCCGTGTGAAACACGCGAGCGGCGGGCGAGAGAATCGACGATGACCGCGATCGCCAGCACGCAGCCGGTGATCATGTACCGGAGCGAGGATGACAGATCGAGCAGCGTCAGGCCGCTTGCGATGGATTGGATGACGATGATGCCGAGCAGCGCCGAATAGGCGCTGCCGCGGCCGCCGAACAGGCTGGTGCCGCCGATGACGGCCGCCGCGATGGCGTTGAGATTGACGTCGCCGGTGCCGGCCTGCTGGCTGGCGGTTGCCAGGCGTGCTGCCGAGAGCAGGCCGCCCGTCGCCGCCAGCGTGGCGCAGAGCGCGAAGGCGCTGGCGTAGATCAGCCGGACATTGATGCCGGCGCGACGCGCCGCTTCGCGGTTGCCGCCGACAGCGGTCATCGAGCGGCCCCATTGGGTGCGCTTCAGCGCATAGTTCATCGCCACGACCAGGCCGACGAACAACGCGAACATCCAGGGCACGCCGCGCGACAGATTGAGGTAGTAAGCCACCAGTTCGAGCGCGACCGTGATCGCGACGGCCTGGAGCAGCAGCCCGCCGAGCGAACGCGATGACAGGCCGGCGGCCTGGCGGCGTTGCGCCTTGCGATAGCCGAGAGCCAGGGCAAGCACGCCGGGCACGACGGCCAAAGTGTGCGACACCCAGTGCGGCATCACGAGCAGCTGTCCGAAATTCACCAGCGGCGAATCGTAAGGCAGGTTGATCGAGCCCGTCGGGCCGAGGATGTAGAGCTGCAATCCCAGGAAGGCGAGCAGGCCCGACAGCGTCGAGACGAAGCTTGGCATGCCGAGCCTATTGAGCAGCAGCGCGTAGACGCAGCCGGTCACGAACCCGACCGCCATCGCCGCCAGCATGGCAAGCGCGACCGGCCAGCCCCACTGCACCCACAGCACGCCGAGCAGCGCGGAGGCCAGGCCGCTGACGGACCCGACGGACAGGTCGATCTCGCCAACCATCAGCACGCAGACGATGCCGAGCGAGATGATGCCGACGGTCGAGCAGTCGAACAAAAGATTGACCAGATTGTTCGGCGACAGGAATACCGGGTTGAGCGTCTGGAAGATGGTGCAGATCAAAACCAGCCCGACCACCACGGGCAGCGAGCCGAGATCGCCGGAGCGGACGCGGTCGAGGAAGCCCCTGATGGCGCCCTTCGCGCCGCTGCGATCCTTCAGCCGTTCGTCGCTGCGATCGAGCAGCGCGCCGGGATTGCGGTCGGACGCCGTGGTCATGGCTGTTCTCCTTGCGCCTTCTCGGCCGTGCGCCTGCCGCGCCGCGAGACCGCATTGTCGTCGGCGCCGGTGATCGCGGTGACCAGCTCCTGATTGGAGGCGCCGGGCAGGAAGATGCCGTTGTTGCGGCCGAGCCTCAGCACCACGATGCGGTCGGCCACGGCGCGCACGTCCTCCATGTTGTGGCTGATCATGACGACGCCCAGCCCGCGATCCCGCACGCGCTCAATGAGGTTCAGCACTTCGGCGGTCTGCGCGACGCCGAGTGCGGCGGTGGGCTCGTCGAGGAGGATCACGCGCGGCTCCATCAGCAGCGAGCGGGCGATCGCCACCGTCTGCCGCTGCCCGCCCGACAGCGACGCCACCGGCTCGCGCACGCTGGGAATCCGTGCCGAGAGCTCGTTGAGCAGTGTCCAGGCGCGGACCTCCATCGAGACCTCGTCGAGGCGAAGCGGATGAAGCTCGCGGCCGAGAAAGATGTTGGCCACGACGTCGAGGTTTTCGCAGAGCGCGAGATCCTGGAAGACGGTGGCGATGCCGAGCTTCAGCGCCGCGGCGGGATTGGCAAGCGTCACCGGCTGGCCGTCGAAAGTGATCGAGCCCGAGCTCGGCATATGCGCGCCGGCCAGGATTTTCACCAGCGTCGACTTGCCGGCGCCGTTGTCGCCAACCAGGGCGACGATTTCCCCGGCATTGATGTCGAGATCGACGTCGGTGAGAGCCGACACCGCGCCGAAATTCTTCGAGATGCCGCGCAGGCTAAGCACCGGCGGACGGCTCGTCGTGGGCGGTGCGTCGGGTATTGCCATTGCGTGTCTCTCTTCCCGCGTTTTGGTCGATCTGTCCGGCCGCCAGGAGGTAGCGGCCGGACACACAGCTCTCAGCCCTGACGGGGCCAGCCGAGCATATCGCAGGCGACGCGGCTGCGCCGCATCGCTGTTGGAGACGATACGGCTCCGCCGCCTCGCTCCTCGAAGACGATGCACCCTTGGGCCGCATCGCTTCTGGGAGACGATGCGGCTTCAGCCGCATCGCTCCTTATTGAATGCCGAGCTTCTTGCAGCCTTCGGCGTAGCGGTCGGTGCAGAGCTGGGCTGCGGTCTGGATCTTCTTGTCGATGATTTCGGCCTTCAAATTCTCCTGCGTCACCACCGCCGGCACGAAGAGTTGCGAGGGCGTATCGTATAGCGTTGTCTCGGCTTTCGGAGTCTCGCCCTTGAGAAGCTGCACAGCAACGTTTGCCGCCGCCGCGGCGACGATTTCGCTCGGCTTGGAGATAGTGTTGTACTGGTCGCCGGCAATGATGAGCTGCAAGGCGGCGATCGTCGCGTCGTTGCCCGTCACCGGCGGCACCGGATCGACGCCGGCTGCCTTGAAGGCGGCAATGGCGCCGCCGCCCGTGCCGTCGTTGGCGGCGACCACGCCGACGATCTTGTTGCCGAAGCGCGAGATCTGTCCCGCCGCCCATTGCTGGGCATTCGATGGCGCCCAGTTCGGCGTGTCAAACTCGGCGAGCGTCTTGTAGCTGCCGGTCTTGAGACCCTCATGGATGCCGTCCTTGATCAGGCCCGCCGCGGCGTCGGTCGGCGAGCCGTTGATCTGCAGCACGCCGACATCGCCGTCGCTCGACACGCCCTTGGCCTTGAGATGCTCGACCAGCGAGGCGGCGATCGCCTTGCCGATGGCCTTGTTGTCGAACGATACATAGAAATCGGCCTTGGCCGTGGGGATCGGACGGTCATAGGCGATCACCTTGACGCCCTGAGCCTGCGCATTGTGCACCAGCGAGGCCGCCGCCGCGGAATCGACCGGGTCGAGCACGACAACCTTCGCGCCCTGGGTGATGACGGAGTTGAACTGCTGCTGTTGCTTGGTGACGTCGGCGTCGGCATTGAGATAGAGCACCTTGCAGCTGTCGCAAAGCTTCTTCATTTCAGCGACGAAGCCCGGATGATCATGCTCTTCGTAACGCGTCGAGCCCTGGTCGGGCATCAGGAACGCGACCGTGGAGCCGGCGATATCCTGCGCATTGGCAAAAGTCGCCCCAAGAGCGAGGCTCGAGACGGCCATCGCGGCTGCTGTCAATCTGGACACGTATCTGGACATAAGGTCTTCTCCAATTCCCATTGTGTGATCTAAACGGACTTCGACATCGAGCCGCGGATGCTGCTCGCGCACCCCATCGGAAGTCCAGTGAACTCGTGCAGCAGCCTCACGGCTTCCTCCCGCTGGCATGACACGAGGAAATACTCGTCCATCGCTGGTTCGCTTGCGCGACCCACCGCTTCGTCCTGGTTCTTGTCTAAGGCTTGTTTCTCCTCCCGAACTCCTTTCTATGCGGCGCGCGCGGCCGCGAAATTATCCGCAACCAATCTCCTGAACTGCGAAGGCGGCATGCCCTTCTCGGCCAGGAACTGGCGATTGAAGTTCGACAGATTGTTGAAGCCGACCTCGAAGCAGATGTCCGAGATCTGCGCCTCTTCGTCGCTCATCAGGATCTGGCAGGCGAGGTTGATGCGCAGCCGCTTGATGTACTGCAGCAGCGACATGCCGGTATGCTTGCGAAACGAGCGCGAGAAGGCGCTCGGCGTCTGTCCCGCGATTGCCGCCAGATCGCCTTCGTTGAATTGCTGGGTCAGGTTCTCGCGGATATAGGCGAGCGCCTGGTTCATGCCCGCAGACATGTATCCGGACGGGTCCGGCAGATAGTTCTCGCTGGCGAGCACGCGCGGCGTAGTTTCGCGGCTCAGCGCCTCCATGATCGACATGAACAGGCTGATCCTGTGAACGCCGTAAGCATGAGTGATCTCCGCCAGCAACGGCATGACCGCCCTGCTCACACTGGCGCTGAACAGGACGCCGCGCCGCGCGAGCTCGAGCAGTGGCGAGACCGCGCCAAGCTCGGGAAAAGTGACGATCGCGCCGCCGATGAATTCCTCGCTGAACTGGACCAGCCTGCAGCGCAGCGGAACTGACTGACCTTCCGGAACCTCGCTGATCCAGTTGTGCGGCAGGTTCGGACCGGTGAGAACGAGGTTGCCGACCTCGAACTCCCCGATGAAGTCGCCGACGAAATAGCGGCCCTTGGTCGCGACGATCTGGTGCAGTTCGTATTCCGGATGAAAATGCCAGCGCACCGTATGGTAGGGATAGCCATGCCACCTCACCGCGAACGACTCGCCAGGCCTTATCTGTATGACTTCCAGATCGGGTCCCATCGATTCCTCCCGCAGGCTGTGCCAGCCTTCGAACCGCGGCCGTTTGTTCCGGCTCATCTAGGGTCAGGATAGCGGCGGCCAAGGATGTGCGCCACCTCGCCACGCCGCGCCGACTGATACGTTTTTGACCTTTTTGGCCTAGCGAAAAACCTGCCTTCGAAAATTAGAAGCTTCGAATATCGGCGACTGGCCGGCGGCGTTTGGGCGTGGGAAAGTCGCCGCGGACCACGCTACCGCATTGCACAATTCCGGCCGGGCTGCACAATAGGGCGCATGTCCGCTGGTTCGTTGACCATCCTTGTTATCGACGAGAACCGCATCCGCGCCTCGATCATTGAGGCCGGATTGCGGGACGCCGGCCATCGCCATGTCACCGTTGTTCATGACGTGGCCGGCATTGCCAAGCGCATCGCCGAGATCGAGCCGGATGTCATCGTCATCGATCTCGAAAATCCCAACCGCGACATGCTGGAGAACATGTTCCAGCTTTCGCGAGCAGTGAAACGGCCGATCGCTATGTTCGTCGACCGCTCCGACCGGGCCTCGATCGAGGCGGCGGTCGAAGCCGGCGTGTCCGCCTATGTGGTCGACGGGCTGAAGAAGGAGCGCATCAAGCCGATTCTCGACATGACGATCAGCCGCTTCAACGCCTTCTCGCGCATGGCGCGCGAACTGGAGGAGGCGCGCAGCGAGCTCGAGAACCGCAAGGTCGTCGATCGCGCCAAAGGCATATTGATGAAGTCGCGCGGCTTGAGCGAGGAGGCCGCTTACGCGCTTCTTCGCAAGACCGCCATGAACCAGAACCGCAAGATCGCCGACATCGCCCAGAGCCTGGTGACGGCGGCGGGATTGCTGGGCCCGCTGGAGGGCGAATGAGCAAGACTGCCGCGCACCAGATCACCGCCGGCTTCATGCCGCTCTTCGACAGCGCCGTCCTTGTAGCAGCCGGCGAGATGGGCTTTGCCACCCGCGAAGGCATCGAGCTCAAGCTGCATCGCGAGACCTCGTGGGCCAACATCCGAGACCGCATCGCCATCGGCCATTTCGACGTGGCACATATGCTGGGGCCGATGCCGCTCGCCTGCAGCCTCGGCCTCACGCCGCTTGCCTCGGAGACCATAGTGCCCTTCTCGCTCGGGCTTGGCGGCAACTGCGTCACCGTCTCCAATGCGGTGTGGCAAGGCATGTCGGCGCACGGGGCCGCGCCCGATCTCGATCCGGCGCGCGCCGGGACGGCGCTTGGCGCTCTCATCCGCGAGCGGGCGGCCGCCGGCCGCGAGCCTTTGCGTTTCGCCGTCGTCCATCCGCATTCCGGGCATAATTACGAGTTGCGCTACTGGCTCGCCGCCTGCAGCATCGATCCCGACCGCGATGTCGAGATCGTCATCGTGCCGCCGCCCTTCATGGCCGATGCGCTCTCCGCCGGCCGCATCGACGGCTATTGCGTCGGAGAGCCCTGGAACAGTGCCGCCGTCGCCGCCGGCACCGGCCGCATCGTCACCGTCAAGGCGCTGCTGTGGCGCAACAGCCCGGAAAAGGTGATCGGCGCGCGCAGAAGCTGGGCCGAGGAAAACCCCGACGCGCTGGCGGCGCTGCTGAGAGCGCTGCATCACTCCGCGCGCTGGTGCCAGGATCCGGTGAACCGCGGCGCGCTGGCCGCGCTGATGGCCAAGCCTGCGTTCCTCGGGCAGCCGGAGGCGATCCAGATGCCGGCACTCACCGGGCGACTTCAGCTCGGCGGCGGCCCGGAGCGCAGCGTTGAGGCTTTCTTCCTGACCTTCGACAAGGCGGCGAACTTTCCCTGGAAGAGCCATGCGCTCTGGTTCTACACGCAGATGGTGCGCTGGGGACAATTGCCGCATACGCCGCAAAACCTGGCGATCGCCCGCGACTGCTACCGGCCCGATCTCTACCGCTCGGCGCTGAAGCCGCTCGGCGTGGCCCTGCCCGGCGCCAACGCCAAAGTGGAAGGCGCGCTGAAGACCGCGACGCCGGTCGGCTCGGCCGGGGCGAGCCTTGTGCTCGGCCCGGACGGATTCTTCGACGGCCAGATCTTCGATCCCGATCGGATCGATGCCTACATCGCGGCCCAGAATCGCGACTGATCATTTGCGCGCCATTCTTGTGCATTGCACAAAATTTGTGCGCCCTGCCCGCTCCGTTGATCAACGTTTCACCGTGTCTCGGCTCGGCCGGGCCGGCGCCTGAAGCGCCTAGCGCTTTGATTCTCCTAGAAATCCGTCTTCCACGCAAAACTGGCACGCTTCGTGCTTTAAGATAATCGCGCCCCTCGCGGGCAATAGAACAGGCGTCCAATGGCGGGCGCCACAGGCAAAGCTGCCGCTCAGGTCGACGCGTGTCCCGGATGTACGGACGCGACAAGCCTGGCCGGCAGCTTTTTTGTTTTGGACCGAAACGCAATCGAAGGCGCCGATCCCAGGCGGCGCCGAACGGAGACGACGATGACGAAACGGATCGGAACTGGCGCTTCCCTGAAGGACTTCACCCGCCGCGATTTCCTGGCGAGCAGCATCCTGACGGCGGTGCTGTTCGCCGCCGCGCTTCTGCTGTTTCCCACCAATCACGACAGAGAGGCCAAGGGTCCGCAAGTCACCGCGCAGGTCCCAGCCTCGGCGCGCTGACCGATGCCGAGCCTTTGATCAACACAACACGCGGTGCCTCCCACGCCGCAAACGGAGCCGACCATGACCGCAAACCTCCAAGCCGCGCCCAGCCAGGACAGTAGCTCCCGGCAGGCGCTCGTCATCTCCACCATCGCCTTCACCGTCTGCTTCGCGGTGTGGACGATCTTCTCCATCATCGGCGTGCGCATAAAGCAGGAGCTCGGCTTGAACGAGACCGAGTTCGGACTGCTGGTCGGCACGCCGATCCTCACCGGCTCGCTCGTGCGCATGGTGCTCGGCGTCTGGACCGACCGCTACGGCGGCCGGCTGGTCTACACCATGACCATGCTCGCGGCGGCGGTCGCGACCTTCCTGCTCGCCTTTGCACACACCTATGAGCAGATGCTGGTCGCGGCGCTCGGCGTCGGGCTTGCCGGCGGCTCCTTCGCGGTCGGCGTCGCCTATGTCTCGCGCTTCTTCCCCGCGCGCAAACAAGGCACGGCTCTCGGCATCTTCGGCGTTGGCAATGTCGGCGCTGCGGTCACCAAGTTCCTGGCGCCGCTCGTACTGATTGCCTGGGGCTGGCAGTCGGTCGCGCTGATCTGGGCCGCGGCGCTGGTTGTCATGGCCGGCGTGTTCTGGTTCATGACCAGCGACGATCCGGTTATCCGCGAGCGCCGTGCCGGTAAGGCAGTACCGGCGAGAAGCTTCTGGCAGGAATTCGCGCCGCTGAAGAACCTGCAGGTCTGGCGCTTCGCCTTCTACTACTTCTTCTCCTTCGGTGCGTTCGTGGCGCTGTCGCTTTGGCTGCCGCGCTATCTGATCGGCGTCTATGGCTTCGGCATCGCCACCGCCGGCATGATTGGGGCCGCCTATTCGATCCCCGCAAGCATTTTCCGCGCTTATGGCGGCGTGCTTTCCGACCGCATCGGCGCCCGTACCGTGCTCTATTGGACCTTCGCCGTATCTGCCGTCGCGACCCTCGTTCTGTCTCTCCCCTCGGCAGATTACGTCGTGCGCGGTATCAGCGGGCCGATCCCGTTCCATGTCGAGATCGGCCCGCTCGCCTTCATCGCCGTCGCCTGCGTGCTCGGCTTCTTCATGAGCCTCGGCAAGGCCGCCGTCTACAAGCACATCCCCGTTTACTACCCGCAGAGCGTCGGCGCGGTCGGCGGGGTGGTGGGCATGATCGGCGGCCTCGGCGGCTTCATCCTGCCGATCGCCTTCGGCGCGCTGAACGACCTCACCGGCGTCTGGTCGAGCTGCTTCATGCTGCTGTTCGTCATCGTGGTCTCGTGCCTTCTCTGGATGCACGCCACCATCCGCCGGATGGAGCGCGCGGCCGCCGTAAAGCCCGCGCCCCTCACCTACGCCGCCGAATAGATCGGAGCTGACCGGACATGAGCGAGAAACTCGTCATCATCGGCAACGGCATGGCCCCCGGCAGGATGCTCGAGCACCTGCTGGAAGCTGCACCCGACCGCTACGCCGTCACCATCTTCAACGCCGAGCCGCGCGTGAATTACGACCGCATCATGCTGTCGCCGGTGCTTTCGGGCGAGAAGGAGTTCGAGGAAATCGTCATCCATGGCGACGGCTGGTACATCAAGCACGGCATCACCCTCTACAAGGGCCACAGGATCGTCGCCATCGACCGCGACGCGAGGACCGTCACCTCGGACCACGGCGTGACCGAAGGCTACGACAGGCTGATCATCGCCACCGGCTCGGTGCCGTTCATCATCCCGGTGCCGGGCAAGGACTTGCCGGGCGTGCTCAGCTACCGCGATCTCGACGACGTCAACGCCATGCTGCTTGCCGCGCAGTCGCGCGCCAAGGCGATCGTCATCGGCGGCGGCTTGCTCGGCCTTGAAGCGGCGGCCGGGCTTAAAGAGCGCGGCATGGACGTGACCGTCCTGCACGTCATGCCGACACTGATGGAGCGCCAGCTCGATCCGGCTGCCGGCTATCTGCTGCAGAAGGCCGTCGAGGCGCGCGGCATCAAGGTCATGACCAAGGCCAACACCAAGGCCATTGTCGGCAATGGCAAAGTCGAGGGCGTCGAACTCATGGACGGCACGATCATTCCGGCGACGCTGGTCGTGATGGCGGTCGGCATCCGCCCGAATATCGCGCTGGCCAAGGACGCAGGGCTGGAAGTCAATCGCGGCATCGTCGTCGACGACCGCATGCAGACATCCGATCCGGCGATCATGGCGCTCGGCGAATGCGCCGAGGTCGGCGGCCATGTCTACGGGTTGGTCGCGCCCCTCTACGAGATGGCCCGAGTGGCGGCAGCCGGGCTGGCGAACGGCGAGGACAGGCGCTTCGTCCATTCCGACACGCCGACCAAGCTCAAGGTCACCGGCATCGACCTTTATTCGCTCGGCGACTTTGCCGACGGCGACGACCGCGAGGAGATCATCCTGCGCGACGCATCCGCCGGCATCTACAAGCGGGTCGTGCTGCAGGACAACCGCATCATCGGCACGGTGCTGTTCGGCGAGACCGCCGACGGCGCCTGGTTCAATGATTTGAAGAAGAAGGCGACCGACATCTCGGAGATGCGTGACACGCTGATCTTCGGCCAGGCATTCCAGGGAGGCGCTTCCTCGGACCCTTTGGCGGCCGTTGCGGCACTGGCGGATGATGCGGAAATCTGCGGCTGCAACGGCGTCTGCAAGGGAAAGATCACCGGCGCGATCACCGGCAAAGGGCTGACCGGGCTCGACGACGTGCGCGCCCACACCAAGGCCTCGGCTTCGTGCGGCTCGTGCACGGGTCTCGTCGAACAACTCCTGAAACTCACGCTGGGCGAGGCCTACAATCCGGCGGCCGTGCAGCCCATGTGCGGCTGCACGAGCCTCGGTCATGACGACGTGCGGCGCCTGATCAAGGCGAAGGGGTTGAAAACGATACCGGCCATCATGCAGGAGCTCGAATGGAAGACCTCCTGCGGCTGCGCGAAGTGCCGGCCCGCGCTCAACTACTATCTGGTCTGCGATTGGCCGGACCAATATGCCGACGACTATCAGTCGCGCTTCATCAACGAGCGTGTGCACGCCAACATCCAGAAGGACGGCACCTATTCGGTCGTGCCGCGCATGTGGGGCGGCGTCACCAGCGCGAGCGAATTGCGCGCCATCGCCGACGTGGTCGATAAGTTCGACATCCCGACCGTGAAGGTGACCGGCGGCCAGCGCATCGACATGCTTGGCATCCGCAAGGAGGACCTGCCTGCGGTATGGGCCGATCTCGGCAAGGCTGGCTTCGTCTCAGGTCATGCCTATGCCAAGGGCCTGCGCACGGTGAAGACCTGCGTCGGCTCCGACTGGTGCCGTTTCGGCACCCAGGATTCGACGGGGCTGGGCATCCGCATCGAGAAGTTCATGTGGGGTTCCTGGACCCCGGCCAAGGTGAAGATGGCGGTCTCGGGATGCCCGCGCAATTGCGCCGAAGCGACCTGCAAGGATGTCGGCGTGGTCTGCGTCGATTCTGGCTACGAGATCCACTTCGCTGGCGCCGCCGGCCTCGACATCAAGGGCACCGAAGTGCTCGGTCTGGTGAAGACCGAGGACGAAGCGGTGGAGGTGATCGTGGCGCTTGTCCAGATGTATCGCGAGCAGGCCCGCTACCTCGAGCGCATCTACAAATGGGCCAAGCGCGTCGGTGCCGCCGAGATCAAAAAGCAGGTCCTGGAGGACGTGGAGAAGCGCCGCGCCTACTTCGAGCGCTTCGTCTTTTCGCAAAAATTCGCGCAGGTCGACCCGTGGTCCGAACGCGTCTCCGGCAAAGACAAGCACGAGTTCCGGCCGCTGGCCTCGGTCGGGTTCGCCGAGGCGGCCGAGTGATGGAGAAGTTCGCGCCATCCTGGACGCTCGCCTATCAAGCAAATACGGGAGTGCCCCAATGAACTGGATCGCAATCGGCTCCGTTTCCGACGTCCCTCGCCGCGGCGCGCGTTGCGTGGCCACCCCGCAAGGCAAGATCGCGGTTTTCCGCACCGCGGATGACCAGGTCTTTGCGATCGAAGACCATTGCCCGCACAAGGGCGGGCCGCTCAGCCAGGGCATCGTCCATGGCGCGGCGGTGACCTGCCCGCTGCACAATTGGGTGATCTCGCTGGAGACCGGCAAGGCGCTCGGCGCCGACGAAGGCTCGGTTAGGACGATCCCGGTCAGGATCGAAGGCGAACGGCTGTTCATTGCGCTCGAAGCGTTGGCCTCGAAAGCGGCCTGAGCCATGGAAGAAGCACGCGAGGTGAGGACCACCTGCCCCTATTGCGGGGTGGGATGCGGCGTGGTGGCCGAGATCGCCGCGGATAGCAAGGCAACCGTCCGCGGCGATCCCGAGCACCCGGCCAATTTCGGCCGCCTTTGCTCTAAGGGTGCCGCGCTTGGCGAAACGCTCGGCCTCGAGGGCCGCTTGCTTCAGCCGGAAATCCAAGGCAGGCAGACGAGTTGGGACGAAGCGCTCGACCTCGCCGCCGCGAAATTCTCGCGTGCGATTGCCGAGCATGGGCCGGACTCGGTTGCCTTCTATGTCTCCGGCCAGTTGCTTACCGAAGATTACTACGTAGCCAACAAGCTGATGAAGGGCTTTATCGGCTCGGGCAATATCGATACCAATTCGCGGCTGTGCATGGCCTCGTCGGTCGCCGGCCACCGCCGCGCTTTCGGCGAGGACATCGTTCCCGGTGTCTATGAGGATTTCGAGCACGCCGATCTGATCGTGCTCACCGGCTCCAACACCGCATGGTGCCACCCCGTGCTCTACCAGCGCATGCTTGCGGCGCAGCGCGAACGCGGAACCAGGATCGTCGTCATCGATCCGCGCCGCACCGCCACGGCCGACGAATGCGACCTGCATCTGGCGCTCGATCCGGGCACGGACGTGCTCTTGTTCAACGGCCTTCTGGCGCATCTCGTCCAGAGCGGAAAGATCGACGCGGATTTCATCCGCACCAGCACATCGGGCTTCGAAGCCGCTGCCGCGCTGGCCGGTGCCGATGCGCCGTCGGTCGCGCGCGTCGAAAAAGGCTGCGGGCTGGCGGCCACGGATGTCCAGGCCTTTTATGAGATCTTCGCCGGCACCGAACGGACGGTCACCGTCTACAGCCAGGGCGTCAACCAGTCGGCACATGGAACCGACAAGGTCAACGCCATCCTCAACTGCCACCTCGCCACCGGCCGCATTGGCAAGCCAGGCATGGGGCCGTTCTCGGTCACGGGCCAGCCGAACGCCATGGGCGGCCGCGAGGTGGGGGGCCTCGCCAACCAACTTGCCGCGCACATGGACTTCGCGGATCAGGCCGCTGTCGAGCGGGTCTCCCGCTTCTGGAAGGCGCCCGGAATCGCGCGACGCGGCGGGCTGAAGGCCGTGGACATGTTCCAGGCGGTTGCCGACGGCCGCATCAAGGCGCTGTGGATCATGGGCACCAATCCCGCGGTGAGCATGCCGGACGCGTCGCGCGTGCGCGCCGCCCTGTCCAAATGCGATTTCGTCGCGGTTTCGGATGTGACCCGCACCGACACCACGCGCTATGCCGACGTGCTGCTGCCCGCCGCTGCCTGGGGCGAGAAGGACGGCACGGTCACAAATTCGGAACGGCGCCTCTCGCGTCAGCGGCCGTTCGTGCCGTCGCCGGGCGAAGTGAAAGCCGATTGGCGCATCATCTGCGAGGTCGCCGCGCGCATGGGCTTCGGCGATGCTTTTGCCTACCAGACGGCGGCCGAAATCTTCCGCGAGCATGCCGCGCTCTCGGCTTTCGAGAACAATGGGGGGCGCTTGTTCGATCTGGGCGAACTGATGGACCTCAGCGATGCGGGCTATGCCGGCTTCGCGCCGCGCCACTGGCCGGCACCAGAATCGCGCGAGTACCAGACGAGATTGTTTGCGGACGGTCGTTTCCCGACACCGGACGGCCGTGCGCGTTTCGTGCCGGTGCGGCAGGAGGCGACGGCGTTTACAGTCGATGCGGACTATCCGCTTGCGCTGAACACGGGCCGGTTGCGCGACCAATGGCACACCATGACGCGTACCGGCACCGTGCCGCGCCTGATGGCCAACACGCCGGAACCGGCGGTCGACCTCAATCCGGCGGATGCGGCCGCGCACCAGCTCAAGGATGGTGACCTTGCCCATCTGTCGACGCGCTTCGGTTTCGTGCGCGCGAGAGTACGTGTGACCAACGCGCAGCGGCGCGGCCATGCCTTCATGCCCATGCATTGGAGCAGCCAGTTCGCGGCCAGGGCCGCCACCGGCCTGCTGTCCTCGCCTGTCACCGACCCGCATTCCGGCCAGCCGGAACTGAAGCATGTCCCAGTCAGAATCGTGCGCGAAAACACTGGATGGGCCGGCGTGCTCATCACGCGGCGCGACCTCAGGCCGACCGGTTTCGTCCACTGGAGCCGCTACGCGGTCGAAGGCGGCTGGGTCTACGAACTGACGGGGACCGAGCCGCCGGACCAGGGCATTCTTCTGGCGCGCAAGCTGCTCGGCGTTCAACGGCAGGATCAACTGCTCGAATACACCGATCGCCGCGGGCTCGCTTATCGCGCCGCTGCGATCGACGAAGGCGGCGCCATGGCTGAGGCCGTGCTGATCGCCGCTCCAGACCAGTTGCCGACGCGGGACTGGCTGGTCTCGCTGCTGGCCACCCGCCAGCCGCTGTCGGCAGGCGATCGCCATGCGCTTCTTTCCGGGCGTTCACCAGCGCCGATGCCCGCCATCGGGCGGGTCGTGTGCTCATGCTTCCACGTCGGCGTCAACCAGCTCGCTTCGGCGGTCGCTGCGGGCTGCGACAGTCTGGAGGCGATCGGCTCGACGCTGCGCGCCGGAACCAACTGCGGGTCGTGCCGCTCGGAGATAAGGGCGATCATCGACGCCCGGCACGTTCAGGCCGCCGAGTGAAATTCTCCGGAACAGCTCAGATCACCGCTTCTTCCAGGAACGGTTCGTTGCGCGGGATGCGCTCGTAACAGAACGGTGACAGGTCCAGCGTCTGGAAGGCGCCGTGAACGATCAGCTCCGACACCGCCCGCCCGACCGCCGGCGACTGCTGCAGGCCGTGCCCTGAGAAGCCGTTGGCGAACATGAAGTTCTTCACCTCCGGGTGAAAGCCGACGATGCCGTTGTGGTCGAGCATGTTGTATTCGTAGTGGCCGGTCCAACTGGTCTGGACCTTGAGCGCGTCGAAGGCCGGAATGCGGTGCCACAGCGCCGGCCAGATATAATCGTCGAACTCCTCGAAATGCATTTCGAAATCGTCGTAATCGGCCGGCCCGTCGCCCTGCGGCGTGTTGCCGGTAAGGAAGAGCTCGCCTTCCGGGCGCACGAAAGTGCCGGAAAGGTCGATGACGTTGGGCATTCGCCCAGGGATCGGGTTGGCGCTGGCGAAGACGAAGCTGTAGCGCTTGTACGGGGCTACCGGGATGGAAAGGCCGGCCATGGCAGCGACCTGCTGCGCTCGCGGGCCGGCGGCGTTGACCAGGGTTCCGCAAGCGACTGTCTCGCCGGTCGCCAGCCGAGCGGAGACAACCCGCCCATCGACGACATCCAGTCCGGTCACGGCATTGTCGATGTACTCGACCCCGCTGGCGCGCGCGGCGCGGCGGAAGCCGTTCAACATGCCCATGGAATCGAACCAGCCCTCTTCGCGCGCACCCCACGAACCGCCGCCGAGGTCGTCGACATTCAGCCAGGGGAAGCGTTCCTTCAGCGGACCCGGCTCGAGGAAGACGGTGTGGGCGCCGAGGCTGCGCTGCAGCTCGACCCGCTCCTTGGCCGCCTCCACGCCTTCCGGCGAACAGCAATAGAGATATCCGTGCTCCTTGAAGCCGAGATCGGGCGCCGGCTCATTCGTGTAGAAGGGCGCCATCCGCTCCTGGAAACCGCGGATGATCTCGATGCCGAACTGGCTGATCTTCACATTGATCGGATTGGAGTATTGCTGGCGGATGGCGCTGGTGGAGAGCGCCGTCGAGGAGAATTCGTAGCTGGAGTCGCGCTCGACCACGAGGATCGAGGCGCCACTGCCCAGCGCCTGGCTCAGCCAATAGGCCGTCGAAGAGCCGATGACGGCACCGCCGACGATGACGATGTCGTAGGCGTAGCGCGAGGGTGCTTTGTAAGGGGGGATCGCCACGGCCGTCTCCCGAGTCTAGCGGTTGAAGGACGCAATCAGGGCGTCCGAGCCCCGCGCCAACAGGCCGAGGTCGGAACCGACGGCAACCATGGTGAAGCCTTCGGCGAGATAGCGGTCGGCGTCGGCCTTCACGGGAGCCAAAATCCCGCTCGCCTTGCCTGCCGCGGCCGCGGCCTTGCGCACGGAAGCGATCGCCTCCTGCACATGCGCAGCGCCGGGATTGCCCATCGCGCCCATATTCATGGAAAGATCGCCGGGCCCGACAAACAGAACGTCCACGCCATCCACCGCTGCGATCTCAGCCGCATTGGCGACGCCGGCCGCGTCCTCGATCTGCACCGCCAACAACTGCTGCTCGCGCGCTTTCGCATGATACCCGGCGATACGGCCGAAGGCGTTGGCGCGATGGCCGACCGAGAAGCCGCGGAAGCCGCCCGGAGCATAGGTCATCGCCGCGACGATTTTGCGCGCCTGGTCCGGCGTGCGCACATTCGGAATCATCAGGCTGCGGGCACCGACATCCAGGGCCTGCTTCATCAGGTTGGGATCGTCGGACGGCAGGCGCACCACCGCCTCGCACGGAAATGCCGCCGCGACCTGAAGCTGCGCCATGATGCTGCGCAGATCGTTGGGGCTGTGCTCGCCGTCGATCAGCAGCCAGCCCGCTCCGGAACCAGCCACCACTTCTGTGGTCAGCGCTGAAGCCAGCGAGCACCAGATGCCGATATGAGGCCGGCCGGCCTTAACGGCCGCCTTCAGCGAATTGACGCGCTCTTGCATTTGCGATCGGTCTCCAGTGGAAGAGGCATTGAAATTTGTATGATGTCCTATATCATACGCCTCCATTGAGCTGCAAGACGCTCTGGCGAGCACGGGAGTTGCGCATGAAAATCGGTTTCATCGGACTTGGCGTCATGGGCGCGCCCATGGCGCGGCATCTTGCCGATGCCGGGCACGAGATCGTCACGGTGCTCAATCGCTCTCCTCTGCCTGCGGATCTGAAAGCGTCGGTGCTGGCTTCCCCGGCGGAAGTGGCGCGGGTTTGCGAAATCATCATCACCATGCTGCCCGATACGCCCGACGTGGAGCGCGTCCTGCTCGGGCCGGGTGGCGTGCTCGAAGGGATTTCAGCCGGCAAGCTGGTCATCGACATGAGCTCGATCAGCCCGATCGCCACCGCGCAATTCGCGGCGAAGTTCAGGGAAGCGGGAGGCGGCTTCCTCGACGCACCCGTCTCCGGCGGCGAGGTCGGCGCAAAAGCGGCGAGTCTCACCATCATGGTCGGCGGGCCGGCTGCCGAATTCGAGCGCGCGCTGCCCATCTTCGAAAAGCTCGGCAAGAATATCACCCTGATCGGCGAGAAGAACGGCGCCGGCCAGACCTGCAAGATAGCCAACCAGATCATCGTCGCGCTCAACATAGAAGCCGTTGCCGAAGCGCTTGTTTTTGCCAGCAAAGCGGGCTGCGATCCGGCGAAGGTCCGAAGCGCGCTGATGGGCGGCTTCGCCTCGTCCCGCGTGCTCGAAGTGCATGGCGAGCGCATGATCGCCCGCACCTTCGCGCCGGGCTTCCGCATCCGCCTGCACCAGAAGGATCTCAACCTCGCGCTCGAAAGCGCCCGCGCGTTTGGAGCCGCCCTGCCGAGCACGGCGCTGGCGCAGCAACTGATGAATGCCTGTGCGGCCCGCCCGGGCGGCGCGGAAGCAGACCACTCGTCGCTCGTCCGGGCTCTCGAGGTCCTGAGCGATCATGAACTGTCAAACGGAAAGGAATAACCGATGCGCGGAACCGGCAAGGCCGATGTCTTCGTCATGCTGGCCCATCCCGTGGGCCACGCGAAAAGCCCTGGGATCTTCAACGAGATCTTCGAGCAGAAGGGGCTCGACAGTCTGATGGTGCCGCTGAGCTGCCGTCCGGAAGATTTCGATACTTTCTGGGCCGGCATCACGGCGGCGGAGAACATCCGCGGCGTGATCATCTCGGTGCCCTATAAGGTCCCGGTCTACCACAAATGCGCCGCCGCCCACGATCGCGCCACGCGCGTGCAAAGCGCGAATTCCGTGCGCCGGCAGGCGGACGGCACCTGGTATGCCGACAATTTCGACGGCGTCGGCTTCATCGACGGCTTGAAGGCCGGCGGACACCGGATCGCCGGCCGGCGCATCCTCCAGGTCGGCGCAGGCGGTGCGGGCGCATCGCTGACCTACTGCCTCGCCGAGGAAGGCGCGACGGAGATCCGCCTGGCCGATTTCGACAGGGAACGCGCGCAAAAACTCGCTTCGCTGGTCAACAAGTCGTTCCCCGATTGCCGCATCGAGGTCGGCGAACCCGATCCGTCCGGAATGGACATGGCGATCAACGCGACGCCCTCCGGGCTGAAGGCCGGCGATCCGCTGCCGATGGATGTGAACAAGCTGACGCCGGAGATGACCGTGGTCGACATCATCATGGAGCCGGCCGAAACGGCCCTGCTCAAGGCGGCGAAAGAGATCGGCTGCCGCATCCAGCCCGGACGCCCGATGATGGACTTCCAGGTCGAGGCCATGGCCGCATTCTTCGACATCGAGCGAAAGGAGCGCCACAATGGCTGAGGCTTCGACCGCGGTCGTCATCGGCGGCACATCCGGGATCGGCCGCGCTATTGCGGAGCGCTTCGCCGAGGAAGGCTACCAGGTGGTCGTCGCAGGCCGGGACGCGAGCCGCGGCAAGGAAGCCGCCGAGGCCTGCGAGAGCGCCGGCGCCCCACGCGCCGCGTTTGTCCAGACCGATGTCGGCGATCCCGCTTCCGTCGAGGCGCTGGCGCAAGACGTCAGCAATGCGTTCGGCACCCCTCATGTCGTGGTCAACTGCGCCGGCATCCTGCAGAGCGGCAAGCATGTGCTCGACCAGGACCTCACCGAAGACGAGCAGATGTGGCGGATCAATTATCGCGGCACGCTGCTTGGCTGCCAGCTGTTCGGCCGGCTGATGTCGGCCGCCGGGCGCGGCGCGATCCTCAATGTCGGCTCGCTCGCCTCCTTCGCGCCGCTGTCGCTTCCGGCCTACACGCCCGGAAAGCATGCGGTGCTGGCGCTCACCCAGATCCTGGCTGCCGAACTCGGCCCGCATGGAGTCCGTGTGAACGCCGTAGCGCCGGGCTATACCCTCTCCGACGGGCTGAAGGCCAGGATCGCCAAGGGCGAACGCAACCCGGAAGCGATCCAGGCCACCACCGCGCTGCGCCGCTTCGTCGAGCCGCGCGATGTCGCCGAGGCGGCGCTGTTCCTCTGCTCCGACCGTGCCGCCTCGATCACCGGCGTCACGCTGCCCGTCGATGCCGGCTGGCTCGTCCAGGCGCCGTACGCGCAGTACCTGCAGGGCAACCCCCATCCGGCAGACGCCGGCCATCTGACGAGGAAGAACCAGTGGGCGATATCCAGCGCTTCGACTTCGACACCCGCATCCATCATGGCGTTATCCACAACGGCACGCTCTACCTGACCGGCCAGGTTGCCAGGCCGGGCCAACCGGCGGCCGACCAGATGCGCGAGGTGCTCGCCAAGATCGATGCCCTGCTCGCCACGGCAGGCACCGACAAGACCCGCATCCTCCACGTCCAGATGTGGCTGGACGACGTGCGGGATTTCGACGAAGTCAATGCGGTCTGGGACGCCTGGATGCCGAAAGAGCATGCGCCGGCACGCTCTTCCGGCGAGGGGCGGATGGCCAAGCCCGGCATGCTGGTCGAACTGATCGTCACCGCGGCGGTTTGAATGGTCTCGCCGGTTCGGGCATCATCCCG
This sequence comes from Mesorhizobium sp. WSM3879, assembly GCF_002294915.1. Taxonomy (NCBI): domain Bacteria; kingdom Pseudomonadati; phylum Pseudomonadota; class Alphaproteobacteria; order Hyphomicrobiales; family Phyllobacteriaceae; genus Mesorhizobium; species Mesorhizobium sp. WSM3879. Next base: position 40,212 of record NZ_NSFZ01000016.1, on the reverse strand, counting down.
AATCTGAACTTGAACGGCCCTAGTCTGGACTTGAACGGAAGGCCTGAATGACGAAGCGCAAGCCGCTTTCCACCCTCGTGGCGGAGAGCCTGGCCGAAAAAATCCGCTCCGGTGAGTTGCAGCCGGGCGCGCAACTGCCGACCGAGGCGGAGCTTTGCGCCGAATACGATGTCAGCCGCACCGTCGTGCGCGAAGCCGTGGCGCGGCTGCGCTCCGAGGGCATGGTGGTGCCGCAGCAGGGTCGCGGCATGTTCGTCAGCGAAACACCCGTGCCGCGCAATTTCTCGATCCCGGACGAGGCGCTGAGAACCTTGCCGGAAACCATCGCCTTGCTCGAACTCAGGTTGAGCGTCGAAGTCGAATCCGCCGGGCTCTGCGCCGAACGCCGCACCGACAAGGAGGCGAGCGCCATCCGTGCCATGATGGATGACATCGACGCGCAGCAGGCCGACCCGGCGGCCGTCCAGATCCACTACGACTACGATTTCCACCTCGCGATCGCCAAAGCCGCGCGCAACGAATTCATCCATGGCTTCCTGGCCTATCTCGGACCGATGATCGTGCCGCGCTTCCAGCTCGGCTATGTCGTCGAGCCGGCCCTGAAGGACAGCTATTACGCTCGCATCCACAGCGAGCACAAAGCCATCGTCGATGCCATCGAAAGACAGGACGGCGGCAAGGCCCGCCAGGCCATGCGCAAGCATCTGTACAACAGCCTCGGGCGCGTTCGCGCCCTGGCGCGGGCTTCCGGAGTCGAGGCGACCGACGCGGAGCAAAAGGCCGCCGCAGCCTCGCTCTTCACCAAAATGAAAAGGCCTGCGCCAACGGTCGGTTAGGGCCGGGACGGGTTCGATCCTTCGCGTGGGCACCGAATGTGACTTGCCGCGCGTCGCGAAAGCCGTGTTTTTGTTCCACCGACGACCGGGAACCTTCTCCCGCGCGCCGACGGGATTATTTTCCTTTGGTTCGCAGCGTTGGAGGCCACGCAGGCAGCGTGGAACGTTTGAGCTGCCGGAAAGGCTCTCGAAAGTTTATCTTTCCTTTTTGCTGCTTTTCTTGGTTTCGCGGCACCGGTCGAGGCCGCAGACTAAAGATCAGGCAATAGGGGAAGCCCACGTGACGACAGCCTTCATCACAGGTGCGACGAGCGGCATTGGGCGAGCCATCGCCATCGCGTTGAGCGACGCCGGTTACGACGTCTATGCGGTCGGTCGCAGCCAGGCGGCGCTGAAAGAACTGCAGTCCGAGCGTCCTGGCATCCTGCCGATCGCCGTTGACGTTACCGACCGCGAGGCTTTGGAATCGGTCCTGGCCGATCTCACCATCGATGTGCTGATCAACAACGCCGGCATCATGCCGCCGCTCGGCAATTTCGCCGACATGACGATCGCAGACATCGACACCACGTTAGAGGTGAACCTCAGCGCGGCGATCCTGCTCACCCGCCTCGTCGCGCCGCAGATGCGCGAGCGCCAGTCAGGCCACATCTTGTTCACCGGCTCCACCGCCGGCCACGCGGCCTATTCCAACATCGCCGTCTATTCGGCCACCAAGGCGGCGATCTCCGGCTTTGCCGCTGCCTTGCGCGCCGACCTCTCGCCGTCCGGCATACGCGTCACCGAGATCGTCGCCGGTCGGGTCGAGACGCAGCTCTACAAAGACATCCTCGACGCCGACGCCCGGGCGGCGATGTACGCCGGAAAAGTGGTGCAGCCGGACGACGTGGGCAGGATGGTCGTCGCTGTGCTGGCGCTCCCCGCTTGGGCCGACGTTACTCGTTTCGACATCATGCCGACCTGGCCGACCTCGCCCAGCGGCACCAAGTAAGGAAAACTGCAATGAAGGATCTTTCCGTTCTGATCGTCGGCGGCGGCGCCGGCCTTGGCGCCCTTCTCGCTCGCATGGCTGTGGAGGCCGGGGCAGCAAAGATCGGCATCATCGACATCAACCAGGAAGCTGCCGAGAGCGCTCTCGAAGCGGCGAAGGCCAAGGGCCTGCCTACGGCTGCCGCAGCTTGCGACATCCAGATCGGACCGCAGTGTCACGCCGCCTTCGACGCCATTGTCGCGAAGCTCGGGCGCGTCGACACGCTGATCAATTGCGCCGCGATCTATCCTCGGCGTCCGCTCCTCGAGATCACCGACGCCGAGTGGGACGCCTCCAACGGCATCAACATCAAGGGCACGTACCACATGATGGTGGCGGCCGTTCGCCACATGCAGTCGCAAGAGCCAAAAGCGCATGTGCGTGGAAGGATCGTAAACCTCACTTCCGTCGACGCCTTCAAGGCGCATCCGCAGAACGCCCATTATGCGGCGACCAAGGCCGCCGTCGTCAGCCTCACGCGCTCCTTTGCCCATCACGTCGCCAAGGACGGGATTTTGGTGAATTCCGTCGCGCCCGCCGGCATGGCCACCGAGAAGGCCAAGGCGCTCGGTTTTCTCGAGGAACTGGCCAAGGCAAGCCCGCTCGGCCGCGGCGCCGAGCCGACCGAGATCGCCGAGTGGGTGCTCATGACCGGCGGCCCGAAGAACACCTATATGACCGGTGAAAACGTAATCGTCTCAGGCGGTTACATCTACGCCTGAATCGGTTTTCATAAGCCGGCGGCGTCTGAAATCCAGCAGTGCATGATCAACGGAGTCTCGAACGAAAGGAGGCGGACTTCACGATGACCGGCAAGCTTCGCCTTCCTTCGCTCAATGCGCTTCGCGTCTTCCACGCCGTCGCACAGCACAAGAGCTTCCGGCAGGCCGCCGACGAGCTCCTGGTGACGCCGCAAGCCGTCGGTCAGCAGATCAAGCTTTTGGAAGACACGCTGCAGGTGACGCTGTTCGAGCGCAAGGGGCGCTCGATCGAGCTGACTGAGTCGGCGATCCTGCTCTCGCACTATGTCAAAGCCGGCTTCGACGAATTTTCCGAAGGCGTTCGCCGCGTCACCAAATCGAACTACCGGGACCGCATCAATCTCAATGCGAGCCCCTACTTCGCGACGCACTATCTGCTGCCCAGGCTTTCATTGTTCCGCGAGATCCTGCCGGGCGCTGATCTGCGCCTGACGACGATGGTCGACCTGCCCGATTTCGGGCGTGACGACATCGATATGACGGTGCAGTGGGGCTATGGCAACTGGCCGGACTACGAGACCACGCTGCTGGTGCCGGACCCGAAGATCATATGCTGCACCCCGGCGATTGGCGAGAAGATCAAGTCGGCGCAGGACCTGACGCGGTTCACGCTGCTCGACACCGTCAAGTCGAAGCGGCTGTGGCCCGACATATTGCGGCACCTCGGAGTGGAACTGGCTGAAGGCGACCGCAGCATCGGCTTCGATGACGCCGCCACCATGCGCCGTGCGACGCTCCAAGGCATCGGTGTCGGCCTGGTTTCCGTCATCGATGCCGAGGAGGACTTCAGGTCGGGCGCGCTGGTCGCGCCACTTGGCCGTGACGCCCTCTCGGACATGAAGCCGGAAGAAGTCCCCGGCTTCTACCTCGTCATGCCGCGCGGGCATCTGCGCGTGAAGGCGGTGGCCGCCCTGCATCGCTGGCTCGTCCAGCAGGATTGGGGCAGCGACCTCAAGCTTTCTCTGCCGAAACCGACACCGCTCTCCGATTAGGAGCGGCTTAGCGACCGAGGGCCGAAGCGCGTGTTTCGGGCCTCCAACAACAAGAACAAGTGAACCTCAACAGTGGAGACAACAAACATGAAAATGACGAAATGGGGGGCCGCAGCCATGGCCCTTGGCCTGGTTCATTTTGCGGCGCCGGCCGAGGCGGCGGGCGGCAAGACGCTGGAAACCGTGAAGGCGCGCGGCGTGCTCAACTGCACGGGCCATGACGGCTCCTATCTCGGCTTCGCCGAGGTAGACGACAAGGGCAACTGGAAGGGCATGGACATCGACCTCTGCAAGGCGGTGGCGACCGCCGTGTTCGGCGACCCGGCCAAGCTGAAGATCGTCCCGATCAGCTGGGCGCAGCGCTGGCCGTCGCTGCAGTCGGGCGACGTCGACATCATCATCAAGGCGTCGGGCGGCACGCTCAGCCGAGATACCGAGCTCGGCCTGCAATTCTCGATGTCCTATTACCTCGGAACGACCAAGGTGATGGCGCATAAGGAGCTCAATCTGAAGTCGCTCAAGGACGCCGATGGCGGCTCGATCTGCATCCCCGCGGGGACGACCATCGAGCAGCAGGTCGCGGCCTATGCGCAGAAGGTCGGGATAAAGCTGGAGCCTGTCGTCATCGAAAAGACGGAAGAGCTCGAGCAAGCCTACTTCTCGGGGCGCTGCGACATGTATGCCCAGTGGGGGCCAGTTCTCGCAATCGCGCGTGTCGCCAAGGGCAAGGTCGACGACCACGTGATCCTGCCCGACGTGCTCGCCGTCGAACCCGAGGTCATGATCGTGCGGCAAGGCGACGACAACTGGGTCGACGTCGCCAACTGGACGCTCTCCGCCCTGCTCTTCGCCGAGCAGGAAGGCATCACGTCCAAAAATGTCGATGAGATCAAAGCCAAGCCCACGTCGCCGGCGGTCGCCAAGTTCCTCGGTGCCGCGCCAGGCATGGGCAAGGGTCTCGGACTTCCTGACGACTGGGCCTACAACGTGATCAAGAAGGTCGGCAATTATGGCGAGATCTTCGATCGCGATCTCGGCAAGGAGTCGCCCTACAAGATGGATCGCGAGCTCACCAACCTCTGGAACAATGGCGGCGTCCTGTTCCCGCTGGTGATCGACTGACTCCACCTCTTAACGCAGCTCGCTCTGAGCTCCGCCTGGCACCGCCAGGCGGAGCCGGCGACAATTCGGGGAAGACCATGATGGTCAGCCTGCTAAGAAATCAGAGGGTCCGCAATACGCTTTTACAGGTTCTTTATGTCGGCTCGCTTGCCGCGATGATCCTTGCCTGCGTGATGATTGCCCGGCGGAACCTGGCGCAGCAAGGCATCACCTCCGGCTTCGACTTCCTGTTCAAGTCGACGGGCTGGGATGTCAACTTCTCGCTGCCGCCCGCCACCGCCAACGACCCCTACTGGTGGTTCTTCCTCATCGGCGTCATCAATACGCTATTCCTGGGATGCACCGGGCTGATCCTGGCGACGATCGTCGGCACCATCGTTGGCCTGGCGCGGACTTCCTCGAACGAACTGGCGCGGCTGCTTGGCCGCACCTATGTCGACATCTTCCGCAACATCCCGCTGATCCTCCAGGTCTTCTTCTGGTACGCCGTCATCACGCATCTGCCGACGCCACGCGCCGCGCACGAGGCCTTCGGCATGCTGCTGACCAGCCGCGGCCTCTATGTGCCGGTCCCCAATGTCGGCGGCGTCGCGTTTGCGGCAGCTTTCCTTGCCGTAATCGCGGCGATCGCGCTGCCGGTTTGGCTGGGCCGGACCACGCGCCTCAGCCAACCGCCCGGCGAGCGGCTCGGCATTCAACTGACCGCGGCCGCGACGGCACTGGCCAGCGCAGTCATTGTCCTTGCGCTGGGCCGCCTGCCGGACCTGCCGCTGCTCGACTTCCCTGCCCTGCAAGGTCTCAATCTCAAGGGTGGCCTGCGCATCCCTCCCGAATTTTCCGCTTTGGCCATCGCGATCGCCATCTATGGCGGCTCCTATATCGCCGAAATCGTGCGTGGCGGCTTCAAGGCCGTCGGGAAGGGCCAGATGGAGGCCGCACTTTCGCTGGGGCTGAGCCCCTGGCGCGTGTTCACGCTGGTGCGGCTGCCGCTGGCGCTGCGTGCCATGCTGCCGATCCTCGCGAACCAGTATGTCTGGCTGATGAAGGCGACGACCATGGGCATTGCGGTGGGCTTCACCGACTTCTTCATGATCGTGGCGCTGACCATCAACCACTCCGGCCAGACGCTGGAAGCGATCGGTATCCTGATGGCAGGGTTCCTGGCGATCAATCTCAGCCTGGCAGCCGTGTTCAACCGCATCAACAAAACCATTGCCCTCAAGGGCAATCAGTTGAGGGGGTGACTGATGGAGTTGGTAATTGTCGCTCCCCCTGCCCCTGGCAAGCTCGAAGACCTGAGGCGCCGTTTCTTCGCCACGCCGCTGCAGGCGCTGCTGTCGCTGATATCGCTGGCGATCATGGCTTTCGTTCTCTGGAAGCTGTTGAACTGGGCGGTGTTCTCAGCGGTGTTCACCACCAGCGGCGGGCCCGAGGCCTGCCAGGCGGCGGCAGGAGCCTGCTGGTCGGTCATTGCCGCCAGATGGCGCATCATCCTTTTCGGCCTCTATCCCTTCGAGGAGCAATGGCGCTCGGCCTTGGCCTGTGTGGTCGTCGTGGTCATGACCGTGCTGAGCTGCATCCCGGCCTTTTGGACCGGCCGCCGCATCGCGCTCGTCTGGGGCGTCGGAGCGGCGCTCTACTATGTGCTGATGAAAGGCGGCGTGCTCGGCCTCCCCTATGTCGGCGAGGAAGCCTGGGGCGGATTGGCGCTCACCCTTTTCATCTTCGTCACCACCTGCCTGATCGGCTTCCCGCTGGCGATCTGCCTGGCTCTCTTGCGCCGCTCGGAGCTGCCCTGGATATCCAGGACCACCGGCCTGATCATCGACGGAGTGCGCTCGCTGCCGCTGATCTCTATTCTCTTCACCTTTGCCGTCGTGCTGCCCTTCGCGCTGCCGCAATGGATGGCAGGCGACAAGCTGTACCGAGTCATTCTCGGCTCGGCCCTGTTCTTCTCGGCCTATCAGGCCGAGATCGTGCGCGGCGGCATGCAGGGCGTTCCGAAGGGCCAGGAGGAAGCCGCCATGGCGCTGGGCATGAGCTACTGGCAGCGCATCGGCCGCATCCTCCTGCCGCAGGCCATGCGCAACGCGCTGCCGGCGACGATCAACCAGTTCGTCATCTCGTTCAAGGAAACCTCGCTGGTGGTTATCGTCGGTTTCTTCGAGATCCTCGCCTCCGGCAATGCCGCCTACGGCACCGGCGAATGGCGCTTCGCCTATGTCGAGGTCTATGCCTTCATTGCGTTGATCTATTTCGTCTTCGTCTTCAGCCTGTCCCGCTACGGTGCTTACCTCGAGCGCCGCATGTCGGTCGGCGAACGGTAGGGAGGCGCGCAAAGTGATTTCGACGCAGTCATCCGGCGCCGCGGTTCATATCGAGAACCTGGACAAATACTACGGCTCTTTCCACGCGCTGCGGAACATAAACCTTTCCGTGAAGCGCGGAGAAAAGATCGTCGTCTGCGGCCCCTCGGGCTCCGGCAAGTCGACCATGATCCGCTGCATCAATCGACTCGAGCAGCACAATGGCGGGCGCATCACCGTGCTCGGCTCCGAGCTCAACGACGATGTCGGCAACATTGACGGGATCAGGCGCGAAGTCGGCATGGTGTTCCAGCACTTCAACCTGTTCCCGCACATGACCGTGCTGGAGAACTGCATGATCGCACCGATGATCGTGCGCAAGCGACCGCGCGCCGAGGCCGAGGCGACCGCCCGGCGCTATCTGGAGAAGGTCCGCATTCCCGAGCAGGCGACGAAGTTTCCCGGACAGCTCTCCGGGGGCCAGCAGCAGCGGGTGGCCATTGCGCGCGCCCTTTGCATGCAGCCGCAGCTCATGCTGTTCGACGAGCCGACCTCGGCGCTCGACCCGGAAATGATCGCCGAAGTGCTGGACGTCATGGTGACCCTTGCTTCGGAAGGCATGACGATGATCTGTGTCACGCACGAGATGGGCTTCGCGCGCCGCGTCGCCGACCGCGTCATTTTCATGGACCGCGGCGAGATCGTCGAGGAGGCGCCGCCGGAGCAGTTCTTCACCTCTTGCCGGAACGAGCGCACCCGGCAATTTCTGTCGCAGGTGCTGGGTCATTGAGCCAGAGCCAGCTGCTGTCTATACGCGGCGTGCCACACATCGCAGGTATCGCAATGACCGATCCCGTCACCGCTTTGCGCGAGATTCTCGGACCGAAAGGCTGGCTTTCGGGCACCGACGCCGAGCCTTATCAGCGCGACTGGCTGAACCGCTATGGCGTCGCGCCTTTGGGCGTTGCCAGACCCGCGAGCACGGCCGAAGTTGCGGCAGTGGTCAAGGCATGCCGGGTGGCCGGCGTGGCCGTGATTCCGCAAGGCGGAAACACCGGCCTGTGCGGCGGCGCCGTCGCCGATCGGGCGAACGCGGTGATCGTCTCGCTTTCGCGCATGACGGCAATAGGCGAACCGGATCCGGAGAGCGGGTCGATTGCGGTTGACGCGGGCGTTGTGCTCGCCGCGTTGCACGACGCGCTGGAGCCGCATGGCCTGATGTTCCCGATGCATCTCGGCGCCGAAGGCAGCGCCAGGATCGGCGGCCTGATCGGCACCAATGCCGGCGGCAGCCAGGCGTTTCGCTATGGCATGATGCAGGACCTTGTGCTCGGCCTCGAAGTCGTGACCCCGGACGGCGCGGTATGGGACGGCCTTCGCGCGGTGCAGAAGGACAATGCCGGCTATCAGCTGCGCAAGCTGTTCTGCGGTGCCGAAGGCACGCTCGGCATCGTCACGCGCGCTGTCCTCAGGCTCTATCCCACCCCAAAACAACAGGCGAGCGCGCTTCTGGTGATGTCCGACTTCGCCGCGGCCGTTTCCTTCGGCACCTATCTGCGCGGCGAGGCCGGCGAGTTCCTTGCCGGGCTCGAATTCTTCTCCGATGTCGGCCTGACGCTGGCGCTCAAGCATCTGCCTGATCTCGCCTACCAGCTGGAAACACGAGGCGACGTCTACCTGCTCGTCGAACTGGCGTCAGGTTCGGCGCGCGTTCCGCTGGAGGAGATCCTCGCTTCGGCACTGGAATGGGGTATGGAGGAAGGTCTGGTCGTGGATGGCGCGCTGGCCAATTCGGGCGCGCAGCGGGCGCAATTCTGGCGGCTGCGCGAGGAACAACCCGAGGGGCAGCGGCTGGAAGGCGAACAGTTGAAGCACGACATCTCGGTGCCGCCGGGCGCCATCGCCCGCTTCATCGAGACCGGCGCCGGGATTTGCGACGACATCCTGCCCGGCGTGCGGATCAACCCATTCGGGCATCTCGGCGACGGCAACATCCACTACAATCTGTCGCCGCCGGAAGGCCGCGCCGATTTCGACGGCAAGGCGGGACAATTTGCCGAGGCGCTGGCTGCGCTCGCTACCGAGATGGGGGGCAGCTTCGCGGCGGAACATGGGCTTGGGCGCACCAAGATCGCCATGGCCGAGCGGAATCGCAGTTCTGTGGAGCGGGAACTCATGGCGCGGCTGAAGGGCGCGTTCGACCCGCAGGGCACGATGAATCCCGGCGTCCTGGTTCGAATTGCAGAATAAAGAAAAACTTTCGAATGGATCGCATTTCTTGATTTCGCGTCGGCCCGCCAGAGTGCAGGTATAAGTTCGAAAGGCAGGCTCCGTCTGCTTGCCACCAGCGTAAGAGGATGCCGAAGCATGGTCCGCAATGGCGGTCGCCTTCTTGTCGAGTGCCTGATCTCGCTTGGCGCGACCAAGAGCTTCGGCGTTCCCGGCGAAAGCTATCTCGCCGTTCTCGACGCGCTGCACGACACGCGTGGAAAGCTGGACTACGTGCTCTGCCGCAATGAGGGCGGTGCGGCTTTCATGGCTTCCGCCTACGGCAAGCTGACGGGCACGCCGGGCATCTGCTTTGTGACGCGCGGCCCGGGCGTGACCAATGCCAGCATCGGCGTGCACACCGCCATGCAGGACAGTTCGCCGATGATCCTCTTCGTCGGCCAGGTCGGCACCGACATCAAAGGCCGCGAAGCCTTCCAGGAAATAGACTACCGGGCGGTGTATGGAACCGTCGCAAAATGGGCGGTCGAGATCGATGACGTCGATCGCCTTCCCGAAATCGTGGCGCGGGCCTGGACCACCGCTTTGACCGGACGCCCCGGCCCCGTGGTGGTCGCGCTGCCGGAAGACATGCTGACGGCCATGACCGAAGCCGCGCCGCTCGGCGGGCCGGCGCCTATCTTCGAAGCGGCGCCGGCACAGGAGGCAATTGCGTCGGTATTGAAGATGCTTGCCACCGCCGAAAATCCGGTGCTGCTGATGGGCGGCGCCAACTGGACGGCTGACGGACGCGCGGCGCTTCAGGCTTTCGCCGAAGCCTCCGATATCCCGGTCGTGACAGCCTTCCGGTATCAGGACCAGTTCGACAACCATTCGCCGGTGTTCGTCGGCGAGGCCGGCGTCGGGATGGTGCCGCATGTGAAAAACTTGATCCGCGACGCGGACGTGATCCTCGCCGTCAATGTCCGCTTCGGCGAGATGACGACCGACGGCTACACCCTGCTCGAAGTTCCCGTACCGCGCCAGAAGCTGATCCACGTGCACGGCTCCGATCGCGAGATCGGCAAGATCTATGTGCCCACGATCGGTATCCATTCCGGTCCGAACGCCTTCGCCAAGGCGCTCACCCCGATCAAGGGTTCTTGGGCCGACTGGCGCACGACGGCACGCAAGGCCTATGAAGGCACGTTCGCTGCGCCCGTGCAGCCCGGCCCGGTCGACATGGTCGCGGTCAGCACCTGGCTGCGCGAGACGCTGCCGCCCGACGTCATCCTCACCAACGGCGCCGGCAATTTCACCGTGTGGCCGAACAAGTTCTTCAAGTTTGGACCGCAAGCGCGCCTGCTTGCGCCGCAATCCGGCGCCATGGGCTATGGCCTGCCGGCCGCGATCGCGGCCAAGGTCGCATACCCGCAACGCACCGTGGTCTGCTTTGCCGGTGACGGCGACTTCCAGATGAACTGCCAGGAACTCGGAACCGCCATGCAGGCCGGCGCGCAGCCGATCGTGCTGATCGTCAACAATGGCATATACGGCACCATCCGTGCCCATCAGGAGCGCAACTATCCGGCTCGCGTCTCCGGAACCTCGCTCGAGAATCCCGACTTCGTGGCGCTGGCGAAGGCCTATGGCTTTCACGCCGAGCGGGTCGAATCCACGGGGGATTTCGCGGCGGCGTTCGAGCGGGCGCTTAGCTCGACGACCGGCGCCGTCCTCGACATCGCCATCTCGCCCGAAGCGATAACGCCCCGGCAGACCCTCTCTCAGATGCGCGACGCCGCGCTCGCTTCCCAGAAGGCCAAGTCATGACCTCCAGAACTGACGACATCCGTCTCGGCGCGGACATCGGCGGCACCTTCACCGACATCGCCCTTGATGTCCGAGGGACGATGTTTTCGACCAAGGTGCTGACCAACTATGCGGCTCCCGAGCAGGCGATCCTCGACGGCATCGCCATCGTCATTCGCGACGCCGGAATTTCTCCGTCCGAGATCGGCATCATCATCCACGGCACGACACTCGCCACCAACGCGCTGATTGAGCGCCGTGGCGCGAAGACCGCGCTGGTCACGACGAAAGGGTTCCGCGACGTGATCGAGATGCGAACGGAAAACCGCTTCGAGCAGTATGATCTGAACCTGCAACTGCCGACGCCGCTGATCCCGCGCGAGGATCGCTTCACCGTCAAGGGCCGCATCGGCGCGGAAGGCCAAGAGCTGCAGCCGCTCGACGAAGCCGCTCTGGAAGACATCGCCGACCGCATTGCGGCGGGTGGTTTCGGCTCGGTGGCGATCGGCTTCATCCATGCCTATGCCAACCCCGACCACGAGCGCCGGGCGCGCGAGATCCTCGCCAGAAAACTCGGCATCCCGATCTCGATCAGCGCCGAAGTCTCGCCGCAGATGCGTGAGTTCGAACGTTTCAACACGGTCTGCGCCAACGCCTATGTGCGGCCGCAGATGGCCGACTATCTCGCCCGCCTGCAGACGCGCCTGAAGGACATGGGCGCCGAGTGCCCCGTCTTCATGATCCATTCCGGCGGCGGCCTGATCTCGGTGGAGACCGCTTCGGAATTTCCGGTCCGGCTGGTGGAATCCGGCCCCGCGGGCGGCGCGATCTTCGCCGCAGACGTCGCCAGGCGCTTTGGTCTTGAGAAGGTCGTCTCCTACGACATGGGCGGAACCACCGCCAAGATCTGCCTGATCGAGGACTATGCGCCGCGCACTGCGCGAACTTTCGAAGTGGCGCGCACCTACCGCTTCTCGAAGGGCTCGGGCATGCCGATCTCCATCCCGGTTATCGAGATGATCGAGATCGGCGCCGGCGGCGGTTCTATCGCCTGGGTCGACGCCATGGGCCGTATCCAGACCGGGCCGGAGAGTGCCGGCTCGGAGCCGGGGCCGGCCTGCTACGGGCGCGGCGGCAACCGTCCGGCGATCACGGATGCCGATCTCGTGCTCGGCAAGCTCGACCCCGACAATTTCGCCGGCGGGGCGATCAAGCTGGACAGCACTGCGTCCGAGCAGGCGATTCTGCGCGATGTCGGCGAGCGGCTGTCGCTCGATGCCATGTCGACGGCCTTCGGCATCTGCGAGGTAGTGGACGAGAACATGGCCAATGCTGCCCGCGTCCATGCGGTCGAGAACGGCAAGAACATATCCGACAATCTGATGATTGCCTTCGGCGGCGCCGCCCCGCTTCACGCGGCGAGACTGTGCGAAAAGCTCGGCATCGACCAGTGCATCGTTCCGCGCGGCGCCGGCGTCGGCTCGGCGATCGGCTTCCTCAAGGCGCCGTTCGGCTACGAGGCGCTGGCCTCGAAGCTGACGCGCCTGTCGCGGTTCCAGCCTGCCGAAGTGAATGCCCTGCTCGCCGATCTCAAGGCCTCCGCCGAGGGTTTTGTGCGCGGCGGCGCCAGCGGCAGGATCGTCTGCGAAATCACCGCCTTCATGCGCTATGCCGGCCAGGGCTGGGAAATCCCCGTGCCGGTGGCAGACGAGCCGTTCGGCGACGATGCCGTTTCAGAACTCAAGGCGTTGTTCGAGGAGAATTACCAGCGCTTCTTCGGCCGCGCCATCGAGGGGCTCGACGGACTGGAAATCGAGATCGTCACCTGGTCGGTCAAGGCGACGGATGTCCGTCCCGCCGTCGCCAGGCACGAGCTCACAACTGGCAAGAAGACGAGCGAACTCAAAACGACCCGCGAGGTGTTCGATCCGGTCAGCGGCGCGCCGCGCAGCTACGGCATCGTCGAGCGCGACACGCTCCGCCCCGGCGATCGGATCGCGGGCCCGGCGGTCATCGTCGAGCGCGAAACTTCCACCGTCGTCACCACCAGCTTCGACGCCGTCATCCAGAGCGACGGCGCGATCCTACTGATCCGCAAAGGCAGCCAGGCATGAGCGATATTGGCGAAATCCGCATGCAGGTCATGTGGAACCGGTTGATCTCGGTGGTCGAGGAGCAGGCGCTCACCCTGCTGCGCACCGCCTTCTCGACTTCGGTGCGCGAATCCGGCGACCTGTCGGCTGGCGTATTCGACCCGCGCGGCCAGATGCTTGCGCAGGCAGTCACCGGCACGCCGGGCCACGTCAACACCATGGCCGAGGCGGTGCTGCATTTCATGCACGAAATCCCACGCGACCAGATGTTCGAAGGCGACACTTACGTCACCAACGATCCCTGGCAGGGCACCGGCCACCTGCACGACATCACCATGGTGTCCCCGTCCTTCCTCAACGGCGAACTCGTCGCCTTCTTTGCCTGCACGGCGCATGTCGTCGATGTCGGCGGGCGCGGCTTCGGCGCCGACGGCAAGTCGGTCTACGAGGAAGGCATCCAGATCCCGATCATGAAGTTCGCGGAAAAGGGCAAGGTCAATCTCGATCTGGTCAGGATCCTGCGCGCCAATGTCCGCGAGCCCAACCAGGTGGTCGGCGATTTCTATTCGCTCGCCGCCTGCAACGAGGTCGGGCACCGGCGCCTCGTCGACATGATGAAGGAAATCGGCCTCACCTCGCTGGCTGGGTTAGGCGATTTCATCTTCTCGCGCACGCGCGACGCCATGCTGGAACGCATCGAGGCGCTGCCCAAGGGAAGCTGGTCGAACGAGCTGGTGACCGATGGCTACGACGAGCCGGTGAAACTCGCGGCCACGGTGTCGGTGCGCGAGGACCATGTCGAGGTCGACTTCACCGGCACCGACCCGATGAGCCGCTGGGGCATCAACTGCCCGATCATCTACAGCAAGGCCTATGCCTGCTATGCGCTGAAATGCATGGTGGCGCCGGACATCCCGAACAATGCCGCCTCGCTCGCCTTCTTCACCGTGTCCTCGCCGGTCAACATCCTGAATGCCGTGCGGCCGGCGCCGGTGGCGTTGAGGCACATCTTCGGCCACATGGTTCCCGATCTGGTGCTTGGCGCGTTCTCCAAGGCGTTGCCCGGAAAGATCCTCGCCGAAGGCGCCGGCGCGCTGTGGAACATCCACATTTCGGCGCGGCCCGTCGCCGGCGCGTCCGGCCGCCGCGCCGAAGTGCTGATGTTCAACTCCGGCGGCATGGGCGCGCGGCCTGAGCTCGATGGCTTGTCGGCGACGGCCTTCCCGTCCGGTGTCCATACGATGCCGATCGAGGCGACGGAGCATACCGGTCCGATCGTGATCTGGCGCAAGGAGCTGCGGCCGAATTCCGGCGGCGACGGCGAGTTCCGCGGCGGCCTGGGTCAGATCATCGAGATCGCCGCGACCGACGGCCACGAGTTCGACTTCTCCGCCATGTTCGACCGCGTGAACCATCCCCCGCGCGGACGCAATGGCGGCGAGCCCGGCGTCGCCGGCGTGGTCAAGCTCGACGACGGCACAAAGATGCGCCCCAAGGGCTGGCAGCACGTGCCCGCCGGGCGGCGGCTGATCCTCGAACTGCCGGGCGGCGGCGGCTATGGCGATCCGGCCAAGCGCAGCGCCGCCGCGCGGGCCAACGACCGATCCAAGGGTTACATCTCGGAGAACGACCAATGAGTTACGTTGCCTCGCGCCTCTCGGCGGTGAAGCCTTCGGCTTCCATGGCGGCTTCGCAGGCCGCCAAGGCGCTGCGCGCCAAGGGAGTGGACGTGATCGACCTCGGGTTGGGCGAACCCGATTTCCCGACCCCGCTTCACATCATCGATGCCGCGCATTTTGCCGCCAAGGCCGGACAGACGCTCTACACCGCCGCCGCCGGCACCGCAGAAGTGCGCGAAGCCGTGGCCGGCAAGTTCCGCCGCGAGAACAGCCTGGACTACACGGCCGACGACATCGTGGTCGCCAACGGCGCCAAGCAGATCATCTTCAACGCGCTGATGGCGACGCTGGAGCCAGGCGACGAGGCGATCCTGCCGGCGCCCTATTTCGTCTCCTATCCCGAAATGGTGAAGCTGCTCAGCGGCACGCCCGTCGTCGTCGAATGCCCGGAGACCACTGGCTTCCGGCTGACGCCGGCGCTGCTGGAAAAGGCAATCACGTCAAGGACAAAGTGGCTTTTCCTCAACATGCCCGGCAACCCGTCTGGCGCGGTCTATTCCGCGTCCGATCTCAAGGCGCTGGGCGCGGTCGTGGCAAAACACCCGCAGGTGCTGGTCCTGTCCGACGAGATCTACGAGCACATCCTCTTCGACGGACGCGAATTCGTCTCCTTCGGCAAGGCCTGCCCCGAGCTCAAGGACCGCACCCTGATCGTCAACGGCGTCTCGAAGTCCTATGCGATGACCGGCTGGCGCGTCGGCTACGCAGCCGGCCCCGCGCCACTCATCAAGGCGATGTCGACGATCCAGAGCCAGTCCTGCACCTCGGTGTGCTCGATCGCACAAGCCGCGACCGTCGCCGCCCTCAACGGTCCGCAGGATGAAGTCGCGCGCTTCCGGCAGGCCTTCGAGGCGCGCCGCAACCTGGTAGTGGACGGCATCAGGAAGATAAACGGACTGACGTTGTCGCCGCCGGAAGGCGCCTTCTACGCCTATATCGGCTGCGCCAGCCTGATCGGCCGCAAGACGCCCAAGGGCCTCGTCCTGGAGAATGACGCGGCCGTGGCCAACTATCTTCTCAACGAAGGACGCGTGGCGTCGGTGCCGGGTGTCGCCTATGGACTGTCACCCTATTTCCGCATCTCGACGGCGACCGGCGAAGGGGTGCTGGCCGAGGCGATCTCGCGGATCAATGCCGCCGTCGCGCAAGTGGAGTAAACGATGCCGCACTACGAACGTATATTGATCACCGGCGCCGCTGGCCGGCTCGGCTCGCAATTGCGCAAGGGACTGGTGCCGCTGGCAAGCAAGATCCGCCTGGCGGGCCGCGGGCCGTTCAGCGATCTTGCGCCTCATGAAGAAGAAGCCGTCTTCGATCTTGCCGACATGGAGGCGACCATCGCAGCCACCAAGGACTGCGATGCGATCGTGCATTTCGGCGGCGCGCCGCTCGAATGCGAGTGGCAGACCATCCTCGATTCCAGCATTCGCGGCTCCTACCACATCTATGAAGGCGCGCGGAAACACGGCGTGAAGCGCGTCGTCTACGCCTCCTCGGTACATGCCATCGGCTACCACGAGATCGAGGCGCACATCGGCGTCGACGCGCCGGTGCGCCCGGACAGTCTTTATGGCGTGTCGAAAAATTTCGTCGAAAGCCTCAGCCGGCTTTACTGGGACAAGTTCGGCATCGAGACGGTGTGCCTGCGCATCTTCTCGTCTTTCCCCGAGCCGGCAGACCGGCGCATGCTGTGGTCGTATCTTTCCTTCGCCGACTGCGTGCGCCTGGTCGAGGCATCGCTGACGGCGCCGCGCGTCGGCCACACCATCTCGTTCGGCCTATCCAACAACAAGCTGAAGATGGTCGACAACAGCGGCGCCGATCATCTCGGATTCATCCCGCAGGACAGCGCCGAACCGTTCCGCGCCGCCGTCGAGGCGAAGACTCCCGTTCCCGACCCAAAGAGGCCGTCGGTGAAATATCTCGGCGGCTGGTTCTGCGAGCTCGGTCATCCGGACGACAAGCCCGAATAACCATGCCTCGCAAGCAGGTCAGTTCGGAAATGCCGACCTGACCCAGCCGACACGGCGCTCCCATAGTGATCGATGGTTCAGCCTTGTGGCCGGACCTGCGGCAGCGCGGCCTCGAGCGATCGTTCGAACGCGTCGACCAAAGCGTCGACCTGAGTCTCGGTAATGATCAGCGGCGGACAGAAAGCAATCGCATCGCCCATGTTGCGCGAGATCACGCCGTTGTGCTGCATGAACCCATTGACCAGCGCACCGAGAGCCGCAGGCTTGCCCCATGGCGCCTTGCTCGCCTTGTCGGCGACCAGCTCGACGGCGGCGATCAGGCCGACGCCACGCACCTCGCCCACCAGTGGATGGGAACCGAGCTTGCGCAGCCTGGCCTGCAAATGCGCGCCGACCGTGCGCGCATTGCCGACAAGGTCGCGCTCCTCGATCAGCTTGAGGTTTTCCAGCGCGACGGCCGCGGCGACAGGATGACCGCCGCCGGTGAAGCCGTGGCCGAAGGTGCCGATGCGATCGCTCTCGTCGGCGATCGGTTCGAAAACCTTGTCGTTGATCAGCAGCGCCGAGATCGGCAGGTAGGACGACGAGATCTGCTTGGACAACACCATGATGTCGGGCTTGATGCCGAAGGTCTGCGAACCGAACATCTCGCCGGTGCGGCCGAAGCCGCAGATGACCTCGTCGGCCACTAAAAGAATGTCGTATTTCGACAGCACCGCCTGGATTTTTTCCCAATAGCCGGCGGGCGGAACGACGACGCCGCCGGCGCCCATGATCGGCTCGCCGATAAAGGCGGCGATGGTTTCCGGCCCCTCTGCGAGGATCAGTTTTTCCAGGTCGTCGGCCAGACGGCTGGAAAACTGCTCCTCGCTTTCGCCGGGCTCGGCATCGCGCCAGTGGTGCGGCGTCGAGGTGTGCAGGATATTGGCGATCGGCAGGTCGAAGGACAGATGATTGTTCGGCAGCCCGGTCAGGCTTGCGGACGCGATGGTGACGCCATGATAGCCACGCTTGCGGCTGATGATCTTCTTGCGCGCCGGCCGGCCGAGCGCGTTCGACCGATACCAGATCATCTTGATCGCCGTGTCGTTGGCCTCCGAGCCCGAATTGGTGAAATAGGCCTTGCTCATCGGCACCGGCGCCATCTGCACCAGCTTTTCGGCCAGATCGATCAACGGCGAATGCGCCTTCGAGCCGAAATCGTGATAGAAGGGCAGCTTCGACATCTGCCGCGTGGCCGCCTCGACCAGTCGCTTTTCCGAGAAGCCGACGGCAACGCTCCACAGGCCGGCCATCGCCTCGATATAGCGGTTCCCGGCAATGTCCTCGACATAGATGCCGTCGCCCTTTTCGATGACCAGCGGTCCCGTTTCCTGATGCTTGCGGGCATTGGTGTAGGCGTGCATGTGGTAGCGGATATCGCGGGCTTCAGGGGAATTCGGTCTGGCGTCCATGATGGCTCCTGTCTGCGAGTGTAGGACCATCTCGCTGGTCGAGAAGTCCGAAATTTGCCCTCGTGTCTGAGCTGTGATGCATCATCGCACGTTCAAGCCGCAAGAGCCGCCCTGTCAGGATCGATAGCGCCATGGGAACCTGGCGCATGGTCGGTCTCGCAAGCCGCGGCGGGCACATGATTGCCCTACAGCAATGGACAACAGCCAGATGATCCTTGAGAAAGGGCTGTGAGGTGCCGCTCGCGCAACCGAATGGACTGGGCATGGAACGGGTTGACTGCGTGATTGCCGGTGCCGGCGTGGTGGGCCTAGCGATCGCGCGCGGCCTTGCCGCGCAAGGTTTCGACACGCTGATCCTCGAAGCGGCGGATGCCATCGGCACCGAGACGAGCTCGCGCAACTCGGAAGTGATCCATGCCGGCATCTATTATCCGCAAGGCTTGCTCAAGGCGCGGCTCTGCGTGGCCGGACGCGAGATGCTCTATCGCTACTGCGCCGAGCGCTCGATCCCGCACCGGCGCTGCGGCAAGCTGATCGTCGCGACCGATGATGCGCAGGAGCCGGTGCTTGCCAACATTCGAGCCAATGCCGCGGCGTGCGGCGTCGGTGACTTGCGTTTCCTCTCCGCCGCCGAGGCTCACGCGCTTGAGCCAGCGCTGCATTGCACGGCTGCGCTGCTTTCGCCCTCCACCGGCATCATCGACAGCCACGCGCTGATGCTCGCCCTGCTCGGCGATGCCGAGGGAAGCGGTGCGATGCTGTCGCTCAACACCCGCATCGTGTCGGGCCGGATCGAAGCCGACCGCATCGTTCTCCAGACGACCAGCACGGGGAGCGGCGAAGATTTCGATATCGCCACATCGCGGCTCGTGAACGCGGCGGGCCTCGGTGCTGTCGCGCTTGCCGGCTCGATCACAGGATTCGATCGCCGGTTCCTGCCCGGCCTTTGCTACGCCAAAGGCAACTATTTTTCAGTGGCGAAGCGAGCGCCCTTTTCGCACCTCATCTATCCCGTGCCGGAGCCCGGCGGGCTCGGCGTCCATCTGACGCTCGACCTCGGCGGCGCGGCGCGCTTTGGGCCTGACGTCGAATGGACCGATGCGCTCGACTACCGCGTCGACCCCGCACGCGGCACCCGCTTCTATGCTGAAATCCGCAAATACTGGCCGGAAGTGGCCGACGGCAGCCTGCAGCCGGCCTATAGCGGTATCAGGCCAAAGCTTTCCGGTCCCGGCGAAGCCAACAGAGATTTCGTCGTCCAGGATACCGGGACGCATGGCATCACGGGCCTGGTCAATCTGTTTGGCATTGAAAGCCCCGGGCTGACCTCGAGCCTGGCCATCGCCGAGCATGTGACGCGCATCTTGCTGGAGCATCGCTAATGGACATCGGAGCTCGAGCGAAAACATGACGCTGAGAAGCCGGCTCCGGCCTGCGGACCGCCCCGATCGCACCGGCCGCAGCAAACAATATCCTTGCGGGCCTCGCGGCTGCTGACCATAGTTCGGGTATGAAATCAAGTCTCCCTGTTAGATTCCGCAGCATGAAATGAGTTCCGCGAAAGAATCCCTCGTTGTCGTCGAGAGCCGCCCTGTCGAGAATGTGGGGCTGGTCGAAATCAATCGTCCCGAAGTGCGCAACGCGCTCAACCTCGAAGTGCGGGAGAAGCTGGCCGCCGCCGTGGCAAGCTTTTCCGAGGACACGGAAATCCGCTCGATCGTCATTGCTGGGCGCGGCGGCAACTTCGCTGCAGGAGCCGACATAAAAGCGTTCGAAAAGCTCGGCTCGGCCGACATGCTTCTGCAGCGCACCCACCGCTACTGGGACGCGATCGCCAGGTGCCCGAAGCCGGTCATTGCCGCGGTCGAAGGCTTCGCGCTGGGCGGCGGGTGCGAGCTTGCCATGCACGCCGACATCATCGTCGCCGCAAGGTCAGCCACTTTTGGCCAGCCTGAAGTCAAGCTCGGCTTGATGCCGGGCGCCGGCGGCACCCCAGCGCCTGCTCAGGGCAATCGGCAAATACAAGACGCTGATGCTCCTTCTCACCGGCGACATGTTTTCGGCCGAGGATGCCGAGCGTGCCGGCTTGGTCAGCACCCTGACGGATGAGGGTCAGGCCTTGCAGCAAGCGCTGCAAATCGCTGAGAGGATCGGCCGTCTTCCGCCGCTGGCCGTCGAGCAGATCAAGGAGGCGGTCGTCAACGGCGAAGACGCTCCGTTGGAAACCGCCTTGAGGCTGGAACGCAAAGCCTTCCAGCTGCTTTTCGATACCGCGGACAAACGGGAGGGCATTGCCGCCTTCCTGGAGAAGCGCGGACCCTCGTTCAAGGGGCGCTGACTTGGCAGGCGCGGGAGGGGAGCCCACCAGTCGGATCGGGAAAGCCGGTGTCGTAGGCGCCGGGGTGATGGGTTCCGGCATAGCGGAGGTCCTGGCGGCGGCAGGCATCGATGTGATGATGGTCGATGATGCCCCCGGAAAGGCGGCGGCGGCCATCGAGCAAATCGCGTCGCGTCAGCGCGCCAGGGCAGCCGCCGGCAAAGTCAGCTCGGAGGTAGTCGAGAAGCTGCTCGCCCATATCGAACCTGCCGAAACACTTGGGCGACTGGCAGGCGCCGATCTGGTGGTGGAAGCTATTGTCGAACGTCTCGAGCCCAAACGTCAGCTCATCGAGGCGCTGGAGACAATCGTCAGGCCGGACGCCATCATCGCGACCAACACCTCTTCGCTGTCCGTCACGGCGATCGCTTCCGCGGCCAAGCGACCTGAGCGGATTGCCGGCTACCATTTCTTCAATCCCGTGCCCGTGATGAAACTGGTCGAGGTCATCTCAGGAGCTCACACGGCGCCTGAGGTCGAGCACACGCTGGTCGAGCTTGCGGCCCGCTTCGGCCACCGGCCCGTCGTCGCCAGCGACACGCCCGGCTTTATCGTCAATCACGCCGGCCGTGCCTTCGGCACCGAGGCCCTGGCCATGCTGCGGGAGGGCGTGGCCTCGATCGCCGAGATCGATGCGATCCTGCGCGACGCCGCCGGCTTCAGGATGGGCCCCTTCGAATTGATGGACCTCACCGGGCTCGATGTCTCCCACCCGGTGATGGAGGGTGTCTACAACCAGTTCTATCAGGATCCGCGCTACCGCCCTTCCGTCATCGCGGCGCAGCGTGTGGCGGCGGGCCTGCTCGGGCGCAAGACCGGACGCGGCTTCTATGCCTACGACCGCAACCGGCAAGCCGTTCCGCCCGCATCAACACAGCCGGCGGAGACCAGCGGGATTCCGGACCGTGTCACCGTCTTGGCCGACAATGACACCGGCGAAATGCAAAAACTGGTCGCGTCGGCCGGCGCCACTGTTTGCGGCCGCCAGGATCAGGCGCTAGGGCGGGACGGCCTCATCCTCGTAGGGTTGGAGGGGCACGATGTCGCCGGCGCCGCGATGCGTCTTGGCCTCTCACCTTCACTATGCCTCGGGTTCGATCCCTATTTCGGCCTGGACCGTCACGTCACGCTCGTCGCGTCGGCGGCGACGTCCGACAAGGCCAGGAGCGCCGCCCTCGCGCTTGTCAAACGCGCCGGCCGCAAGGCGACCCTGGTGAGCGACAGTTGCGGCGCGGTCTGCCAGCGCGTCGTCGCGATGATCGTCAATATCGGCTGCGAGATCGTCGAGCAGAAGATTGCATCGGCGGCGGATGTCGACGCCGCCGTACGGCTGGGGCTCGGCTATCCCCACGGACCGCTGGAGTGGGGCAACAAGCTCGGCCCTGCCCGCATTCTGCGCATCCTGGATACGATCCATGACCGCACCCGGGATCCTCGCTACCGCGCAAGTCTTTGGCTGCGACGGCGCGCCGAATTGGGGCTTGCGCTGGAAGAATAGGCTGGCCGGAAGGAGACGATTTGGCCCAAACGGTTTGAGCAGTTCAGCACTCCCGCGCTGAACTGCCCGTGCCGGGCCTGAGCGCCTTGCATCAGCTCGAAATGTAGGACCGATCAAATCCGGCTGTTTTGATCAGTCCCGGAAGATCGTGCAACTCGACGACCCCATACCGGAATGAGGCCAGGGCGGTCTGACGCAACGTTTTCAACACGCGACTTACATGCACAGCCGAAAGTCCCAATGCATCGGCGAGTTCGCCCTGGGTCAGCGGGCATTCGAAGCGGGCCGGATAGCTCGTTGCCGATCGATGTGAGCGGCAGGCCAGTTCGAGAAGGAAATGGGCCGTGCGCTCAACGGCACCCCTTCTGCTGACGCTTGCCAGGTGTTCCGCAACCCTTGAATATCGATCGGCCTCAGCCCGCAGGATTGCTTCGCAGATGGACTGCGGATAACGCGCAGAACATGTACGGACGGGACCGGCCAGCTCAATCGCGATAACGTCCGAGAGGGCCGTCACCGTATCGCCCGCTTTTCCGGCGAACTCGATCACCGCAATTTCGCGAGGAAGCGCAAAATCGACGATGAGACGTGAGCCATTCGGCAATGTCTTCGCAAATGCCGCCCAGCCGGCGATCATAATCAGAATAGAGGATTTGGTGTGGTATTCGCCTGCAATAGTCGCGTTGGCCGCATAGGTACGGCGCACGGCTCCTGGCAGTACAGAGATTCCCCTTTCCCAGCTTGCGTCAGCAAGCGTGGGTCCTTTCACCAATCCAACTTGCTTCGATAAGTTCATTTCCCCGAATCGCCCAAGCCCATGATCCACCCCCCCGGGTCAACCTGAAGCTGCAACTATCGACTAGGCAAAAAGTTCCATCTGTCACCTCATCCGAATTGCAGCGCAGTCTACCACCTTTTGGTACAACCCTACACCCTTGGTATATTAAAGTCGCTCAGGCAGCACAGCTTTGGCTTGCAGCGCACGATGACTTCGGAACAACAGCTCGTGCCGCACCGATGCCAGCAGCATGCCGCGGCGTGCCCGCATGCCGTCGAAATGCAGCCCCACCGCACCGATCCCGCATACTGCGCCCGACAGTATCGTCTGGACCATCGCAAAGCCCCGGCGGGAGAGTCTCGTCATTACGCGCGACGCTGCGGATGCAGCGAAAAGTTGAACCGCGCTGTCGGTCCGGACAGGCTGCCCGAGAACCTGCCGCCGGAACACCGATCCTTGTCTTCGAACCTTGTTGTCAGGGGCCCCCACCCGTCGATGAGGCAAAATTGCGCCCTGCCGATTGCGTTGAGGCCGGAGCCGCGGATTCAGGTCGCGGACCGGGCGCTTGCAGCTCTTGCCAAGGCGGCCCTGGGATATATCGCGTCTCGCTTTCTGGATTGTCCGTCGCGCCGACCGCGACGGTTTGCACCATTGCTCCGGCTTCCGGCTTCCGGCGCGAACGCCTGACGCTGTAGGTCTGTCGCCGCTCCTCGGCGACTTCCAGGCCGTCTATTGCCGACGCAACCAATGCGAGGCGGTCCTCGATCTGCTTCATACGCCTCCAGGTGGAAAGCAAGGCCAATGAAACGAGGACGCAATAGGCGAGAAGGGCGGCGACCGCTCCCGCCCAATTCTCGATACCCAACAATAGCAACATGACAGTGCCGATAATGACGGCAAGGGTCCCGTAGCCCAGCGGCCGGCCCTTAAGAAGAAGCATCAGCGGCAGGGTTGCCGCCAGCAGAAGAATGACCCCGGGACCGTCGAGCACCCAACCTGCAAAACTCGGAACGACTTCGCTATAAGTGTCCATGTCAACCTCAGAACTGCCGAGGCCGGCCGCTTCTCTCATCGTCAGGAGCATCCTTGACGATCGTAGCGTTGTAGTGGACCTCCCTGAAGGGCGAGAGGAAGGTGTCTCGGCGACTTCTTAAAGCTCGGAGAGGCATACGGGGTAGACCAGATCGACCTTTAGCCGAGTTACTACTCAATAATGGTAATGGCGGCGATGTCCGCGAAGCTGATATGTTTCTGCCTTACCGGTGACGCGATCGGTGAGTGGGCGCAGAAGAGCGATTTGGACATGTCGGCGGGACACCAACCCTTACGATTCATGCGTTTGAGAGCGCATAACGGCTAGCTGCCCGACCCATTTTGAAATGAACGCCATTCAGCCGACGCTGAAGGGCTGGGAGTTGTGCTGTCGATCGTGAGGATTCGGGAAATGGCCAATCCAACTGATAATCCGAGGATGATTCGGGAATTCCTGCCCCTCGACGTCAGGGAAGTCTTCGATTTCTTTCTTCGTCGGTGGAAGCTGGTGTGCGGAATTGCCGTCATCACTTTCACTCTGTTTATAGCTGCCGCGTATATTCTTCCGACAACATACACTGGAGTTTCTCAGATATTACTTGACGCTCCGATCGACTATATGACTCCACAAGATTACTCCAATTCTGATTTTTCTGACAATCCAACGTTCATTGAAAGTCAGATCGCTGTCTTGAGGTCTGCGTCACTTCTTCAGCAGGTCGTCGACAGCCAAAAGCTGGCGGAAGACCCCAAGATAGGACCGGGGGCATTGATATGGCTCCAGAACGCGCTGGGAGTTTCGCGCGTCGGGCTTGGCAACGTCATTGAGCTTGATGTAGGCGCCTACGATCCGGAAAAAGCGGCATCGCTCGCGAACGCGATTGCCCAGGCCTATGTGGCAGATCGAATAAGGTCCCGTTACGAAGGGGTCCAGAAGGCCTCCTCGTGGCTCAGCGATCGGGCCGCCTATCTGCGAGCGGAACTCAGCCGTTCGGAGCAAGCTGTCCAGAAGTTTCGGATCGATCACAATTTAGTGGCCACGCAGGCGGGCAGCTTGACTGACCAGCAGCTGTCCGAGTTGAACGTCGCCCTAATCAATGCGCGCGCCGAGTTGTCCGAGAAACGTTCGCAATATCAGCAAGTTAGCAAGGTACAGGCTGCCGGAGGTGACATCCAGTCGATTCCGGACGTGCTGCAGTCGGTGGTGATTAACGCGCTCAGGGCTCAGCTCTCCGGAGTGACCCGGCGGGAAGCCGACCTCAAATTGAAGTATGGCGAGCGGCATCCCGAGGTCTTGTCCGCTCAGGCCGAGCGCCGCGACATCGAGGGACAGATCGCTGCCGAAGTCCAGCGCCTGATCGGCAATCTGAAGAACGAGGTCGACGCGGCCGAAGCACGGGAGGCTTCTCTGGCTCGCGCCCTGGACTCGGTATCCAACCGCTCCGAAATCGAAGGTCAGGTTGGCGTCCAGTTACGCGATCTGGAGAGGATCGCGGCCGCGAACAAGGAACTCTTCGAGACGTTCCTGTCACGCGCCAAGCTTACCGAAGAGAAATCCACCCTCCTCAACAGCGGCGTGCGTGTAATCACCGATGCGAGCGTTCCTGGCGCGCCAAGCTTCCCAAACAGGCCTCTTTTTGCGGCTTTGGGTGTGGTTTTCGGCATCTTCTTCGGGGGCGCCGGCGCCGTGCTACGTGAACTCTTCGCTTCCGGCTTCATGGCAAAGAAGCAGATCGAGGAAGAATTGGCAGTTCCGGTTCTTGCGTCGATGCCAAGGATGTCAGGCTGGTCGAAAGACGTCCATGCTCAGCCTGTGGCCTATCTCGAGCGCAAACCGCTCTCCAGGTACAGCGAAGCGGTGCGGCGGCTTCGCCTCGGTATCCAGGCCACGCCGGAACTGGACCGTTCGCCGCGCCTGGTGCTCGTGACATCAGCGATGCCCGGCGAAGGCAAGACAACGCTGGCATTAAGCCTGGCTTGCTCGGCGGCTGCCGACGGCGAACGGGTTCTGGTCATCGACGCGGACTTGCGTCTTTCGGCCGCCACGGCCTTCTTCGGCATGGCTGACAAGGTCGGATTGGTCGATCTCCTGACCTTGCCGGTGAAGGCCGCAAACGCGATCCATCTGGACGAACGCTCGGGCATATCCATGCTGCCCGCAGGAGCAAGAACCCGCAACCCGCCTGCCCTTCTTGCTTCGGCGCGAATGCGCTCGCTGCTTGAGGAGGTTCGGGGAAAATTCGACACGGTGATCATTGACGCACCACCCGTCGGACCCGCGGCCGATGCCTCGATCCTGGCCAGGCATGTCGACAAGGTCGTCTTCGTCGTGAGGTGGCGGGAAACCTCGCGCGAGGCCGTTGCCGAAGGAATTCGACATCTTGGCGATCGGTCCAAGCTTGCCGGCATTGCCCTGACGATGGTGGACGAACCAAAGCTGCCCAGATACGGCCGTTACACGTCGCTCGAAAGCAGTGTCTCGGATAGTTACTACCTCAATTAGGGAAGAGACAGTATTGCGTCATGCTGCACACTAACTTCTGCAACAACGGTTTTCCTGACTCGACGGACAAAAGTCACGGCGGCGAAGCTGCGCGCTGGTGCGTGGTCCAGACGCACCAGCATTCCGAGAGCCTTGCCGAGCGGCACCTGCTGTCGCAGAACTTCCGGACCTATCTGCCCAAGCGCAGGCGAACCGTCCGGCACGCCCGCAGGGTCAGGACCGTCTCCAGCGCGTATTTCGACTGCTATCTGTTCGTCTCCCTGGCTGTCCATCAGCAGAGCTGGTACCCGATCAACTCGACCGTGGGCGTCCGAAAGCTCGTCATGAGCAAGGGCATGCCGGTACCGGCGCCTTATGGGGTGGTTGAATCCTTGATATCGGCAACCGATGAGGACGGGATTTTGCACCCGGACATCCTGTTGAGGCCGGGCCAGAAAATCAGGATCATAGACGGGCCATTTTCGGACCAGCTCGGGATTCTTGATCATGTCGGAAGCGCCGGAGCGGTCAGAATTCTTCTCGACATCATGAACCGGTCTACTCCTATCACTATTGATCGGGACAAGTTGTCGATAGTGTCTTGAAACTACTCGGTGAGTTTTACTCACCGCTTTCGTTACAAAGATGCCGAAACACTCGGCAGGGAGTGATGAGTTGGCACCCAATTCACCCTCGGTGCGGTAGCCTGCGAAGGTGACGTCAGAACCTGCGGGCCGGCACTGAGACGATTGGTCGTTCGACATCCCAGGAACACCAGCCCACCGAGGGGCTTGGACCTACCGCACGCCAGTTCCACGACGTTTCCGGCGATGACGAGCGAGTGACGCTCGCCCGCGACCAATCACGAGAAATCTCTTGCAAACACCACGCAAGTCCAAATCGGCAGCCTTCCCTCCGGCCGGGCCCGGAGACCTTCGGGATCGTCTGCTGCCGCAACAGTATCGCCGTTGGGCTACGGAGGCCAAGGCGGAGATCGTGGCGGAAACGTTGGCGCCGGGAGCGAATGCTTCAGCGTCGACGAAGACTGTTGGCGCGGGCGCGCTGGGCAGCCACTCAGATGCCGCGCCGTATCAAACTGACGGAGACGCTCCTTTCAGGCCGGTTGAAACGGCGCCGGCACTGCCGATTGTCAGCGAACTGTTTCGAGCACTCAATCAAGCCGGCGTGAGGTACGGAATTATTCAGGATCTCGCGTCCGTGCGTGACGGATTTGCCGGACGGGATGATCTGGATGTGCTTTTGGACAAGCATGACTACCCGCTCTTCTGCTCCATCGTCTGTCAATTGCACGGCCGGCGCGGCGTGAGCCTCTCCTGCTACGACAATGTCTGTGCCGGCAGAGAAGACTGGTTCCTGCCTGACTTCACGCATGGCCGCTATCTCCATCTCGATATGCATATCGGTGCCCGCGTCGGCCGGGAATTTCGCAAGCGCTATTCGGCTTTCGATTATGCGGCGATCACGCGATGGGAGGCGATTTGCGTCGACGGAGTATCGGTTCCGGTGGTCTCTCCCGAAGACGAGCTTCGAATAGCGATTGCCCGCTTCGCCTTCCGCGCCTCGGCGCTTCCGTGGAGGCAATGGATCGCCCTCGACGAGGGTTGGAAGCAGCACTTTGCGCGCCTGCCATCCACGTCCGACGAGCACGGCTTGCAGGTCGTCGACTGCACGTTTGACGGCGCAAGAACGGTGCGCTGCAGGTTCCTGCGAAGCGCCGACGGCTTGGCCGCCCACCGCGGAGATCTGGCCAGACTGCGGCGTTCGATCCGCGAAATGTGTGGTTACACGGGACGCTTCGCAATCGCCGATGCGGCGGTGCATCTGGCACGCAAGACCTGCTATCTCGCCCTGAGATCCCTCCACCGCTTGCTGCCGGGGCGCTTTCCACCGAAGAGACGGCCCGCAGCTGGTGGATTCGTGGTGGCCTTGATAGGTCCCGATGGCATGGGCAAGAGCACTCAGGCTGACCGGCTGAGGCAGATATTCGGGTGGAAATTCGGGTGTGCCCAAGTCTATGTCGGAACTGGCGATGGCAATGGATGGCGGCTTCGCAAGGCATTGCAGACCGTCGTCTCTCCCCATAGACGGCGCCTGAAGTCCCTGGCCCAGAACGATGGCAGCGATTCCTCCGGCCGGGCTTGGTCGAAGGGAGGACTTGTCGCTGCCGCGTTGGCGTTTTGGGCGGTTTTCATCGCGTTTGAGCGATACGCTGTGGTGAAACGCGCACATCGATGGTCGACGCGCGGCATGATCGTCATTTGTGACCGGTGGCCGCAGGCGCTCGGCAGGGGATATCTGGACGGGCCGACCATCCCCGCTCGCCTGTTCTCCGTCCCAGGCCTGTCAGCCCTCGCCCGGCTTGAGCAGCGACTCTACGAGAAGATGGCGGAACGCCGCCCACACCTCGTTTTGCACCTCGTTTCGGACTTTGCGGTCTCGGAACAGCGAAAGCCCGGGGACATCAGGAAAGAAGCGTTCGATGCGCGGCTATCGCTGATGGCGGAACTGCGGGCGAAGGACAAGGATATCCGGACCGTTGACGCCAGCGCCGGCATAGAGACCGTCGGCCGCGAGTTGTTCAGGCATATCTGGCTGTCTCTCTGAGAGGCAAACCGGGCGGTCCAACCGCCCCGCATCATCCCCGAACGTGCAGCTTTTACGCGATCGCACCGAACCACAGGCGAGCCCGGCCCGTGCCCCGAAGGCCGCGGAAGGCGCCCGGCGATACTCCCGCTCGATCCCCTCGATCTCCCGCCGCTTCGGATTTCATGTCCCTGAGGTACAAGCAAATGAAGATCGTCCATGTGATCACCAGACTGCTTCGAGCCGGCTCCGAGGAGAACACGTTGGCTTGCTGTCTCGCTCAGGCGCGGCACGGCCATGAAGTGCTGTTGGTTCACGGCGCGGAATACGACCCGAGGTTACGGGCATCCCTTGCCGGAGCCCTTCGACTGGTGACGCTGGAAAAACTCATCAATCCGATCTCGCCGTCCCGCGACGTTTCCGCCTTCAGGCAACTCACCCGCCTTATGCGTGATTGGCGGCCCGACATCGTGCACACGCATCAAAGCAAAGCCGGCATTGTCGGCCGCCTCGCCGCCAAGGAGGCCAATGTCCCCGGCATCATACATGGCGTCCACATCTTGCCTTTCGTGCATGTCGGCCGCGGGCAGAGGCTGGTGTTCCTGGCCGCCGAACGCCTGGCCGCGAAGTTCACGCGCGCTTTCATCGATGTCAGTCAGGCTATGCGCGACATCTGCATCGCCAATCATCTGGGCAGCCCCGATCAGCACCATGTCGTCCATTCCGGCTTCGATCTGGCACGCTTCGCGAACGCGCGATGGCCGCAAGATCCGCATCTGCTCCTGGGGACGGCTGCCGGGGAGCCAAAGCCGCCGGTGGTTCTGATGTTGGCCGCGCTGGAACCGAGAAAACGCCACGTCGAGTTCATTGAGGCATTCGGCAAAGTCGTTGACCGAGTTCCAAACGTGCGACTGCTCCTCGCCGGTGACGGACCAGCGCGTTCGGACGTTGAATCGGCGATTGAACGATCCCGGTTCGCAAACAACATTCGCATGATCGGCTACCATAGCGAGCCCGAACGACTGATCAGCCTGGCGGACGTGTGCGTACTGACCTCGATGCGAGAGGGATTGCCTCGCGTCATGATGCAGTATCTGGCCGGCGGTCGAGCCAGCGTGGTCTCGCATTTGCCCGGCGTGGAAGAGGTTGTCCGCCATGGCGTGAACGGAATTGTGACCCCGGCCGAGGATGTGGGCGCCGCGGCGGCGGCTGTCGCCGGTCTTCTCGAGAACGAGCAGCACCGCACTCAACTTGCCGACGGCGCGAAACGCACCGACCTGTCGTCCTGGGGGCTGGACGCCATGTGCGAAAGCGTCGAGCAGATTTATCAATCGGTGCTCGAGCCCGCCCCTTCGGCCGCGAGGCCAAACGAGGCGAGAATTCGCGACCGCCTCGCCGGGCAAACCTTCGGGCTGCACGGATTTTGATCAGCCTTTGTTGCTCCGATGGAGTTCGCAATGCAGGCTTACTTCTCGAACCATAGGAAGAACCTCGTGTCACGCTCCCGCCGGCGAATGTCGGCGGGCCCCGATGGCAGCAGGCTAGACAACCGGAGTACCGACGATGCGTATGCGTATTGACCAGCAATTTCCTCCCAAGCCTCTGCGCATGAAGGGCTGGTGCCGACGGCTAGTTTCCAACTTCGAACCCGCGGTCGGCAGCATGCTCGCAATGATCGGTGGGCTTGCCGTTGCCATCGTACTGCTCACCGCAAGTGCCTCCCGCGCGGATGGATACACCTTCGACACCGGCGACATCCTGCGTGTGTCCGTGATCGGCGAACAATCCTATCCGCTGGAGGTCGTTGTCGATGATCGGGGCTCGATCTCACTGCCAATGTTGGGTGATATCAAAGCGCGCGGCCTGACCACCGTTGCCCTCTCGCAGGCCATCCAGCAAGCATTTCAGCAGCAGAAGCTGATCCTCCAGCCGTTCGTGAAAGTGGAGATCGGACAATACCGGCCATTTTTCATCTCCGGAACGGTGGCCCACCCCGGATCCTATCCGTTTCAACCCGGAATAACGGTTCGCCATGCACTGGCCATAGCAGGCGGGTTTCGCGCCAGCGCTGTGGGCAACACGGAGCCCGCCCTGGAAATAGCTGATCTGCGAAGCGCGCGCTCAAACCTGGCGCTTGAAGAATATCGCCTGAAGGTCCGTCTTGCCCGGCTCCAGGCGGAAAGTCGACTGGAAAAGTCCTTCGTCGCTCCTCCCGATTCGCCCGTCGAGTTTGGCGGGCAGTTGATTGACGGCATCATCGCGTCTGAACAGCAGCAGTTGGACGCCCGGCTTGCCGCGTATCGGGATGACGTTTCCTACCTGGAGGCCTCGCTGGATCGGGCCAAGAAGGAAGCGGCCATGCTAGCCGCGGCCAGGGAAGAACGTGAAAAGACCGCGAACATCCAACTGCAAGAACTGCAGTCTGCCCGGTCTCTGCGGGAAAAGGGTTTGATAACGAACTCGAATGTGCTGACGGCGGAACGAGCACATACCAGCTATCGGGCGGAACTGGCGCAGACGGAATTGCAGCAGGAACAGGCGCAGCAAGCGATGCTGAACGCTGAAAGTGAGCTGCGAAAGAAGCACCAAAGTCACGAAATGGAATTGATCGCCCAGACCCAAGACGCGCAAGTTGAGCTCGGAAAAATCCAGAGTCAAATCAGATACGTGGCCGACAAGCTTCTCTTTATCTTCACTTACGGCGAACAGAGAACCTTCGACGACCTGCAGGGCTCGGTGAGGATTTCCATCTTCAGGCGCGACCAGAAGATCGCCCACGACATTGTCGCCGATCAAAACACGGAAGTGAGAGCCGGCGACGTCATCGAGGTTTCCGTCGTGGCCAACAAGGGGTTCTACGCTCCGGACCCTGGTACCTCTCCCAAAGTGCAAAATCCGGCCGTCCAGCGCAGCATCGTCGGCCAATAGAGCAGCAGCTATCTTCGGAATTTTGACGTGATCTTTGGCACCGCATTGACGGCCTTCGGAGCGCGTCCCCGCCGGGCGAGTTTCCATGCCAAGACGAAGCAGCGGCCGCCAAAGCGTCCCCGCACAACTGCGCGCCGCAAGAGGTCGAGCAAGGTACCGCGCCGCCGCCTCAGCGTCCGTGTTCCTGCTGCAATCCTGCTCCTCCTCGCCGCTGCGCTTGCGGGTGCGGAGTTTCTGCCACGCTTTGTTGATCTCGCCAGGGTTTCGCAGACGCGACCCTGGACGGACCTCGTGGCTGGCTGGCGCTATTTTTCCGATCCCCAGGCCTTGCTGGCCGATCCAGGTGCCCTCCAGGTTTTCGTGGCGATCGCGGCCCTTGGTCTCTTCATGGCAGCCGTCCGCAGCGCAAGGCGGAGACGAAGAAACGACTTGCCCGGCGCATTCGCGAACGCCGGCGCCCCGTCCTCGACCAAGGAATCGGCGCCCGGCTCCGAACTGGCCAGTGCGTTGCGCTCCTGCAAGGCAGCCTTCGCGGGCGTTGCGGCTTTCAGCGGCGTGAGCAACATCCTCATGCTGACCGGCGCAATGTTCATGTTAGAGGTCTACGACAGGGTGCTGCCGAGCCGCAGCGTCCCCACTCTGATAGCCATGGCAATACTGGCCGGCGTTCTGTTTGCCGGGCAGGCGGTAATCGACCTCGTGCGCGGCCGCATCATGAACCGGATCGGCGCTGAGCTGGACGAAGCGGTCGGGGGACGCGTATTCACCGCCGTTTCGAAATTGCCCCTGTACATCGGCCAGCAGGGAGATGGATTGCAGCCGCAACGCGATCTCGACAACATCCGTACTTTTCTGTCGAGTGCCGGGCCTGGCACCCTGTTCGATCTTCCCTGGCTGCCCTTCTATCTGGCGATCATCTGGAGCCTTCATCCGACCCTCGGGACAACCGCCGCTTGCGGCGCGTTGGTGCTGGTGACGCTGACGGTCGCGACGGAGATCCTCACACGCAGACCGATGGGCGCCGCGGTTCTAAGCAGCGTGAGGCGCAACAGCTTGGCCGAGGCCAGCCGGCGCAACGCGGAGGTGCTTCAGGCGATGGGCATGGGCAGGCGCCTGCACGACCACTGGCGCGAAGCGAGCTGCGAGCATCTTGCGCTGCAACAGCGTGTCAGCGACATCGTTGGCGGTTTCGGCAGTTTCGCTCGTGCGTTGCGACTGATGCTTCAGTCGGCGATGCTGGGTGTGGGCGCCTGGCTTGTGATCGAGGGCGAGGCGACCTCCGGGATCATCATCGCCGGCTCCATCCTTGTAGGCCGTGCGCTGGCGCCCGTCGATCTTGCCATCGCCCATTGGCGCAACTTCGTCGGGGCGCGACAGAGCTGGAGCAGGCTGAGCAAATTGCTCGCCCGGTTGCCGCAGGATGCTCAACCGATGGCGCTTCCGGTGCCCGGGTCGAAGTTGACGGTGGAGCGCATCGCGATCGGTGCGCCGGGCGCACAGCGCATCATCGTGCAAGGTGTGGAATTCAGCCTGGACGCCGGCTCGGTGCTCGGCATCATAGGACCAAGCGGTTCCGGCAAATCGAGTCTGGTTCGAGGGCTGGTCGGCGCATGGCGACCGCTGGCCGGCCGTATCAAGCTGGACGGCGCCGCTCTCGACCAGTGGTCGTCGGAGCGGCTGGGCCGCTACATAGGCTACCTTCCGCAAGACGTCGAACTGTTCGCGGGAACGGTTGCCGACAATATCGCGCGCTTCGATCCCGGGCCGGACCCGCAGGCCATTGTCGCAGCCGCCCGCGCCGCGGGCGTCCACGAGCTCATCATCGGTCTCCCCAATGGCTACGAGACGCAGATCGGAGAGGGCGGAACCGCGCTTTCAGCCGGCCAGCGTCAGCGCATTGCGCTGGCGCGCGCGCTGTATGGCGATCCGTTCCTGGTGGTCCTCGACGAACCCAACTCCAATCTCGATGCCGAAGGTGAAATGGCGCTTGCCGCTGCCATCCTCGCAATCAAGGCCCGCGGCGGCATCTTAGCGATTGTGGCGCATCGGCCGAACATTCTCAGCACAGTGGATTTCCTGCTCGTGATGAAAGAAGGCCAGACGCAGATGTTCGGCACCAGGGAAAGCGTTCTGTCGACACTCTTGCCCGCGCCACAGACCGTGACCGCAGGCCTGCAGCCGGTTTTCAAGCTCACTCCGACACCGCGTTGATGGCTGACCCGGATTGGAAATGGGGAAATGACAGCTGCCCTTTCGAACGTGTCGCTTTTGAACCGACGGTCGATCCGTCGCAATCTGCTGGGTGGCACGACCATCGTCGCATTGCTCATCGGCGGAATGGGAGTCTGGGCCGGGACGGTGGATGTTTCGGGAGCGGTGATTTCGCACGGCACGGTGGTCGTCGACAGCAGCGAAAAGAAGGTTCAACACCCGACCGGCGGCGTGGTCGGTAAGATTTTTGTGCGCGACGGCGACCGCGTCAGGGCCGGAGACGTTCTGGTCCAGCTCAGCGACACCGTTCCGCGTGCCAGCCTGGCATACGTGACGAAGAACCTGGATGAGCTCTATGCGCGAAAGTCCCGGCTCGAGGCCGAGCGTGACGGCAGCGAGCGCATCACGCTTGCTCCGATGCTTGTCGCGAGAATGAACGACCCTGAGATAGCTGCCACAGTGGCCAGCGAACAGCGGCTATTCGAGCTTCGTCGAACCGAGGTGTCTGGCAACAAGGCGCGCCTACGCGAACGCATCGAGCAGTTCGGGAAGCAGATCGAAGGCTATTCGGCGCAGGAATCGGCAAAGACGAAGGAGATCAAGCTGATCAACGACGAGCTCGTCGACATCCGCAGTCTTGTCGAAATGAAACTCACCCTCAAATCGAAGCTGACCGAATATGAACGTGAGGCGACGCGCATCGAGGGTGAACGGGCGCAACTTGTGTCGAGCATTGCGCAGGCACAGGGAGCGATCGCCGAAATCGAGCTGCAGATCCTGCAGCTGGACAAGGAGTTTTCCAGCGAGACCGGGAGCGATCTGCGCGATGTCGAGGCCAAGATCGCCGAGTTCCAGGAGCGCAAGGTCGCCGCCGAGGACCAGCTGTCGCGCATCGATATTCGCGCCCCCGCCAGCGGCACGGTCCATCAATCGGCAGTCCATACCGTTGGCGGCGTGATTGGCGCGGGGGATCCGATCATGCTGATCGTGCCCGACACCGATGCTCTCGCGGTCGAGGTAAAGGCCGCACCCCAGGACATCGATCAGCTCTCGATCGGTCAGCGCGCGCTTCTTCGCTTCACGGCTTTCAACGTCCACACCACGCCCGAAACGGAAGGTATGGTCTCCATGATCGCGGCAGACGTGACGCGCGATCAGCATACCAACGAAATCTACTACACGGTACGCATCACCCCCGACCCCCACGAGCTGAAGAAGCTTGGAGCGCTCTCGCTGGCGCCCGGCATGCCGGTGGAAGCGTTCGTACGGACTGGCGACCGCAAGGTGCTCTCATACCTGATGAAGCCTTTGACGGACCAGATGATGCGTGCCTTCAGAGACCAGTAGCATCGCAGCTATCGTGCGCATCCGTGCATCCTGGTTGACCTTTAGCGATAGGGGCTTGTCATGACGACAACAGAGTTGAAACCTCCGATTTTTCTGATTGGCAACTACCGGTCGGGCACCACCATCACGCAGAAATTGATCGGGCTGCACCCGGATGTCGTCACCTGGTACGAGCCAAAAACATTGTGGCTCTATGCCGATCCGGCGCGGCGGCATGACGAATTTGTCAAAGCCGACGCCAGCGAGAAGGTCGTGCGCTACATTCGCAACCGGTTCCTCGACTATCAGCTGCGGAACGGCAACCGGCAAATCATGGAAAATACGCCCGCCAACGTCTTGCGCGTGCCATTTATCCACCAGATATTCCCAGAAGCTATATTTCTATATATTACAAGGAATCCGTTCTCCTATATAAGCTCCATGGAACTTAAGTGGCAGCGCGCAAAAAGTTTCAAAGGTCTTCTGCGACTATTGAAAGAAACGCCGGCCACGCAAGTCCATTACTACGTGGGAGACGTCGTAAAGCAGATAGTCGCCAAGAGGATACTACACAGAAAATACACGTCGATCTACGGACCGCGCTACAAGGGAATAGATCGGGATTTGCAGGAGCATCAAAAATTGACAGTGATCGCGCGCCAGTGGGCGCGCGGCAATCGAATGGCCCGAGAGGATCTCGCCAGGCTTGGCGAAGGCCGCGTGCTGTCGTTTCGCTATGAGGATCTGATACAGGATCCCGAGTTGGTCTTGCGCCGTATCTATGAACATTGCGGGCTGCATTGCTCTGACGACATCCTTCGCGTGGCGAAGGAGATGATCGATCCCGGCCGCCAGCAGAAGTGGCTGCGCCTGGATGCGAACGAACTGGCGGCGATCATCCCCGAGGTGCGGGATGAGATGGGATTCTACCGCTACGAGATCCCCCCGTCCCTTCTCGTCGGGCATGGCTCGCGGCCCACGCGGGCGCCGTTGGCGTTTCAGCATGGCCATCCGAATATCCCCTCCCCCCGCTGAGCGGTTCCGGGGAGATGCATGGCCGCCCTTCTTTGGTCGGTCGAGTAAGCAAGGCGGCATGTGGAGATTGGCGTGAGCGACATCCGGCGCGGGCTGGCAAAACGCAGTGTCGTAGGCATGTTCTGGACGGGCCTGTCCATGGGCGCCTTGGCGGTTGCCGAGCTTGTCGCCCTCGTCCTCCTGGCCCGGTTGCTCTCGCCCAACGAGTTCGGTCTCTACTCCGCGGCACTGATCGTCATCAAGTTTTCGGCCATCTTCCAGGGCCTCGGCATCACGCCTGCGATCGTGCAGCGACCTGTACTGGAGGAGCGGCATCTCCGGGTCGGATATACCCTGTCGCTCTTCCTTGGCCTTACCGTAACCGCTCTGGTATGGGCGTTGGCACCCGCTATTGCCGGTCTTCTTCGCCTGCCCGAGCTCACTCCGATCGTGCGTGCGGTCTGCTTCATCTTTCTTTTCCAAGGAGCCTCCATGGTGGCGCTGGCCTCGGCCCAGCGTGCCTTGCGGTTCCGTTGGCTCGCGCTCGTCGACGCGGTCGCTTTCGCCATCGGCTACGTGGTCGTCGCTCCGGTGCTGGCTTGGCTCGGCTTCGGTATCTGGGCACTTGTCGCAGCGATCCTGGTCCAGCAGTTGTTCCGCACGATCGTGCTGCTCGTCGGCCAGCGGCACCCGATGCGGCCGTTGCTCGAGAGGGGCGCGATTTTCGGACTGCTCTATTTTGGCGGCGGCTTCACCATTGCGCGGGTCTGCAACTACCTTGCCACTCAGGTGGACAGGCTTGTCGTGGGCCGCTATCTCGGCGCCGATGCGCTCGGTGTCTACGGTTTGTCGTCCCAACTCATGACCACTCCGGCGGTCATCGTGGGCCAGGTGCTCGATCGCGTGCTGTTCCCCACCATGGCGCTGGTCCAGGAAGAGCCCGTCAGGCTTGCGCGCGCCTATCGCAGCGCGGTCGCCGGTTGCAGCCTGCTTGTCCTGCCGGCCAGCGTGGTGGTGGCGATCGTCGCGCCCGAATTGGTTCGGGTCATTCTCGGACGGGGCTGGGAAGGCGTGGTCGGCCCGCTCCAGATCCTGGCGTTCAGCATGCTGTTCCGCACGAGCTACAAGCTTAGCGACTCCGTCTCGCGAGCAACCGGAACGGTTTACGCCCGGGCCTGGCGCCAGGCTGTTTTCACCGTCGGTGTCTGCATCGGAGCCTTCACAGGGCAATTCTGGGGCGTGGAAGGGGTGGCGTTTGGTGTCGGCCTGGCATTCGGGGCAAATTTCTTTCTCATGGCGCAGCTGAGTCTCCGCGTGACCGGGATGACGTGGGCGAATTTCTTCCTTGCGCACCTGCCTGGCGTCGCGCTCGCGGGCGTTGTCGGAACCGGTACCTGGGCATTCGTGGACTGGCTTCGCGCCCTCCATCTATCGCCTCTTCCGCTGCTCATCGATACGGCATTGCTGGCGTCTGTGGGGGGCTTGCTGTTGTGCTGGCTCCTGCCGTCGCTATTCCTTGGGCGGGAAGGCCTGTCACTGCTGCGCCTGCTCGCGGCAGTCGTGCCCGCATGGCCAAGACTGAGGCAGGCAACAGACTGATCAGCGGCGGAACTCGAGGTCAGTTCCCAGGATCACGTTCTTCACGCGCAACGACGCCATCGCCTTGCTCGATCATGGGCTCAGCCTGACGCCCGATCGGGCACCGGGAGATTCCGTCGTTGCGGAGGAAATTTACGAGAGGAGACCGACTATGGCTGAACTATTCGAAGCGCGGCTGGCGGCCGCGGGCGATGATGTCGAGGAGAAAGCTTCGGGCTCGATTTCAACCAATGTCGACGATCTGGAACTGGGCTTTGCCAGCACGACTCGCCAGACGGTCGGCCTACGCTTCACCGGCGTCGATATCCCGCAAGGCGCGATCATCACGAGCGCCTACATCCAGTTCCAGGCCAATGAGGTGAAGACCGGCGCGACCTCGCTGGTGATCAAGGGCCAGGACACCGACGACGCAAGCGCCTTCACCAGCACCAGCTTCAATGTATCGTCACGGGCAACGACCGACGCGTCGGCGACTTGGACGCCGGCCCCGTGGACCACGGTGGGCGAGCAGGCCCTGGCCGAGCGCACGCCCGACCTGACGGCTATCGTGCAGGAGATCGTCAGCCGCTCGGGCTGGGCGGCGGTCAACGATATGGCATTCCTGATCACCGGCACCGGCACGCGCACAGCCGATTCCTACGAGTACAATCCGACCAGCGCGCCGCTGCTGCACATCGAATATGTCTTGCCCGGATCCGGAAGTCCGGTGGCCTTCAACACGCCTGCCGATGCCGATCCCACTGCCAACCAGATCGCCGAGCTCGCCGCGGCGGGAGCGCCGACCGGGATCACCGCTTCGGCCACGGATCCCGACGCCGGCGCGACCGTCACCTACAGCCTCAACGACTCGCGTTTCGACATCAATGCCAATACCGGCGTCATCACGCGCTCGGGCACAGGCACGCTCGACTTCGAAACCCAGTCGTCCATCAATCCGACGGTGACGGCAACTTCTTCCGACGGCAGCACCGCCACCCAGAGCTTCACCCTCGATGTCCTCGACAGCCCGGAGCCGGTTGCGTTCAACACGCCGCCGGATGCCAACTCCGCGGCCAACCAGATCGGCCAGAACGCTGCCGCCGGCACCGCCGTCGGTATCACTGCTTCGGCCTCTGATCCCGATGCCGGCTCGACTGTCGCCTACACGATCGACGACACGCGGTTTGCCATCAGTTCCAGCACCGGCGTCATCACGCGATCAGGTACCGGCACGCTCAACGCCCAGTCCGAGCCGTCTGTCAACCTCACCGTCACCGCCACCTCGTCGGACGGGAGCGTCGTCACGCACCCCTTCACCGTCGCCGTCACGGCCGGCCAACAGCCTGTGGCCTTCAACACTCCGCCCGACTCGAACCCCGGCTCCAACCAGATCGCCGAGCTCGCCGCGGCGGGGACACCGACAGGGATCACCGCTTCGGCCACCGATCCCGATGCCGGCTCGACGGTCACCTACAGCCTCAACGACACGCGCTTCGCCATTGATTCCAGCACCGGCGTCATTACGCGCTCGGGCACAGGCAGCCTCAACTTCGAGACCCAGTCGTCGATCGACCTGACGGTGACGGCAACCTCTTCCGACGGCAGCACGGCCAACAAGGTCTTCACCATCGCCGTCCTCGACAGCCCGGAACCGGTTGCGTTCAACACGCCGCCCGATGCCAACACCGCGGCCAACCAGATCGGCCAGAACGCTGCCGCCGGTACTGCCGTCGGCATCACCGCTTCGGCCACGGATCCCGATGCCGGCTCGACGGTCACCTACAGTCTCAACGACCCGCGCTTTGCCATCAATCCCAGCACCGGTGTCATAACACGCTCGAGCACCGGCACGCTCAACGCCCAGTCCGAGCCGACGGTTGCGCTCACGGTCACCGCGACCTCGTCGGACGGCAGCACCAACACCCACGCCTTCAATGTTGACGTCACCGGCGGCAGCACGCCTGGGACTTTCGAGGCCAGGGTGGCGGCCGCAGGCGACGATGTCGAGGAGAAAGGTTCCGGCTCGATTTCGAGCAACGTCAGTGATCTGGAACTGGGCTTTGACGGCTCTACCCGCCAGACGGTCGGTCTCCGCTTCACCGGTATCGACGTCCCGCAAGG
>NZ_NSFZ01000015.1:0-147231 GCF_002294915.1 Mesorhizobium sp. WSM3879 | reverse complement strand
CCGGACGACACCCGCCGAGTGCTCAAACTACTTCGCCAATGCAGGATACGACCGGAGATGACTTCATCCCGCTCTAGGCCCGCAATATCGCCCGCAAATGCTCAAGGATCATCGCCACACCCTTCCGGCCCAGCTCGGCCGAGGCATCCGATGCGCCTTTTGTGTACCAGCCGGTATTGTCCGCGAAATGACCGGCATCCACCGCTTCGGGACATAGCGCCAGCATCAGCGATGTCTCGCCGATGCCGGCATGGTCGAATGGATATTTGCCGGTCATTGCGGCCGGCATCAGCGGGTGCACCTGCACCCAGTTGAAGACGTTCTCGCCCTGGGCATGGCCGGCATAGTAGTCGACCATCTTCTCCGAGCCCCACCAGCCCTCGCCGCGTTCCTTCTCCAGGAAGCGGAAAATCGCCTGCCGGCCGGCGGTCTTGAAGGCGAGATCGGTCGGCATGCCGGCAACAAAATTCTCGGTCTGGTGATGGATGATGGCGTGGATGTTGCGGAAGCCGATGCGCA
Organism: Mesorhizobium sp. WSM3879; assembly: GCF_002294915.1. NCBI lineage: Bacteria > Pseudomonadati > Pseudomonadota > Alphaproteobacteria > Hyphomicrobiales > Phyllobacteriaceae > Mesorhizobium > Mesorhizobium sp. WSM3879. Next base: position 146,712 of record NZ_NSFZ01000015.1, on the reverse strand, counting down.
GCAGGCCGTAGAACAGTTCCTCCGCAAAGGGCGCCAGCACCGGACCGCCGACCTGCACCGAGCCGCTGCCTTCCGGCGGCGCCACGGCATAACTCGCCGCGCCGTAATAGAAGGGCGGCAGGATGACGATGTCCCGCTCCTTCTCGATAAGCTCGAGCGTCTTGATGACGGCCAGCGTGTCCATGCCGACCGCCATGTGCTCGCCATGGTATTCGAGCACGCCGAGCGGCAGCGCGAGCGGCCAGTTCTCCTCGATCGCGTTGCGGATCTGGTGCGGCAGCATCAGTTCGTAGCGCATGTCCCTACTCCATGTTGGTGTGCCGGGCGCGCATCGTCTCCGGCGTTGCGCCGGTGAGCGCCTCGAGTTTCAGCACCATCACCTCGAACACCAGGAAAAGCGCTGCCTCGAACAGCGAGCCCATGGGCAGCACCGAGCTTCTGGCGGCGCCTTGGTCGCTCGCCATGGTCTGGGCCGGAACGAGCAGCGTGAAGTCCGCAAGCTTTGCCGCGCTGCCCGCCGGTTCGGCCGTGAGCAACACCACCTTGGCGCCGGCCTCCCGGGCCACGCGCATCAAGGTGAGAACGGTGGCGGTCTCGCCCGGTCCGGAACTCGCCAGGAAGACATCGCCCTGGCCGAGGGGCGGCGTGGTCATATCGCCGACCACCGAAACCGGCAGGCCGAGATGGAAGAGCCGCATAGCGAAGCCCTTGACCTGCAGCGCTTCGCGGCCGCAGCCATAGACGACGATCTTGCCAGCGCCGGCGAGCATTGCGCAGGCGGCGTCAACCCGACCGTCATCGATGCGCCCCAACACGGCGCCGAGCTCGCCCAGCGCTGTCGCAAACAACTCCGATCCGGCTTGCGTCATGGCTGCCTAATCCTGTCTGCCGATGTCTTGATAGGCATGCGGCTTTGCGGTCGCGTTCGGCGCGAAACGCTTCTTTTCGTTCATGCTATCACCGCGAAAATTCGTGTCCAACGAGCCTCGGCGCTTTTGCTGTGCCACCGGCGTGATAGTGTCATGTCAGACAAATCAATCCAGGACATCGTGCGGATATGAAGACACGGCATTTCGACCGCATCGACAATGGCGGCATCACCTTCACCGAGCTTGGTTTCGGCACCGCGCCGCTCGGCAATCTCTACCGCGCCGTCTCGGACGAGGATGCCAATGCCACGCTGGAGGCGACATGGAAAACCGGCTGCCGCTATTTCGACACTGCTCCGCTCTATGGCCTCGGCCTTTCCGAAACCCGGCTCAACCCCTTCTTGCGCGGCAAGAAGCGCGACGACTATGTGCTGTCGAGCAAGGTCGGCCGCCTCATGCGCGTCTCTGCGCCCGACCAGCGAACCGGCATCGGCAAGTTCTTCGAGACGCCCTCGCGCCGGGAAGTCTACGACTACAGCTACGACGGCGTGATGCGTTCCTTCGAGGCCTCGCTGGAGCGTCTCGGCGTCGACCGCATCGACATCCTTTATGTGCACGATGTCGACATCTTCACCCATGGCAGCAAGGAGGCTTCCGACCGGCGCATCGAGGAGTTCATGTCTTCGGGCTATTACGCGCTGCTCGCGCTGCGCGACCAGGGCGTGATCAAGGCCTTCGGAGGCGGTATCAACGAGTGGCAGGTTTGCCAGACGCTCGCCGAGCGCGGCGATTTCGACCTCTTTCTGCTCGCCGGCCGCTACACGCTGCTCGAGCAGGATGCGCTTGCGAGCTTCCTGCCGCTCTGCGAGAAGCGCGGCATCGGCATCGTTCTTGGCGGGCCCTACAATTCCGGCATCCTGGCGACAGGGCCGAAGCCCGGCGCCTTCTACAACTACACAGAGGCGCCAAAAGACGTGCTCGATCGCGTGGCACGCATCGAGGCGGTCTGCAAGCGCCATGGCGTGCGGCTGATCGAGGCGGCGTTGCAGTTCCCGCTGCGGCACCCTTCCGTCATGTCGGTAATACCCGGCGGCCAACGCCCGGCCGAGGTCGAAAGCAACCGTGCACTGCTCGACGTGAAGATCCCGGCAGCCTTGTGGGCGGATCTCAAGCAAGAAGGCCTGATGCGCGCCGACGCGCCTACCGGCTGATACCACACATGTGGCCCTGGCGCGGGTCACAAAAAGGAAGAGCCGGGCAAGCCCGGCTCATCTGATCTTAAAAACAAAAGGTCCTAGTTGACCGCGTCCTTGAGGCCCTTGCCGGCCGAGAACTTCGGCACGGTGCGCGCCGGAATCTTCACTTCCGCGCCGGTCTGCGGGTTGCGGCCGGTCGAAGCAGCACGTTTTGACACGGTGAAATTTCCGAAGCCGACAAGCCGGACATCGCCGCCCTTCTTCAGTTCGCCAGTGATCACAGAGAACACCGCATCGACGGCGGACTGCGCATCAGCCTTCGAAATGCTTGCGGAGTCGGCGACGGCGGACACCAGTTCGTTCTTGTTCATAAAAATTCCCTTCCATGAGAAAACCGGAACTACGACTCATCCGGCAGGAAACGGACTTTAGAAAGAAGCGTTCCGGAACCCAAGCCGAAAACCGCAGAATTCCGGGCTTTTTTCCACTTTTTCGGAGATTTTTCACATGAAAAAGCCGGGCTGAAAGCCCGGCTCTCTCTTTGTGCATTGCAACCTTAGAAGAAACTAATGCGCAAGCGACTTGCCGGCGTCGTCGCCGGCGTCCGCGCCGGCCGGCGGATTGACCGGCTCGACCCATTCGATCGGCTCCGGCATCCTGACCAGCGCGTGCCTCAGCACCTCGCCGACCCGCGACACCGGAATGATCTCCATGTTGTTCTTCACATTGTCCGGGATCTCCGCCAGGTCCTTGGCATTGTCTTCCGGGATCAGCACCTTCTTGATGCCGCCGCGCAGCGCGGCAAGCAGCTTCTCCTTCAGGCCGCCGATCGGCAGCACCCTGCCCCGCAGCGTCACCTCGCCGGTCATTGCCACATCGGCGCGGACCGGAATGCCCGTGAGCACGGACACGATCGCCGTCACCATCGCCACACCCGCCGACGGGCCGTCCTTGGGAGTCGCGCCCTCCGGCACGTGGACGTGGATGTCGCGCTTGTCGAACAGCGGCGGCTCGATGCCGAAATCGATGGCCCGCGAGCGGACGTAAGAGGCCGCCGCAGAGATCGATTCCTTCATCACGTCGCGCAGGTTGCCGGTCACCGTCATGCGTCCCTTACCGGGCATCATGACGCCTTCGACGGTGAGCAGCTCGCCGCCGACTTCCGTCCAGGCAAGACCCGTGACGACGCCGACCTGATCGTCGGCCTCGACCTGACCGAAGCGGAAGCGCGGCACGCCGAGATAATCGGCGAGGTTGTCGGCCGTGATCTTCACCGTCTTCTTCTTCGTCTTCAGGATCTCGGTCACCGCCTTGCGCCCGAGCTTCATCAGCTCGCGCTCGAGGCTTCTGACGCCCGCTTCACGGGTGTAGGTCTGGATGATGCCGCGGATCGCGTCCTCGCCGACCGAGAACTCGTTCGGCTGCAGCGCGTGATCGCGGATCACCTTCGGCATCAGGTGCCGCTTGGCGATCTCGATCTTCTCGTCCTCGGTGTAGCCGGCGATGCGGATGATCTCCATGCGGTCCATCAGGGGCGCAGGGATGTTCAGCGTGTTCGCCGTCGTCACGAACATCACGCTCGACAGGTCGTATTCGACTTCGAGGTAATGGTCCATGAACGTCGAGTTCTGCTCCGGATCGAGCACCTCAAGCAGGGCCGACGACGGATCGCCGCGGAAGTCCTGGCCCATCTTGTCGATTTCGTCGAGCAGGAAGAGGGGGTTGGACTTCTTGGCCTTCTTCATCGACTGGATGACCTTGCCGGGCATCGAGCCGATATAGGTCCGCCTGTGACCGCGGATCTCGGCCTCGTCGCGCACGCCGCCGAGCGCCATTCGGATGAACTCACGCCCCGTGGCCTTGGCAATCGACTTGCCGAGCGAGGTTTTGCCGACGCCGGGCGGGCCGACGAGGCACAGGATCGGACCCTTGATCTTCTTCTGACGGCTCTGCACGGCGAGATACTCGACGATGCGCTCCTTGACCTTGTCGAGGCCGAAGTGATCGGCGTCGAGCACGTCCTGGGCGTAGCCGAGATCCTGCTTGACCTTGGAGTTCTTGCCCCACGGGATCGACAGCAGCCAGTCGAGATAGTTGCGCACGACCGTCGATTCAGCCGACATCGGCGACATCGACCGCAGCTTCTTCAACTCGGCTTCCGCCTTCTCGCGGGCTTCCTTGGAGAGCTTGGTCTTCTTGATGCGCGCCTCGATCTCGGCAGCCTCGTCGCGGCCGTCCTCGCCCTCGCCGAGCTCCTTCTGGATCGCCTTCATCTGCTCGTTGAGGTAGTACTCGCGCTGCGTCTTCTCCATCTGGCGCTTGACTCTGCTGCGGATGCGCTTCTCCACCTGCAGCACGGAAATCTCAGCTTCCATGAAGCCCATCGCCTTCTCGAGACGCTCCTTGACGGAAAGCGTGGCGAGCATCTCCTGCTTCTCGGGGATCTTGATGGCCAGGTGCGAGGCAACCGTGTCGGCGAGCTTGGAATAGTCGTCGATCTGACTGGCGGCACCTACCACTTCGGGCGAAATCTTCTTGTTCAGCTTGACGTAGTTTTCGAAGTCGGTGACGACCGAACGGGCCAGCGCCTCGATTTCGACCTCTTCCTCCTCCGGCTCGACCAACGCGGTGGCGCGGGCCTCGTGGAAGTCGGCACGATCGGTGAACGAGACGATCTTGGCGCGCGAGGCGCCCTCGACCAGCACCTTCACGGTGCCATCGGGAAGCTTCAGGAGCTGCAGCACATTGGCGAGCGTGCCGATGTCGAAAATTGCATCGGGCTCAGGATCATCGTCGGCTGCGTTCATCTGGGTGGCAAGCAGGATCTGCTTTTCCTGACCCATCACTTCTTCCAGCGCCTTGATCGACTTTTCACGCCCGACAAAGAGCGGGACGATCATGTGCGGGAACACGACGATGTCGCGCAGTGGGAGGACTGCAAACACGCCGTCGCTGGAAGCCCTGGATATTTTGGCCATTGTCCAACCTTTCATGTCGCGGCCGCTAATTGAGCCAACCGCGAATCTTATATTAACGACCGAGCGTCGTTCCGCCTACCACCGTTTGTGACGGGAATTTTACAGCGCAGAATTCTGGCCCTCGGCCTTCCGCTGTTAGGTGGATGCGGGCGGTGCAAAGATCAAGGGTTAGCATGCTTTGATCAGCCACTCCATCACCTACAGGTAAGCCCCTCACAGCAAAACGGCGCCACACGGGCGCCGTTCCATGAAAATTTGCCGGATCAGTGCCATTTCAGGCGCTGACATTGCCCTTCTTTTCCTTCTGCTCGGAATAGATGTAAAGCGGCCGGGCGTTACCCGAGACCACCTCTTCCGAGATCACCACCTCACGCACGCCTTCCAGCGCCGGAAGCTCGAACATCGTGTCGAGCAGGATCGCTTCCATGATGGAACGCAGGCCGCGCGCGCCGGTCTTGCGCTCGATGGCGCGCTTGGCGATCGCCGACAGCGCGTTCTCGTGGAAGGTGAGATCCACATTCTCCATCTCGAACAGCCGCTGATACTGCTTGACCAGCGCGTTTTTCGGTTCCGTCAGGATCTGGATCAGCGCCGGCTCGTCGAGGTCCTCGAGCGTCGCCAGAACCGGCAGACGGCCGACGAATTCCGGGATCAGGCCGAATTTCAAAAGATCCTCGGGCTCGACTTGGCGGAACAGGTCGCCGGTGCGGCGATCCTCGGGCGACGCCACGGTTGCGCCGAAGCCGATCGAGGTCTTGCGGCCGCGATCCGAGATGATCTTGTCCAGTCCGGCAAAGGCGCCGCCGCAGATGAACAGGATGTTGGCGGTGTCGACCTGCAGGAATTCCTGCTGCGGGTGCTTGCGGCCGCCCTGCGGCGGCACGGAGGCCACCGTGCCTTCCATGATCTTCAACAGCGCTTGCTGAACGCCCTCGCCCGAGACGTCGCGGGTGATCGACGGGTTGTCCGACTTGCGCGAGATCTTGTCGATCTCATCGATATAGACGATGCCGCGCTGGGCACGTTCGACATTGTAGTCGGCCGACTGCAAGAGCTTCAGGATGATGTTTTCGACGTCCTCGCCGACGTAACCGGCTTCGGTCAGCGTCGTGGCGTCGGCCATGGTGAACGGCACGTCGATGATGCGGGCGAGCGTCTGGGCGAGCAGCGTCTTGCCGCAGCCGGTCGGCCCGATCAGCAGGATGTTCGACTTTGCCAATTCGACGTCGTTGTTCTTGCCGGCATGCGCCAGGCGCTTGTAGTGGTTGTGGACGGCCACCGACAGCACCCGCTTGGCGTAGGGCTGGCCGATGACATAGTCGTCGAGAACCTTGAGGATCTCTTGCGGGGTCGGCACCCCCTCGCGCGACTTCACCATCGAGGTCTTGTTCTCCTCGCGGATGATGTCCATGCAGAGTTCGACGCACTCGTCGCAGATGAAGACGGTCGGACCGGCGATCAGCTTGCGCACTTCGTGCTGGCTTTTGCCGCAAAACGAGCAATAGAGCGTGTTCTTTGAATCGCCGCCGTTGTTGCTAACTTTGCTCATTTTTCTGTCCTTTCACCGCCTGCCAGCCGATGGTCTGGCCGCATTGGCGTCTCATCAATCTATCGCAGGAATCCGCCGGCGCCAGTGTCCCGGCTCACACAGCGCATTCCGTCCGAAACACAATCAGAAAACGCGACAATGATTCGCAGCAACCCCATGCAAAGCTAAGCCGTCGAAAATCAACATAGCCTTAACGTAGGCAATCCCGAACCTTGAGGGAACAGGCAATTGTGGCCGAAATGCCGCAAGCCGCGCCAAAAGCGCGTTATCCCGCCATTCAGCCCCCAATCAGAGCCTATGCGGCGGGGGTTTCGCCAAGTTCGCGCGTCGTAATGACCTTGTCGATCAAACCAAACTCCTTGGCCTCGTCGGCGGTCATGAAATGGTCGCGGTCGAGCGTCCGCTCGATCTCGTCATAGCTCTTGCCGGTGTGCTTCACATAGACCTCGTTCAAGCGGCGCTTCAGCTTGATGATGTCCTGCGCATGACGTTCGATGTCCGACGCCTGGCCCTGGAAGCCACCGGACGGCTGATGGACCATGACACGGGCGTTCGGCGTGGCAAACCGCATATCCTTGTGGCCGGCGCAAAGCAGCAACGAGCCCATCGAGGCTGCCTGGCCGATGCAGAGCGTCGATACCGCCGGCTTGATGAACTGCATGGTGTCGTAGATCGCCATGCCCGATGTCACCACACCGCCCGGCGAGTTGATGTACAGGTTGATTTCCTTCTTGGGGTTCTCCGCCTCGAGGAACAAAAGCTGTGCACAAACCAGCGTCGCCATCCCGTCCTCGACCGGGCCGGTGATGAAGATGATGCGTTCCTTCAACAGGCGGGAGAAGATGTCGTAGGCACGCTCGCCGCGATTGGTCTGCTCGACCACCATCGGAACGAGGTTCATGTAGGTTTCGACGGGGTTCTTCATGGACTACCCTTGTTGGATGGATTCCGGCGCCGTAGACCTGAGCAATCGGGCGGAATCGGTTCTGGATCGTTGAATCCTAAATAGGATGCCGGCTCACCCTAGCGCAAGGCCGCCCCTCCTAGCCATCTGGTTAAGTCGAAGCAAGCGGCTCGGCCCAAGGAAATGCTGCAGGTTGCGCCGGAGATGGCCCTCTGCCCGAAATGCGAGGGCGCTACCCGGCCGCCACGGTAGCAGTTTCTTAACCGCGCTGCTTAACGACAAGCCGTGAAATCCCCGTCCATGGCGGACCTTCCGATACGCTCCCGCGTTGAACCGGCGTCCTTTTTTCAACGGGTGAACGTCATGTTTAGCCAGAGTTCCTTTTGCACGAGTTCCTTTTGCAAGAGCTCCCTTCGCAAGGGTGCCGCATCGCTCGCCTCGACCAGCCTCGCAATGCTTGCGGCCGTGTCGCAGGCCGCGGCCGGCGGCCGCACGCTCGAATGCTACGAGCCGGTGCATCGGCCGGCGATCTACGACACGGTCTATGAAGACGTGATGGTGAGCCCCGGCGGCCAGCTCGTCCACTATGACCCGCCGATCTACGGCACGACCGAGAGCACCGAACAGATCGCCACGCCTCGCATCAGCTATGAAGTCGTACCGGCCGTGACGCGCACCGTCTATCACACGGTCAAGGTGGATGACGGCGGCTATGCCTGGGAATGGCGGGTCATCCACGGCCGCAAGGTGCTGTGCAAGGTGTGGCGTAAGGCGCGCTACGCGCGGGTTGCCACAACGGTCATCGTCGAGCCGGAGCGCGTCCGGCGCGTCGTCCTTCCGGCCGAATACGAAGGCGTCGCCCGCGAGGTGCTGGTGCGGCCAGGAGAGCGGCGCATCACGGAAATCGCGCCCTCATACCGGAGGGTGGCGCGGCGGGTGGTGGTGCGGGAAGGCTCGACCGACTGGCGGCGGGTGCATATCCCGCGGCACTGCGTGGACTAGCCGCAAAATCACGCAGGGATGTTTCCGACCGGGGCGGCATGGCGAGCCCGGCCGGAAAGCCGGCTTAGGCCAGGTCGACGTCGAGGATCGCCATCGAGAAATTATAGTCGCCGTCGTCCTCGTCCTTGAAGACGATGCCGAGGAATTCGTCGCCGACATAGACCTCGGCAGAGTCTTCCTTGCGCGGGCGCGCCTTCACCTGCAGCTTGGGATTCTGGAAGACGCGCTTGAAGTAGGCGTCCAGCTTTCTGATTTCGTCTGGCTTCAAAAGTCTTCTCCGAATGCGGCTGTTCGTTGGAACGCGCTTCTGACACGCCGACGATGGCGATGTAAAGGCAAGCCGGCAGCATAACACGCCACAACCGGCGTCTGGAACGGCGACCGGACTCCGGCCGCTGGCGATGACCGCAGAATCAGATGTCGAAGCTGACGACGTGGTCCATCGTCTGCGAGGGCAGGAGCTGGTCCATCTGTCGCGAAGGCTGGTCGCAGCCGGTCTCGCCGACGACACGCGCCGGCACGCCGGCGACCGTCTTGTTGTGCGGCACGGGCGACAGCACCACCGAACCGGCCGCGATCTTGGAGCAATGGCCGATCTCGATATTGCCGAGGATCTTGGCGCCTGCGCCGATCAGCACGCCGCGGCGGATCTTCGGGTGGCGGTCGCCACTGGCCTTGCCGGTGCCGCCCAGCGTCACCCCGTGCAGGATCGACACATCATCCTCGATGACGGCCGTCTGGCCGACCACCAGGCCGGTGGCGTGATCGAGGAAAATGCCCTTGCCGATGCGGGCGGCCGGGTTGATGTCTGTCTGGAACACCGAGGACGAGCGGCTCTGCAGGTAGAGCGCGAAGTCCCTGCGGCCCTGGTTCCACAGCCAATGCGCCAAACGGTGCGTCTGGATGGCATGAAAGCCCTTGAAATAAAGCACCGGCATGATGAAGCGGTCGCAGGCAGGGTCGCGATCGTAATAGGCTTGGATGTCGACGCGAACCGTCGTGCTCCACTCCGGATCGTCGGCAAGCATGGCCTTGAAGGTCTGCCGGATAAGATCGGAGCCGATATCCTGATGCGCCAGGCGCTCGGCCAGGCGGTGAATGACCGCTTCTTCCAGGCTCTCCTGGTTGAGGATGGTGGAATAGAGGAAAGCAGCCAGCAACGGATCGCGGTTTACCGCTTCCATCGCCTCATCCCTGATCGCGCGCCAGATCGGGTCGACCGGCTGCACCATGCTGGGGCGGGCTATCGTAATGCTGTTCATCGACGGTCTCCGGCCTGCTCATTCATCCGGCGGCACATATAGGCCAGATCATAACACGGTTGAACTCAATTTTCCTTAGTGCTTTGTCAAATGGACTTGGTTCACCGAGATTCAAGCGGCGAAGGAAAACGAACCCTTGATCGACGATGCGCTGAAAAGCGAGCTTGCCGCGATCTATCAGACCGCGGATCGCCACTATCACGGCTTGCCTCACATCGAAGCGATGCTGGCGTTGGCAGCCGAACACCGGCACCTTCTTGATGATCCAGAAGCAGTGGAAGCGGCGATCTGGTTCCATGACGCAGTCTATGACAGCCGCGCCAAGGACAACGAGGCAAAGAGCGCGGTGCTGGCAGAAAGGAAACTCTCCGGCCGCACCGACCCGGCCCGGCTTGCCCGGATTCTGGCCATGATCAGCGCCACCGCCACGCACCAGTTGCCGCCGCTCGAAGATGAGGGTGCCGCGAGTGATGCCGCCCTTTTCCTCGACATGGACCTCGCGATCCTCGGTGCCGACCCGAACCGCTTCGACGCTTACGAGAAGGCGGTCCGGCGCGAATATGGCTGGGTCGAGGACCCGATCTGGCGCGCCGGTCGCGCGGCTGTCCTGACGAGTTTCCTGGCCCGTCCGCATATTTTCTACACACAATCGTTTCGCGATCGGTTCGAGGCGCGGGCCAGGGAAAATCTGGTCCGATCGCTGCAGGTCCTGCAAGACCAGTCTCAACAGACCTGATCGCCACGCCGAACGTGAACGCCCTCTGAGATGACCGACACCATGGAAAACAACTTCTTCCAACCCGTCGACGCCGCCCAGGTGCCGCGATTTGCCGGGCTTTCCACCTTCATGCGGCTGCCGGCGGTGCCGAACGCGAAGGGGCTCGATATTGCCCTTGTCGGGATTCCTTGGGAGGCGGCACGACCAATCGGGCCGGCGCTCGCCATGGTCCGCGCGAAATCAGGAACCAGTCGAGCCTGATGCGCCGCGTCCACCACGTATCGGGAACCGAGCCGTTCAGCATTGCCAATGTCGCGGATGTCGGAGACCTCTCGGTCAATCCCATCGACTTGCTCGACGGGTTGAAGCGCATCGAAGACGGCATTGCCGCGATCGTTGCTGACGGCGCTCTTCCTTTGGCCGCCGGAGGCGATCATCTGACGACCTTGCCGGTGCTGCGCGCCATCGCCCGCGAGGGACCCGTCGGCATGATCCACTTCGACGCGCATTCCGACACGAACGACCGCTACTTCGGCGAGAATCCCTATACACACGGGACGCCCTTTCGCCGCGCGATCGAGGAAGGGCTGCTCGACCCGAAGCGGGTTATTCAGATCGGAATTCGAGGCTCGATCTATGAGCCGGGCGAACACGACTGGGCGACCGCTCAGGGCGTGCGCATCGTATATATGGAAGAGTTCGTCAAACGCGGCACCGCTTCCGTCATGCAGGAAGCACGCGATCTTGTCGGCGACAGCCTCACTTACGTGACCTTCGACATCGATTGCATCGATCCGTCGATGGCCCCTGGCACCGGCACGCCGGGGCTCGGCGGCTTCACCACCCGCGAGGTGCAGGAGCTGGTTCGATTGCTCGACGGATTGAATTTCGCCGGAGCCGACGTCGTCGAGGTCGCGCCTCCTTTGATATTGGCGGCATGACGGCGCTTGCCGGCGCGACCATGATGTTCGAGCTGCTTTGCGTCATGGCGAAATCCATCGCCGACAGGAGAACGCGCGGCTAAAGCATTCTCCCCGAAGTGCTTCCAGTTTCGGGAAAAGGACATCGCAAAGGTCAAAAGCAGGTCGCGTTTCGCGCAACCTGCTTTAGACGCGTCGTCGCCCGCAGCGGACGGTATGGGTCAGAGCGGATTTTCGGCGTAGAACTCCAGCACGCGCTGCTTGAAGCTCTTGTCGCCGACGGCGAGCATGTGGTCGCGGCCCTCGATGCGAAAAGCCTCTGCGTGGGGCATCAGCGCGGCAAGCTCGTCGGGCGAGCCGGCGATGTCGTCCTTGGTCCCGACGGCAATCAGGGTCGGCTGGGCGATCCGCGCGACATCGTCCTCGCTCATTGACGCGCGTGAGCCGACTATGCAGACGGCCAGCGCCTGGCGGTCGCTGCGCGTCTGGTCGGCGAAGGCGCGAAACGAGCGACCGCGCGCATGGCTGATCGTACCGGCATCCTCGGCCAGAAGCGCATCGGCGATTGGATCCCAGTCGCCGACGCCGTCGACAAGACCGATGCCGAGGCCGCCGAACACCAGCGTCGCCACCTTGTCAGGATTGGACAACGCCATGAAGGCGGATACCCGCGCGCCCATCGAATAGCCCATGACATGGGCGTGCTCGATGCCGAGGTGATCGAACAGCGCGGCCGCGTCCGAGGCCATCTTGGCCGGCGTGTAGTCGGCCTCCTGGTAGCTCTTCGTCGAAGAACCGTGGCCGCGATTGTCGAGGGCGATGGCGCGGTACCCCGCGTCGTTCAGCGTCTTGAACCAGCCCGGCGAGACCCAATTGACGTAGTGGCTGGAGGCGAAGCCGTGGATCATCAGCACCGGATCGCCCTGCCCGGACGCCGGCGGGCGGTCGAGGTAAGCGAGTTCGAAGCCGTCGTGGGAAAAATATTGCATCTGGCGCAGCCGCGGTCAGTTGGAGCCGGCGCCCGAGGCCTTATCGATCGCCGGGTGACGCAGGAGATCGCCGCCCTTGAGACCGTCCTTGGCGGCCGTTCCCGCCTTCAGCTCAAGCACAAAGCTTACCGGCTGTCCCGGCGAGATGATCGCCTCCGATTCCGGTTCGCCACGCTTGATGGCCTTGATCCTGCCGTCCTGGCCGACAAAGACCAAATCGAGCGGCATCGGTGTATTCTTCATCCAGAAATTCACCTCAGCGGGCCTCTCGAACACGAACAGCATGCCGTGATCGTCGGCCATGTCCTTACGGTACATCAGCCCGGCCTCGCGTTCTTCCGAGCTGTCGGCGATCTCGATTGAGAAGGAATGCTTGCCGGAGCCGGTGATCGCGACGAGCGGCGTCGGATCGGCAGGCAGCATCATCGCCTGACCGTCCGCCGAACTCGGTTTCAAGGCGCTGAAAATGGGGGCCAGAGCGATGGCGGCGCAAAGCGCGCCTGCGGTCAGCCAGTTGCGATGAGCCATGTGATACCTCGTCCAGGCCCTGTCCTAGACCATGATCCGAGCGAGTGGAACTGGTTTTTGGACAGGAACGGCCTTGCACCGGGCAGGGCATCCCGATCGTATTGAGAGAGCCCGATGCATGTCGCCCAAAACTGCCAAGCGGTTTTGGCGAACCTGCATCAAGCAAAAAATAAAGTGCGTCGGGCCGCGCTTTAATGCGAGACCGGCAAGGTGCCCATATCGGGGTGTATTTCGGCGGCCATAAGGCCTTTGTCGCCGCGTCCGAAACGGACCAGAACGACCTGGCCGGGCCTCAGCTCGGTAATGCCGTAGCGGCGCAGCGTCTCCATATGGACGAAGATGTCCTCGGTGCCCTCGCCCCGGGTCAGGAAGCCGAAGCCTTTGGTGCGGTTGAACCACTTCACCAGCGCCCGCTCGAGCCCGCTCTCGGCAGTCACGGTGACATGCGTGCGCTGCTCCTGCTCGGCCGGATGCACCGCTGTCGAGGCGTCCATGGAAAGAACCCGGAACGCCTGCAGGCCACGCTCGCCCTGCTTGACGAGACAGACGACGCGCGCGCCTTCCAGCGCGGTCTGAAAGCCATCTCTTCGAAGACATGTCACATGGAGGAGAATATCACCCGAGACGCCGTCGTCCGGAAGAATGAAGCCGTAGCCCTTGGCCACGTCGAACCATTTGATAGCGCCGGCGATTTCGACAAGCCCGGCGGAGTCGCCGCCACTGTCTCGCGTCAAGGCGTCGTCAAGGCTTCCGTCCCGCCTCGTAAAAGAGGCTTTTTCCCCCATAAGAACGCCCCCTTTTCCAACTGCAACCGCTAGTGATTCTTGCCATCAGATTAACACTGCGGCTTCCGGGGTGTGCAAGACCTGACGTGCCTTTTTTCACCGTTGAGCACCGGAAAGCCTCAATTGTTGTTTACCGGCGCGGCCTGAAGCGCAAAGGGGCGGCTGAAATCGATCCCTCCATCGGTTTTGTCGGACGATTGCCCTTTGGCGGAGCGGCTCCTATGGTGCGCCGCAAACGTAACGCCGCGAGGAATCCGATATGCGCTATCTTCACACAATGGTCCGCGTCGCCGACATTGATCAATCGCTCGATTTCTACTGCAACAAGCTCGGCCTCAAGGAAGTGCGTCGCTACGAGAACGAGCAGGGACGCTACACGCTGATCTTCCTCGCCGCGCCCGATGACGAGCAAAGCGGCATTGCCGAGAAGGCGCCGCTGGTCGAACTGACCTACAATTGGGATCCGGAGGAGTACAAAGGCGGCCGCAACTTCGGCCACCTTGCCTATGAGGTCGACAACATCTACGCCACCTGCCAGAAGCTGATGGACAATGGCGTGACCATCAACCGGCCGCCGCGCGACGGCAACATGGCCTTCATCCGCTCGCCGGACGGCATCTCCATCGAGCTCCTGCAGAAAGGCCCGGCCAAGGCAAAGGCGGAGCCATGGGCCTCAATGTCGAATACGGGAAGCTGGTAGGCGCCTGCCCTTCCCGGGGATTTGACCGGCCGGTCTATGGCGTTTTGCCGGATCGCGCCTATCTAAGCGCTTGTGGCGCCAGCCAGATCAGGCTGGCGCTTTTCTTGATCCGCCGGGAGAATTTCATGCCGACCAGCCGCGCCGACGTCGCCACTGAAAACGCCAGCCGCTATCTGCAGCAGCTCTGCAAGCACTGGGCGCACAAGTTCCCGGTCGAATTCGACCCGCATCACGGCGCCATCCAGCTCTCGCTCGGCCGCACCGTGATGGATGCAGACGACAAGGCTCTCCACATCGCGGTCGCCGCTGACGACGCCGCCTCGCTCGAGCGGCTGGAAACCGTGGTCGCCGACCACATCAAGCGCTTCGCCTTCCGCGAGGAGCTGACCTTCGACTGGCAGAAGGCTGCCTGAAAGAATTGAGCGTCAGCCGGCGGCCTTGCTAGCCATTTCGAGCAGCGCAAGCACGCTGCGCCAGTTCCGCGCCGTGCCCGGCACCTTGAGCGTTCGCCCAATAAGGTTGGCAAACACCGATTTGCCAAGCCCTTCCGGCGCATGCAGGTAAAGCACGTCGCCTTTGATCTCGAAGCGCTCCGGGCCGGCAGACTTTTCCGCCAGCCGCTTCGCCTCTTCCGCGGTCGGCTCTCGCTCCAGCGCATAGGCATGCAGCTTGGTAGGCTCGCCCGCAACCTCCGGATAGGGATTGTCCTTCACCAGGCGCTCGAACCAGCCGGCATTGCGCACCATGATGCGGGAATTGAACCCCCATTTCTTCTCGAAGGCCGCTTCGAGTGCTTTGGTCAGCGCCGCAGCGTCGCTGTTGTTGGCACGAAACACGACGTTGCCGCTTTGCACGTAGGTCGATACGTCTGTGAAGCCGAGGTCTTCGAAGAATGACCTCAGCTCCGCCATCTTGACGATGCGGTTGCCACCGACATTGATGCCGGAAAACAGGGCTACGAACACCGTTCCTTTGTCGCCCGTTTTTGGCCCGCTCATATGATGAACCCCGCGAGCGTCTCGTTGTCGGTGATGTCCTGATACTGCACGCCCTCGGCGTCGAAATTGGCCTTCAGCAGATCGAAATTGCGCCGGTCCTTGGTCTCGATGCCGATCAGCACAGAGCCGAAATTGCGCGCCGACTTCTTGAGATACTCGAAGCGCGTGATGTCGTCGTCCGGGCCGAGCATTTCGAGGAAATCGCGCAATGCGCCCGGCCGCTGCGGGAAGCGGATGATGAAGTACTTCTTCAGCCCTTCGAAACGCAGCGCCCGTTCCTTGACGTCCGGCAGGCGCTCGAAATCGAAATTGCCGCCCGAGACGATCGCGACGATGGTCTTGCCCCTCATCTCCTTGCGGGAAAAGTCCTTGAGCGCGTCGATCGCCAATGCGCCGGCTGGCTCCAGCACCACGCCCTCGACATTGAGCATCTCGATCATCGTCGCGCAAAGTCGGTTTTCCGGGACAAGGCGCACCGCGTCGGCGGTGAATTCCTTGAGATGGCGCAGCGGCTCGCGGCCGATTTCAGCCACCGCCGCGCCATCGACGAAGTTGTCGACCTTGGCGAGCCTGACCCGCTTGCCACCGGCGAGACTCTCGCTAAGGCTAGGCGCCCCCGCCGGCTCGCAGAACACGAAGCGCAATTCAGGTTGCCGGTCGGCGAAATAGTGGGTGACGCCGGCAGCCAGGCCGCCTCCGCCCACCGGCAGCATGACGATGTCGGGCATGCGCCCGCCCGGCATCTGGGTTGCGATCTCGTAGGCGACGGTCGCCTGCCCCTCGATGATGTCCTTGTGGTCGAAGGGCGGCACCATATGCGCGCCGGCGGCTTCGGTGAATTCGAAGGCGGCGCGATAGCAATCGTCGAAGAAGTCGCCGACCAGCCTGATCTCGACGAAATCGCCGCCGAAAAGCCGCGTCTTGTCGATCTTCTGCTGCGGCGTCGTCACGGGCATGAACACCACGCCCTTTTTGCCGAAATGGCGGCAGACGAAGGCAAAGCCCTGCGCGTGGTTGCCCGCCGAGGCGCAGACGAACAGCTCGGCATTGTTGCCGGCGGCGAGCGCCTTGCGGAAGAAGTTGAAGGCGCCCCTGATCTTGTAGGAGCGGACCGGCGTCAGGTCCTCGCGCTTCAGGAGGATGCGGGCGCCGGTCTTTCTCGACAGATAGTCGTTCTCCTGCAGCGGCGTTTCCGGAAAGATCCCGCGGATCGCCTCCGCGGCGCCTGCGACGCGGGAAGAAAAACTGTTCATGAGGCAACCGGCTCCGAGACCATGTGGTTCGCAGCCCAAGCCTATTGCATAGTTTGGTTTTCGCGGCCACCGATGCAGCCGCTCGCCGCCCTCCTGCCGCCACTTTGGTTTTCGCGCAACAGTGCCGAGGCGGTTGGCACCTGCCGATCAAATTTCCGCTGGACACGACTTACTTCCGCCGCACTTCCCCTGTCCGGGAGGATTTCGCGGAGGCGGATGGCCAATTGCGGCCGGAATGGAAGTTTCGACGTGCATTTGAAGACGATTTGCATCATTGCCCTGGCCTTGCTGGTTGCAGGCTGCGCGGGACGACCGTCACAGGAAATCCTGGGCAGCGTCGTGGTGCCGACGACGGCGACCGAGATCGCCGGCAACCATTCGATCTTCATCGCCACCACCCGCAAGCGCTCCGACGACCCGAACAAGGTTTTCGACGGCGAGCGCTCGGCGACGCTCAATTACGCCCGCGTCAACGTCACCGTCCCGCCGGTTCATGAGACTGGTCAGATCGAGCGCCGCTCGCGCGGGACGTCGAACGATCCGACCAAATATTTCATGGCTTCCGAGGTCGTCGGCTACGACACGCAGCCGAAATTCTCCAGCGCGCTCAATGCCGACATCGACGCCCGCGGCGGCCGCGTCATGGTCTTCGTCCACGGCTACAACACCGGCTTCGACGATGCCGTCTACCGTCTGACCCAGATCGTTCACGATTCCGGCTATCCCGGCACGCCGGTGCTTTTTTCATGGGCTTCGGGCGCCAAGACCACCGACTATGTCTATGACAAGGAAAGTGCCGCCGCCGCCCGCGACCAGTTGGAAGTGACGCTGAGAATGCTGGCGCAGACCGGTGCGCGCCGCATCGACATCGTCGCCCACTCGATGGGGACGTGGGTGACGATGGAAACACTGCGACAGCTCGCCATCACCGGTGACCGCGACCTCGGCGGCAAGCTCGGCGATGTTCTCCTGGCCTCGCCCGACATCGACGTCGATGTCTTCAAGAGCCAGATGCGCCGCTACGGCAAGCCCGACAAGCCGTTCATCCTGCTCCTGTCGGACGACGACCGCGCTCTCCGGCTCTCCGGCCTGATTGCCGGTGCACGGCCGCGCGTCGGCGACTACAGAGACGCGGCCGACCTCGCCTCCTACGGCGTCACGGTGGTCGACCTCTCCAAGGTGAAGGGCAACGACAGCTTCAACCACACCAAATTCGCCGACAACCCGATGCTGGTGAAGATGATCGGCCAGCGGCTGCGCCAGGACGACGGCTTTGCCAGCGACCGCGACGTCACCGACCGGATCAGCCAGCTCGCCACTCAATAACCGTGTTCACGCGGTTGCCGCCCTGCACGGACTTTGAACTGGACCAGACCGCCCGCTGGCTTTATCGAAGGAGCCCGAGAGGTTTGCCGCCCTTGGGGGATCCCGGGTGATCGTGCGTTCGAAGATCGTCCTTGGCCTTGCCTTCACGCTTGCCCTGACGGGCTGCGCCGGGCAGAACGCGCATGACCTGCTCAATCGGAAGGCCGTTACCGCACCCGCATCGGACATTGCGGCCAAGCACGAGATCTTCGTCGCCACGACCCGGCAGCAGGCGACCAAGGACCCGCGGCAGGTTTTCGACGGCGACCGTTCGCTGACCACCAGCTACGCCCGCGTCGATGTCACGGTTCCAAGGATCCACCAAGTTGGCGCGATCGAGCGAGCCAAGGGTTCGGCCGACAGCATTCCGGCCAGGCAGTTCACCGCCACCGATGTCGTCCACTATGGGAACGCCTCGCAATTCGCCAAGGCGGTCGGCACCGATATTGCCATACGCGGCGACCGCGCCCTGGTCTTCGTGCACGGCTTCAACAACGGCTTCGACGATGGCGTTTACCGCCTGACGCAGATCGCGCACGACACGAATTATCCGGGCACACCGGTGCTGTTCTCGTGGGCGTCGAGCGGCAAGACGACCGGCTACATTTATGACAAGGACAGCTCCACCGCCGCGCGCGACGACCTGGAAGCGACACTGAGGATGCTTGCCAAGTCCCGCGCCAAAAGCGTTGACATCATTGCCCATTCGATGGGGACTTGGCTGACGATGGAAGCTTTGCGCCAGCTCGCCATCACCGGCGACCGCGATCTCAACGGCAAGCTCGGCTACGTCATCCTCGCCTCGCCTGACATCGACGTCGATGTTTTCAAGAAGCAGATGATCCGCTACGGCAAGCCCGACAAGCCTTTCGCCATCCTTCTCTCGGGCGACGACCGGGCGCTCAAGCTGTCCAGCTTCATCTCCGGCGAAAAGCCGCGCGTCGGCGATTACGACAACGCGGCAGATCTCGCCAACTACGGCGTGACGGTGGTCGATCTGACCCAAACCAAGGGCGGAGACCGGTTAAACCATGCCAAATTCGCCGACAATCCGATCCTGGTGCAGTTGCTCGGCAATCGACTGCGCACGCCTGCCGGTCTTGCCTCCGACGAGCCGGATCCAACGCAGCTCAACAATATCGGCCAGGGTCTCGGCAAGGCGGTCGGCTCGGTCGCCGAGGTGGTCATCACCACGCCGTTCAGGGTGCTGACGATCGCCACCGGCGGCTGAGCACCGGTTAGGCGTATCGAGGTGCGGGTCAGGCCGGCCTCACCCCAACATCGGCGATGCTAGACGAACAGATCGACCTTCTGGAACGACGTCACGTCGACAAGGCCGACATCGGAAATCCTGAGTTCCGGGATGACGACCAGCGCCAGCAGCGAATGCTGCATGTAGGCGTTGTTGAGCGAACAGCCGACCTTGCGCATCGCTTCCGTCAACTGCTCGGCCTTGGCCGCGACGATCTCCGCGCGCTCGTCCGACATCAGCCCTGCGATCGGCATTTCGACGAGCGCCAGTTCCTTGCCCTTGGAGTAGAGCACGACGCCGCCGCCGACCTCGCTCAGCCGGTTGACGGCTAAAGCCATGTCCTCCTTGTTGGTTCCGACGGCGATGATGTGGTGCGCATCATGCGCCACGCTCGAGGCCATCGCGCAGTCTTCCATATAGCCGAACCCCGACACGAAGGCGTTGGTGACGCCGCCCGTGCCCCTGTGGCGTTCGACCAGGGCGATCTGGCAAATGTCGTTGCGGCGATCCATGGCGACCAGCCCGTCCTCGACGGGCAGGTCGGCCTCGAGCGCTCTGGTCGGCGCCTGGTTCTCGATAACGCCGATCACCCGCGCCCGCACCTCGTTGGCACCCTGTGGCGCGGCGATGTCAAAGTCAGAGGCCTTGAGCCTTTTGCCGAGGTTGACCGTGTTTTTCGCCGTCCCGGGATAATCATAGGCCGGAATGTCGATTTCGAGCTTGCCGGCTTTCGCCAGCCTGACGCCGCGGCCATAGACCTCGTCTATCGTCATCTGGGCAAGATCGGAGACGATCAAAAGATCCGCCAGCCGCCCCGGCGCGATCGAGCCGATCTCGCGCTCCAGCCTGAAATGCTGGGCGGTGTTGAGCGTCGCCATTTGGATCGCCGTCACCGGTTTCAGGCCCTGGCTGATGGCGTGCCGCACCACACGATCCATATGACCCTCATGCACCAGCGTGCCGGAATGGCTGTCGTCGGTGCACAGGATGAAGTTGCGCGGGTCGATGCCGCCTTCGGTGACCGCCTTGATCTGCGCAGCGACGTCGTACCAGGCGGACCCCAGCCTAAGCATCGCCTTCAGGCCCTGGCGCACGCGGGCGATCGCATCCTCGGCGCGCGTGCCCTCGTGGTCATCTTCGGCGCCGCCGGCGACATAGCCGTGGAACGGCAACCCGAGATCGCGCGAGGCATAGTGGCCGCCGACGGTTTTGCCGGCCTTCACCGTCTCGGCGATCTCGCCCGACATCACCGGATCGTTGGCGGCGACTCCCGGGAAATTCATCACTTCGCCAAGCCCGATGATGTTCTCCCAGGTCATCGCCTCGGCGACGTCTGCGACCGTAAGCTCGGCGCCGGCATGCTCCAAGCCCGGCGCCGAAGGCACGCAGGACGGCATCTGCACATGGACGTTGATCGGCATCGCGACCGCCTCGTCATGCATCAGCCGAACGCCCGGCAGGCCCAGAACATTGGCGATCTCGTGCGGGTCGATGAACATCGAGGTGGTGCCGTGCGGGATCACGGCGCGGCAGAATTCCGTCACCGTGACCATGCCGCTTTCGACGTGCATGTGCGCGTCGCAGAGGCCAGGCACCAGATAGCGGCCGCCCGCATCGACCACCTTGGTCCCCTGCCCGATCGTATGGCCGGCATTCGGCCCGCAATAGGCGAAACGTCCGGCCGCGACGGCGATGTCGGTGCCCGGAATGATCTCGCCCGAATGGACATTCACCCAGCGTCCGTTGCGGATCACGAGATCGGCAGCCCGGCGCGCCATCGCGACGTCGACCAGTTGCGTCGCCACTTCGGTCCAGGGCTTGGGTTTCGTCGGATTGGTGCGGCTCGCCATGAAGAAACTCCTGTTTGCCCAACTGTGCCAAGCTGGCGCGGTTTTGACCAGTTGGCAAAACTGCTTTGTTTTTAAGGCAGGACCGGTTCCCGACAGATCTCTCCTGCAGCAGGGCGAAATCTCGCCTAGACTGGATCTCCGGCTATTCGGGTTGCAGAAGAGATGGCAAAAACGATCCGGTTCGCAATCTTCATGCTGTCGGCATGTAGCGCCGGCCTGGCCTTCTTCACCTTGCATTCATTCTGGGCATGGGCCGCGCCGATCGCCATCTTCATCGCCGGTTCGTTACTAGCCGAATATGCTTTCACGCGGCTGGCCACTCCCGAGGAGAAACAGCGCGACCTGGAGGATCGCGTGCGCAACCCGCCGAAGTAAACCACTGTTGCAGGAATACAATTCCGTTTTCGGGCGAATAACGCTAGGTTGCACCGAGAAGTTTTCGAAACCGCCATTTCGGAGCGCTCGATGGGTCGCCTGACACTTGCCAGTGCCGGCTTTTTCGCCCTGCTGTCCGGGCCGGCCTTGGCCGCGGACGCGATCGCCGACCTGCCCATGACTGCGCCGGGCTTCGATTGGACAGGCTATTATGCCGGCCTGCAGGCCGGCTATGGCTGGGGCTCATCTGACATCTCCGGCACCGAAGGCGAGCCGTTCGCCGCTTCTCCCGATGTCGACGGCGGCTTCGTCGGCGGCCATGTCGCCGGCCTCTGGCAGTTCAATCAGGCGGTGATCGGCGCGCGCGCTGAGCTCAACTATGCCTCGATCGACGGTTCGGCCTTGCTCGACCCTGGCAATGCCGTCGGCACCCAGGTCAAATGGCTGGGATCGATCAATGCCGAAGCCGGCTTGGCGGTCGATCGCTGGCTGATCTATGGCGTCGGGGGCGTCGCCTTCGCCGGTATCGAGACCTCGCAAGATGTCGGCGGCAGCGGCTTCGCCAGGACACGCACCGGCACCGGCTGGACGATCGGCGCCGGGGTCGACTATGCGCTGAGCAGCAACATCGTCGTCGGCGCCCAATACCGTTACTACGATTTCGGCAACGAGCATTTCGACGTCCCGGACGACTTCTCCGATCGTGATCAGGACCTGAAGCTCCATACCCTGGGCGTAAACTTCAGCTACAAATTCTGATTTGCGGAGCAGCTACGCGGAAAATCCAACCGTATCCTTCAAGGAAAATCCCGATTGGCGGAACTTCATGCCAAAGGGATTTGTCGAGCATGTCAGCGCGCGTGCTAACCCAGCCGCTCCACAATGGTCCTTGCACAAGGTACGCCTCAACAAACGCCCACGTGGCTGCGCCTCTAAGCGCTGAGGAATCCCATAATGATAATGATGGTAGCGGTGGTTGTCTCACTCGGTTTGGCGATCTTCCTAGTGGAACGCTACGACCTGTTCGACGGGAAGAAGTGGCGGCGCGCATCGGAACCGAAGATCGCTCGAGCCTATATGCTGCTATTTGTGACCGTCGCCCTTGCCGGCGCGGCGGTGTTCTTTCACGAGGCCGTGGTTGCTAAAGTGATAACACCGACCGAACGGCTCCCAGGGTAAGTAGCTAGCGCTTCACTTACCCTAGTGCTAATCGGTGCGCCGCGAGCCACACATGAACTCTGGCAATCGTGTGGGATTTTTCGTGGGAGATCGGTGGTAAAACCCCACCATGTGGGAGTGGGCGTGGCGGAACTGGTATACGCAGCAGACTTAAAATCTGCCGGTGTTTCAAGCACTTACGGGTTCAAATCCCGTCGCCCACACCAACTCGTCAAAGGGACTTAAAATCCCTCGATCTCTGATCGTACGGGTTCGATTCCCGTCGTCCGCACCACCCTTCGCTCCTCGCTTCGGGTGGCAGGCCACTCAACCCTTGATCGGATTGAGCTTCAGGTGCTGGATCAAAATGATGGTCTTGGCGTCGACGATACGGCCGTCGGCGATGCCGGCCAGCGCCTCGTCGAGCGGCATTTCCAGCACCTCGATGTCTTCGCCCTCTTCCGGAGCTCCGCCGCCGTCGGAGATACGGTCGGCCGGCGAATAGCGCGCGGTAAAGAACCAGAGCCGTTCGGTCACGCTGCCGGGGCTCATATAGGGCGCGAACAGCCGCTCAACGTTCTTCAAATAATAGCCGAGTTCCTCTTCCGCTTCCTTGCGGATGCAGGTTTCCGGATCGTTTTCGTCGAGCAGACCGGCACAGGCCTCGATCAGCGGCTCGCGATGGCCAGTGACATAGGCCGGATAGCGGAACTGCCGCACCAGCAGCACCGTCGAGCGCTGCGGATCGAAAGGCAGGATCACCGCGCCGTCGCCGCGATCGTAGGTTTGGCGGATCTGCGTCTCCCAGCGCCCATCGCGGCGGCGATAGTCGAGCACCGTCTTCTTGAGCACCGCCCAATCGTCGGACAGGATTTCTTCAGACTGGATGCGGACGCGATCTTCCATGATGGGCTCCATGCTGTCGGCAAGCGTTATCGGCGAACAGGCGCGGGCGCAATCCTGGAAACCGACTGGTCCAGCGTGACTTTCACCGGCTGTTGTCTGGCGCGAAGTGCCGCGGCTGCCTAGATAGCAATATCTCTCCCAGGAGCCGTTTCCATGACATCATCGCTTTTCCAGCCGATCACCCTCGGCGGCCTGACCTTTCCAAACCGTATTGCGGTGGCGCCGATGTGCCAGTATTCGGCCGAGGACGGTTCCGCCAGCGACTGGCATCTGCACCACTGGATGAACCTGGCCATGTCCGGCGCCGGCATGGTGACCGTCGAGATGACCGACGTCGAGCGGCGCGGCCGCATCTCGCATGGCTGCCTTGGCCTCTACTCCGATGACAACGAGGCGGCGGCCAAGCGCACGCTCGATGCGGCCAGGCGCGTCGCCGCGCCCGGCACCAAATTCGGCGTCCAGCTCGCCCATGCCGGCCGCAAGGCATCCAACAGGCGGCCTTGGGAAGGCGGCGGCCCCCTGCAAGCGGGCGAGGATCCCTGGCAGACCGTTTCGGCTTCGGCCATCGCCTATGACACAGGGTGGAATATACCGCACGCATTGGACGAGGAAGAGATCCGGCAAGTCATCCAACATTTCGCCGATGCGGCCAAGCGGGCCGAGCGCGCCGGCTTCGACTTCATCGAGCTGCACGCCGCTCACGGCTATCTGATCTTCCAGTTCCTGTCGCCGCTTTCCAACCAGCGCACCGACCGCTGGGGTGGCTCGCTGGAAAACCGCATGCGCTTCGCCGTGGAGATCGCCAGGGCGGTGAAGAAGGCAGCGCCGGGCCTGATGCTGGGGGCCCGCCTTTCGGTGAAGGAATGGGTCGACGGCGGCTTCGAGATCGAGGAGGCAATCGAAGTGGCCAATGCGCTGAAGGCGGAAGGCGTCGCCTATCTGTGCTGTTCCAGCGGCGGCAATTCGCCGTTGCAGAAGCTGCCCAGCGGCCCCGGCTACCAGGTGCATCTGGCCGAGGCTGTGCGCAAGGGCGCCGGCATTCCGACGCGCGCCGTCGGCCTGATCGACGATCCAGAGCAGGCCGAGGCGATCGTGGCCGACGGCCGCGCCGACATGGTGGCTCTGGCTCGCGCCTTCCTTGCCGATCCGCGCTGGGGCTGGCGCGCGGCGGCGACGTTCGGCGAGGAAATCCGTCCGGCGCCGCAGCTGGCGCGCTCGGTCACGACGATGCAGCACTGGATGAAAGCGGCGGGCTGAACGGCTTGCACAGGTGACGATGGGCTGAGACCTTTGGGCGCAGCCTTCCGCCACCATTGCAACCAAATTGGCCGTTTTACGTTGGCGGCCATGACAGACAGCAAGCCATTTGAGAAGCCGGTGGTGGTCGAACTCGGCCATGTCGGCAAATATCGCCAAATAAGCAGCACCCGCGAAGCGGCCGAGTGCCTGATGACCGTGTGGCCGCTCAATCGCGGCCAGCGGCATCGTGATGCTCTCGATACTTGCCTGAAAGCGCTGGAGGGGTATCGTTCGACGGCGGACGCGCGCCGCGCGCTGATCGAGGCAGCCGAGGAATCTGAAGTGCTGGTTCCCGAAGAAAGGCTGTCCGACGGAAAGCTGCATTGAGCAGGCAAAGGGCTTCTCGACCGGAGGATTCCATGGCGAAACTGACCTACAAGATCGTCGAGCATGACGGCGGCTGGGCCTACATGGTCGGCTCGACTTTTTCAGAAACATTTCCCACCCGCCAGGACGCGCTGCGCGCGGCTGAAATTGCTTCGGCCGAGCAGCAGGTCGCCGGCACCACGGATGGCATCCAGTATGAGGATTCCGAGGGTGTCTGGCATGACGAACTGGCCGATGGCCGCGACCGGCCGCAGACCGAAGTCTCAGAATAGTTTGCGTCGCCCGACCTTGCTGCGACCGACGCTGTAAAAGCTTCACGTCGGTCGCTCGCTGGCGAACGGACTACTTGCCGCAATACTGGTCGTTGACGTTCGGGCCGGCATTCGCGTCGGGGCCGGCCGTATCCGAGGCGCATGGGCCGACGGCACCGTTGCCGAAGCTGTTTAGCGCGCCGGCGTCGCGATCGGAATAAATGCTGCCCGTGGTGTAGGGATCAACCGGCACTTGCTCGCTATGGACCGGGCGATCACGATGCCACCACCACCAAGCGTCCGACGATTGTGCCATAGCCGAGGTGCCCATGGCCAGGACAAGCGCCGAGGCTGCAAAAATCTTCGTAAGCATAATTGGTACTCCATCTGGTGATTTGCCGCATTCTTGCTGGCCGGAAATTCGCCAGCCGACACGGATTAAAACCGAGGGTTGGAGCCGAAGTTCCCGTTGAAAGTGTAGGTGAGGCGGAATGTCCGACACTTTTGCGTGACGGTTCGTGGACGGACGCGATCCCTCTCGGCCTTTGACCGAACGGGATCCTCACGCTGGGAATGCGCGCGCGGCGATGCGCTCGATGAAGGCCACGACGCGTTCCGGTTCCACGAATTGCGGCATGTGCCCGAGCCCTTGGACGCGTTCGAAATCGAGCTCTCTGATCCTGCCCGGCATCGGTTCGCCATGAGCCGCGATGCCGATCACCCGGTCATCCGCGCCGAACAGAATGCCGGCCGGCATCAGGATCTCGCCATAGCGCTGTTCGAGGCGGCCGAGATCCTCTTCCACCGCCACGATATCGGTGGAGGTCGCCTGGAAATGGGCGGGCCGCAACCCGAGCCAACCACCTCCGGCGATCATGTAGTCCCCCGGCACGGCTTGCGGCGCAAAGATGAACTTCATCGTCGGCTCCGCATATTTCAGGCTGTACGGTATCGCTAAAGTATGGGCCAAGATCCAGCGCTTCAGGCGCGAGGGAACGTAGAGCAGGTCGAATTTCTGGCGCATCCTCGCCTCCAGATGCGTTAGCGGCGCGATGAGCGCGATGCCGGAAATCGCCGTCGGATGCTCGATCGCAAGTGCAAGCGCGATGGCGCCGCCCAGCGAATGACCGACGATCAAAGGCCGTTCGAGCCCAAGCTCCTCGATGAAGCGCCGCACCACTTCCGCCTGTTCGGGCAGACGGCCGCTCGCCCCGCCCGCCCGCACCGAGTATCCCGAGCCCGGCCGGTCGAGAGCGATTAGCCGGTAGCCGGCGCCGAAGCGGCCGAACAGCGTGTGCCGGAAATGGTGGAGTTGCGCGCCGAGCCCGTGCAGGAACACGATCGGCCTGCCCTCGCCTGCTTCGACATAGTGGATGCGGCTGCCGCCGATCTCGATGAACTTGCCGCACGCCGGTACCAGCCTCTCGGCCTTGGTCGCGATCCACCATGTTGCGAGCATGAAGCCGAGCACGACGGCGGCGGCCGCAACGAGCAGGCCACCGATCAGCCACGGCAAAATCGATATCAGCATCTTGCACCCGAGCCCTATCGACGCACCTTACTCGCAACCGTGTCTGCCACAAGAGCCCCGCCTCGCGTGCGCATTGCGGCCGGCTGTCCGCCGCGTTATTTCAGGCCACCTGCAGCCGGAGTGAGCCATGCCCGAAATCGTCACCGCCGCCATGCTCGTCATCGGCGACGAGATCCTCTCCGGCAGGACCAAGGACAAGAATATCGGCCATCTCGCCGATATCATGACCGCGATCGGCATCGACCTGAAGGAAGTGCGCATCGTTCCCGACGAGGAGGACGAGATTGTCGCCGCCGCCAACGCGCTGCGCGCCCGCTATACTTATGTCTTCACCACCGGCGGCATCGGCCCCACGCATGACGACATCACCGCCGATTCGATAGCCAAGGCCTTCGGCGTGCCTTGCGAATACGATGCCAGGGCTTACGCCATGTTGGAGGCAAGCTATGCCGAGCGCGGTATCGAATTCACCGAGGCGCGCAAGCGCATGGCGCGCATGCCGCGCGGCGCCGACCACATCGATAATCCGGTGTCGATCGCGCCAGGCTTCCGTATCGGCAACGTTCACGTGATGGCCGGTGTGCCGTCGATCTTCCAGGCGATGCTCGACAATGTCGTGCCGACGCTGAAGACTGGCATCAAGATGCTGTCGGCAACCGTGCACTGCCCGTTCGGCGAAGGCCTGATCGGCGGACCGCTGGCCGACATCCAAAAAGCGCATCCCGACACCATTATCGGCTCCTACCCGAAATATGGCGAGGGCAAATTCTGGACTGAGCTCGTGGTACGTGCCCGCGACGAAGCGGCTCTCGAGGCCGCGCGCCAAGACGTTGCGGCCATGGTGGCGGGCCTGTCGGCCGCGAGCTGACCCCGGAACCAGAAGGCGCGCGCCGACGTTTCTGGCACGGCACTTTCGTTGCGGCCATTGATGCCGGTGGCGATCTTGCGCCGATAAATTTGAGGGATCTGCCATGCGCTTCAAGACGATCGTCGCCATTCTGCAGAACGAACAGGACGCCGAGCGCGTGCTCGATTGCGCCATCCCGCTTGCCGAGCGGTTCGAAAGCCACCTCGTCGGCATCCACGCCGAAGCGCTTCCCGTCCCCTATACGTCGGCAACCGGTTTCCCCGACACCGAATTCCTGCAGGTCTCGGCCGAGATGAACAAGGAGCGCGCCGAGAAGCTGCAGGCGGTCTTTCTCAGGCGCGTCGAGGATTCCGACCTGTCCTTCGAGTGGCGGAGCCTCGAAAGCTTCTCCGGCGACAGCGCGCTGACCGGCATTTCGAGCGTGCGGGCGGCTGACCTGATTATCGCCGCGCAGCGCGACACCGGGGGCGATCCGGGCGCCGATGTCGATACGCTGGTCTACGATGCCGGCCGGCCGGTGCTTGTCGTTCCGCATGCCGGGCCGCTCGTCACCACCTTCAGGCGTGTGCTGCTGGCCTGGAACGGCAGTAAGGAGGCGGCTCGTGCAGCATTCGATGCCCTGCCCTTCATCAGCGAGGCGGACAAGACTGACATTCTCGTCATCGATCCGCCGGAAACGCTCGACGAGGCTCCCGAGGCGGCGGGCGCCGAGATCGCGGCTGCCTTGTCACGCCACGGCGCCAATGTCAGCGTTTCCGTGCAGAAATCGGGGGCAAGCTCGGTCGACGACATCATCCAGGAGAGGATCGCCGAATCCGGCGCCGATCTGCTGGTGCTCGGCGCCTACAGCCACTCATGGCTGCGACAGCTCCTGTTCGGCGGCGTCACCCGCACCGTGCTGCGCACGGCAAACGTGGCAGCCTTCCTGTCGAGATAAGCCTGTCTCCGCGAAGTGGGAATCGGGTTCGGGGGACATGGACATGTACCAAATAGGAACTTGCACCGCGTCGCCTGAACAGCGCGACGCGGTATAAGTACACAGCCATCCCTGGCTGCCACCTTGCCAAGGCCGGCGCTTTCCGGCTAATTCCGGCTGCATTCCATCGTATCTGCGCGCTGCGGCGCGCGCTTGCGGAGTGCACGAACCATGTCCCTTCCCGAAAAAGCCTTTCCGGTCTCCTGGGACCAGTTCCACCGCGATGCCCGCGCGCTCGCCTGGCGGCTTTCCGGCACCAACAAAGGCCAGTGGAAGGCGGTCGTCTGCATCACCCGAGGAGGCCTGGTGCCCGCCGCGATCATTTCGCGCGAGCTTGGCATCCGCGTCATCGAAACGGTCTGCGTCGCCTCCTATCACGACTACACCAGCCAGGGTCAGTTGCAGGTGCTGAAGGAGATCTCGCCTTCGCTTCTTGCCGATGACGGCGCGGGGGTGCTCATCATCGACGACCTCACCGATACCGGCAAGACGGCCGGTATCGTGCGCGCCATAATGCCGAAGGCGCATTTCGCCACCGTCTATGCCAAGCCGAAGGGCAGGCCTCTGGTCGATACATTCGTCACCGAGGTCAGCCAGGACACCTGGATCTACTTCCCGTGGGACATGGGTTTCACCTATCAGAAGCCGATTGCCGACGATCACGCCGGCTGATCGTTGGAAGCTGCTGTTTCCGTCCAGAGCCCGCCCAAATCACTGTTTGCCGCATAGTTTCTCGATTGCCTGGCCCTGGCCGGGTTAACCAACCCGAGTGAAGTTTTTTACTTTTATCGTCCACAATACGTCGTAAGATTCGTTTGATGGCAAATGATTCTAGAGGCTCGGGGCAGCTTCTACGATGTTGACGAGGCCAACGACGCACAACCAGATTGCCGAAAGAGTCCGACGACTCTTCGGCGCAGTGCCCTGCCGCCTGCAGGTTGCGGCCCTGCCTTGGCGCGAGAACGAAAACGGCGTCGAGATCATGCTGATCACCAGCCGCGATACCGGGCGCTGGGTGCTGCCGAAAGGCTGGCGGAAGCCAGGGAGCCGCTTTGTGTAGCTGCCGCCCGCGAAGCGGGCGAGGAAGCGGGATTGCACGGCACGGTCTCGCATCTCGAAGCCGGCCGCTATTTCTACGGCAAGGTCCTGGCATCCGGCGAGGAAGTGCCTTGCGAGGTCCTGGTGTTCCCGCTCAAGGTCGATCGCGTCGCGGACCGCTGGAAGGAAAAGCGCGCCCGCACCCGTAAATGGGTCGGCTCCGCCGAGGCCGCCCGCATGGTCAACGAGCCCGATCTTTGCCAGATCATTGCCTATTTCTGCGCCGATCCGCATAAATTCGCCTGAGTCATCGCTCAAATAACGCATATGTGACCCGACGAGCATGCCGCGCGTTGCGGTGCGCGAACATCGGTGCTTTGTGTGGTTAATGCAGTGCCGATTCGGCTAATGGCGTCGATCGATGACGAACTCCGCGCAACCACTTGAAGAAAACTCCGGCGAACACCGGCGCGAGCACCGCCAGCGCGTGCTCAAGGGCGGGACGATCATCACCGGTATCCAGAATTCCGAGGTCAGTTGCACGTTGCGCAATCAGAATATCGGTGGCGCCGAGCTGAAAGTCGCACCGGAATCACGCGTTCCCGATCGTTTCCTGCTCTACGTCCCGCTCGATGGCGTGGCGTATCGCGCGGAAGTCCGCTGGCGCCGCAACGACCGCGTGGGCGTCAAGTTCACCGGTACCGAGGCCAAGCCCAAGTTGCACTACGGCTGACGGTCGGTCCGCAAGGCGGGAAGGCACCCGGCCGAAGCCGGATGACTTTCCTCAGGCGACCAGGCCTTTGGTGAGTTCGAGCGCCTGGCGCTCGAACAGCCGACGGTAGATACCACCGTTCAGCCGGATAAGCTCGTCGTGCGAGCCTTCCTCGATGATGCGGCCGCGGTCGAAAACCAGCAGCCGGTCGAGTGCCCGCACGGTCGAAAGCCGGTGTGCGATGACCAATGTCGTGCGCCCGACCATCAGCCGCTCCATCGCCTTCTGGATGAGCACCTCCGATTCGGAATCCAGGCTCGATGTCGCCTCGTCCAGGATCAGGATGCGCGCATCGGCCAGGAAGGCGCGCGCGATCGCCACGCGCTGGCGCTCGCCGCCCGACAGTTTCACGCCGCGCTCGCCGGACCAGGGTTCCGTAACCCTTGGGCAGATCGGCAATGAAGTCGTGCGCGCTGGCGAGCTTCGCGGCATGCTCGATCTCGGCCTGCGTTGCGCCCGGCCTGGCATAGGCGATGTTCTCGGCCAGCGACCGGTGAAACAGGATCGGCTCCTGCTGCACGATGGCGATCTGGCTGCGCAACGATGATTGCGCAACCTTCGAGATGTCCTGGCCGTCTATCAGGATCCGGCCCCCGTTCACGTCATAGAGGCGCTGGATCAGCTTGACGAACGTCGTCTTGCCCGATCCCGAATGACCGACCAGCCCGACGCGTTCACCCGCGGCGATCTCGACCGAGAAGTCGCGATAGAGCGGCAGCCTGTGATTGCCGTAATGGAACGTCACCTTGTCGAACGCAATGCTGCCGTCGGTGATCCGGATCGGAGCGGCACCGGGCCGGTCCTCGATGCCGAGCGGTTCGGACTGGAAGTCGACCAATTCCTCCATGTCGTTGATCGAGCGCTGCAGGTTGCGGATATGCGTGCCGATATCGCGCAGATAGCCCTGCAGGACAAAGAACGACGTCAAAACAAAAGCGATGTCGCCGGCACTCGCCTCGCCCCAGGCCCAAAGCATGAGCGCAAGGCCGATCACGGCCGCCCTCATCAAGAGCAGCATCGTGCCTTGCGCGGTGCCGTTGAACGTGCCGCGCACCCAGGTACGGCCCGTGCGCAGACGCCATTTGGCGACCACGCGGGCAAGCCGCGCTTCCTCGCGCGCCTCGGCGCCAAAACCCTTGACCACGGCATTGCAGCTCACCGCGTCGGCCAGCACGCCGCCGAGGCGTGTATCCCAGCTGTTGGCGAGGCGTGCCGCCGGCGCGACGTAGCCAAGCGACAGCATGGCGGTGACGGCGATGAACATCACCGAGCCGATCGCGACCACCAACCCCATCATCGGCCAGAACCAGCCGAGCAGCAGTGTCGAGCCCACCAGCATGACGAACGACGGCAGCAGCGCGATCAGGATCGTGTCGTTGAGCAGGTCGAGCGCCCACATGCCACGCGTTATCTTGCGCACCGTCGAGCCGGCGAAGCTGTTGGCGTGCCAGTCCGTCGAGAAGCGCTGGACGCGGTGGAACGCGTCGGCGGCGATGTCCGACATCATCTTCAACGTCAGTTCAACAATCCCCATGAAGGCGGCGTTGCGCAGCACCACGGCCGCCAACGCCAGCGCCATCAGGATGGAGAACGCCGTCATTGCGGCGTGCCACGCAACCTCGTCGGCGCCGGCGCTGCTGGCGACCGCGTCGACCAGCCGGCCGGAATAGAGCGGCGTCAGCACGTCGGCCAGCGTCGAGAGCAGGAATGCGCCCATGATGAGCGACAGGCGCCACGGCTGGCGGCGCCAGTGGCCAAGCGTGAAGCCGAGCACGCTGCGAAAGGCGCTGGCGCGCAGATCTATTCTGAAACGAGCCATGATGTCATCCGGGCGCAGAGAGGCCCGGTCCCGCTAAAATCAAATTGGAAAACCCGCGCCGGCGCCCTATGGCGCCCTTAAAACGGGGAGGTTCAGTATGGCTGGTCGCGCGCCCTCGGTGGCGACCGGCAGGAGCCAGATGCCTGCCTGCGGATGGCCTTCCGAACGGAGTTCGGACGGCCGGTGCAGATCTAGGCTTCGCGGCCTCGCATAACGATGTCAAATCCTGCCATACGGTCCTCCCGAAAGGGAATCGCGGAAGCGCTCTTATAGAGGCGGCTCACCATCTCGCCAAGGCAGGGCGGCGCCAGGAGGGCTTCTTGTCCGGCCACTGAGACGATTTTGCAACAATGGTGGATTGCGCTGCGAACAGCGCCGGTTCAGGCGAACAGCTTTGCGTTTCAGCGGACTAGCGGCGATCCCGGAACCGATTGGTGATCGGGTAGCGGCGGTCGCGGCCGAAATTCTTCTTCGTGATCTTCACGCCTGGGGCCGCCTGCCGGCGCTTGTACTCAGCAATGTAGAGCAGATGCTCGACGCGCGTCACCGTCGCCCGGTCGTGGCCGCGCGCGACGATGTCGTCAACACCCATCTCGTGCTCGACTAGGCATTCGAGAATGTCGTCCAGCACCGGGTAAGGCGGCAGCGAATCCTGGTCGGTCTGGTTTTCGCGCAGCTCCGCCGACGGCGCCTTATCGATGATGTTCTTCGGAATGACCTCGCCCGATGGGCCGAGCGCCCCCGGCGGCACATGCGTGTTGCGCCAGCGCGCCAGCGCATAGACCTGCATCTTGTAGAGGTCCTTGATCGGGTTGAAGCCGCCATTCATGTCGCCATAGAGGGTGGCGTAGCCGACCGACATCTCACTCTTGTTGCCGGTGGTGACGACCATCGAACCGAACTTGTTCGAGATCGCCATCAGGATCGTGCCGCGCGCACGGCTCTGCAGGTTTTCCTCGGTGATACCTTCCTGAGTGCCCTCGAAGAGCTGGGTCAGCGCATGCCGGAAACCTTCGACCGGCTCGGAGATCGGCACGATGTCGTAACGGCAGCCGAGAGCGCGGGCGCAATCCTCGGCGTCCTTCAGCGAGTCCTTCGAGGTATAGCGATAGGGCATCATGACGGTGCGCAGCCGCTCCTCGCCAAGCGCGTCGACCGCCAGTGCAGCGCAGATCGCGGAGTCGATGCCGCCGGAGAGGCCGAGCACCACGTTCTTGAAGCCGTTCTTGTTCACGTAGTCGCGCAGGCCCAGCATGCAGGCCCGGTAGTCGGCCTCCTCCCGCTCCGGAATCTTCGACATTGGGCCTTCCGAACAGACCCAGGTGCCATCCCTTCGCTTCCAGGTGGTGACGTCGACCGCTTCCTCGAACTGGCTCATCTGGAAGGCAAGCGTCTTGTCCGCGCCGATGGCGAAGGAGGCGCCGTCGAAGATGAGTTCGTCCTGGCCACCAAGCTGATTGGCGTAGATCATCGGCAATCCGCATTCGATGACCTGACGGATCACCACCTGGTGGCGGACGTCGATCTTGGCGCGGTAGTAGGGCGAGCCGTTCGGCACAAGCAGGATCTCGGCGCCGCTCTCGGCCAGCGTCTCGCAGACGGCGACTTCGCCCCAGATGTCCTCGCAGATCGGGACACCGATGCGCACCCCGCGGAAATTCACCGGCCCCTGCAGCTCCGGCCCGGCCTGGAAAACGCGCTTCTCGTCGAACTCGCCATAGTTCGGCAGGTCGAGCTTGTAGCGCTCGGCGATGATCTTGCCGCGATCGGCGAAGACGATGGAGTTATGCGTGCCGGTCCGGCGCTTCAGCGGCGTGCCGATGATGACGCCAGGACCGCCATCGGCGGTGTCGGCGGCGAAATCCTGCGCCGCCTTTTCGCAAGCCTTCAGGAAGGCCGGCTTCAGCACCAGGTCTTCCGGCGGATAGCCGGCGAGGAAGAGCTCCGTGTAGAGCACCAGATCGGCGCCCTGGCGGGCCGCATCCGCCCTTGCCTCGCGCGCCTTGGCGAGATTGCCGGCGACGTCGCCGACGGTCGGGTTGAGCTGGGCGACGGCAATGCGCAGTAGGTCGGGAGCGGTCTGGGTCATGAATTGGATTTAGCGTGGCGGCAATCGCCGGGCAATGGCGATTGCTTGTGCCACCCAGGACTGGCCGGCGAATGCCGGTCATGTCCCGCCTCAGCCGGAGGCGATCAGGCCTGCTCGCCCATGTATTCGCGCAGCGTCTCCGGCGAATGGTTCTCGCCGATCGACATCGCCAGAATGCGCGAGATGTGCCGGCGCGGCAGCCCGGTCGCGGCGGACCATCGGTTGATCTGCGCCTGGATCTTGTCGAGATCCCGCTTCGAAGTCGGGCTTTCGGCGATGTCGAGACCGGCGTCGCGCAGCGCCGCCGCCATGTCGGCGGAAACAATGAAGGTGTCCCACTCCAGCCAGCGCAGAAAATACTGGCCGGTGTTGCCGCCGAGCCGGCTGCCATGCTTGCCGAGATAGGCGGTCAGCCCGACCTGGTCGTCGGCCGGCCAGTCGGCCAGGAACTTGCCGAAGCCGCCATGTTGCTTCGAGACGCGGTCGACGAAAGCCGCGTTGTCGCGCACGGATTTGATCTTTTGCGGGTTGCGCACGATGCGCTTGTCGGACGCCAGCTCGTGCCAGAACTCGTCCGGCTGGAACAGGAGCCGCTTCGGCTCGAAGCCAAGGAACGCCTCCTCGAAACCAGGCCATTTCTGCTCGATCACACGCCAGACGAAACCGGCGGCAAAGATGCGCTCGGCCATGGTGGAGAGGATGCGGTCGTCATGAACTTTCGCCACGGCAGTGTTGTCGGGCATGGGTCCGAGCAGCGACGCCAGCGCCTCTTCACCGCCCTTGCGTTTTGCCGCCCGGGCACGAATTTGCTGGAAGTCGGCCATTTCCGCCCTCGCCTGTTCCGACCAATCTATCACTTCCCGTCAGGCTCGGTAGCCTCTACCTCTATAAGCAATTCCAGGAAAAGTGCGCAGCGGTTTTCCGTCCGGTATTGCGTGAGATAAGTGAGCAATCTCAGGAAAAACGTGCAGCGGTTACCATCCGGATTCTTGGAAACGCGGGCCTGACGACGGAGAGGACGATGAACAAGACGGTCGAGGATCTGTCGAACCGCTGGCTGAAGCGACAGCCGGACGGTCTCTCTCCTCTCGAGAGCCGCGTGCTCAAGTCGACGCTGGAACGCACCACCATCACCAGGGACACCAACAAGGCAGTCGCCTTTCATCAGAGCTATGGGGATCGCGTTGCCGACACGATCGCCCGTATCGGCGGCTCATGGTCCTTCATTCTGGGCTTCATCGCCTTTCTGGTGCTGTGGACCTTTGGCAATGTCTGGCTCTTGTCGCGGAACGCCTTCGATCCCTATCCCTTCATCTTCCTCAACCTCGTGCTCTCGATGGTCGCCGCCTTGCAAGCACCGGTGATCATGATGTCGCAGAACCGCCAGACCGAGCGTGACCGCATCGACGCCGCCCATGACTATGAAGTCAACCTGAAGGCCGAGATCGAGATCATGGCGCTGCATGAGAAGCTCGACGAACTGCGCCACAGTGAGCTCATCGGCATGCGCGACGAGATCCTGCGCATGGCCGAGCAGATCAGGCGGATCGACGAAAAGCTGTCGGCGCGGTCGGCGGGCTGATGACCGAGGCCATCCATCGTCTCATCGAGCAATACGGGCTGATCGCGGTCTTCCTCGGTTGCGTCGCCGAGGGCGAAAGCGCTGCCATCCTCGGCGGCTTCTTCGCCCATCAGCACATATTCGTGCTCTGGCAGGCTTTCCTGGCCGCCTTTCTCGGCGCCTTCGCCGGCGACACGGCTTTCTTCACCCTCGGCCGCAGCTTTGCCGATCATCCCTTTGTCGTCAGGCTTCGCAGGCGGCCGGGTTTTCGCCGCGCCTACCGGGTGCTCAACACCCATCCCAACATCTTCGTGCTGACGAACCGCTACATCTACGGAATGCGGCTTGTCGGCGGCATCGCCGCAGGGCTGTCGACCGTGTCGGTGCCGCGCTTCGTCATCCTGAACGCCATCTCGTCGGCGGTCTGGGCAACCCTCTTCGGCACCCTCGGCTATGTCTTCGGGCTGGGGGCGGAGCGCATGGTCGGCCAGGCATTTGCCCGCCATGAGCGCGTGCTCGTAGCCCTCGCCGTCGGCATCGCTGTGGCCGTCCTGGCCGGACTGGTTGCCCGCCATTTTGCCGGAAGGGAGCGCGCAAAGGACGCAAAAGAGGATCAGGCCGAATCCTAAGCTGTCGGACCGATGCCTCCCGGTCAGATCGGCGCGCCGAGGATGCGCTCGACGATGGCAATGCCCCAGACGCCCGCCGCAATCACGATCGAAATCAGCACCGCCAACGAGCCGCAGTCCTTGGCGAGCTGGATGTCGATGTGGAACTCGCGGGAGATCGCGTCGCACGCCGCCTCGATGCCTGTGTTGAGCACCTCGACCAGGATCATCAGCAGAACCGCGCCGATCAGCAAGGCGTAGCCGCGCCAGGATACCGAGATGAACCAGCCGGCCGGCAGAGCGAGCGCAAGCAGCATCAACTCCTGCTGGAACGCCTTTTCGTGAGCAGCCAGCTTGCGGAAAGCCCGCACCGAATTGATGAAAGCGTCGATCAGCCGCTGCATGCCCAGCCCCGTTTCGAATCACCGTGAGGGGATATCGCAACAGCCGGGTCAAGGGAATAAGGCAGGCGGCCCAAAAGTCACTCGACCGCGACCTTTATCGACGGCGTCGACTTGTCGAACTGCGGCAGGCCGTCGTCGATTGCATAATAGTCGCCCTTGTCGCCGACGAAGATGTGGCTTTCGGCCGAAAGCCCGGTCGGCTTGTCGAACGAGCCGGCCATGATGGAGATCGTGTCGAGCTCGTTGTGCTTCCAGAACAGCACCGAGCCGCAGCTGCGGCAAAAGCCGCGTTTCGCAATGTCGGACGCGCCGTACCAAGCAAGCGCGTCGGCCCCCTCGATGTCGATGTCGGCGTCCCTCGAAGAAGTCGCTGCAACGAAATGGCCGGTTTGCTTGCGGCACTGCGAGCAGTGGCAATAGACCACTCCGCGCAGCGCTCCTCTCGTCGTGAAGCGCACCGCTCCGCACAGGCACGATCCAGTGTGATTTTCGCCCATCCCGGCCTCCTTCAACGCCATTCACCTCGAGCGCGCCGGACAAGATTCCAGTTTTGCGCTCGTCCGGCGCAGGCAAATGCGACACCGAAGCGGCGCGTTTCAAAAGCTGCGCCTGCACCGCAGTGCAACCTGAAGCAGCAAAAAACGGTCTGGAAACGCCCGCCATTAAGGAAACTTTAGCGCAGCTGCATTTATGGTTCCTGCAGGCGATGGTCGTGTTGGGGACGCGGCCTAGCATCGCAATTCTGATTCGATCCCCATATTGGCGGCTCCCGGCGGTGGCAGGTCTCCGGTCGCGCACTGAAGGGGGTAGTGAACAGACTATGCAGCCGGCAGCCGTCCCGAGCGACAGAAATGGCGACATCGCCAGCACCGTTGTGGCGACCATGCGCCAGCTCGGCCTGCTCGGCCTGCCGCGCAACTACGAAATCTTCTATGAAGCGCTGAGCGGCAGCAATCACGAGCTCAGCCTCGCTGTCGTCTCGTTGAGCAATCGGCCGACGCAAGAGGATCTCGATCGCATCGGACGCACCTTCTTCCCGCAGCACCACGGGCCTGCGATCGTCGAACACGCCCGCGAGGTGGTCGCCAAGGAGCTTGAGGACGTCGCCGCGCTGCTGCGCAGCGAGCGCAGCCATATCGAAAAGTACGGCCGCATCCTCGACGAGACGTCGAGCGGCCTGAGCAATCGCAGCCTGCTTTCCCAGGATCTGCTGCAAAAGATCGCCGGCGCGATGTCAGCCGCCACCAGTTCGACGCTGGATCACAACCGCCAGATCGCGAGCACGCTCAGCGAAAAGACGGCCGAGCTCGAGAGCGTCAAATCGAAGTTGGAGGAATACAAGCGGCTCGCCAATACCGATCCGCTGACGCAGATCTGGAATCGCCGCGCCTTCGACAAGGAAATCACGCGCATCTACAACAGCAACCGCGGTATCCTCTTCAACGCGCTCATCCTTGCCGACATCGATCGCTTCAAGGACATCAACGACCGTTACGGCCATCCGGTCGGCGACAGGATCATCCAGATCATCGCCGACATCTTCCAGTCCAGCATCCGCGCCGACATGTTCGTGGCGCGCACCGGCGGCGAGGAGTTCGCGCTGATCGTCGAAGGCGCCAGCGAGGATACCACCTATGAAATCGCCGAGCGCATCCGCGTGCTGATCGAACAGACGCCGTTCACCAGCAGCCAGACCGGGATGAACTATGGCACGGTGACTGTCTCGATGGGCATTTGCATGGCTTCCGAGGCCGACACCCCCGAAGACCTTTACACCAAGGCCGACCGCGCGCTCTATCGCTCCAAGATCGGCGGCCGCAACCGCGTCACCAGGCATTCCACAATGGCCGGCCGTGCCGGCAAGGGCTGGCTGCTCTACAAGAAGGACTGAGTGCACTTTGAAAGCCCTTTCCAAATGAATTTCTGTGGACTATATTTTCCACGGAAATGAAAGGTGCGCTCATGCAACGTCCAGTCGCTGCCGCGACGGCGGCAGAAAATGCCGTCATCACCAAGGCCACGCTGCGCGCGGCCGACCTGCTCGAGATCACGGCGCGAACGCTTGCTCTGGTCATCGGCGTCTCCGAGGCGACAGTCTCGCGGATGCGCAAGCAGGAATTCCTGCTCGAGCGCGGCACCAAGCCGTTCGAGCTTGCGGTGCTGTTCGTGCGGCTGTTCCGCTCGCTCGACGCCATCGTCGGCGGCGACGAGACGGTCGCCCGGACATGGCTGAAGAACCCGAACACGGCGCTCGACGGCACGCCGCTCGAAAAAATCCTGACCATTGCCGGACTTGTCG
This sequence comes from Mesorhizobium sp. WSM3879, assembly GCF_002294915.1. Classification (NCBI taxonomy): domain Bacteria; kingdom Pseudomonadati; phylum Pseudomonadota; class Alphaproteobacteria; order Hyphomicrobiales; family Phyllobacteriaceae; genus Mesorhizobium; species Mesorhizobium sp. WSM3879. The sequence goes on along the minus strand of NZ_NSFZ01000015.1, from coordinate 107,313 downwards.
ATGTCATTGCCTACCTGGATTCCCGACGCGCTCTCGTCTGAGGCCGTCAGGCTCGAAGGCAAATATTGGCGGATGGTCGAGGCGCAGCATCGCGTCTCGACCCTGAAGCTCGTCGACAGGCTCGACGAGCAGGGCCTGCTCGAAGACCTCATCGAGGAAAGCAAGCCGCGGATCCCGCTGGAATGCCGCCATCTTCACTATCTTCTGGCGACGCCCTTCCGCTACGGCTCGATTTATCCGTACGGCTCGCGCTTCCGCCGCGCCGGCAAGACCAAGGGCGTCTACTACGCCGCCGAGACGGTGCTGACGGCAGTGGCGGAAATGGCCTTCTACCGCTTGCTGTTCTTTGCGGAATCACCGCAGACGCAATGGCCGAACGACGCGGCCGAATATACCGCCTTTGCCGCGGCGATCAGATGCGAGAAGGCCGTCGACCTCACGCAGCCGCCGCTCGACCGCGACGAGAAGGCTTGGACGGATCCGACTGACTATGCCGCCTGCCAGGCCATCGCCGACGTGGCGCGCGAGGCGGGGATGCAGGCTATCCGCTACCGCTCGGCGCGCGATCCGAAGGGCGCCAACATCGCGCTCTTGACGTGCAGCGGTTTTGCCAAGGCCAAGCCGCTGGAGCCTCATACCTGGCGCATCCGCATCGGCTCGTTCGGGGTCCAGGCAATCTGCGAATTTCCAGACAGGCGGCTGGAATTCGCAAGGACGAGCTTTGTCGATCCGAGGCTGGCGAATATGCGCTGGGAGCGCGGGCGCTAGTTAAGCCAGAATGTTGACCGCACGCGCGGCGACCAGCGCGATCGTCAGCAGCGAGATCATTGCCTCGGCCATCATCAGGAGCTTGGCGCGCTGAGTGAGCGGCAATGTGTCGGTCGGCGAGAACGCCGTCGCATTGGTGAAGGCCAGGAACACGTAATCGACAAAGCCGGGCAGCCAGTCGCGGATCTCGCGATCGGACAGCGTCATCTGCGGGAACAGGAAATCGGCATGCGCGCGCTTGACCAGGCCGCAGGTCGGCGGGCCGCCGCGGTCGGTGCTCCAGAACCACAGCGCGAAGACGATGACGTTGGTGACCCAGATGTTGAGCGCGTCGACAAGCAGCGTCGTGCCGGCGCCGGCATGGCCTGCCAGCAGCTTCTGGACCAGAAAGACCAGCGAGCCGCAATTCATGATGCTGATGACGCCGGTCATGACCAAGGCGGTACGGCGGATGAAGACGCGAAACCGGCTGATCGCATACCAATGCTCGTGATCGACGGCCTTCTGAGTCGCCATTTGCGTCCAGGCCGTTGCGATCGACAAAGGCACGAGCAGCGCCGCCTCGATCGCGCGCGCGAGCCAGCGCGGACCGAAGGACAGGTCGTTGATGACCAGAAGCTGCAGGCAGATGACGACAAGCACCGCCGCCCGCGCCGACCAGAAGTCGATCGCGCGGTGATGAACGATGGCATGCTCGTGGCGCATGGGGGGACCTGTGTCGTGTGCGCGGTTTTCGACCGCGGGCGACACCTCCACCTCAATCTTGGTCTTGCGATGGTCGCGTAACTATAAATTTTCGTAAGGTTTCGGCGGCCGGCGCCTCGCAGGATCGGCCCAAACGAAAAGGGCGTCGGACTTTGTCCGACGCCCCGGTTCGATCGCTGGCAAGCGGCTTAGGCGTTGGCGGCTTGCTTGTGCTGGATCGTATGGCTTTTCTTGAGCAGATCCGAGACCAGGAAGGCCAGTTCGATCGCCTGGTCGGCATTGAGGCGCGGATCGCAATGGGTGTGATAGCGGTCCTGCAGGTCTTCCGCCGTGATGGCCCGGGCGCCGCCGGTGCACTCGGTGACGTTCTTGCCGGTCATCTCGACATGGATGCCGCCCGGATGCGTGCCTTCGGCGCGGTGCACCTCGAAGAAGGTCTGCACTTCCTTCAGGATACGGTCGAACGGCCGCGTCTTGTAGCCGGCCGCCTCGATCGTGTTGCCATGCATCGGGTCGGAAGACCACACCACGTTGCGGCCCTCCTTCTTCACCGCCCGCACCAGCTTCGGCAGATGCTCGGCGACCTTGTCGGAGCCGAACCGCGCGATGAGCGTCAGCCGTCCGGGCTCATTCTCGGGGTTGAGCAGGTCGATAAGCTCCAGCAGGCCGTCCGGCGTCAGCGACGGACCGCATTTCAGGCCGAGCGGATTCTCGATGCCGCGGCAATATTCGACATGCGCATGGTCGGGCTGGCGGGTGCGGTCGCCGATCCAGATCATATGGCCCGAAGTCGCGTACCAATCGCCGGAAGTCGAATCGACGCGGGTCAGCGCCTCCTCGTAGCCGAGCAGCAGCGCCTCATGGCTGGTGTAGAAATCGGTCTCGCGCAGCGCGAAATTGGTTTCCGACGTGATGCCCACCGCGCGCATGAAATCCATCGTCTCGGTGATGCGGTTGGCGAGCGATTCGTATTTCTCGCCCTGCGGGCTGTCGGCAACGAAGCCCAGCATCCAGCGATGCACGTTCTCCAGGCTGGCATAGCCGCCTTGCGCGAAGGCGCGCAGGAGATTGAGGGTCGCCGCCGACTGGCGATACGCCATCTCCTGCCTTGCGGGATCCGGGATGCGCGACGCGGCGTCGAACTCGATGCCGTTGATGATGTCGCCGCGATAGCTCGGCAGCGTCACGCCGGCCTTGGTCTCGCTGTCGGAGGAGCGCGGCTTGGCGAACTGGCCGGCGACGCGGCCGACCTTCACCACCGGCTGCGCGCCGGCGAAGGTGAGCACCACCGACATCTGCAGGAAGACGCGAAAGAAGTCGCGGATGTTGTCGGCGCCATGCTCGGCAAAGCTCTCGGCGCAGTCGCCGCCCTGGAGCAGGAAGGCCTCGCCGGCGGCGACCGCCGCCAGTTGCTTCTTCAGCTTGCGCGCTTCACCGGCAAACACCAGCGGCGGATAGGTGGTGAGCCGGGCTTCCGTGGCCTCCAGCGCCGCAAGGTCCGGATAGGCCGGAACCTGCTTGATCGGCTTTGCTCTCCACGAATTCGGCGACCATTTTGTCATCGCTGCACCCAAAACTCTTCAGAGCAATTCCAGGAAAACTGTGAACGGTTTACGTCCGGAATTGCGTCAAAACAAACTGGCGAGCGGTCTCGCCCGCCATTCCCACCCCAATCAGAGGTCGCGGCTCCTTACACGAAGCCGATTTTCTATTCTAGCCGGGAATTTCAGCAGTGGCGAATGCCTTGAACTGCTCGGATGCCGGTGTGAAGGCGTCAGGCAGCTTTGTCGACCAGCCGCGCCAATTGAGTCATGACAACAGCCGAGCCGGCCAGCCGCTTCTCGGCATTCGGCCAGTCACGCATGAAGACGACGCTGTGGTCGGCCCTGATCTTGGCCAGCGAGCCCTGCTCGCCGATGAATTTGACCAGTCCGACCGGATTGGGGAATTCGCGCTTGCGGAAGTGGATGACGACGCCCTTGGGGCCGGCATCGAGCTTCTCGACATTGGCCTTGCGGCAAAGCGCCTTGATGAAGACGATCTTCAACAGATGCGTCACTTCTTCCGGCAGCGGCCCGAAGCGGTCGATCAGCTCGGCGCCGAAGCCGTCGATCTCCTCGGTGGTCTCCAAGTCGCCAAGGCGGCGGTAGAGCGCCATCCTGAGCTGCAGGTCCGGCACATAGCTCTCCGGGATCATCACCGCGGTGCCCACCGCGATCTGCGGCGACCAGCCGCCATCCAGCACTTCGCCGGAATCCTTCACTTCGGCCACCGCTTCCTCCAGCATCTGCTGGTAGAGCTCGAAACCGACCTCCTTGATGTGGCCTGACTGCTCCTCGCCGAGGAGATTGCCCGCGCCGCGGATATCGAGGTCATGGCTGGCAAGTTGGAACCCAGCGCCGAGCGTATCGAGCGACTGCAGCACCTTCAGCCGGCGCTCGGCCGTATCGGTGAGCTTGCGGTTGGCCGGCAGCGTGAACAGCGCATAGGCGCGCACCTTCGAGCGGCCGACGCGGCCGCGCAACTGATAGAGCTGGGCCAGACCGAACATATCGGCTCGGTGGATAATCAGCGTGTTGGCGGTCGGAATGTCGAGGCCGGATTCGACGATGGTCGTCGACAGAAGCACGTCGTACTGGCCGTCATAGAAGGCGTTCATGATGTCGTCGAGTTCACCGGCCGGCATCTGGCCGTGGGCGACCGCTACTTTCAGCTCCGGCACGGATTCTCTCAGGAAATCATGGATTTCGGCAAGATCGCTGATACGCGGCACGACATAGAAGGAATGGCCGCCGCGGTAGCGCTCGCGCAGCAGCGTCTCGCGGATGACCAGCGGATCGAAGGGCGAGATGAAGGTGCGCACCGCCATGCGGTCGACCGGAGGGGTGGCGATCAGCGACAGCTCGCGAACACCGGTCAGCGCCAACTGGAGCGTGCGCGGAATCGGCGTCGCCGAAAGTGTCAGCACATGCACGTCGTTCTTGAGCTCCTTCAGCCGCTCCTTGTGCTTGACGCCGAAATGCTGCTCCTCGTCGATGATCAGCAGGCCGAGATTTTTGAAGGAGATCGAGCTACCGAGCAGCGCGTGCGTGCCGACGACGATGTCGACCGTGCCGTCGGCGACGCCCTTCTTGGTCTCGGCCAGTTCCTTGGAGCCGACCAGGCGCGATGCCTGCGCGACGCGGATCGGCAGGCCGGAAAAGCGTTGCGAGAAGGTCTTGAAGTGCTGCCGCGACAGCAGCGTCGTCGGCACCACGACGGCGACCTGGAACCCTTCCATCGCCGCGATGAAGGCGGCGCGCAGCGCCACTTCCGTCTTGCCGAAGCCGACGTCGCCGCAAACCAGCCGATCCATCGGCTTGCCGGCGCCGAGATCGTCCATGACGGAATCGATTGCCGTCTGCTGGTCGTCGGTTTCTTCATAGGGAAAGCGCGCTGCGAACTCGCCATAAAGGCCGTCGGCCGGAATCATGGCGGGTGCTGCGCGCATCTGCCGCTCGGCGGCGATGCGGATCAATTGCCCGGCCATGTCGAGCAGCCGCTTCTTCAGCCGCGCTTTGCGCGCCTGCCAGGCGCCGCCGCCGAGCTTGTCGAGTGGCACTTCCGCCGAATCCGAACCGTAGCGTGAGAGGAGCTCGATGTTTTCGACCGGTAGGAACAGCCGGTCGTCGCCGGCATAGTGGATTTCGAGGCAGTCATGCGGTGCGCCGACCGCTTCGATGGTGCGCAGACCAACGAAACGGCCGATGCCGTGGTCCGCGTGAACGACGATGTCGCCGGATGACAGCGACGACGCTTCGGCGATGAAGTCGGAGGCACGCTTTTTGCGCTTGGAGCGGCGGATCAGCCTGTCGCCGAGAATGTCCTGTTCGGCGACGACGACCATGCCGTCGGTCTCGAAGCCGGATTCGAGCGGCAGCACGGCAAGCCCCGCCTGCCCCGGCTCGAGCTTTTCGACCTCGGCAAGCGTAGCGACGGGTTTCAGGTTGCCGAGATGGTGCTCGGCCAGGATCTGGCCGAGGCGGTCGAGCGAGCCCTCGGTCCAGCCGGCGACGATGACGCGGCGGCGCGCGGCGCGCTCGTCGGCAATATGCTTCACCACCACGTCGAAGACATTGCTGTTCGGGTCGGCGCGCTCCTCGGCGAAGCTGCGGCCTTGCCGCGAGCCCGCATGGAAGACCTTCTTGCCGCCGACATCGGGTGCGTCGAAGACGGTGAAATCGATGTCCTCGCGCGGTCCGAGCGAGGCTTTGAGATTTTCCGGCGAGAGATAGAGCAGATCCGGCGCCACCGGCTTATAGGGCACGGCATCCTTCAGCGCGCCGTCAGCCTGCTTCCGCCGCGCCTCATAGTGATCGAGGATCAGCGTATGGCGCTCGGCCAGCGCCTCATGCGCGAGATGATCGAAGATGACCGGCGCGTCCGGCAGATAGTCGAACACCGTCTCCAGTTGCTCGTAGAAGAAAGGCAGCCAGTGCTCCATGCCGGCAAAGCGCCGTCCTTCGCTAACGGCTGCATAGAGCGCATCGTCGCGCGACGGCGCGCCGAAGGCTTCGATATAGGAGCGGCGGAAGCGGCTGATCGTTTCCGGCGTCAGCGCCACCTCGCTCATCGCCTGCAGCGCCATCGACTTGCGCTGGCCGGTCGTGCGCTGGGTCGCCACGTCGAAGACGCGGATCGATTCCAGCGTGTCGCCGAAGAAGTCGAGCCTCAGCGCCTCGCTCCAGCCGGGCGCGAAGAGGTCGAGAATGCCGCCGCGCACCGCGAACTCGCCGACGTCGCGCACGGTCGGCACGCGCTCGAAACCGGAATTCTCCAGCCGCGCGATCAGCACGTTCATGTCGATCTGGTTGCCGGGCTTGGCGTGGAAGGTCTGCGCCTCGATCAGTTCGGCCGGCGGAATGCGCTGCAAGAGCGCATTGGCCGTCGTGAGGATAACGGCGCGGTGCGGCTTTTTCGCCAGCGCAACGATGGCGGAGAGCGCGTCGAGGCGCCGCGCGGCGGCATCCGCGCCCGGCGAGACACGATCGTAAGGCAGGCAGTCCCAGGCAGGCAGTTCCAGAACCGGCAGGCCGGGAGCGGCAAAGGCGAGCGCATCGATGATCGCCGGCAGCCGCTGGCCGTCGCGCGCGACGAACAGCACCGGCTTGTCGGGCGCGATCTCCTGCGCCGTCCGCGCCAGCGCGAAAGCTTCGTAACCGTCAGCGACGCCATCGACGATGAACTGGCCGGCGCGGCCCTTCGGCAGGCCAATGGAGGGAATGAGACTCATGCTTCTTTCAAAATGTCATGGTCCGGCGCGACGCCAGGATCTTCTGCAGCACCGCGCAATCGATATCGGGCGGAACCGGGCGCTCGCCGGTGATCATCGGCAGGAATTCGGTGTCGGGGATTTCGAGGAGCTTTTCATATTGGTCGATTTCGTCGCCGGTCAAGGCGCCGATCTCGGCATCGGCGAAGCATCCCAGGATGAGATCCATCTCGCGCATGCCGCGATGCCAGGAGCGGAACAGCAGCTTGCGGCGGCGGACGTCCAGTCCCTCGCTTGATCGCTGTGTTTCGGTCATCGCGCTGCATCCCTGTTCGAAGCGGCGCATATAGCGTGGATAGCGATTGGTGTCAGCCTTTGCGCTGCGGCCTCCGCGACATAAGCTGACGAGATGCGTCCTTCCATCCTCGATCCCCTGTTCGTCCCGATCACCTCGCTCGCCGGCGTCGGCCAGAAGGTCGGGACCATGATCGAACGTGTCGTGCCGGCCGATCTCGGCGACCGCGCCGCGCGCGCCGCCGATCTTCTGTTCGTGCTGCCCAACACGGTTATCGACCGCCGCAACCGGCCTGGCATCGCGCTAGCGGCCGAAGGCCAGATCGTAACACTCGAGGTGCGGGTCGACCGTCACCAGCCGCCGCCGCGCGGCAACAGGTCCGTGCCCTACCGGATCTACGCCCATGACGACACCGGCGAGATCGCGTTGACCTTCTTCCATGCCCATGCCGCCTATCTGCAGAAGATGCTGCCGGAGGGCGAGCGCGTCGTCATCTCCGGCCGCATGGAATGGTTCAACGGCCGCCCGACCATGGTTCATCCCGACCATATCGCGCCGCTCGACGAGGCCGAGGGCCTGCCGCTGGTCGAGCCCGTCTATCCGCTCACCGCCGGCCTGTCCGCAAAAGTGCTGCGCCGCGCCATCGGACAGGCGCTCGGCCGCTTGCCGGAACTGCCGGAATGGCAGGACGACGCCTTCATGCGCCGCCACACCTTTCCGTCCTTCGGCGATGCGCTCACCCGCATCCACTATCCCAAGGACCCGATCGACGTTGCCGTCGAGGGTGCGGCCTGGCGGCGCCTGGCCTATGACGAGCTCCTGGCAGGGCAGGTGTCGCTGGCGCTGGTGCGCGCCAGAATCCGCCGCCTTTCGGGCCGGCCGCTGGTCGGCGACGGGCGCGTTGTCGAGAAACTGCGCGCTGCCCTGCCCTACAAGCTCACCCCCAGCCAGGAATTCGCACTCGGCGAAATCAACGCTGACCTGGCCGACCCCGAACGCATGCTGCGTCTGCTGCAGGGCGATGTCGGCTCCGGCAAGACGGTGGTCGCGCTGCTTGCCATGGGGCGCGCGGTCGAGGCAGGCGGCCAGGCTGCGCTGATGGCGCCGACCGAAATCCTGGCGCGGCAGCATCTGGCGACCATCGCCCCGCTGGCGGAAAAAGCCGGCCTCAGCGTCGCCGTCCTTACCAGCCGCGAGAAGGGCCGCGAACGCGCCGAAACACTGGAAGGCCTCGCCAGCGGTGCGATCGACATCGTCGTCGGCACGCACGCGCTGTTCCAGGAGACGGTGACCTTCCACGACCTCGTGCTTGCCGTCGTCGACGAGCAGCACCGCTTCGGTGTCCACCAGCGTCTCGCCATCACCGCCAAAGGCGACGCGCCCGATATGCTGGTGATGACGGCGACGCCCATTCCGCGCACGCTGGTGCTGACCGCCTTCGGCGACATGGATGTCTCGAAGCTCACCGAAAAGCCGGCGGGCCGCCAGCCGATACGCACCGTCACTTTGCCAATGGAGAGGCTGGACGAGTTAGTCGGGCGCATGGTCGACGCCGTCGCCGAGGGTCAGAAGATCTACTGGATCTGTCCGCTGGTCGAGGAATCCGAAGAGCTCAAGCTGATGTCGGCGGAAGACCGCTTCGCTTCGCTGAAGCGCCTCTTCGGCGACCAGATCGGCCTCGTCCATGGCCGCATGAAGGGCGCGGAGAAGGACGATGCGATGCGCGCCTTCAAGCAGGGCGAAACGCGCATATTGATCGCCACCACCGTCATCGAGGTCGGCGTCGACGTGCCGGACGCCACGATCATCGTCATCGAGCATGCCGAGCGCTTCGGCCTTGCCCAGTTGCACCAGCTGCGCGGCCGGGTCGGGCGCGGCGACAAGCCATCGTCCTGCGTGCTGCTCTACAAGGATCCGCTCGGTGAGACCGCAAAGCGCCGGCTTTCGGTGATGCGCGAGACGGAGGACGGCTTCCGCATAGCCGAGGAGGATCTGAAGCTGCGCGGCGAAGGCGAACTGCTGGGCACCCGCCAGTCCGGCACGCCAGGTTTCCAGGTCGCGCGCATCGAGTTCCATGCCGATCTGCTGGAAGCCGCCCGCGACGACGCAAGGCTGATCCTGTCGCGCGACCCCGAATTGCAGTCTGGGCGCGGCGAGGCGCTGCGGCTGTTGCTCTACCTGTTCGGGCGCGACGAGGCGGTGCGGCTGCTGCGCGCCGGCTGAGCCGCGCCCAGCGCCGGATTGGCAAGCGGCCCTTCGATCGGCTCGCCGTTCAGCGTCACCAGCTTGGCCTTGACCTCCGGCGCCACCATGCCGGCCGAAACGATCAGCTTGGCGCCGTCCTCGATCGTCATGTCGAGCAGCACGATCTCGGATTTATAAACATACATCAGGAAGCCTGTGGTCGGGTTCGGCGTGCAGGGCATGAACACCGCGATCAACGGATCGCCTTCCTGGTCGAGCTTCTGGTTGATCTCGGTTTCCTTCTCGCTGGCGACGAAGACCAGCGACCAGACTCCCTTGCGCGGATATTCGACCAGCCCGACCTGGCGGAACATGTCGCCCTTGTTTGACAGCACCGTCTCGAAAATCTGCTTCAGGGAGCGGTAGATACCGCGCACCAGCGGCATGCGGCCAAGCAGCCGCTCGCCGAAATTGACGATTGCGCGGCCGACGATGTTGGCCGTCATGAAACCGATGAACGTGATCAGCACCAGCGCCACGATCAGCCCGAAGCCAGGGACCGGAAACGGCAGATAGGTGTCCGGATTGTAGCGGGCGGGAATGTAGGGCTTCACCCAGGAATCGACCCAGCCGATGAGCGACCAGGCGATATAGGCGGTGATCGCCAGCGGCGCGCAGACGATGAAGCCCGTCAGGAAGTAATTCCTGAGCCGGGTCATGCCAGAGGTCTTCAGGGCGTCGGACATAGGATCACCGCGGCGCAGATTGCGGTTGAACTTTAGTGAACCGCAATTCGGTTTGGAACTGCGAAGTTTTTAAAGAGCGCGCTCTATGAAGCGGCTTTCAGCGTTCCAAATGGAAGCTCCTGCGTTCGCGACTGGCTGCAACACCCCTCCCTTCGTCATCCACGCGCGGAGCAAGGAGCGAAGCGACGCGGCGTAGACCCAGGATCCATTCCGCGACGCCCCTCGAGGAGTGAAAGGGCCATCGGCAAGCCATACTTCGAACTACGGTGCCCAAAAGAAGCAGTGACAGTGCTATTCCACCGTGACCGATTTCGCCAGATTGCGCGGCTGGTCGACATCGGTGCCCATGAACACTGCGGTGAAATAGGCGAGCATCTGGATCGGCAGCGCGTAGATGATCGGCGCGATGATCTCAGGTACTTCGGGCAGGATGATCGTCTCCATCGACTTGATGCCGGCCTGGGCCGCGCCCTTGGCGTCGGTGATCAGGATGATCTTGCCGCCGCGCGCCGCGACTTCCTGCATGTTGGAAACCGTCTTTTCGAAGATGCGGTCATGCGGCGCGATCACGATAACCGGCATGTTCTCGTCGATCAGCGCGATCGGTCCGTGCTTCAGCTCGCCGCCGGCATAGCCTTCGGCGTGGATGTAGGAGATTTCCTTGAGCTTCAGCGCCCCTTCCATGGCTAATGGAAAATTGGTGTCGCGGCCGAGATAGAGCACATCCTTGTAGCGGGAAAGCTCACGCGAGATGCGTTCGATCTGCTCGTCGAGCTTCAGCACCTGTGTGGCAAAGCGCGGCGCCTCGGAAAGCTCGCGCACCAGCCGCTTCTCCTCATCGCGCGAGATCGTCCCGCGCGCCACGCCGGCCCGCACTGCGAGCGAGGCCAGCACGGAGAGCTGGCAGGTGAAGGCCTTGGTCGAGGCGACGCCGATCTCCGGCCCGGCAAGCGTCGGCAGCACGACGTCGGATTCGCGCGCCATGGTGGATTCGCGCACATTGACGACCGCGCCGATCTTCATGCCGGCCTGGCGGCAGTAGCGCAGGGAAGCCAGCGTGTCGGCGGTCTCGCCCGACTGGGAGACGAAGAAGGCCGCGTCGTTCGCCGACAACGGCATCTCGCGGTAACGGAATTCCGAGGCGACGTCGATGTCGACCGGCAGCCGCGCATAGCGCTCGAACCAGTACTTGCTGATCAGCCCGGCCAGATAGGCGGTGCCGCAGGCCGAGAGCGCCAACCGGCCGATCTTGGCAAAGTCGAAGGGCAGCTCGAGCGGCCTCGACACGCCGGAGACGAAATCGACATAATGCGCCAGCGTGTGCGAGATCACCTCCGGCTGCTCATGGATTTCCTTTTCCATGAAATGGCGGCGGTTGCCTTTGTCGACCATGAAGCTGGTCGACAGCGACTGCTGGCGCTTGCGGTCGACCTTGTTGCCGTCGGCGTCATAGATGGTGACGCTGTTGCGACGCACTTCCGCCCAGTCGCCATCTTCGAGATAGGTGACTGCGCTGGTGAAAGGCGCCAGCGCGATCGCGTCCGAGCCCAAAAACATCTCGCCGTCGCCATGGCCGACGGCAAGCGGCGGACCGTTGCGGGCGCCGACGATCAGATCCTCGTCGCCCTTGAACATGATCGCCAGCGCAAACGCGCCCGAGAGCCGCTTCAGCGCCTGGTGCGCTGCCTGGACCGGCTTCAGCCCCTTGGCGAGCTCCCGCGCGACCAGATGCGCGATGACCTCGGTGTCCGTCTGAGAGGCGAATTTGTAGCCATCGCGGGAGAGCTCGTCGCGCAGCTCGGCGAAGTTCTCGATGATGCCGTTGTGGACAATCGCGACGCCTTCGGAAAAATGCGGATGCGCATTGGTCTCGTTCGGCACGCCATGGGTCGCCCAGCGGGTATGGCCGATGCCGATCGTGCCTTCCAGCGGATCTTCTTTCAGCCGGCGTTCGAGATTGATGAGCTTGCCTTCGGCGCGGCGGCGGCCGAGCGTGCCATTCTCGATGGTGGCGACGCCGGCCGAGTCATAGCCGCGATATTCGAGCCGCTTCAGCGCATCGACGATCAGCGGCGCGACCTGTGAATGGCCGACAATTCCAACGATACCGCACATGCGCTGCCCCCGATTCCCCGCGAAAACCCAGCGCTATTTACGGATGGCCGGCCTGCCGCGAAAGTCACTTTGCGTTTCGTTCGGTGTCACCCGGAACGGTTTTGCGACTGATGCACCATGACACGCCGCGCTTGCAATCCGGTTACTGCAAATGGTTGGTTTTTCGCGGCGCGGTGCTCGATCATTTATGGTTGGCGCCAGCGGCGCCGGCCCAGCAAACGTCCTTTGACGATCATTCCGCGGCTCTTTTCTTCGCCGCGGCCGCCGACGCGAAGCGCTCGCGCAATTCCTTGCCCTTACCAGGCAGCGTCTTCTGGCGGGCGCGGCCGAAGGCCAGCGCATCGTCGGGCACGCTCTCGGTGATCACGCTGCCCGAAGCGATGTAGCCACCCTTGCCTATCGTGACCGGCGCCACCAGCGCGGAGTTGGAGCCGACGAACGCGCCCTCGCCGATATCGGTGAAGAATTTGGAAAAGCCGTCATAGTTGCAGGTGATGGTGCCAGCGCCGATATTCGCCCCAGCACCGACCCGCGCGTCGCCGATATAAGTCAGGTGGTTGACCTTGGCGCCTTCCTCGATCGTTGCCTGCTTGACCTCGCAGAAATTGCCGACCTTGGCCTTTTGCCGCAGATCAGCGCCCGGCCGCAGCCGCGCGAACGGCCCGACATCGCAATTGGAAGCGATCGTGGCGCCTTCGATATGGCTGAAGGCGTGGATTTTCGCCCCTGAAGCGATCTTGACGCCCGGCCCGAACCAGACATTCGGCTCGACAGTCGTATCGGCGCCGATCTCGGTGTCATGCGAGAAATAGACGGTTTCGGGCGCGATCAGCGTCACGCCGGCAAGCATCGCCTCGCGCCGCCGGCGCGCCTGCCAGATAGCTTCCGCCTCGGCGAGCTCGGCCCGGTTGTTGATGCCGAGCGCGCTTTCGAAGCTCGCCTCGGTGGCCACCACATCGAGCCCGTCCGCGCCGGCGAGCTCGACGATGTCGGTGAGATAGAACTCGCCCTTGGCATTGTTGTTGCCGACCTTGTCGAGCAGCCGAAGCGCCTGGTTGCCGGCCACCGCCATCATCCCGGCATTGCAGAAGCCGATCTTTTTTTCCGCCTCGGAGCAGTCCTTCTCCTCCCTGATGGCGACGAGACGCCCGCCCTTCTCGATCAGCCGGCCGTATCCCGTCGGATTGGGCGGGCGGAAGCCGATCACCGCAACGGCAGCACCCTCCGCCAGCTTCTGCCGCGCGGCAGCCAGCGCTGCCGCATCGATCAGCGGCGTGTCGCCGAACATGACGAGGATGTCGTCGTAGCCCTTCGCTATCGCTTCGCGCGCGGCAAGCACCGCATGGGCCGTGCCGAGCCGCTTCTCCTGCACGAAGGTCTCGGCTTTCGGCGCGAATTTCTGCACCGCCTTCCGCATCTCGTCGGCGCCGTGGCCGATCACCAGCGCCAGACCCGTTGCCCCGGCGGCCTCAGCGGCCTTCACCACATGAGCCACCATCGGCAGGCCGGCAATGGCGTGCAGCACCTTGGGCATCGCGCTCTTCATGCGCGTACCTTCGCCGGCGGCGAGGATGACGGACAGGCAGGATCTCTGGCTCATAGGGCAACCGTATGAAAGGATTCAAATCATCGCATGCTAGCAGCGGCGTGATGCTGCACCAATGCGGTTAAATTCCGGTGAGACAGCGGATCACCTGGACTCTTGATCGTCGGGTCCACAATTCGATCCTGTGCACGAAGTGGCAGATCACCCGAGCCGCCCGAGCGCCGGGAAGTTTTCCAGCAGCCAGTAGGATGCGCTCTGCACGCCACCGGTGAGAAAAAACACGCCGGCGACGACGAGCAGCGCGCCGATCGCTTTTTCCACGCGACCGAGATGGACGCGGAATTTTCCCAGGAAGCGCATGAAGGCGCCGGAAAACAGCGCCGCGATCAGGAAGGGGATGCCGAGCCCGAGCGAATAGGCGGCGAGCAGCAGCGCGCCCTCGCCCACCGTCTCGCGGCCGCCGGCTAAAGTCAGGATCGGCCCCAGCACCGGGCCGATGCAGGGCGTCCAGCCGAAAGCAAAGGCCAGCCCCATGACATAGGCGGCGATCATGCTGGCCGGCTTGCCCTGCGACTGGAAGCGCGCCTCGCGCGACAAGAGCGGGATGCGCACGATGCCGAGGAAATTCAGGCCCATGATGATGATCAGCGCGCCGGCCACCATCGCCAGCGGTTCCTGCCAGACGCGCAGCAGCCGGCCGATCGTCGAGGCGCCGGCGCCAAGCGCGACGAAGACGGTCGAGAAGCCGAGGACGAAGGCAACAGAGGCATAGAGCAGCGCGCCACGTGCGCCTTCCCGCGCCGTCGCGCCGGCGTTGCCGCGGAAATCGTCGACCGAAACGCCGGCCATGTAGCAAAGATAAGGCGGCACCAGCGGCAGCACGCAAGGCGACAGGAACGAGATCGCCCCTGCTCCGACCGCGCTGACATAGCCGATGTCCAATGCCATTTCACGATGCCCCGGTTGTGCTGGCGCCGATATAGCGATGCCGGCGCCCTGGTGCCAATCACCATTGTGTGGCGCGTGGTCGCTAGCCGAGGAAGAAGCGGCGGCCGCTGCGCGTTCAATGGATGGCGCGCCAGTGCCGCGTGCCGTCCGCGTACCGCCGGGCCGATGCTGGTTCTGTCGGCGACTCCCCTCGGTAAAAGACCGAGCCAAGACACGATCCGTCGGTGCGCCAAAAAATGTGTTCTCCGCCATACACTCTAAGAGTGTATCGCTGTCGGCCAGTTCGCAAATTGGGCCTGTCCCCTTGACCGATTGCAAAAGCACGGCCATGTGAGCGACGAAAAGAGTGGGATTTCGTCGTGCGCCGCGGAGCTCTTCCGCCGCCTCACAGCTGATAAGAGACCTCATGGACGTCGTCGTCGTCGAATCGCCGGCCAAGGCGAAGACAATCAACAAATATCTGGGCAAGAACTATAAGGTCCTGGCCTCGTTCGGCCATGTCCGCGATCTGCCGGCCAAGGACGGCTCGGTGCGCCCGGACGAGGACTTCGCCATGTCCTGGTCGGTAGACACCGCCTCCGGCAAGCGCCTCGCCGACATCGCCAAGGCGGTCAAGGACGCCGACGGCCTGATCCTCGCCACCGACCCGGATCGCGAGGGCGAGGCGATTTCCTGGCATGTGCTGGAAGTGCTGAGGCAGAAGCGCGCGCTGAAGGACAAGCCGGTCAGCCGCGTCGTCTTCAACGCCATAACAAAGACCTCGGTAATGGAGGCCATGGCCAATCCGCGCCAGATCGATGCGCCGCTGGTGGACGCCTATCTCGCGCGCCGCGCGCTCGACTATCTCGTCGGCTTCACCCTCTCGCCGGTGCTGTGGCGCAAGCTGCCGGGCGCCCGTTCCGCCGGGCGCGTGCAGTCGGTGGCGCTGCGGCTGGTCTGCGACCGCGAATCCGAGATCGAGCGCTTCGTCCGCGAGGAATACTGGCAGATCGCCGCCATCCTCAACACGCCGCGCAACGACAGTTTCGAGGCGCGGCTGACCGCCTATGCCGGCAAGAAGCTGCAGAAGCTCGACATCGCCAACAAGGTCCAGGCCGACGATATCAAGGCGATGCTCGAAGGTGCGACCTTCAAGGCGCTCTCTGTCGAAGCCAAGCCCACCAAGCGCAATCCGGGTCCGCCCTTCACCACTTCGACACTGCAGCAAGCCGCCTCCTCGCGGCTCGGCTTCTCGGCCAACCGCACCATGCAGGTGGCGCAGAAGCTTTACGAAGGCATGGATGTCGGCGGCGAGACCGCCGGCCTCATCACCTATATGCGAACCGACGGCGTGCAGATGGCGCCGGAGGCGATCACCGCGGCGCGCGATGCCATTGCCAGCGAGTTCGGCGCGAAATACCTGCCCGAAAATCCACGCTATTATTCGGTCAAAGCCAAGAACGCCCAGGAAGCGCATGAGGCGATCCGCCCTACCGATTTCAAGCGCACGCCGGCATCGGTCAGGCAATATCTCGATGCCGATCAGGCGCGCCTCTATGAGCTGATCTGGAAGCGCGCGATCGCGAGCCAGATGCAGCCGGCCGAGATCGAGCGCACCACGGTCGAGATCGAGGCGGTCAACGGCGCCCGCACCGCCGAGCTTCGCGCAGTCGGCTCGGTCATCCGCTTCGACGGCTTCATCGCCGCCTACACCGACCAGAAGGACGAGGACGCAGAGGACGAGGAGAGCCGCCGCCTGCCCGAGATCCGCGCCGGCGAACAGCTTGCCCGCGAGGCGATCAACGCCACCCAGCACACGACCGAGCCGCCGCCGCGCTATTCCGAGGCGTCGCTGATCAAGAAGCTGGAAGAGCTCGGCATTGGCCGGCCGTCGACCTACACGGCGATCCTGAAGACGCTCGAGGACCGCGACTACGTCGCCATCGACCGGCGCAAGCTGGTGCCGCAGGCCAAGGGCCGGTTGCTGTCGGCCTTCCTCGAAAGCTTCTTCGAGCGCTATGTCGAATATGACTTCACCGCCTCGCTCGAGGAAAAGCTCGACGAGATCTCCGACGGCAAGCTCGCCTGGAAGGACGTGCTGCGCGACTTCTGGAAGGATTTTTCGGGCGCCGTCGACGATATCAAGGAGCTGCGCGTCTCAGACGTGCTCGATGCGCTCAACGATGAGCTGGCGCCGCTGGTGTTCCCCGCGCGGGAGGACGGCTCAAACCCGCGCGTCTGCCCGAAATGCGGCACCGGCAACCTGTCGCTGAAGCTCGGTAAGTTCGGCGCCTTCGTCGGCTGCTCGAACTATCCGGAATGCTCCTATACCCGCCAGCTTGGCGACGCCGCCAATCCCAACGGCGAGAACGGCAACGGCGAGGACGGCGTCAAGCTGCTCGGCAAGGACCCATACACCGCCGAGGAGATCACGCTCAGGAGCGGCCGCTTCGGCCCCTACATCCAGCGCGGCGAAGGCAAGGACGCCAAGCGCTCGAGCCTGCCCAAGGGCTGGACCGCCGAGTCGATCGACCATGAGAAGGCGCTGGCGCTACTGGCGTTGCCGCGCGATGTCGGCAAGCATCCGGAAACCGGCAAGATGATTTCGGCCGGTCTTGGGCGGTACGGACCCTTCGTGCTGCACGACGGCACCTACGCAAATCTCGAAAGCATCGAGGACGTGTTCTCGATCGGCCTGAACCGCGCCGTGTCGGTGATCGCCGAGAAGCAGCAGAAGGGCAAGGGCAGCCGCAACGGGAGCACGCCGGCTGCGCTGAAGGAACTGGGCGAGCATCCCGACGGCGGCGGCAAGATCGTCGTGCGCGACGGCCGCTACGGACCCTACGTCAATTACGGCAAGGTCAATGCGACGCTGCCCAAGGGCAAGGATCCGCAATCGGTGACAATGGAAGAGGCAATCGCCCTGATTGCCGAGAAGGAAGCCAAGGGCGGAGGCGGCAAGAAGCCGTTCCGCCGGGCGGCAAAGAAAGGATAGCACGACGTGGCGCGCAGGATCTCCGGAAGAAGTCACGGCGATCCACGCAGCGCCGACACCAGGGCCAAGGTGGTCAAGGACGATTACCGACCCTCGCGCGACGAAATCCTGCGCTACATCGCCGAGAACCCCGACCGCTCCGGAAAACGCGACATCGCCAAGGCTTTCGCGCTGCGCGGCGAGGACCGCATCTGGCTCAAGGATCTGCTTCGCGACCTGCAGGATGAGGGCCTGCTGACCAGGAAGCGCAAGCGGCTCACCCGCGCCGGCTCCCTGCCCCATGTCGCCGTGCTCGACATTTTCGGCCGCGATAACGACGGTGTGCTTCTGGCGCATCCGAGCGAATACACCGGCCAGGGCTCGCCGCCCGTGATCGCCATCCGCATTTCGCGCGGCGCCAGCGGCCCGGTTCCGGGCATCGGCGCCCGCGTCCTCGCCAAGACCTTCCCGACCGACGAACCCTCAGGCCCCGCCTATACCGGGCGGGTCATGAAGATTTTCGAGAAGCGCAGCGAAGCCGTGCTCGGCGTCTTCCGCGTGCTGAAGGACGGCACCTTTCGCATCGAGCCGGTGGAACGTCGCCAGCCCGAACTGATCGTCGACAAGGAATTCCAGAACGGCGCCAAAAACGGCGATCTGGTGGAGGTCGAGCCGGCTCGCGCTTCGCGCTACGGCCTGCCGCGGGCCAAGGTGCTGGCGGTGCTGGGCTCGCTGACCAGCGAGAAGGCGGTCTCGATGATCGCCATCCACGCCCACGACATACCCCATGTCTTTCCGGCCGATGTGATCGCCGAAGCCGACGCCGTGAAGCCGGTTTCGCTTGCCGGGCGCGAGGACTGGCGCGATCTGCCGCTGGTCACCATCGATCCGGCCGACGCCAAGGACCATGACGACGCGGTGTTCGCCACGCCCGATACGGACGAGAAAAATCCCGGCGGCGTCATCGTCACCGTGGCAATCGCCGATGTCGCGGCCTATGTCCGCTACGGCACGCCGCTCGACCGCGAGGCGCTGAAGCGTGGCAATTCGGTCTATTTCCCGGACCGCGTCGTGCCGATGCTGCCCGAGCGCATCTCCAACGACCTCTGCTCGCTGCGCGAAGCGGAGGACCGCCCGGCGATCGCCGTGCGCATGACCTTTTCGGCGGAAGGCCGCAAGCTCAGGCACTCCTTCCACCGCATCATGATGAAATCGGCGGCCAAGCTCGCCTATCCGCAGGCGCAGGCGGCGATCGATGGCGTGCCCGACGACAAGACGGGGCCGATCCTCGAAGGCGTTCTGAAGCCCCTCTGGGACGCCTATGCCGTGCTCAAGCGCGGCCGCGACAGCCGCCAGCCGCTCGAACTGGAGCTGCCGGAACGCAAGATCCTGCTCAAGCCCGACGGCACCGTCGACCGGGTCGTCGTGCCGGAGCGCCTCGATGCCCACAAGCTGATCGAGGAGTTCATGATCCAGGCCAATGTCGCGGCCGCGGAGACGCTTGAAGGCAAGAAAGAGCCGCTCGTCTACCGCATCCACGACGCGCCGTCGCTGGCGAAACAGGAATCGCTGCGCGAGTTCCTGCACACGCTTGGCCTGTCGCTGGCGCGCGGCGCGCAGATGCGGCCCGGGCAGTTCAACGGCATTCTGGAGCGGGTGCGCGGTGCCGACAACGAGGCGCTGGTCAATGAAGTGGTGCTGCGCTCGCAGAGCCAGGCGGAATATTCGCCGAAGAACATCGGCCATTTCGGTCTCAACCTGAGACGCTACGCGCATTTCACCTCGCCGATCCGGCGCTATGCGGATCTCATCGTGCATCGCGGACTGATTGCCGCACTCGGCCTCGGTCCCGGCGGCCTGACGCAGCAGGAGGCGGATCGCCTGGAGGAGGTCGGCGCGCTGATCTCGGCCACCGAACGCCGCGCCATGGCCGCCGAACGCGACACGGTCGACCGGTTGATCGCGGGCTACCTCGCCGAGCGCATCAACGACACCTTCGACGCGCGCATCTCCGGCGTCACCAAGGCGGGACTCTTTGTCCAATTGCCGCAGTATGGCGCCGATGGTTTCATCCCGGTGTCAAGTTTGAACGGCGATTACTATATCTACGATGAAACCGCTCGATCGCTGTTCGGAGAGCGCACCGGCAAGGGCTATCAGCTAGCCGACCGCGTCGAGGTGCGGCTGCTCGAGGTTGCGCCGATGGCCGGCGCGATGCGTTTCGAGATGCTGAGCGACCCGAAGCCGCTGCCAGGCTCGCGACGGTCGTTCCACAAGACCAAGGGCCGCGCCCGCGCGTCGCAGTCGCGCATGGGTACCCGCGGCAGGAGAAGATGATGTCGAAGGGCATGGAAGAACAGGTTTTCGGCGGCGAGCATCATTCCGGCCGCGTCGCGCGTCCGCTGTGGACGGCAATCAAGCGCGGCATGCTTGGCCGCTGCCCGCATTGCGGCGAAGGCAAGCTGTTCGGCGCCTTCACCAAGCCCGTAGACAAATGCGGCGTCTGCGGCGAGGAGCTTCATCACCATCGCGCCGACGACCTTCCCGCCTATCTGGTGATCGTCATCGTCGGCCACATTGTGGTTGGCGCCTTCATGAGCGTGGAGGCCACCACCACGCTTTCGACCTGGCAGCACGCGCTGATCTGGGTGCCGCTGACCATCATTCTGGCCATCGCGCTGTTGCAGCCGGTCAAAGGCGCCGTCATCGGCCTGCAATGGGCGCTTTATATGCACGGCTTCGGCGGCGAGAAGGACGAGTTCGAGCCGCATCCCTAAGCCTGCAGCGGTTCTGCCCTTGAGACAAACAACGACCATCTCCGAGCAGTGGAATTCCAGATCGAGAACCGCTGCGCGTTTTTCCTGGGATCGCTGCGGCAGCGACGTTTGGTCCGGGGCTGGTGCAAAGGCCGGACACGTAAGCCACTTTCGCGTTCGAGAAGTTTCCGCTAGGTCGAGCGCATGGAAGGAATGACCAAGGCGGATGTCGACAAGCTCGATAAAGGCTTGGCCGTGCACGGCGGTCGGCCGCTTCGCCCGCGCGATGCCGCAACCTTGATCCTGCTCGACAGGAGAGCCAGCGACGTTCTGGTGCTGATGGGCCGGCGCCACGCCGGCCACGCCTTCATGCCGGGGAAATTCGTATTCCCAGGCGGCCGCACAGATCCCGCCGACAGCCGCGTTCCGGTGGCTGCCTCGCTTCATCGTGAGGAAGAGGCAAGGCTTGTGAGCGGCCCCGGCCGCGCGAGCGCCGCACGGGCGCGCGCCATCGCCATGTCGGCAATTCGTGAGACTTACGAGGAAGCCGGCCTGCTGATCGGCCGTAAAGGCCCGTTCGCCACCGCCAAGCGCGATTGGCAGGGTTTCGTCGACCACGGCGTCGCACCGTCGCTGGACGCCCTGCGCTTTATTGCCCGCGCCATCACGCCGCCCAACCGGGTGCGCCGCTTCGATACCCGGTTCTTCAGCGCCTGGCGTGAGGATGTCGCCGTCGAATTGCCCGACGGCGGTCCAACCCACGAATTGGAAGAGCTCGTCTGGCTGCCGCTTGATGACGCCCGCAAGGCCGACACACCCGACATCACCCGCATGATCCTGGAAGAACTGGAAAGGCGGCTCGCCCACGATCCGTTGCTGCGTCCGGGCGGCGCAGTGCCGTTCTTCCGCCTCATCCGAAACCGCTTCGTTCGCGAAGTCCTTTAGAAGCAGAGCATCCCCATCGATGACGGTCGATACCCAGCAACAGGGCGACGAACGCGTACACTGGCTGCCGATGACTGCGGCGATCTCCTCGATCAGCGTGGTCGGCATTGCCATCGGCCTCGGCATGCCGCTGCTCAGCGTCATCCTCGAATCGCGCGGCCACTCGGCCTCGATGATCGGCCTCAACACTGCGGTCGCCGGGCTCGCCTCGATCGCCGGCGCGCCGCTCGCCACGCCGCTGGCCATGCGCCTCGGCGTCGCCCAGACCATGCTTTTGATGATCGCCGTTGGCGCGCTCGCTTTTGTCGGCTTTCATTTCGCGCCGGCCTTCTGGATGTGGTTTCCGCTCCGCGTCGCGCTGCACATTTCGCTGACAGTGCTCTTCATTCTGTCGGAATTCTGGATCAGCACCTCGGCGCCCCCGCATCGTCGCGGCCTTGTGCTTGGCATCTACGCTACGGTGCTTTCTCTGGGCTTCGCCGCCGGGCCGTGGCTGTTCGCCCATGTCGGCTCCGGTGGATTCCTGCCGTTCGGCGTCACCATTGCGTTGGTAACGCTTGCTGCCATCCCGGTGCTGGCGGCCCGTAACGAGAGCCCGGCGATCGTCGCCGACGGCGAAACCAGCCATTTCCTGCGCTATATCTGGATGGTGCCCACAGCAACCTTCGCCGTGCTCGTATTCGGCGCCGTCGAGACCGGCGGCTTTTCGCTGTTCCCGGTCTATGGCAGCCGCATCGGCTACTCCGAGGCCGACGCTGCGCTGTTGCTGACCATGATCGGGCTCGGCAACGTGCTGCTGCAGATACCGATTGGCATGATCAGCGACCGAGTCTCGGACCGCCGCTACCTGCTTCTGGCCTGCGCCACGGTCGGCCTCATCGGAACCGTGTTCATGCCTTTCTTCGCCAAGGACTGGCACCTGATGGCGGCGCTTCTGTTCGTCTGGGGCGGTGTGGTCGCGGCCATGTACACGATCGGCCTTGCGCATCTGGGTTCTCAGCTTTCCGGCCATGAACTCGCCTCTGCCAACGCCGCCTTCGTGCTCTGCTATGGGGTCGGCATGGTGATCGGCCCGCAGGCGATCGGCATCGGCATGGACGCCTTCGGCCCTTCGGGCTTCGGCTGGTCGCTGGCGCTGTTCTTTGCCGCGTACATGCTCCTGGTCCTCGTCAGGTTGGTGCGAAAGATCCTCTAGTGAAAATGTCGCCCAGCACCGGGGCATGCTGACATCACCGTGTCAGCAGGCCCCCTGCTATACCCTCGCTCCGATCCAGGAAGAGCGAGGATATAGCGATGATCGACAGCGGCTTTGAAACCAAGTCCCTCAGGATGGAACTGCTTCTGCTCGTCACCTTCCAGGCGCCGGCGGCCGATGTCGAGCGCATCATGGAGGCGGTGGTGGCGATCACGCCGCTGCGCATGGGCAAGTATGACGGCAATGCCTACCAGTCGGCGCAAGGAATAGAGCGCTACCGGACGCTCGAATGCGCTGCCGCGGGCGCCGAGATCGAGTTGCGCAGGCGGCCGGGCACGGTCGAGGTGTCGTTCGAACTGCCCGACGATCAGGCGCTCGCCGCCCGTGTCGCCGAAGCGATATTCCAGGCCCATTCCTACCAGGAGCCTGTGATCCGCATTCAGCCGCTGCTGACCAGCCGTTCCAAGGGACTCGACGACCATACCAATCCGAACCGCTGGTGGAACACCACCGGCGACTGGAAGAAGGCCGATCTGCAGGTCAGGGAGAACGCCTGACGCGGCGAGTTCCGCCACGTCAAAACGGGGCAAGAAGGGGCTTGGGCTTGACTTTCCGGGCGCGTTCTTTATGTGTCGCGCCAAGTTTCCCGCGTCCGGGTGTTTTCCCCGTGCTCCAGCGGCCAAAACTCCACGAACATTAACGGACGAACATCATGGCCAAAGCCGCAAACATCAAGATCAAGCTTCTGTCGACCGCCGACACCGGTTTCTTCTACGTGACCAGCAAGAACAGCCGCACCAAGACGGACAAGCTGTCGTTCCGTAAGTACGACCCGATTGCCAAGAAGCACGTCGAGTTCAAGGAAACCAAGATCAAGTAATCCGGTTTATCCTGAAATGCCGAACGCCGCCCCTTGGGGCGGCGTTTTTGTTTTCAGCGGGCGGACGCTCGAGCAAGAAAGCCCGCGGCTGCCTGACGCTGAATCATGCATGAGAAAAAGGGGGCCGGTCGGCGGTTGGCAGCGGTACGAGGAGGCCACTATGTGCCAGCGCCGGCCGGCCGACCCCACGGACCCAGGAGATGCGGCGGACCTGAGCATCATGGGGTATTTTCTGGATCGAGCCGGGCAGTCTACCCTCGTGCCGGCTTCGTCTTCGTTCTATGCCAAGCAGATTTGCTCAAGAACTTATGAAAATCAACCATTTCTTAACCACGGCTCCCGAATCGCTTGGATTAAGGTAAATTCCTAACCCTATCGGGTTGACGCGGAATTGGGGCTTCCGTGGGTAACCGCATCGCGGCGCAACGATTCAGGCAACGCGCTTAAGTCTTCTGGTCTTGTCCATGTCGGTGCGCCAAAACTGCTGCGCACCAATTGGGTGGCATGGATTAGGCGGCCTTGGCGACAACCCGGTTGCGGCCGCCGCTCTTGGCCTCGTAGAGCGCAAGGTCGGCTCGCTTCATCAACGCCGCGACCGTATCGGCTCCCCTCAGCACCGATGACACGCCGACGCTGACCGTCACCTCGATCGTCTTGCCACCGCTTCCGATTGCGAAGGGCGCCTGCGCGATCTCGGCGCGGATACGCTCGGCCACCTTCTCGGCGATGGGCCCGTCGGTATCCGGCATAACCACGACGAACTCCTCGCCGCCGAAGCGGCAGGCGAGATCGATGCCGCGCACGTTCTTGCGCAGCCGCCTGGCGAATTCACGCAGAACGTCGTCGCCGCCGTCATGGCCATGGGCGTCATTGATGGATTTGAAACGGTCGAGGTCGGTGATCATCACCGAGAGCGGCCGCCGCCGCGCCACGGCGCGGTCGAACAGCGTCTCAAGATGGCTATCCAGGTAGCGGCGGTTGTGCAGGCCGGTCAGCGCGTCGGTCACCGCCATCTCGATGGTCTGGGTGACGCTGGCGCGCAGCTGATCGTTATAGCGCTTGCGCCGCACCTGCGTGCGCAGCCGGGCCGTCAGCTCGTGCTGATCGATCGGCCGCGTCAGATAGTCGTTGATGCCGAGTTCGAGGCCGCGGATGATGCGGCCCTCCTCGCCCTCATCGGCCAAGAGCATGATCGGCAGGAAGCGGGTGCGGTCGAGCGAGCGCAGTTGCGAGCAAAGCCGGAGCGCATCGAAATCGGCGAAGGCCGTCGAGATCAGCACGCATTCATAGGCGGTCTCGGCGGCCTGGAAGAATCCGGCATTCGGATCGGTGGCGACGTCGAGATCGGCGCTGCCGCGAAGCATCTTCTGGATACGCTCGATAGACGACTTGCGCTCGTCCACCAGAAGCACCTTGGGCTTGGTGTCTTCCGTCGCGAAGTTGCGGCTGAGCAGCTCTTCGATGCCGATGTTGCGCGTGGTCGAGGCGCGCAGCCGCAATTCGTCGGTCAGCGACTTCAGCCTGACCAGGCTCTTCACCCGCGTCATCAGTTGCAGATCATTGACCGGCTTGGTGAGGAAATCGTCGGCGCCCGCCTCAAGGCCGCGCACCCGGTCCGATACCTGGTCGAGCGCGGTGATCATGACAACCGGAATATGCGAGGTCGCCGGGTCGCTCTTCAGCCGCTTGCAGACCTCGAAGCCGTCCATGCCCGGCATCATCACGTCGAGCAGCACGACATCGACCTTGCCGTTTTCGCAGGTCTCGATCGCATCCGGGCCGTTGCCGGCCGTCAGCACTTCGAAATATTCGGCCAGCAGCCGAACCTCCAGCAGCCGCACATTGGCGGGGATGTCATCGACGACGAGGATCCGCGCGGTCATCTCAAAGGCTCCGGCTCAGGCATCGCCCAGATAGGATTTGATCGTTTCGATGAAGCGCGGCACCGAGATTGGTTTGGAAATATAGGCCTCACAGCCACCCTGGCGGATGCGCTCCTCGTCGCCCTTCATCGCGAAGGCGGTGACGGCGATGACTGGGATCGAGTGCAATTCGTCGTCTTCCTTCAGCCACTTGGTCACTTCCAGGCCAGAAACCTCGGGCAGTTGGATGTCCATCAGGATCAGGTCCGGCCGGTGCTGGCGCGCGAGATCCAGCGCCTCCAGGCCGTTGCGCGTGCGGACCGTTTCGTAACCGCTGGCTTCGATGAGGTCCCGAAAGAGCTTCATGTTGAGCTCATTGTCCTCGACGATCATGACCTTCTTAGCCATCAATTTCCCGTCCCGACGGTCCCCTGAGCCGAAGACCGCCGTCATGCGTCCTTGCCGGATCGCACCCAACCCGCCTGTACCCTACGTCAATATGATTGACGAAACGCAAACCTGCCGTTGGAAAAGCACACCCATTCCACTTGCGGCTGCAGGGCTGAAGCGGCTGAGACTTGCCGCAAGCGACGCTTGCCATTACTGCGGAAGAAAGACTCAACATGCACATCGGCAAAAGGTAATGATGACGAACGCAGCGTCAATGCGCGAGGAGGCGGAAACCCTTGCCGTCAGGGCGCTTGGCTTCGTCGCCGGCGATCCGGAGCTGTTGCCTCGCTTCCTGGCGATAACCGGCATCGAGGCGCGGTCGATCCGCCACGCTGCCGCGGAGCCGGGCTTCCTTGCCGGCGTGCTGCAGTTCATCCTCGCCCACGAGCCGACGCTTTTGCGCTTTGCCGAGGAAACGGGCACGCCACCGGCTGCCGTCGGCAAGGCCTTGCGGGCGCTGCCGCTCGGCAATGACGATCATGAGCGCTCGACATGAGCGACGATCCCGAAACCGCGCGCCAGATCGAGGAGTTGGCGGCCGACGACCGGCCGCTGCTGGTGCTCGATGTCGATGATGTCGTGCTCGAATTCATCCGTCCCTTCCCGCGCTACCTGAGGTCGCGCGGCTTCGGGCTGACTCTCGCCTCCTTCCGCCTCACCGGCAACATCGCCGAGACGGCGTCCGGCCGGCTGATCGAGCAGGCCGAGGTCACGGCCCTTCTCGGCGATTTCTTCGATGCCCAGGCCGATTGGCAAAGCATCACCGACGGCGCCGCGGAGGCGCTGACGTCGCTCGGACAGCGCGCCGAGATCGTGCTCCTGACCGCGATGCCACACAAGCACCGCGCCGTGCGCCGGGCGTATCTCGACGCGCTTGGCCTGAACTACCCGCTCCTGACCACCGAAATGGCCAAGGGCCCAGCCATCGCCAAGCTGCGCGGCGCCAAGGGCCGGCCCGTCGCCTTCGTCGACGACCAGCCCTCCAACCTGCTGTCGGCGCGCAGCTCTGTCGTCGACGCGCACCTCTTCCACCTGATGGCCGACAACACGCTGCGCGCTTTCCTGCCGCCGACGCCGGACGACATCATCTCGGTCGACAACTGGCGCGAGGCGGCGCCGAGGATTGCGGGCGCGCTCGGGCTATAATTCAGGCGCTCAGGGCTGCAGCTTCGCTCCAGCCCCGCCATTGTCGCCGCCGTCCGAATCGGCCCCGCCGGTTGAATTGTCCGTTCCGTTCGCGCCGTCATCGCCGCTCGAATTGTCGTCCTGCCCCGCGCTGTCGTCCTGGACTTTATCCGGGCCCTTCAGCATGGCGCCGTTGACGACGATGGACCCATCGGCCTTGGTGTTGATCACCCACTCCAGGCGACCGTCAGGCAGTGTCTTGCCAAAACCCTTGACGGCAAGCGCGAACGGGAAGGCCTGCACCATTTGCTCATCGCTCTTTGCCGCTTCCTTCAGGGCATCGACGATCCTGTCGTAGCCGGCGACGTCGATGGTCACGCTCCCATCGGCTTTCTTGCTATCCGGGAAATACACCTCGCCTTCCATGGCGACTTCGATACCGCCATTCTTCACTGTCGAGTGCCCGAACACGAACTTGGGCTTCTTGGCCTTGAAATCCTCGAACAAAGCCTTGCCGAATGCATCCGGCAGCGACGGATTCTTATTGAGATCAAAGGCTTCGATCGTCTTCCTTGCCATCGTATCGAGATCAATATTGGCGCCACCGAAGTTGAGGTCGATATCCGTCGGCAGCAACGCGACGCTCCAGGCGGGCAGCGCTTGCCGCGGGATCGTCAGCCCGGAGGCCTTGATCGCGTAGTCGACTCTGCCGTTCGGTGAGATTCCGTCCATCCCGAACGCGGTGCTGAGCTGCTTCGCCGCGAATTTGCCGACGGGGCTCTCCACCTCGAAATCCTTGAAGCTGTAGTTGCCGTCGATCCTTTCCCAGACGGGCAGCGCGGCCAACAGGAGCGATTTGAGCTCCGCCTGGTTAGCCTTGAGCTTGGCTTCGTCCTCGTTGGCGACGGCAAAGGCAAGAAGGTCGAGCAACGGCTTCGTCCGTACGCCCTTGCCATTCGCATCAACGGAAAGTTCGGGCGTTTTCAGGGTGACTGGAAAATTCATTCCGCTGTTGGGATCGTCGATCTTGATCGTCTCGACGAAGCTCGAGACCTTTTGCGTTGCCTTGAAGTCGACGCCGCCATTGGCCGACTTGGTGGCGGCAATCGTCGCGGTGCCGGCACCGGCGGTGACGTCCGCCTGCTGCTTGGCTTCCCGAGACGTCATCGTCATGCCCGCCATCGAGCTGGTGCCGCTGGTGAACGCAGCCAGGTTCGGATCGTAGACGGCGGAGCCCTTGCCGTCCTTGACCGAAACTTGCATGCTTTGCGGGCCTTCGGGTCCGTTGAATTCGAAGGACATGGTTTGGGAATAATCCGAGGTGACCTCCCAGGATCCATCGCTGCGCGGCTTCACCATCAAGGCATAGGGCGCGAGGTCGATCTTGAACGGCTTCTGCTCCGGCAGGGCGCTGACCAGGGCCTTGACGTCCACTGCGATCTTGTAGGCGTCGCCTTCGACCGAGACCTTGAGCACGCCCTTCTCAAACGCCTGCTTGCCGAAATAGCGCGCCAGATTGTCCGAAAGCTGTTTGGCGCCCTGGCTGTCGACGGTCTGTGCAACGGCCGGCGCGCTGAAAGCAAGAATGAAAACAAGTGGCAAAACACGCTTCACGTCAGTCTCCGTCGGTCTCGGAAGGCAAATCGTTTCGTCTTCTGGTAGAAAAGAAGCATTACAGCCGCAACACGATGAGTGTAAGCCAAATCCTCAAGCGGCTAAAGCACAAGCCGCATCAGCGGCCTACCGGGCTTGCGCTCCAGAAGCCTCTCGAACCCGGCCTTCTCGAACACGCGCGACGAGCCGACGAACAGCCCGATCGAACGCGAATCGCGCGACAGATCGATCGGGCAGGCTTCCAGCAGCCTGGCGCCATTTTCGCGGGCAAAGGCGATGCCGCCGTCGACAAGGCGATGAGTGATGCCCCTGCCCCGCGCCCTGGCGCGAATGAAAAAGCAAGAGATCGCCCAGACGTTCGGGTCTTGGGCATCCGCGGGATCGACAGGCGCCGAGCCCCGGCCTTGATTGTTCCATTCGGGCACGTCGGCGCGCGGGCCGACCTGCATCCAGCCGACGGCCTTGCCGTCCTCGAAAGCCAGAAGCCCGGGCGGCGGGCCGGCTTCGATGCGCGCCTTGATGTGATCCTTGTTGCGCTCGCGGTCGCTCGCCCGCCGCTCCGCCGGGGTCAGCCGGAAATGCGTGCACCAGCAGCCGTAACAGGCGCCCTGCTTGCCGAAGAGATCCTCGAAATCGGTCCAATGCTCAGGACTCAGCGGTACTATGGTCGTGCTCATACGTTCTCCCCAGGCCAAGCTTGTTGCCGGCCCTGCACTGTCGTACCATTGCGTTTGTTCTCTTTATGTTCGCAGCGATGACGGCTCCTGTCAACAATCCCCAACACGGCTTTTGTCGCGACTGCCTGGCTTCTCAGCGCAGCGAGACGCGCCGTTGCGAGCGCTGCGGCAGCCCGCGCCTTGTCCGTCATCCGGAACTCTACCGGCTGCACATCGCTCACATCGACTGCGACGCTTTCTATGCCGCCATCGAAAAGCGCGACAATCCGGCGCTGAAGGACAAGCCGCTGATCGTCGGCGGCGGCAGGCGCGGCGTCGTCTCCACTGCCTGCTACATTGCCCGCATCCAGGGCGTGCGCTCGGCGATGCCGATGTTCAAGGCGCTCGAGGCTTGTCCCGAGGCCGTGGTGATTGCGCCGAACATGGAAAAATATGTCGGCGTCGGCCGCGAGGTCCGCGCGCTGATGCAGGCGCTGACGCCGCTGGTCGAGCCGCTGTCGATCGACGAAGCTTTTCTCGACCTCGCCGGTACCGAGCGGCTGCATGGGATGCCGCCGGCGCTTGTGCTGGCCCGCTTCGCGCAGACCGTCGAGAAGGAACTCGGCATAACCGTTTCCACCGGTCTCTCTTACTGCAAGTTCCTGGCCAAGATCGCGTCGGACTTCCGCAAGCCGCGCGGCTTTTCAGTCATCGGCGAAGCGGAAGCGCCAAGCTTTCTCGCCGGGCAGCCGGTCACGCTGATCTGGGGCGTCGGCAAGGCCTTGGCCGCGACGCTCGAGCGCGACGGCATCCGCACCATTGCCCAGCTGCAGCGCATGGAGCGCGGCGATCTGATGCGGCGCTACGGTGTCATGGGCGACCGGCTCTACCGGCTTTCGCGCGGCGAGGACGACCGCCGCGTCGACCCCGGCGGCGATGCCAAGAGCGTGTCGGCCGAAACCACCTTCGACAACGACATCGGCTCGCTGGCAGAATTGGTGCCGGTGCTGCGCGGCCTGTCGGAAAAAGTCTCGGCGCGGCTGAAGAAATCCGGCATTGCCGGGCGCACCGTGGTGCTGAAGCTGAAGACGCAGGATTTCAAGCTGCGCACCCGCAACCGCCAGCTTGGCGATCCGACACGGCTGGCCGATCGCATCTTCCAGACCGGGCTCGATTTGTTGCGTCGCGAGACCGACGGCACGAAATTCCGCCTGCTCGGCATCGGCGTCAGCGATCTTTCCGACGACGGGAAGGCCGATCCGCCGGATCTGGTCGACGTCCAGTCGCGCAAGCGCGCAATGGCCGAAACCGCGATCGACGAGCTGCGCGACAAATTCGGCAGGAAGGCCGTCGAGACCGGTTACACCTTCGGCAAGGGCCGTGCCGCCAACCCGCCCGAGCCGCTCGAGGACTGAGACCGGCTGGCATTCATGGGGACTTGATCAGGTGCGCTGCAGGTCGATCCGGCTCGTCACCATGGTCTTGCCAGTTTTTGGATCCGTGTCGGTCACTGTCAGCCGCATGCTGTCGCTGCCGGTCTTTTCGACGGTCAACTGCGCTTTGCGGTCGCCATTGACCTCCTTTGCCCAACGGATGCCGAGGTTGAGCGCGTTGCCCGAACGGCTGCCGTTCAATTGCGCCGGCCCGGTACGCGAGCCGATGTAGACGCCGCTATAGCCCCTGCCGGTGGCCTTCAGATCCGCGCTGATCTCCCGCGTCATCAAGATCAGCCCGCGGCATTTGCCGTCGAGCGACAGCGAGGTCGAGGTAGCGCCGGATTTGAAGTCGCAGGAGATATTCACCGTCGGCGCATTCGCGCTCACCTTGAAGGTGCCGTTGCCGGCGAAGCTGCCCTGGAACGAGCGCAGGAAATCTGCATCGTCGGCGTAGGCGCTCGCGGCAGTCATCAGGCAGCCGGCGAGAACGAGCGGAACCACTGGTCTCATCGAAATTCTCCCCCGTTGGAGCCGAAACACGCCTCCTGGCCTCGGAAGGCGCAAACAGACTCAGGAACGCAAGCGATCCTGGCAGGTTCCCCTGCCGATATGACCGTTTTGCAACAATGTCGGTTGGCGTGAGGGTATTTTAAGCCGGCGGCGGCTCAGGCCGAGAGCGCGGCCTTCACCCAATCCAGCCGCGCTGCCGGCACCAGCCCGTAATTATAGAAATTGATGCCATCGACATCAGTTTTCCGCGCCGGGCTGACCTTCGCCGCTAGCAAGTGCGGACCCGCCATTTCCGGGTAAAAAAGCCGGTAGCCGGTGCCGAGAAATTTGCCGGCGCCGAGCGCGGCGCGGCCGTCCGTCACCAGGCTTGCGACATCCTCGGCCTGCATGTCATAGGCGCACAGGATCGCCCCGTCGCAGACCTTGCCGACAGCCGCCAGATCGCAGCCACCCAGCCAGCCTTCCTTGAGGTCGATGATGAGGACCTTGGTGGCCGGATGCGCCACCTCGCGCAGCTCGGCGACCAGACTGGTCACCGGCTCGAAGCGCCAGACCAGATAGGCGTGTAGCTCCGGCCACGGCCCGAAAACTTCGAGTCCACTCGCTGGAAAACCGGGGAAGCGCCGCTCCGGCACTGCGCGCTCGCAGGTCGCGACGATCCATTGCCGGACGAGCGCTCGCGCCCGTTCGGCGTTGACCCCGGCTTTAGCCGCGCGATCGACACAGGACGGACAGAAGCACAGCGACAGCAGGAAATCCTCCTCGGGCGTCAGGCCGACGCCGTCCTTCTCGTGATGGTATTCATGGGCAAATCCCATGAAGGAAGGGCTTTCGAGTTCGATCCTGTCCGGCTTGTAGCCGTGCGAGATGTCCGCAACCAGCGCCCGGACATAGGCGCGCGCATCGGGATGCGAGGGACAGAGATTGTAATAGTTGGGATCGCCGAACGCGTTGCGTGTGACCGCCTCGAGGTGAAGCATGCCGAGGCGGGTGTTGTGCAGGCACACCGTCCAGCAAGAGACCCCGGGGCCGCCCTGTTCCCGCCGGCGGACGAGTTGGCCAAGCACGTCGCCGCCTTCGCTGATCACATCCGCGACCTTGGGCTGGATGGCGAGGTCGGCCCATCGCGCCGCTGACGGCTTGAAATAGATGGTGCCATCCTCTGGAAAATAGGCTTTTCGCCGCGGGCTGCGCGGCTGCAGGAAGCGACCGGCATGATAGGAGGTGGCCAGGCTGATCATGTTGAGGCCGGCGCGCTGGACAATATCGCGCTCGACCGTCTCCAGGCCGAGATCCTGAATGTCCCAGGGATAGGTCCACATCGAAAGCTGCATGCTCATCCTCGGTTCTTCGTCCCTTCCGGGCCGGCGTCAGCCTTCGACCGGCTCGGCCACTTGCATCAGGCAGTCGCCCGCCTCGCACATGGTGTGCAGCCGGCGCGACAGCACAATGCCGCTTTCGGAGAAACGCATCGCCTCCTCGGCAAGCTCCAGCCGTTCGAGATCGTGATACCATCCCGCCAGCTGGCCAGCACTGACGCTGTCGCCGAGGCGGACCGCAGGCTCGAACCAGCCGCGCCGCGTCGAGTAGATGCCCTGGCTGTGCCTCGACAGCGAAAGCAACCGCGTCGGCTTCGCCGGCTCTGCGTCCGATGTGAGCACCGGTGCCGCGACCACGCCCAGCTCGACCATCAGGCGATCGAGCGCGCGAGCGGTAAGCGTCATTGAATTGACGGTAGCGGTTCCGCCGCCGCCGAATTCGCCGCTGACGCCGATGGCGCCCGCCCGGCGCGCGGCACCCATCGAGGTCGGCGAGGCCTGGCCGTTGTCTGCGACGAAGCCGAACGGCATCCCGAGCGCGCGCATTAGCTCGACACCCCGCCGATGGCGCTCGGCATCGGCATTGCGCTCGACCAGCGCCGTCGGCAGATGCTCCATCGAGGTGCCGCCCGAATGGATGTCGAAGACGACATCGTGACGGGGAAACAGTTCCGTTTCCAGGAAATGGGCGAGCCGACTGGTCGGCGTGCCCGACGGATCGCCCGGGAACGCGCGGTTGAGGTTGCCGCCGTCCAGCGGCGAGCAGCGCTTGGCGGCCATAACCGCCGGCGCATTCGCCATCGGCAGGATTGTGATGCGACCGCTGATTGCGGCCGGATCGAGCCGGCGGATCAGCTTGGCCAGCGACAGCTCGCCCTCATACTCGTCGCCGTGGTTGCCAGCCATCAGCAGCAGTGAGGGACCCTTCCCGTTGCGAATGGTGCAGATCGGTACCTTGACCTGGAAATAGGGTGAGCGGTCGACCGAGAACGGAATGCTGAGATAGCCGAGCGTTTTGCCTTCGCGGTCGAAATCGAGCGTGTGGACAAGGCCGGTATGCATGCTGTCCTCTCAAGCGGCCGCAACCGCGGTGACTTCGATGCGCAGATCCGGGTCGGCCAGACGCGCTTCGACGCAGGCGCGTGCCGGCAGGCGCTCGGGATCCACCCAGGCATCGTAGATCTTGTTCATCGCGTCGAAATCGCCGATCTGCGGCAGGAAGATGTTGACCGCCACGAGCTTCGACTTGCTGCTGCCGACCTCATGCAGCAGCGCCTCGACTTTGGCCAGAACATCGCTGGTCTGCGCTTCGATGCCCCCCTTGCGGTCGTTGGCGACCTGGCCGGCTATATGCACCATGCCGCCATACACCACCGCCTGCGACATGCGAGAGCCGGACTGGAAGTATTTGATCATCTCGGATCCTTTCGAGTTCTTTTTGGAGGCCTGGTCAGCCGAAATAGGTCGGAATGGCATGGGCCACACGACCGGTCGCATCCACGCCGAAAAGAACGCGATAGCGGTCGAGGCAGGTGCAGGGATGCGAAATGCCGAATTCGATGACGTCGCCGACCGCGATGTCGTCGCCAGGCTGGAGAGCCAGGAAGGCATGCTGATCGTTGAGCTTGATTACCTGCGATTTCTCAGGTGAAGCCGGCAGCGGCTCGCCCGAACGATACGCCCTGAGCGGCTTGGGAAAACCCTGATCGAAGGAGACGTCGCGCATGCCCATGCCGCAAATGGCGAGATCAGGTTCCGGCCGCGAAAGCACTTCGGCCCAGACACGCAGGACCGGACGGAAAGAATTGCGCGCCGAGGCGGTGGCGCCGCCGAGCTCGAAACCGCTGCGGCTGTCGACCGCGCCAAGCGATCGGTCATAGACGCCGTGGTCGTGGAAGAAGATGGCACCGCTGCGCAGCACCAGCGTCGCCTTGCCGTCCTGTTCGACCAGCGGCGAAAGCGCCGCCACCACCCTGTCGAAGAAGACCGACCCGCCGGCCGTCACGACCAGGGGAGCCTCGCCGCCGAGGCGAGCGCGGAGCCTGAGGAACATGTCGCCCACCGATGCCAGCAGCGCAGAGACCGCTTCATCGGTGCGCAGCGGATCAGGCTGAGCGGCGGCGCCTTCATAGGTGCCGACGCCGGCAATGCACAGCCGTCCGCCGGTCGCAGCGACGGCATCGGCGATTGCCTCGGCCTCGGCCGTGGTTCGTGCGCCGGCCCTCGCCGCGCCGAGCTCGACCAGGACACGCAACGGCGGGAGATCGGCAGCTGCCGGCCACGCATCCGCCAGTGCCCGCACGGCCGCGACCGAGTCGGCGAAGACATAGAGCTCGGCATCCGGCCACGCGCCAGTCAGTTTCGCGAGCCGGCCTGCACCACCGGCGCCGCCGACCTCGTTGGCAATGATCAGTCTCGAGAGACCCGCCTTCAGCATCACCGTTGCCTGCCTTATATCGGCGACCGTCGTGCCCCAGGCACCGGCCTTGACCAGCGAATGGGCGAGATCCGGCGCCATCGGCGTCTTGGCATGCGGCGCGACCGCAGCGCCCTGCTCGCGCGCAAAACGCAGGAACAAGTCGCGATTTGAGGCGAAGGCCGCTTCGTCAAGGGTGAGCAGCGGCAGCGACATGCGGCCATCGGCCGGATGCCAGCCTTGCTGTCCGGCCAGGCTGGAATCCAATCCGGACGTGCCGGGGGGCACGCCACGGATACGATCGTCGAGCATGAAATTTTCATGCACGACAAGCAATTGGGCCGGTGTGTTCTCGCTCATCCGATGCTAACCCTTCCGTCGCCGAACAATGGCTCAACCGATTGCCGGCCAAGGCCTGAGGGAACCGCGTGCCAAATCCCTACTCCGGACCCATCATCGACGCCCATCACCATCTCTGGGATCTCAGCCTCGGCCGCCATCCCTGGCTGGCCGCCTCTGCCGGCGAACGCGGCGGCCTCGGCGAGCTTGATGCCTTGCGCCGCAACTATCTGCCCGAGGATTATCTGCGCGACGCCGCGCGGCACAATATCGTCGCCAGCGTCCATGTCGAAGCCGGCTGGGCGAGCGACGACAGCGTCGGCGAGACCCGCTGGCTCGAGACGCTCGACAAGTCGTGCGGCGGCGTAGCGGCGCGCTACGTCGTCCATGTGCCGTTGGCGAGCCACAACGCGGCGGAGTTGATCGAGGCGCAGGCCGCGTTCGACCGCGTCATCGGCATACGCGACATTCTGAGCTGGGACCCTGATCCCGCCCGGCGCTTCGCCGCTCGCGACGGCATAATGGACGATCCCGCCTGGCGCGCCGGCCTTGGCTCGCTCGCCCGGTACGGGCTCTCCTTCGACCTGATGGTGTTTCCACGCCAACTGGCCGAGGCAGCGCACCTCGCCGCCGCCTTTCCCGACCAGCAATTCGTCCTCAACCATTGCGGCAGCCCGATCGACCGTGACCCCGAAGGCTTGCAGAGATGGCGAGACGGGCTGCGCCTGCTGGCCGAGCGCGACAACGTCGCCATCAAGATATCCGACCTGGTCGCTTACGATCATGACTGGACGCTCGAAAGTCTGCGGCCGATCGTTCTGCATTGCATCGACTGCTTCGGCATGAAGCGCGCCATGTTCGGCTCCGACTTCCCGGTCGCCGGCCTGCACGCCTCGTTCGATGAGGTATATGACAGCTCCAAGGTCATCACCGCCGATCTTTCCCGGGATGAGCAGGCGGCGCTGTTCTTTGGCAACGCCGCTCGCATCTATCGCCTGGACGCCGGGTCATCGCCGGGCTTGCTCCCTGCCTGAGAGCAGCAGCAGCCCGAGGATCAACGAACCGAACAGGATGCTGCGCCAGCCGGGCGATGCATTGACCACGGTGATCAGCGCAGTGATCGTCACCAGCAGGATGGCTCCCGGGATGGTGCCGGCATAGGTGCCGAGCCCGCCGAGGATCGAGGTGCCGCCAAGCACCACTGCGGCGATTGAGGCGAGCAGATAAGGATCGCCGATCCCGACATAGCCCTGCCCGTTCATGCCGAGCACGAGCACGCCCGCGAGCCCCGCCGTGAATCCGCTGATGCCGTAGACAGCCAATGTCGTGGAAATGATCGGCACGCCCGATAACGAAGCCGCAAGCGGATTGGCGCCCGTGGCGAAGATGCGGGCGCCGAAAGGCGTTGCATGCATCAGTGTCAGCACGAGCACGGAAACCGCGATCCATAGCAGGATGCCGGCCGGAATGCCGGCCGGCCGCGCATTGCCAAGCCAATGAACCAGCGGGTTCTCGGCGGTGACGGCACTGCCGCCGGCAATGATGATCAGCAGACCCTGCAGGAATGTCGCCATGGCCAGCGTCATGATCATCGGATGGACGCGCAGCAGCGCCACCCCTAACCCGTTGACCACGCCGATAGCTGTGGTCAGCGCAAGCACCGCGAGCACGGAGGCAAGGCCGGTCGGATCGGCCTGCCATGACAGCAGCGGCAGGCTGATGGCGCTGACGGTGACGATCGCTGCCACGGAGAGATCGATGCCGCCGGCGATCACCACGAAGGTCTGCCCGGCCGCCACGAGGCCGATCACCGCGCCAAGTTCTACCAGGTAGCGCAGATGCCCGTAGGCGCCGAAGCCGCGCGATGCGAAGCTCGCCGCGATCCAGACTGCGACGACGATGGCAAGGGTGAGGAACGGCCGGCTGGTGAGGATCGCCCTGGCGCGTCTGCCGCCGGCGCTGTCGGTCCAGGCTGTCATTGCTGCACCTTGCGGAATTGCGGGATGGCGACGGCGCCGATGATGATCAGCCCTTGCGCGACATACTGCGCTACCGGGGTGAAGCCGAGGAAGAACATCACGCTGATCATCAGGCTAAGCAGCAGGCTGCCGGCGAGCGCGCCGCGCATGGTGCCCTGCCCGCCGAGAAAGCCAATGCCGCCAAGCACGGCAGCGGCAATGGAATTGAGCGTGAAGGCCGTGCCGATGACCGGATCGCCAGACCCCGTTTGCGCGGCGACGAACAGCCCGGCGCCGGTCGACAAGAGGCCGCTGATCGCATAGGCGGCCACACGCGCCGCGTCGACCGGCACACCGGAACGGTAAGCCCCGACCGGATTCTCGCCGGCGGCATAGAGGCTCAATCCAAGCGGCGTGGCGAGATAGAGCTTCCATAGCAGGACGATCACCACCAACAGCACGAACGCCGCTGGCGTGTCGCCGGCAAGCAGGTCGGACAGCCAAGCCGGGATGGAGCCGCCAGGCCTCGGCAGGATCAGCAGTGCGGCGCCACCGATGATGAACGAGCCGGCGAGCGTCACCACGATCGCCGGCAGGCGCAGCCTGACCACGATGAAGCCGGTCGCGGCGCCAATGCCGAGCCCGGCAAGCGCCACGGCGGCCGCGCCGCCGGCGATGCCCAGCGGTCCGCCCATGGTGGTCGCGGCAATGACCGCGCCGAGGCTGACGGTCGCGCCGATCGCAAGGCTGATGCCGCCGGTGAGCATGAGGATCGCCTGCGCCATCGCCACCAGCGCCAGCGGGAACCAGCTCTGGGTGAACTTGGCGAAGCCGGAGACCGTGAACAGGCCCGGAAAAAGCACGGCATAGGCGATGAGAAACGCCAGCACCACCAGGAAGAGGCTGCGAACGCCTATGTTGCGGCGCGCCTGCACCTGCCAGTAGAGCGCGCCGTCGGCTCTCGCGTACGGAATGATGCTCATGCCGCCACCTTCCGCCTCTCTGCACCCATCGCCGCCGACACGATGGCTTCCTCGCTCAGCGCGGCACGCTCGAGCATCCTGACGACGCGGCCTTCACGAACCACCGCGACGCGGTCGCATAGATGCACCAGTTCCGGCGTATCGGAACTGAGCAGCACGACCGCCTTGCCAGCGGCGGCGAAGGCGCGAAGCATCAGATAGATTTCGCGCTTGGTCTCGACATCGACGCCACGCGTCGGATCGTTGAGCAGCAGCACCAGGGGATCGTGCGGCATCCACTTCGCCAGTGCGACCTTCTGCTGATTACCGCCCGACAAGGCCTGCGCCGGACGCTGCAGGTCGCCCTTGATGGAAAGCTGGGCGGCGAGATCCCTTCCCTTCTGGCGTTCAGCCTTGCGGCTGCGCAGCTTCAACGACGGAAGCCTCGCGAGGGAAGGCAACATCATGTTGGTGATGATCGGATGAATAAGGTGGAGGCCCTCGCGCTTACGGTCGGCTGGCACATAGGCGAGCCCCAGCGCGTTGGCTTTCGGCACATTGCCCGGCAGGCCCGACACGCCGTTTACCGTCGCCGAAACCGTCCTCGCCGGGATGGCCCCATAAAGACCGAGCAGCAGATCCTCCTGCCCCTGACCGACCAGGCCGCCTATGCCCAGCACCTCGCCGGTCCCGATGTCGAGGTCGACGTCGTGCATCAGGCCGGCCGAGAAGCCGCGGACCGAGATGGCGGCGCCGGGCGATCCCGACGGCTGCCATTTCGGAAAGAGATCGCCGGGGTCGCGGCCGACCATCAGGCGCACCAATCCAGCCGCGTCGGTTCCCTCCAGCGACCGGTCGGCCGTGCAGGTGCCGTCCTTCAGCACGGTCACATGCTGGCAGAGCGCCATCACCTCGTTGAGCCGGTGCGAGATGTAGAGAATGGCGACGCCTTCTCCACGCAACCGTCCCAACAGGTCGGTGAGGATTTTCGTTTCCGTCGCCGAGAGCGACGAGGTCGGCTCGTCGAGGATGAGCACGCGCGGCCGGCGATAGAGAGCCTTGGCGATCTCCACCATCTGCCGTCGCCCGAGAGATAGATTCCCAACCGGTGTCGACAACGGCTCGTCGAGGCCGACGAGTTTGCATGCCGCCTTCGCCCGCGCGGCAAGCTCCTTGTAATCGACTAGCCCGAAGCGCTTGGGATAGGCGCCAATGCCGATGTTCTCGGCTATCGAAAGGCTGGCCGTCAGGCTGAGCTCTTGCTGCACGACGGCGATGCCGGCCTGCCGCGCGAGCGCTGGCGTCATGCGTGCCACGGCACGCCCATCGACCTCGATGGTCCCGCTGTCCGGGCGCAAGGCGCCCGACAGGAGGTTGATCAAGGTCGACTTTCCGGCGCCGTTCTCGCCGAGCAGCGCATGCACGCGGCCCGGCTGGAGAGCGATGGAAACGTCGCGCAGGACGGGGTTGCCGAAGAACGCCTTCGACACCCCCCGCGCGGCAAGGAGCGGAGCCATGGTCAATGCTGCGACCCTTCCGGCCTACTTCTGCGCCAGCAGCTTCTTGAACAGCTCCTCATCGTAGGGCGAATAGATGTAGCCGTCAGCCGGGAAATCTTTCGCCCGGGCGAGGTATTGATCGATGTTGGAATTATCGATGACCGGCAGCGGAATCTTGACGAAGGCCGGCACGTCCTTGCCCTCCAGCGCCTGGACCGCGGTGTAGGTGGCAAAGGCGCCGAGCCAGTTCGGCTGCATGGTCGCCCAGCTCTTCAGGCCCTTTTCCTTCCACAGCTCGAGGAACTGGCGCGCATTCTCGCCGGTGATCGGCACCTGGTCGCGGCCCTGCTTGTCGAGCGCGAGCACCGCACCGGCCGAGAGCGCGCCGCCGAGCGACAGGATGCCGTCGATCTCGGGATTGGCGAACAGCAGGCTGGTGACGGCTTCCTGGGCCGGCGCGACATTGTACGGCGTGTTGGTCTCGGCGAGGATTTTCACGTCGGGATGGGCCTTGAGCTCGGCATCGGCGCCCTTGCGGCGGTCGTCGCTGACCGAAACGCCGGCCGGGCCGTTGAGGATGAGTATCTTGCCCTTGCCGCCGATGGCGTCGATCAGGAACTTCGCAGCCTGGTCGCCCCACTGCGAGGAATCCGTGTTGACCTTGGCCGTCACCTGGTCGGTATCGACCAGGCTGTCGAAGTTGATGATCGCGATGCCCTTGGCGCATGCATCCGCGATCACGCGCGCCGGAGCGGTCGAGGAACCGGCGATCAGAATGATGGCGTCGACATTGGAATCGATCATCGACTGGATCTGCTGGATCTGCACATTGGCGTCGCCCTGGGCGTCGGTCACGACCAGCTTGTCGACCAGCCCCTGCTTCTTGAGCGCCTCGACCTCGGCTTCGATCGTGCCCTGGGTCTGCTTCATCCAGGTCGGCACGGAATAGATGTTGGCCCAGCCGATCGTATACGGCGCCTTGCGGTCGCCCTTGATGCACTTCGCGGCCGCATCGGCCTGCGAGGCGACACCGACGGCCAGGACGAGACCGAGGCAAAGGGCGCTGGCGGATGCGAAAAACGATGACTTCTTCATGACGGTTCCCCTTCTGTAGCTCTTGTCCGGACGTGCGGAGTCGGGACGGCGAAACACCGCGGTCGCCGCGTCGCGGAAACCGCTCGTTCGTCGTCTGGACTTCTTCTGCCCGGCTCGTTAGTTTGTCCGATATTCCAGACAACATGTCTGTATATCGGACAAACGGGATGCTAGACTGAGCCTTGACATCTTTCAAGCGTCTTGAGACGAGAGCCGAAAATGATTTTTGGGCGGCTGGCATGAGCGAAGGCGCAACTGGTTTGATCGAGGCAGGCGCCGGGGCACAACCACAGCCCGGCGAGCGCCGCCGCGGCATCGACCGCGTCATCATGCTGCTCGAGGCCCTGCTGAAGCATCGCGCGCCGATGCGCATCGGCGACATCGCAAAGATGATCAACGCACCCCGTTCGACGACCTATGAGATCGTCAACAGCCTGCTCGAAGCCGAGATGCTCGAAAATGTCGGGTCCGAGGGCTACGTCTATTTCGGGCGGGCGATGCACTTGTTCGGATGGGCGTACTCGCATCACAACGCACACTATCGCCGCATCCTTGAAACGCTGGACAGGATGGCGGCCGAGACCGGCGAGACCGTTCAGCTCTGTGGTCTGCGCGGCAACAAATATGTCGTTCTCGATTGCCGGGATTCTCCCGGCCCTTTCCGCATCTCGAGCGATGTCGGCGTCGAGGTGCCGATCCCCTGGACGGCGTCGGGGCGGCTGCTGGTCGGCCATATGCAGGAGACGGAACTCAAGGATTTCATTCCTGCCGCCGACTACGAACTCCCCGACGGCCGGGTCATTGCTCCCGACGAATTCTTCGCGGATGTCGACCTGGCTCGCCGGCAGGGCTTCAGCGAGACCTCGGCGCTCGCCGACCGCTTCACCTGGTGCATGGCGGCTCCCATCCGCGACAGCCACGGCGCCATCAACACGACGCTTTGCTTTGTGCTGCCGGTCGATACGCCGGAGCCGCGTCGCAACCAGTTGCTTGAGCTGCTGCGCGAGCGCGCCCGCGCACTGTCGCTCGCCGGAAGCTGAGCCGGAATGCGGCCGTCTGGCCCAGTCGAATGCCGCGACTACCGATTGCGGCACAACGACGGTCTTGCGACATAGCGCCAATGGCACCCGCTCCCTCTATCACCAAGGCCGCGCTCTGGATGGCGCTGTCGATCGCCTCGTTCCTGGCGATGTCGGTCGCCGGCCGCACCGCGACGGCCGCGCTCAATGTCTTCCAGGTGCTGGAGTTGCGCTCGGTGATCGGCTTCTTCATCCTGCTGCCGCTGGTGCTGACGGCCGGCGGCTTTAGGGCGATGCGCACCCAGCGCCCGCTCGCCCACATCGCCCGCAACGTCGTCCACTATGCCGGCCAGGCCGCCTGGCTCTATGCGCTGACCTTGATTCCGCTGGCCGTGCTGATCTCGATCGAGTTCACGACCCCCATCTGGACCGCGATCCTGGCGGTGAGCTTTCTCGGCGAAAGGCTGTCGCGGCCCAGGCTGACGGCAATCGTGCTGGGTCTGATCGGCGTGGTGATCATCGTGCGTCCCGGCGTCGGCTCGGTCGATCCCGGGCATCTCGTCGTGCTGGGAGCCGCAATGTGCTTCGGCGTCTCGGTGGTCATGGTCAAGTCGCTGACGCGAACCGACAGCGTCGTACGCATCATCTTCTGGATGCTGATCATTCAGTCCGTGGTCGGCCTCGTCCCGGCGCTCTATGTCTGGCGCAACCCAGCAGTCGAACTGTGGCCGTCGATATTGGTGGTCGCCTTTACGGGCATGTCCTCCCATTTCTGCATGGCCCGCGCGCTCAGCCACGCCGATGCGACCGTCAATTCGCCGATGGACTTCCTGCGCGTGCCGCTGTCTGCGCTCATCGGATGGCTGCTTTACAACGAGCAGATCGATGTCTTCACCGCCGGCGGCGCCTTGCTGATCCTGACCGGCAATCTGCTCAACCTGCAGCGCAAGGCGCCTCAGCCTGCCGAAGTCGCGACCTCCTAGCTGTGAGGTCAGATGCCCGATTGGTTGCCTGCGACCCGACACGGTGGCTGGCGTCGGCGGGACCGTCATCACTCGCCGCGTCGCTCAATCGTAGACGCCATCAAATAGAAGATCGTTGTCGCCGCCGGCCTTGAAATGTCCGGCGTAGGAGCCCGCTGGCAGCAACAGGGCTTCGCCCGCACTGTTGCGCAATGTTACGGTCTTTGGCCCGGTCGCAAGGTGAAATGGCGGATCAAGCACGGTGCCGTCGATTTCGACCCGGCCCCGCAAAGGCGTTCCATCGGCGCTGTAGAGCGCATAAGTTCCAGCAATAGGAACATCAAAGATCTTCCGCTCACCGGGCTGCAGGCGGAAACCAGCGATCCTGAGGTTTGGCGCCACACGGACATAGCTGTTCAAGATCAGGGGCGCGACTACCGGATAGATATAGTCCATCCGGTAGGACCACAGGATCAGCTTCGGGGGAGACTTGCTAAGCACATTGTAAGCCTCGGAACGCCCGCTTTCCCGCAAGGTGGCGAGCACGTAGTGTTTGTCGAGCCACAAAGTTGTCGGCTCCATTCGATTGGGCAACATTCCTATGCCGTCGAAGTACCGCTCATCGGGTGCAAGCAATGACTCCGCGCGCGCCACCAGCTCAAGTTGGGCGGTATTGTCGAAGCGAAAGTTAAGCAAATTGGCAACGAAGCTTATGGCCATCGCCGTGACCAAGGCTATCCACGCCAGGCGCAGATAACGCGCGCGGGCTGCGAGGCCGTCGAGCATCGTCAGCGACCATAGCGACATGAACGGCAACGCCATAATGAACACGTAGGGCCACGGCTGGTCATGCGCGAAGACCAGCACCGTGATGACGACAGAGAAGATCAGCGCAATTCGCCTCCGCTCGTCGAGCTTCATGATCTGTATCAGAGACAGAGCCATGCCGGCGAAACAGAAGACGTAAAGAACATAATTGCGCGCGAGCGTCTGAACCACGAAGCGCCTCAGCCCCCCGTAGTCACCGCCGCCGCGCGTTGCGACCTCAAGAGGGCCGAACACCAGGCTCTTGGCGATGGGAACAGGGTCGGCGCCGCCGAAGATGAAGCAATATGCGATTATAGGGAGAGTCCATCCCAGCACGAGCCATGCCCCGCGGACCATGCCTGCCAGGTAGCGTCTCATCAAAGCCGCGTCGGCGACCAGGCCAAGGCCTAGCGCAAGGTTGAAGTAGATTGATTTCTGCGTTGCGAGAAACGACAGGCCGCTCAAGGCGCCGGCAGCGACAAGCTGCCATCCCCTCAATTCACGGGCCCGTAGCACGACCAGCAGCGCCCCTACGGCGAAGAACACCGCCAGCGGTTCGGCGATAGTGCGAAAGATGCGCTCCATGAAATTCGAGAAGCACAAGAGGACGAGGACAATGGCCAAGGCACGAACCCGATCCTCCCCAAGCGCGCGAGCGCAGGCGTAGACCAAAGCAATGGTCGCGCATGCCAGCAACGCGGTCTGCATACGACCGACAAGCAGAATGGACGTGGCATCCCAACCGATCAGGTGAGCCAGCTTGTAAAAGGCGGTGGAACCGACCGCCTTGCTTGGCTGCACGGTGGCGAACAGGCCATTAAACAAATGCTTCGCGTAT
Organism: Mesorhizobium sp. WSM3879; assembly: GCF_002294915.1. Classification (NCBI taxonomy): domain Bacteria; kingdom Pseudomonadati; phylum Pseudomonadota; class Alphaproteobacteria; order Hyphomicrobiales; family Phyllobacteriaceae; genus Mesorhizobium; species Mesorhizobium sp. WSM3879. The sequence continues at coordinate 63,159 of NZ_NSFZ01000015.1, read as the reverse complement.
CCAAGCTGACCAAATTCGTCCATGACGAATCGGCAATTCCAAGCCAAGGCGAACAACAACGCGATCTTCAGTACGATCAAAGCGCGTAGAAAGATCGTTAAGCGGCGCGATCCTGCACCGAATAAATCAGTCAGACCTGCTTCTGATCGCATTCAATCCCGCCCTGGAATGAACCTCAGATTTAAGCGACGTTAATTAAGAAAATTGGCTAGGCCACACGGCCCAGACGTTTGGAGCCCTGTTCGGTGTTCGTTGCTGGAAGGCCTCAAGCACAGGCCAGGGCGGAAAGCGCCTGAACTTCGCCCAGATGCGGACGCGACACCGCATCGACCATGGCGAAGTAGGTCAAAGTTTGGCCACTCCTCCGCCTGCCAAGGTCAGCACGCCGAGCGCCGTTGCGCGCCAGTCGTACTGCGCCAACGCGTAACGAGCCATGGCGGCTCGCTCCTCGGAGGTGAGGGCAAGGCTGTCGATAGCATCGGCGCAACGCCTGGCCGACCCGTCGGGATCAGTGAGGTCGATGGCAACGCCACGCAGCCATTTGGCCGCGCCTGGGTCGGCACGGTTGCTCGGTTCGCCGCAGACGACAGGCAGTCCGCAGGCCATTGCCTCTTGAATAACGAGCGGAAAGCCCTCTCCGACGCTCGGCAACAGCAGGAAGTCAGCCCCCCGATAAAGGTCCGCCAGGGCCTGAGGGCTCTGGACACCAAGGTCGTGAACATTGGCAAGTCCCCATTTGCCGGGGTGGATCGGGCCGCTGCCGACCATCAAAAATGCGAGATCCTGGCGGAACGCGGCCAAAGCCCGCAGCACCGACAATCCTTTCTTCTCGACGTAGCGACCAACGAAAAGAATGCGACGCGTACCCGGGGGGATCGAGATCGCCGCAGGGGCCTCCGGCACAGGCAGCGGGCCTGAAGCGGGATGAAAAATCGCACCGTCAACACCGTTGAACAGCAGTTGGAAGGGAATGCGCGCTGGCGTGCCCACAAGATCATGGCGCACGGTGTCGCTGATGAACACAACTGCGTCAGCGGCTCGGAGCATCGGGCGCGTGATGACGATGTTGGCTAGTGCCATCACGGAGCGGAGAATGCGGGAAGAAAAGGGGATGCCGGCGATATGCTGGATCAGCACCACGCGCTTGCGGAAAGCCTTCGACATCAGCAATGCCAGGATCGATGTCATGTACAGCGCATCGTGCACTACGACCGCATTGCTACGGTGCATTTCGCGGGCCAGCGCGCGAATAGCACGGACGCGCGCCAGCGGCATTGGCAGCCCAATGACCTTCTCGATTGGGTCGACGCAGGCAAGAGGGACCGCTTCAACGTCGCTTTCCGGCGGCTGATCGGCATCGCTGGCGGCCCAAACAGCCTGAACGCCCAGTTGCGTGAATTGTCGGCACAAATGCCCGGCCACACGCTCTATGCCGCCGCCGTGACCTTCATAGAAATGGCTGACGGTCAAAATGCGCACCGGACCGACCCATCAAGCGGGCTCGAAGCGCATTGTCACTTCGAGACGATTGGGAAACAGCAGTTCATGGATGCTTTTTCGATATTGCTTCGGCGCAGCGCGACAAGCAATGCGGTAGCCACTTTCGGTTGCTAACTTCCCCCATTCTGCCCGCTTCAAGTAGCGCGCCCAGATCATTCCGCCAAATGGGATATTGCCTATCGCATCCATTGCGGTGAGGCGCAGGTCGTCCAGCCTTCCGCAGCTTTCGTGATCCTTTATGTAAAGCGGACCATCAACCACGCGCCGAATTTCACGCAGCAAGTCCGTACGTGCTGTGACTGGAACGTGATGTACTACATTGTTGAGTGTCGCCGCATCAAAACTACGGTCCGCGAAAGGCAGGGTTTTGCCGTCATACTGCTTGGTCAGCACGCTCAGCGAAGGGCAGAAACGGTCAACCATGTCCACTGTCTGCACCTCATCCACCGGAAAGAGTTCGGCTATGGCTTGAGCGATCACCCCAGTGCCACCACCGACGTCGAGCAATTTGCAATGCCGCTCGTCCCACAGCTCGCGTAGACTATCGAGCATAACCGCCTGATAAGTCGGCGCCTTGTTTCGATAAAAGGCGAGGTGACGCGACAGGATGTCCTGCAGAAGCTTCGGATCGATCGGGCCCATTGCCTTGGCCAAGGTCATGGTCCCCCCGTCATCCAGCGGTTTGGCGTGGCGATAGCCCATCGACCAAGCAGGAAGTTCAGCGCCAGCATGCAGACCGAGGCAAGTGGCGAGGCGAACACCATCGGCAGGCCGGCCTGCTGATGCCAAAACCATATGGTGACAAATGCCAATGGTATGTTGGCGATCATTGCAATGACGTACCGTGCGAAGGTTATGGGAGCCAACGGTCGCCGAAAGGTGAATACGCTATGAAGCACATAGCCAGTGCCCGCCACGACGCAGAAGGACAACAGTACGGCCAGCCACAAACGTATCCCGACCCTGTCAGACAAGATGATGACCACGTTGTGCAGCGCGATGCAGATGCCGGCGATCACCATATAGGCGAAGGGCGTGCGCACGCTCATATCGCTGCCTTCCGAGCGCGGACCAAGAAAACGCAGGCATTGTCGTCGCGTATCTGGGCGGGCGTTAGACGATCTTCCAATTGAGCGCGCAGGTTCATCAACAGGGCAAGGAGCGACGCCAAAATTGCGCCTATGATCGGTAGGCGGCGAAGGAAGAAAGCAAAGCCCGTAAGGCGGATTAGCGTCGTGGTTGCCAAGGGCCCGGCAATCGCATGCACCTCTTCGACTTCGAGGCCGCGATCGGCAAGATCTACGACAAGTCCGGTGCGTGTCCAACGACGATGGTCCTCAGGGTGAGGGTGGTAGAGCCAGCTGCCGTGAGTAGACAACAACAGCACACCGTCATCGCGCAGCAGTCTCCGAATCTCGGCGCAGTACGAGTCAAGGTCGCGCACGTGCTCCAGGACCTGTACTGAAAGTACTGCTCCAGCGATGCCATCTGCTAGTGGCACGCGGCCCTGCTCGTCAATTTTCAGGAAGCTGCCCTCGCCGATATCCGCGCCGCGATAGTCGATCTTCATCTCGAACATCATGTCAGCATAGGGCATGTCACCACAGCCGAGATCGACCATTAGTGTGCCCGGCCTAACATGCGCCCTCGCCTCTTTTCGCAACAGCCGAGCTAGCCCGCGCAAGACCAGCCAGTCCGTATCCCAAATCCGCGGAACCGCCCTGCTTCCCCTCATCCCACCAGCTTTCAATGCACCACGGACCTGCTGGCGCCGACTCTATCTTTTTTCCATCGCTCCAGGCGCTCGATGTCGAAGCGCTCAGAACGCACGCCTATGGTCCAAATTATCAAGCAGCAACTTGAGCACAAAGCCGGACAGCACCATGGACATCCCGGCCACGCAGGCGGTGGTGATCACGAAGGTCAGGTGCACCGATTGCTCCATCGGGCCGCCTATGAAAATCCAATGCAGTGCCAGCAATACGTCCGCGACAAAGCCCGCCACCGCGAGCATGCCGCCGGAAAAGACCAGCCATTCCAGCGGGCGGCCGCGCATCAGCCAAGGCACGACCCGGCCGCCGTGGCCCGGGTGATAGATAGCGATCGCCACCTTGGCCAGCATACCGAAAAGGATGGCCGAAAGGCCAATCAGCGTCGCCATCGCGGAGAGCGCGACGAAGTGAATTCCGAAATACCACCCTCCGATCCGGACAGGTCCCGCCGCGAGGACCGCAAGACCAGCAATACCGGACACCAGCAACGTCGCTCCCGGTATGAGATACATGGTGTTGGGTGCATGGGCCACGATCAGCCGCAGATGTCGCCAACCGTCGCGGAACGAACGCAGGTGAGGTGGGCGGCCGCGCTTGTCCGGATAGAGCTTGATTGGCACCTCGCGGATCACCAGGCCCGCGCGATGCGCGTTGATGACCATCTCCGAGGCGAATTCCATGCCAGGCGAGCGCGCGCCCATTCGGCGAAACGCATCGCGGGTGAATCCTCGCATGCCGCAATGAAAATCGTGTATCGGAGAATGATGAAGCCAGCGGGCAATCGTTGAAAGCGCCGGATTGCCAAGATACCGATGCAAAGGGGGCATGGCGCCGGGCTCGATACCGCCGGCGAAGCGATCGCCCATCACCAGTTCGGCACCACCCTCCAGCGCGTCGATGAAGTCGCCTAGGCTGCTCCAGTCGTAGGAATCGTCCGCATCCGCCATGACGAGGTACTTGCCTCGTGCAGCTTCAGCCGCCGCGCTGATCGCCGCGCCGTATCCCTTGACCCGCTGGTGCACGACACGCGCGCCGAGGGACTCGGCAATCTCCACCGACCGATCGGTCGACCCATTGTCCCCGACGACGACCTCGCCCTTAATGCCCCGCTTCGAAAAAACGTCAAGCGCCTTGCGAATGCAGATGCCGAGCGTGCGCTCTTCGTTCAGGCAAGGGATAATGGCCGACACGAGAGGGGCCCCTGCGTCATCGGCGTGCTGCCCATCGAGATCAGTTGCGACGATCGCGAGATTCGACTTGTCGACCATCGTGCCCGCTCCTGCCCAATCGTCAGCCTTGCTTACAGCTTGGGCCCCAACATTTCCGCAGCCCAGCTGCAAGATTAGCAAGAACAAGTTAGGCAAAGATATACAGAACCATACGTCGTTGAGCGAATGACGTGGTTTGGCCAGCACGGGTGATGGCGGCGGGGCTTGAATGGTGGCCATGCCTCGCGCCAAAGCATTCCAGGAAAAGCGTTGCCCGGTTTTCTGTCCGGAGTTGCGCGAGAACAAGTAGTTGGAACGCTTACACCAGTTCCACTTCGACGACACCCGGCACCGCGCGCATGGCCGACGCGACCTGCGGCGAGATGCGATAGCGGTTGGGGAGTTCGATCTCCACCTCGCCCTGGCCGGCTTCCTTGATCAGCACGAAGCTCACCTGTCCCTCGCCCTTCGCGGCAAGCTGATTGGCAAGGATGTTGATCGGCTGAGCATCGCGCACGAAGATGCGCAGCGCCTTTTGGATGCGGCTTGCTTCGTCCTCCAGCGACTGCACCGTTTGGATGCGCAGATTGATGCCCTCCGGCCGGTCTTCGGCCGAGACGGTGATCACCACCGAACGGCCGGGCTCCAGCATGTCGCGATACTGCGCCAGGCCTTCGGAAAACAGCACCGCCTCGTACTGGCCGGTGGTGTCGGAAAACTGCACGACGCCCATCTTGTTGCCGGTGCGGGTCTTGCGCTCCTGCTTCGTGGTGACGGTGCCGGCGAGCCGGCCGGCCGCGGCGCCGCGTTTGACCGCGGCGGAGAATTCCGCCCAGTTCTGCACCCGCATCTTCTGCAGCGCGGCCTTGTATTCGTCGAGCGGATGCGCCGAGAGATAGAAGCCGACCACCTGGAACTCGCGGTGCAGCCGGTCGGCGGCAAGCCATGGCTCGGCCGCCGGCAGGTTGAGCGCCTGCGATTGCGCGCCGAGCGAGGCGCCGAAAATATCCGTCTGGCCCGAGATGGCGTTCTGCTGCGCCAGCGACGCGAGGCCCATCATCCGCTCCACGCCGGCCATCATCACGGCGCGGTCGTGCCCGAAGCAGTCCAGGGCCCCCGCCATGATCAGGCTTTCGAAGACGCGCTTGCCGACGATCTTCGGATCCACGCGCTCGCAGAAATCGGCAAGGCTCTTGAACGGCCTCTCACCGCGCTTCTCGACAATGTGCTCGACCGCCGCGTCGCCGACGCCTTTGAGCGCCGCCAGCGAGTAGAAGATCTTGTTCTCGCCGACCTCGAAGGGTCGGAAGCTGGTCATCACCGACGGCGCCACCACCTCGATGCCGAGGCGCAGCGCGTCCTGGCGGAAATCGGCCAGTTTGTCGGTGTTGCTCATGTCGAGCGTCATCGACGCCGCCAGGAACTCGACCGGATAGTGCGCCTTGAGGTAGGCGGTCTGGTAGGAAACGACCGCATAAGCCGCGGCGTGCGACTTGTTGAAGCCGTAGTCGGCGAATTTCGCCAGCAGATCGAAGATGAAATCGGCCTGCGCCTTGCCGACGCCGCGCTCGACGGCGCCGGTGACGAAGCGCTCGCGCTGCTTGTCCATCTCGGCGCGGATCTTCTTGCCCATGGCGCGGCGCAAGAGATCGGCTTCGCCGAGCGAATAGCCGGCAAGCTCCTGTGCGATCTGCATCACCTGTTCCTGGTAGACGATGACGCCTTGAGTTTCCTTCACAAGGTGGTCGATCTTGGGGTGGATCGAGGCCATCTCCTCCTCGCCATGCTTTCTGGCGTTGTAGGTCGGGATGTTCTCCATCGGGCCTGGGCGATAGAGCGCGACCAGCGCGATGATGTCCTCGATGCAGTCCGGCCGCATGCCGATCAGCGCCTTGCGCATGCCTGCGCTTTCAACCTGGAACACGCCGACCACCTCGCCGCGCGACAGCATGGCGTAAGTCCCGGGGTCGTCGAGCGGGATGCGGGCAAGATCGATATCGACACCGCGCCGCCGGATCAGTTTCACCGCCGTTTCCAGCACCGTCAGCGTCTTCAGGCCGAGGAAGTCGAATTTTACCAGCCCGGCCTGCTCGACATATTTCATGTTGAACTGGGTGACCGGCATGTCCGAGCGCGGATCGCGGTACATCGGCACCAATTCCGACAACGGCCGGTCGCCGATGACGATGCCGGCGGCATGCGTCGAGGCATGGCGGTAGAGGCCCTCGAGCTTCTGCGCGGTGTCGAGCAGCGTCTGCACGATCGGCTCCTTTTCCGCCTCCTCGGCGAAGCGCGGCTCGTTGGCGATGGCGTCCGCCAGCTTGACCGGGTTGGCCGGGTTCTGCGGCACCATCTTGGAGAGCTTGTCGACCTGGCCATAGGGCATCTGCAGCACGCGGCCGACGTCGCGCAGCACGGCGCGCGCCTGCAGCGTACCAAAGGTGATGATCTGCCCGACCTGGTCGCGGCCGTATTTCTGCTGGACGTAGCGGATGACCTCCTCGCGCCGGTCCTGGCAAAAGTCGATGTCGAAGTCCGGCATCGAGACGCGGTCCGGGTTGAGGAAGCGCTCGAACAGCAGCGAGAAGCGCAGTGGGTCGATGTCGGTGATGGTGGTCGAATAGGCGACAAGCGAGCCGGCGCCCGAACCGCGCCCCGGTCCGACCGGGATACCTTGCGCCTTCGCCCATTTGATGAAGTCGGCAACGATCAGGAAGTAGCCCGGGAACTTCATCTTCTCGATGATGCCGAGCTCGAATTCGAGCCGCTCGCGATATTGCTCGACCGTGTAGCCGGGCGTCGGTCCGTGCGCGGCAAGCCGCGCCTCCAGGCCCTCGCGCGCCTGGCGCGCGAGCTCGGCGGCTTCCGCCTTCTCGGCGGCGTCCTTGTCGGCGGAGTCGGCGCCGGTGAAACGCGGCAGGATCGGGCTGCGGTTCTTCGGATAATAGGAGCAGCGCATAGCGATCTCGACCGTGTTGTCGATCGCTTCCGGCAGGTCGGAGAACAGACGCGCCATCTCGGCCTGGCCGCGCAGGAAATTGTCGGGCGAAAGCCGCCGGCGATTGTCGGCGGCCACCACCGAGCCTTCGGCGATCGCAATCAGCGCGTCATGCGCCTCATAGTCTTCGCGCTTGGAGAAGAAGGCCTCGTTCGTCGCGACCAGCGGCAGTTCGTGGGTATAGGCAAGGTCGAGCGTCGACTTTTCGACCATGCGGTCATAGCCGGCGACCCGTTCCAACTCGACATAGAGACGGTCGCCGAAAAGCTCTTTGAGGAACAGCAGTCGCTGTTCGGCAAGGTCGCGGCGGTCCGCCTTCAGCGCGCTGCCGATCGGGCCGCGCGGGCCGCCGGTCAGGCATAGCAGGCCATCGCAATGGCTCTCCAGCATGGCGCTGGTCATGTGCACCGGCTCGCCGGGCGGCGTTTCCAGATAAACCTTGCTGATCAGCCGGACCAGATTGGCATAGCCGGCCTCGCTGGCGGCGATCAGCACGATCGGCGACGTCTCGGGACCGTGCCGGCGGCGGTCGCGTTGGGCGTCGCTCGTTTCGCCGGAAAAGACGAGGTCGACCTGGCAGCCGATGATCGGCTGGACGCCGTCCTTGACCGCTTTCTGGGCGAATTCGAGCGCGCCGAACAGATTGTTGGTGTCGGTCACTGCGATCGCCGGCGCTTCATCCTTGACCGCGTGGCCGACGATGGCGCCGAGCTGCAGGGCGCCCTCGAGCAGCGAATAGGCTGAATGCACGCGCAGATGGATGAACCTCCGTGCAGGCGTCTCCGGCTGCGTGGCCTTCACGAGAGCTTCGCGCTGCAAAGGGTCGCGTGGAAGTCGTTCATCCGCCATATTTTTTCGCGCTATCTCAAGGACTCATCCGTGCAGATGTATTGTCCCGGACGCTGCGATGCCAGTCCAGTACAATCGATCGCGAACCACAAGCTTGCGGCCACTGTCGCCCTGTGCTCAGGCGAACTCCATGATCACAGCGTCGACCGCCAAGCTGTCGCCCGGTTTGGCGTTTAGCTTCGCCACGGTGAGGTCGCGCTCCGCGCGCAGCACATTCTCCATCTTCATCGCCTCGACCACGGCCAGCGTCTCGCCGGCCTTGACTTCTTGGCCCTCGGCGACGGCGATCGACACCACCAGTCCTGGCATCGGGCAAAGCAGCATTTTCGAGGTATCCGGCGGCAGCTTTTCCGGCATCAGCCTTTCCAGCTCCGCCGTCCGCGGCAGCATGGCTTGAGCCGTCACCGACATGCCCTTCCAGGCGATACAAAGGCCGTTCAGCACCGGCCGGACTTGCGCCGCGATCCGGCTGCCGCCGACCGTGCCGCGCCAGATCGCGTCCCCTGGCCGCCAGTCGGAAGCGACCGTCAGCGGCTCGCTGCCATCGATCGACAGATCGATCTCCATCGGGATCGAGACCATGCCGTCCAGGATGCCGGCGCAAAGATAGTCCGCGCCGATCTTCACCACCCAGTCGCGCTTGAGATGGCCCGAATGCGGTGCCAACCGGCCGCTGAGCCGGTCGAGCCGGTCCCGCCGCAGCAGCTCGATTGCGGTGGCGATCGCGGCGAATACCGCCCTCTCCTCACCGTCCGGTTCGACCGGCGCGAAACCGTCCGGATACTCCTCGGCGATGAAGCCGGTGGAAAGCCGCCCCTCGCGCCAGCGCGGATGCTGCATCAACGCAGCGAGGAACGGAATGTTGTGCTCTATGCCGTCGACGACAAAACCGTCCAGTGCTTCGGACATGGCATCGATAGCCTCGAGCCGCGTCGGCGCCCAGGTGCAGAGCTTTGCCACCATCGGGTCGTAGAACATCGATATCTCGGCGCCTTCGGCAACGCCGGTGTCGTTGCGGATCACCACATCGCCGAACATGCCCTCTTGCGGCGGCCGGTAGCGCGTCAGCCGGCCGATCGAGGGCAGGAAATTGCGGAACGGGTCCTCGGCATAGAGACGGCTTTCCACCGCCCAGCCGTTCAGCTTCACCTCGTTTTGCCTGATGCCGAGCTTTTCGCCGGCGGCGATGCGGATCATCTGCTCGACCAAATCGATGCCGGTGACGAGCTCCGTCACCGGATGCTCGACCTGTAGTCGCGTGTTCATTTCAAGGAAATAGAAGTTCCTGTCCTTGTCGACGATGAACTCGACCGTGCCGGCGCTCTGGTAATCGACGGCTTTCGCCAGCGCCACAGCCTGCTCGCCCATGGCCTTGCGCGTCTTGGCGTCGAGGAACGGCGACGGCGCCTCCTCGACCACCTTCTGGTTGCGGCGCTGGATCGAGCATTCGCGCTCACCCAGATAGATCGCATTGCCATGCGCGTCGGCCAGCACCTGGATCTCGATATGGCGCGGGTCAACGACGAATTTCTCGATGAAGACGCGGTCATCGCCGAAGGAGCTTTTCGCTTCCGAACGCGCGCGCTCGAAGCCGTCGCGCACTTCCGCGCTGCTCCAGGCGATGCGCATGCCCTTGCCGCCGCCGCCGGCCGAGGCCTTGATCATCACCGGATAGCCGATCTCGCCGGCAATCCTTTCGGCGTGGTCGGCATTTTCGATGACGCCCAGCCAGCCGGGCACGGTCGAAACCTTGGCCTGGCTGGCGAACTTCTTCGATTCGATCTTGTCGCCCATTGCGCGGATCGCCTTGGGCTTCGGTCCGATGAAGATGATGCCTTCCTTTTCCAGCGCTTCGCAGAAAGAGGCGCGTTCCGACAGGAAGCCATAACCCGGGTGCACCGCTTCGGCGCCGGTTTCCTTGCAGGCGGCGATGATCTTCTCAGGCACTAGATAGCTCTGCGCGGCCGGCGACGGGCCGATATGCACAGCCTCGTCGGCCATTTCGACATGCACGGCGTCGCGATCGGCGTCCGAATAAACCGCGACCGTGGCGATCCCCATCTTGCGCGCCGTCTTGATCACGCGGCAGGCGATCTCGCCGCGATTGGCGATCAGGATCTTCTTGAACATTCGGATGTCGTTCCTCCGGCGAAGCGGTCCAGTTCTATGGACAATCCCGACGCGCCTCAAGTGTCTCCAACCCCTGCCCTTCGGCACTCGATGCTTTTGCAGAAACGGCGTCGAAAAACGTCGCAACAGACGTTGGCCGCCACCTTCGAACCCGGTAAGGTGGTGGCGAGCGCAAGAAAATGGCAGGCGGTATTCGCCTCGCCGGGCAGGCTCGGCGGCCTGCCATAAAGCTGAGACTTTTAAGATTGCCTTGGGAGGAATGCCTCATGAAAACGCGTGCCGCAGTTGCCGTTGGTGCCGGAAAGCCGCTGGAGATCATGGAGGTAGACCTTGAGGGGCCGCGCGAGGGCGAGGTGCTGGTCGAGGTCAAGGCGACCGGCATCTGCCACACCGATGAGTTCACGCTCTCGGGCGCCGATCCGGAAGGCATCTTTCCGGCGATCCTCGGCCATGAAGGCGCCGGCATCGTCGTCGATGTCGGCAAGGGCGTCACCTCGGTCAGGAAGGGCGACCATGTCATCCCGCTCTACACGCCCGAATGCCGGCAGTGCCCGTCCTGCCTGTCGCGCAAGACCAATCTGTGCACCGCCATCCGCGCCACGCAGGGCCAAGGCCTGATGCCCGACGGCACCTCGCGCTTTTCGGTCGGCGGCGAGAAGCTGTTCCACTATATGGGCTGCTCGACCTTCTCCAACTTCACCGTGCTGCCGGAGATCGCGGTCGCCAAGGTCAATCCGGACGCCCCCTTCGACAAGATCTGCTATATCGGCTGCGGCGTGACCACTGGCATCGGCGCCGTCATCAACACGGCCAAGGTCGAGCAGGGCGCCACCGCGGTCGTCTTCGGCCTCGGCGGCATTGGCCTCAACGTCATCCAGGGCCTTCGCCTGGCCGGCGCCGACATGATCATCGGCGTCGACTTGAACAACGACAAGAAGGCCTGGGGCGAGAAGTTCGGCATGACGCATTTTGTCAATCCGCAGGAGATCGACGGCGACATCGTGCCTTACCTAGTCAACCTGACCAAGCGCGGCGCCGACCAGATCGGCGGCGCCGACTACACCTTCGACTGCACCGGCAACACCAAGGTGATGCGCCAGGCGCTCGAGGCCTCGCATCGCGGCTGGGGCAAGTCGGTCATCATTGGCGTTGCCGGCGCCGGCCAGGAGATTGCGACGCGGCCCTTCCAACTGGTCACCGGCCGCACCTGGATGGGCACCGCCTTTGGCGGCGCGCGCGGCCGCACCGACGTGCCGAAGATCGTCGACTGGTACATGGAGGGCAAGATCCAGATCGATCCGATGATCACCCATACGCTGACGCTCGACGACATCAACAAGGGTTTTGACCTCATGCATGAGGGCAAGTCGATCCGCAGCGTCGTGGTTTACTGAAGCAATGCCGCATCGGTCGTGGGCTGGAGCCCGCAACCTTTGCGGCTCAACATGGGAGGAAGGACGAATGGCGGAAAAATTGCATCCGAAGATCGACAACGGGCTGCCGAAGGAAAGTGCTGCCTTTTCCGGCGGGACGCTGGTCTGTCTCTGCACCAGCAATCCGGTGAAGGTGAAGGTCAAGGGCCAGATCGCCCACAACCATGCCTGCGGCTGCACCAAATGCTGGAAGCCGGAGGGGGCGGTGTTCTCGGTCGTGGCCGTTGCCGGCACCGGCGACGTCACTGTCACCGAGAATGGCGACAAGCTGAAGGTGGTCGACCCGGCAGCGCTGATCCAGCGCCATGCCTGCACCAGCTGCGGCGTGCACATGTACGGCCCGGTCGAGCGCGACCATCCCTTCAAGGGTCTGTCCTTCATCCATCCCGAGCGTTTCGAGGAGGACGGCTGGTCGCCGCCCGGCTTTGCCGCCTTTGTCTCCTCCATCATCGAAGCCGGCGTCGACCCGAGCCGCATGGACGGCATCCGCGGCCAGCTGAAGTCGATCGGGCTCGAACCCTATGACTGCCTCAACCCCGCCCTGATGGACTACATCGCCACCTGGACGGCGAAGAAGTCGGGAGCCTTGGCGGCCTGACAATTGCGGGATTTCTGGTAAAGGGCCGGCCAACGCCGGCCCTTTGCACATTTGGAGAGACGATGCCAGCACCCATCATCTATGTCGATGCCGATGCCTGTCCGGTGAAGGCCGAGGTCGAGAAGGTGGCGGAGCGGCACGGCGTCGTGGTTACCTATGTCTCCAATGGCGGCCTGCGCCCGTCGCGCGATCCGATGATCCGCAATGTCGTCGTCTCCAAGGGCGCGGATGCCGCGGACGACTGGATCGTCGAGAACGCCAAACCCAACGATGTCGTGGTGACGGCCGATATCCCGCTTGCCGCGCGCACGGTGGCGCTCGGCGCGCATGTGCTGGGACCTACGGGCCGTCCCTTCACGCACGAGACCATCGGCATGGCGGTGGCGATGCGGGATTTGAAGCAGCATCTGCGCGAGACCGGCGAAAGCCGCGGCTTCAACGCCGCCTTCACGGCGAAGGACAGGTCAAACTTTCTCGGCGAGCTCGACCGCATCTTGCGGCGGGCGCTCAAATCCGCCACACCCGGCTGACCCGAAGCCCTTTGAGAACCGGCCATGGGCGACGACATATCCCTCAACACGCCGATCCACCGGCACGTGCAGTTCGCTTTGGCTGCGGCCATCGGCATTGTCGCGCTGCTTCTCGCCCTGATGCTGGGGGCGCCGCTGCCCTACTCCATCGGCGCCAACCTCTTCTTCGCCGCTTACACTCTTCTGGTGCTGGTCGCGATGCCGAGGCTCACCGGCCGTTACCTGAGCAAGAACGCGCGTGCCACGGACCTGCCGGTGCTGCTGATTTTTGCGGTCACGCTCCTGGTCGTCGGCCTCGCCATCGGCTCGCTGTTTCAGCTCATCAACCAAAAGGCTGCCGCGCATCCGCTGGAGGTTCTGTTCGCGATGCTGTCGATCCCGCTTGGCTGGTTCACAATCCATGCCATGGCGGCGCTGCATTATGCGCATGTTTACTGGATGGACGGCGACGAGATCGACGAGAAAACCAGGAAGAAGAATCCGGTCGGCGGCCTCGATTTTCCCGGCGGCAAACGCCCGGAAGGCTGGGATTTCCTGTATTTCGCGACCGTCATCGGCATGACTGCGCAAACCGCCGACACTGGGATAACGACCTCGCGCATGCGCCAGGTCGTGCTCGTCCATTCGATCCTGAGCTTTTTCTTTAACACGGTGATCGTCGCCGCCGCGGTCAATCTCGCGGTCAGCCTGGGCAGTCCATAATAAATCCGTGATCGGATGAAACAACGCTTGGGCCGGAGACGTATTGGGAGGAGAACAAGGCTCTGAGAGGCCGCAGACGAGCGAGCCGGGAGGACATCCAGATATGGAGACCGTCGCCAGAAGCGAACCCTCCACCGAGGTAGAAGCATCCACGCCGAAGGACCCGACGCTGATTTACCGGCAATCGGGCTGGACGCGCCTGACCCATTGGCTCTGGGCGTTCTCGCTGTTCTTCATGCTGCTTTCGGGCCTGCAGATCTTCAACGCGCGCCCGCAACTCTACATCGGCAAGGAATCGGGCTTCCAATACAACAATACGATCCTCGAGATCGGCGCCGAAAACACAGACGGCGGACCGCGCGGCTTTGCCAAAATCTTCGGGCATCGCTTCGACACCACCGGCGTGCTCGGCTGGTCCGGCCCTCCCGGACAGGAAACGCCGCGCGCCTTTCCGTCCTGGGCGACGATCCCGTCCTACTACGACCTCGGCACGGCCCGCGTCGTGCATTTCTTCTTCGCCTGGGTGCTGAGCGCAACCCTGCTCCTTTGGCTGATCGCGAGCCTGATCAACGGCCATATCCGCCGCGATCTTGCCCCTCGCCTGGATGACTTGCGCAAGTTGCCGCGCGACATCGTCGACCATGCGAAGCTGAAATTCCACCACGCGCGCGAATACAACACGCTGCAGAAAATGGCCTATGGCGGCGTGCTCTTCGTGCTGTTGCCGCTGATGATCATCACCGGGCTTGCGATGTCGCCGAGCATGAACTCGGTGCTTCCCTGGCTCAATGAAATCCTGGGCGGTCGGCAGACGGCTCGCACCATCCACTTCATTGTCATGGTGCTGCTCGTGCTCTTCTTCGTCGTCCATATGCTGATGATCGTGGCTGCCGGCCCGATCAACGAGCTGCGCTCGATCATCACCGGCTGGTACCGCACCGACCCGCCCGCAAAGCACGACCAGGCAACCGAGAGGAGCGCCTGACATGGCAAAATTCCAGATTAGCCGCCGGAAGTTCTTAACCTCCGCCAGCCTCGGTCTGTCAGGCATCGCGCTGTCGGGCTGCGATGCCTTCGACAGCGGTCTGGGCGTCGGCAGCGGGCTGCGCAGCTTCCTCGAAAATGCCAACGGGCTGACATACCGCGCACAGCGCCTGCTTGCCGGCCGGGACGCGCTGGCACCGGAATTCAGCGAGGCCGACATCCGCCAGCCGCAGCGGCCGAACGGCGTCACCGCGCCTGACGACGACACCTATAAGGGTCTTCTCGCCAATAATTTCGCCGACTGGCGCCTGGAGGTGACCGGCCTCGTCGAAAAACCGCTGTTGCTCACCCGCGAGCAGTTGCAGAACATGCCGAGCCGCACCCAGATCACCCGCCACGACTGCGTTGAAGGCTGGAGCTGCATCGCCAAATGGACCGGCACGCCGCTCTCGCTGGTGCTCGATCAGGCCATCGTCAAGCCGCAGGCGCGCTACGTCATGTTCCATTGCCTCGACACGATCGAGCAAAGCCTGTCTGGCGACATCAAATATTACGGCAGCATCGACCTGATCGATGCCCGCCATCCGCAAACGATCCTGGCCTACGGCTTGAACGGCAAGCCGCTGCCGGTCGAGAACGGCGCGCCGCTGCGGGTGCGGGTCGAGCGCCAGCTCGGCTACAAGATGCCGAAATATCTCTACAAGATCGAGCTGGTCGACGGCTTCGCCAATGTCGGCGGCGGTCGCGGCGGCTATTGGGAAGACAATGGCTACGACTGGTATGCCGGTATTTGATGGCGCTTCGCCTGCAGGCCGAGCACGATCTTGCGTCAGCCGAGTTCAACGCGATTGAGAAAAGCCTCACGGCGACAATCGGCCATTCCAACATCATCCTTTGCAAGACGATGGCCTCGGGCGACTAGGCCGCCTTGCTGGGCCGCCGTTCAGACCAGATCGGGTGTTGTCATCGGCGTCGGCTGCCGAGAGATATGTCGCTGGGAGGTGACAAGGTGTCGCCGACGGGCTATGGATGGCGCGTCGAGGGCTCAGGTGACTGAGTCCTACCTGTTTGCGGGAGAGAACAGCGCAAGCTGTCGCCGAAGGGGAAATCGCCCGAAATCTCTCAGGCAAAAGAACCGTGGACGGGAAAGACAACTCTGGAAAGTCGGGAATCTTCCCGCGCCGAAGGTGTAAGCGCTGCCGACAGAGTTACGGGGCGCGAGTCTCTCAGGCTTCAGACAGAGGGGCACGGACTGGACCGCCAATGGCGGTCGATTGCGTGCGACTCTGGAGAAGACATGACCGGCGAAGACACTAAACATCTACCCCTCGAGGATTTGCATAGCGCCGCGGGCGCGCGTTTCGGCGCTTTTGCCGGCTGGTCGATGCCGCTGACCTATCCGGCGGGCGTGATGAAGGAGCACCTCCACACGCGCGAGCATGCCGGCCTGTTCGACATCTCGCATATGAAGCTGTTCGAGGTCGGCGGCCCGGGCGCCGCCGCCCTACTCAACCGCGCCTGCCCGCTCGACGCCGGCGCGCTGGAGATTGCCCAATCCAAATATACCTTCTTCCTCAACGAGGCCGCCGGCGTCATCGACGACTTGATCGTCACGCGTCTTGGCGATAGCCGATTCATGGTGGTGGCCAACGCCGGCAATGCGGCCGAGGACGAAAGGCATCTGCGTGCGTTGGCCGCGGATTTCGATGCCAAGGTCGAGCCGCTCGACCGCGTCTTCCTGGCGATCCAGGGCCCGGATGCCTGGGCGGCCCTTTCGCGAGCCGGTATCGAAACGGGCTCGCTGCTGTTCATGCATGGTGTCGAGCCCCGGCAAAACTGGTTCATGAGCCGCTCCGGCTACACCGGCGAGGATGGATTCGAGATCGGGCTGCCGGAAGCGGATGCCCGCGATCTCGTCGGCAAGCTGCTGCAGGATGAGCGCGTGCAATGGATCGGCCTTGCCGCCCGCGATAGCCTGCGGCTCGAGGCCGGGCTCTGCCTGCATGGCCAGGATCTGACACCCGAGATCGATCCGGCGAGCGGCGGTTTGATGTGGGCGATCCCTAAGGAGCTCCGCGCTTCCGGTCACTTCATCGGCGCCGACGCGCTGCGCTCGATCCTCGAGCGTGGGCCGTCGCAGAAGCGCGTTGGCCTGAAGCCCGATGGTCGTCAGCCGGTGCGCGCCGGCGCCGCGCTTGTCGATGCCGACGGCAATGCGGCAGGTCACGTGACCTCGGGCGGCTTCGGGCCGTCGACGGGCCACCCGGTCGCCATGGGCTATGTCGACAATGCGCTGGCCAAGCCCGGCAACAGACTGTTCGCCGACGTCCGCGGGACCAGGATCCCGATCGACGTCACTTCGCTGCCCTTCACGCCACATCGCTACCGCAAAGGATGATATTCCGATGGCAAATACCTATTTCACCGAGGATCATGAATGGCTGCGCGTCGAAGGCGGCGTCGCCACCGTCGGCATCACCGACTATGCGCAGGAGCAGCTCGGCGATCTCGTCTTCGTCGAGCTGCCGGAAATCGGCCGCAAGCTCGCCAAGGGCGACACTGCAGTAGTCGTCGAATCCGTCAAGGCGGCCTCTGACGTCTACGCGCCGGTCGACGGCGAGATCACCGAAGCCAACACAGCACTGTCGTCGGACCCTTCATTGGTCAATTCGGCGGCGACCGGCGATGGCTGGCTCTGGAAGATGAAGCTTTCCAACGCAAGCCAACTCGACAGCCTCATGGACGAGGCCGCCTACAAAGCCCATATCGGCTGATACCAGGATCTTTGAAATGACCGCAGCACCCATTCCTTTCTCGGCCCGTCACATCGGCCCCAGCGTCAACGATGTCAGGGCAATGCTCGCCACCATCGGCGTTCCATCCGTCGAAACGCTGATCAGCCAGGCCGTGCCGAGATCGATCCGCCTCGACCTGCCGCTCAACCTGCCCACTCCGGCCAGCGAGGCCGAAGCACTGGCCGAATTGTCGGCGATGATGGCGAAGAACACGGTGCTGAAGAGCTTCATCGGCGCCGGTTATCACGGCGTTCATGTGCCGCCGGTCATCCAGCGCAACATGTTCGAGAACCCGGCCTGGTACACGGCCTACACGCCTTACCAAGCCGAGATCAGTCAGGGCCGGCTGGAGATGCTGTTCAATTTCCAGACCCTGGTTGCCGAGCTGACCGGCCTGCCGGTGGCTTCGGCATCGCTGCTCGATGAAGCCACCGCCGTTGCCGAAGCGGTCGGCATCGCACTGCGCCATCACCGCGACAAGCGCACCAAGGTGGCGCTTGCCGGCACGCCGCATCCGCAGACGCTCGATGTCGTGCGCACCCGCGCCGAACCGCTCGGCACCGAGGTCGACGGCGAGACCATCGACGACAACACCGCTGCGCTGCTCGTCTCCTGGCCGGACACTTTCGGCGTCTATGGCGACCACAAGGCGGCGATCGAGAAGGCCCGCGCCGCCGGCGCTCTGGTCGTCTTCATCGCCGACCCGCTCGCGCTTACGTTGACGGATGCGCCGGCCAAGCTCGGTGCCGACATCGCCGTCGGTCCGATGCAGCGCTTCGGCGTGCCGATGGGCTTTGGCGGCCCGCACGCGGCCTATTGCGCCGTCTCCGAAAAGCTCACCCGTCTTATGCCCGGCCGCCTCGTCGGCCAGTCGACCGACAGCAAGGGCCGCCCGGGCTATCGCCTGGCGCTGCAGACGCGCGAGCAGCACATCCGCCGCGACAAGGCGACCTCCAATATCTGCACCGCGCAGGCGCTGCTCGCCAACATGGCGACGGCCTATGCGATCTGGCACGGTCCCGCCGGTTTGCAAGCGATCGCCGAGCGCGTGCACACTCTCGCCGACCGCCTTGCGGCGGGGCTGAAGACAGCGGGCGTGGCCGTTCTCGGAGCACACCGCTTCGACACCGTGACGGCCGAAGTGAAGGGCAAGGCAGCGGCAATAGCCGCAGCCGCCGAGAAGACCGGCCGGCTGCTGCGCGTCATCGATGCCGACCGCGTCGGCATCGCCTTCGACGAGACCTCGACCGAAGCCGACCTCGAAGCGATCGCGGCGCTATTCGGCGCCAAGCCCGGCACGGTGGCAGCCGGCTCGATGCCCGGTAAGCGGCGCGGCAAGGAGTTCCTCACCCAGCCGGTTTTTCACGAGAACCACTCCGAGACCGAGATGATGCGCTTCCTGCGGCGGCTGGCCGACAAGGACCTCGCGCTGGACCGCGCCATGATCCCGCTCGGATCCTGCACCATGAAGCTCAACGCCGCCGCCGAGATGATGCCCGTGAGTTGGGTGAATGTCGCCAACCTGCATCCCTTCGCGCCGGCCAGCCATTCGGCCGGCTATCGGGCCATGGTCGGCGACCTGGAGGCCTGGCTGTCGGAGATCACCGGTTTCGACGCGGTCAGCCTGCAGCCCAATGCCGGCAGCCAGGGCGAATATGCCGGCCTGCTCGCCATCCGCGCCTATCACCGCGCGCGCGGCGAAGGCCACCGCACCGTGTGCCTTATCCCGTCCTCCGCGCATGGCACCAATCCGGCGAGCGCGGCGATGGCGGGAATGAGTGTCGTCGTCGTGCGCTGCGCCGAGGACGGCAGCATCGACATGGATGACATGCGGGCCAAGGCCAACGAGCATTCCAAGAACCTCGCGGCGCTGATGTTCACCTATCCCTCGACGCATGGCGTCTACGAGGAAGGCGCGCGCCATCTCTGCGCCCTCATCCACGAGCATGGCGGCCAGGTCTATTTCGACGGCGCCAACCTCAACGCCCTGGTCGGCCTCGCCCGCCCCGGCGATATCGGCGCCGACGTCTGCCACATGAACCTGCACAAGACCTTCTGCATCCCGCATGGCGGCGGTGGCCCGGGCGTCGGCCCGATCGGCGTCAGGGCGCATCTGAAACCCTATCTGCCGGGCCATGTCACGGAAGGTTCGGCGCATGCCGTCGCCGCCGCGCCCTTCGGCAGCGCTTCGATCCTGCCGATCACCTGGATGTATATCCGCATGATGGGCGGCTCCGGGCTGAAGCAGGCCACCGAGACGGCGATCGTTTCGGCCAACTATGTGGCGACGCGGCTCGCGCCGCATTTCCCCCTCCTCTACAAGGGCAGGAGCGATCGCATCGCCCATGAGTGCATTCTCGACACCCGCGTGCTCAAGGAGAGCGCCGGCATCAGCGTCGACGACATCGCCAAGCGCCTCATTGACTACGGCTTCCACGCCCCGACCATGTCATTCCCGGTCGCCGGAACGCTGATGGTCGAGCCGACGGAATCCGAGCCCAAGCGCGAGCTCGACCGATTCTGCGAGGCGATGATTGCGATCGCCGGCGAGGCGGCGAAGGTGGCGAAGGGCGAATGGCCGCTCGACGACAACCCGCTGGTCAACGCCCCGCACAGTGCCGCCGAGGCATTGGCAGGCGCGTGGCCGCATCCATATTCGCGGATGGAAGCAGCGTACCCAGCGGGCGACGTAGATCTGGCAGCAAAATACTGGCCGCCGGTTTCGCGCATCGATAATGTCGCCGGCGACCGTAACCTGGTCTGCTCCTGCCCGCCGCTGTCGGAATATCTCGGCGCCGCAGAGTAGACGGTCAGGGCAAGTTAGGCCGAGCGCAGGGCTGGCCCGCTATCGGGCTGGTCCTCCCGGCGTTGGGCGATCACGCGGTTTCGCCCGGCGCGCTTTGCGGCGTAGAGCGCGGCGTCCGCCTCAGCCAGCACCTCGTCCAGGGTGCGACCATCGGCGGCACCAAATCCCATGCCGCCGCTGACGCTGCTGCGCAACGGACCACGTTGGGTCGGGACGATTTCGGTGCCGAAAGCGACCCCGATCCTGCTTGCCATATCGTGCGCCCTTTCAGGCGTCATGCGCGATAGGACGAGCGCGAACTCCTCACCGCCGAGCCGAAAGGCATCGACCCCGGCCCTGCCATATTTCTTGATCACCGCCGCGAACCGGCAAAGCACCTGATCGCCGACGGGATGGCCGAAGACATCGTTGGTCGTCTTGAAATGGTCGAGGTCGAACATCGCGATCGCCATGAACGGACCGAAGCTGCGACCGCCGTAAAGCTCGCTGAGCGCCCTGCGGTTCATCAGGCCGGTGAGCGGATCGGTCATCGTCGCGGCCTTGAGCTCGATCTGCGCCTGCAGATGGTGCAACGAAAGCGTCAGCGCGCCGAGGCCGGTCATGCAGGCGACCGCGACGACGGAGTTCAACCGCTCCGCCCAGTTGTCGGGCGCGGCGCCGAGAACCCATTGCCCTTGCACCAGCAGCACCAGGCCGCACAGGCCGAAGGATATCCCGCAGGCGCCGCTGAGAAACGAAACGACGAGCAGTATCCGGCGGTCGTGATCGCCCTTGATCCAGAACATCGTTCCGATCGCGGCGAGCAGAGCCGTCACCGTCGAATAGGTGATCAGAAAGCCGACGCCATCGAAGCCGAAATAGGTGACGAGGGCGCAGGCCGCCATCGCTGCCAGCGCCGGCACGATGGCGCGGCGATAACTGCGGATGCCGAGATACTGCATCGCCGACAAACAGATGACGAGGAACCCCAGGCTGAGCAGGGCAAGCACCATCTGGCAGAGCCACGGGTTGGCGTCCTTGGTATAGCGCCAGAACAGGACGACATGGGCAACGAGTACGAGTATGCCGCAGGCGACCGTAAGCACGAAACGCGCCCGCGGCGCGCTGAACCAGATCGCGAGCATGGTGACGCTGAGGCATGTGCC
Organism: Mesorhizobium sp. WSM3879; assembly: GCF_002294915.1. Lineage (NCBI taxonomy): Bacteria > Pseudomonadati > Pseudomonadota > Alphaproteobacteria > Hyphomicrobiales > Phyllobacteriaceae > Mesorhizobium > Mesorhizobium sp. WSM3879. The sequence continues at coordinate 41,709 of NZ_NSFZ01000015.1, read as the reverse complement.
CGACAGCGCCGCCGCGAGCAGGAGCGAGCTGAAATCCAACATCTCTGAGGTTCTCGATGGGGAGTCTCGTTGCTTCCTCAATGTAGCCTGTAGACGCGTGGCGCAAACCGTTTTCGGCCGGTGTCCGCTGCTCGCTCGACAAAGGGTTTACAAAGCGTCGACATGTCCGCTGAAACTACGGCACGGTTCCGCGGCGGGACGAACCGGAAGCGGATCAGCTCTTGTCGAGCAGCGCCAGGTTTGCGTTGACCACCGTCTGGTCGGCGAGACCGGCCTTGGCTTCTAGCAGCAGGGCCCTTGCCTTCTTCTTGTTGCCGCGCAGGAGCTGCGAATAGCCCATATTGTTGACGATCTGCGGCTTGCGCCCGGCGACCCTCAGCAATTGCGCATAGGCGCGGTCGGCGAAGTCGAAGCGGCCGAGCTCGTCATAGGAGGCGGCAAGCCCCATCCAGGCTTCGGCATTGTCTGCCTTGAGCTCCACCGCTTTGCGGAAATGCTGTTCTGCGAGACCGAAATTCGCCTCCCGGAATTGCGCCTTGCCCTCCGTCAGGTCGGCGGCACTGATATCCTTGGCCGTCGCCTGGATTGCGGTGGTCTTGGTCGTGTCGACGCTGCTATTCGTCGTGCAGCCGGTGATCATCAAGACGGCCGCCGATACCGCCGCTGCCGTGGAAAGTCTGTGACGCATGCCCTGCCCCGTCGCCCGATTTGCCGGGTCGTTCTTCAGCAAGGACCATACAGGAGAGCGATTAAGCTTCGGTGCCGAAATGCGCCTAAATTTCAGTTGCTTGCAAAGGATGCGTTAACCAGCACCGCCGGCCTCAGTGCGACGTCAGCCTTACGACGATCGGGATGATGGCGACCATCAGCACCACCGGCAGGATGCACACCGTCACCGGCACCGACATCTTGGCCGGCAAGGCATGTGCCTTCTCCTCGGCAAGCGACATGCGCTTGTGGCGCATTTCGTCGGAAAAGACACGCAGCGCTCCCGACAGGCTGGTGCCGAGCTCCTTGGACTGCTGCAGGAGCGTCGCGAAGGAGCGCACTTCGTCGAGGCTGAGGCGATCGGCGAGCGCCTTCAGCGCATCGTCGAGGCTGCGGCCGGCCCTCAGCTCCAGCGACACCAGCTGCAGGTTCTGGCTGAGCGACGGATAGGTCCTGGCGAGTTCCTTCGAGACCCGCTCGATGCCGGCCTCCATGCTCATGCCCGCGTCGGAGCAGACGATCATCAGATCCATGAAGTCGGGAAAGCCATTGCGGTATTCGCGCATCTTTTCCCGCACCTTCTGCGTCAGCACCAGGCCGGGCAGGAAATAGCCGGCCGCTCCCGACAGGATGATGAAGGTCCAGCGGCTGGTCACGGTCGATTCGGCGCTGGCCGCCCAATGGTTGACCAGGAATGCCCCAAGCGCCATTCCGACCAGCGCGGCAAAACGGATCAGGAAGAACGTCCCGACGGCGCGCGGCTCCATGTAGCCGGCCTGGATGAGCTTCATGCGCAATCGCGCGACATTCTCCGGATCGCTCTTGGCATAGAATTCCTGCGCCCGCCTCACCGCCTTCTCGCGCACGGCGTTCGCGTTTTTCCTGGGTGCCGGCTCGGGCTGCTCGATCGGCTGCGCCGCCTCGACCTTCAGCCGGCGCTTGACCTCGTTGCGGTCGCCCTGCGCAACGACCAGCGGCCATGCCACCGCGCCGCCGCCCATCACCAGCAGCAGCACCGCCACCGGCATCAGCGATGTCGGCGCTAGCGAGGCAAGGAAGCGGATGACCTCTTCCATTTCAGAACCTGAAATTCGACATCTTGAACATGATGGCATTGCCGAGCAGGAGCCACAGGATCGAGCCGCCCAGCATGTACCAGGTCTTCGGTATCCCCCACACTTCGCGATAGAATTGCGGCATCAGCACCATGATGGCGGTGAACAGAAGTACCGGCACGGCGGTCAGGATATAGGCCGACATGCGGCCTTCGGTCGAAATGGCGCGCACCTTGCGCCGCAGCTTGCCGCGCTCGCGGATGGTCGACGACAGCCCGTCGAGGATCTCGCGCAGATTGCCGCCGGAGCTGCTTTGGATCGACACAGCGGTGACGAACAGCGGCAGGTCCTCATGGCCGACGCGATCGAACAGGTTGTTGAGCGCTGAAACCAGGTCCGAGCCATAAGTCACCTCGTCGGCCACGACGCCGAACTCGGTGCCGATCGGATCGGCCATCTCGCGCGCCACCATCGCGATCGCCACCGGCACCGGGTGGCCGGCCTTGAGGCCGCGCGTGATCAGCTCTAGCGCTTCCGGCAGTTGCATGCCGAAGCGCTTATGCCGGCGCTTGCGCAGAAAACGCATCGCCATTACCGGCAAGACCGGCACCAGCACCAGAAGCAGGATCAGCCCGAACAGCAAAGGCAGGCCGTACCAGACGGCCAAAAGCGTCAGAGCGAACGCTATCCCCGACGTGATCGTGAGGAATTTGGGCATCGGCATGATCATGCCGGACTGCGTGCGCAAGGCGCGAAAGCGATCGAAGGAAAGGAGGGGCGTGCCCTCTTCCATGCCGCGCTCCTTGCGCAGCTGGATCAGCACCTGCTCCTGGCTGATCTTGTTCTCCGCCAGCTTCATGCGGCGGTTGATCGCCGTGCGCTTGTCGCTGCGGCCGGCATAGAGCAGGTAGCAGCCTTCGGCGATCATGATGCCGGTGAGCGCCGCCGCGGCGTAGACGGCGTAGATCGGGCTGAATCCCTCGAGCACCGGCTACTCCTGCGGCCGGCCGGGTTCGAAATACTTGCCCGGAAATTCAATGCCCATGTTGCGCAGGTCCTCGAGGAAGCGCGGTCGGATGCCCGTCGCCTCGAAATGGCCGACGATCTTGCCGTCCGCCTCCATGCCGGTGCGCACGAAGCGGAAGATCTCCTGCATCTGGATCACATCGCCTTCCATGCCCGTGACTTCGGCGACGCTGGTCACCTTGCGCTTGCCGTCGGACAGGCGCGTCAGCTGCACGATGATGTCGATGGCGCTCGCGATTTGGCTGCGGATCGACTGCACCGTCATCGGCATGCCGGTCATGCCGAGCATCTGTTCGAGGCGCGATATGGCGTCGCGCGGCGTGTTGGCGTGGATGGTCGCCATCGACCCTTCATGGCCGGTGTTCATAGCCTGCAGCATGTCGAAGGCTTCCTCGCCACGGCACTCGCCAAGGATGACGCGGTCGGGCCGCATGCGCAGCGCGTTCTTGACCAGATCGCGCTGCTTCAGCTCGCCATGACCCTCGATGTTTGCCGGGCGCGTTTCCATGCGCGCGACATGCGGCTGCTGCAGCTGCAACTCGGCGGCGTCCTCGATGGTGATCAGGCGCTCGTCCTCAGGAATGAAGGCCGACAAGGCATTGAGCATCGTCGTCTTGCCGGTGCCGGTGCCGCCGGAGATGATCGTCGTCTTGCGCGCATGCACGGCCGCCGCCAGCACCTCGGCCATGTTCTGGGTGATGGCGCCGAACTCTACCAGTTTGTGCAGGCCGAGCTTGTTCTTGGAGAATTTGCGGATCGATACCAGCGGCCCGTCGACGCCGACCGGCCTGATCGCGGCGTTGAAACGCGATCCGTCGAGCATGCGGGCGTCGACCATCGGCTGCGATTCATCGACGCGGCGGCCGACGGCCGCGACGATTTTGTTAATGATCCGAAGCAGATGCGCCTCGTCCTTGAACGGGATATGGACCTGCTGCAGCTTGCCTCGCTTTTCGACGAAACAGTTCTGATGGCCGTTGATCAGAATATCGTTGATCTCCGGATCCTTGAGCAGCGGCTCCAGCGGGCCGAGGCCCACCATCTCGTCGACGATGTCATCCACCAGCGCGTCCAGCTCGGCGGTGTTGATCGCCATTCGCTCCTGACGCGTCTTTTCCGAGACGAACTCATGCACCTGGCGGCGCATTTCGTCCTTGGGCAGCCGCTCCAGCGCGACGAGGTTGATTTCTTCGAGCAGCATGCGGTGGATGCGCACGCGCGCGTCGAGCACCTTGTTGGCGCTCTTTGCGGGTGCTGCTTCCGGCTTCGGCGGCGCCGGCTTGCGGGTCGTCGGAATGACCACGGCGTGATGCGCAACGGGCGCGGGTTCGGGCGCCCGCAGCGGACGAACATCGCGATTCTGCAGGTTGGAGAAGCGGCTGCTCATCCTGCTTTCCTCTTCAAGAGGCCCTTGCCGAGGCCGAACAGCGACTTCGATTTTGCCGTCGTCGCCACCGCCTCCTCGGGCAGGATGATTTTCTTCAGGTCATTCACAACATTGGCGTTCGGATCGATGTCGTGCAGCGGCACGCCGCGGTCGACGGCCTCGCGCACCAGCCGGTAGTTGTTGGAGATGCCGCCGACGAAGTGCTCGCCGAGGATATCCTGGACGTCGGCCTGCTTGATGCCGCTGTCGAACATCTTCTGCTCGAAACGGTTGACGATGACGTTCGGCTTCACTTCCTTGCCGGCCGTCTCGTAGATGGCCTGGATGAGACGCTGCGTGTGGCGCAGGCAAGGTACCGTCATCTCGGCCACGATATAGAGCTTGTTGGAGCCGAGCAGCACCGTCTCGGTCCACGGGAACCAGGTGCGCGGCATGTCGATGACGACATTGTCGAAATAGGCCGAGACGAGGTCGAGCATGCGCACCACGACATCGGTCTTGAACGAGCGCATTTCCGAAGGGCGCGTCGGCGCCGCCAGCACGCAGAGCCCGCTTGCATGCTTGGACAGCATGACGTCCAGCAGCTGCCGGTCGAGGCGTTCGGGCTGGTTCTCGATTTCGGTGATGTCGAAGCGCGGCTCGAGGTCGAGATATTCGGCGCAGGCGCCTTGCTGGAAATTGAGGTCGACCACGCAGGTCGAGGCGCCGCGCGTCACCGAATGGTGCAGCTGGAAGGCGGTCTGCAGGGCAAGCGTGGTGGTGCCGACACCGCCGGCGGCCGGCATGAAGGTGTAGATTTGCGATTCGGAGTTTTCCTCCCGCCCCGGCCCCTGCAGCGCGCGAATGACGGAACGCACCAGATCGGCGGTGGTGATCGGCTTCACCAGGAAGTCGGCGACTTGGAGCTGAACCAGGATGCGCACCGCCGCCGCATTGAATTCCTGCGTGACGACGACCACGGGCACGCGGCCTTCGATCCGGCGCATGATGCGCTGCAGCGACTCGATCTCTTCGAGTTTGGCCGCGTCCATGTCGACAATGACGGCGCCGAAATCGGTCTCCTGGACCTCGCCGCGCAGTTCGTTGACGCTTTTCTCGACCGTCAAAAGCTCGATGACCTCGGATGCAGCGAAAGCCGTCCGCGTGTCCTGCGAAAACGCCCGGTCGGTCGAAACGAGCAGGATCTTCTTGGTCTTGGTGCCCGATGCCATGGTCGTCAGCCCATCAGTCTGCTGTCGTTGATACCGATGTCGTTGAAGCCGGCGCCGCGCCGCCCTTCGCGCCCGCGGCAGTGGCCGTGGAGCTCATGCTTGGAGCCGGCACCAGAAGCCTGGTGTTCTGGACGCCGTACTGCCAGGGATCGACCATCTGCATGGCCGTGTTGGACGCCTGCGCATTGCCGGCGGCCGGAGACACGCCTTCGGTGCGCACATAGTCGTCGCTGGTGCAGCCGGAGAGCGCGCCGGCGAGCAGCAGAGCGATGCAAGGAGCCAGACGCATGGCTTCAGTCCTTCGGCAGATCGAGGAAATGGCCCGACGTGGTCGCCGCCACCGGACGGGCCCCGCTGCCGTCGGCCAGCGCCAAGGGGCGCTTGGGAGCGGAAGCGTCGACTTCCTCGGTGTTGTTCAGGAAATAGTCGGCATTGCTTGGCGGCCGCGTTCCGTCGGTGGGCTCGACCATCTTCTTCGACGGGTCAACCGGTTTGACCAGGTAGGGCGTGACGATGATCACCAGATCGGTCTCGCGCCGCTGATAGGATTTCGAGGAGAAAAGCGGACCGAGAACCGGCAGCTTGCCGAGCCCTGGCAGGCGCGACGTGGTGATGTCGTTCTGCGACTGCAGAAGGCCCGCGATCATGAAGCTCTGGCCGTTTTTCAAGTCGACCGACGTCTTGGCGCGACGCACGATGAAGGCAGGAATGGAAATGCCGCTGCTGACTTCGATCGACGCGGAGGGATCGATCGACGAAACTTCCGGCGCGATATCGAGGCTGACCAGTCCACCCTTGAGCACGGTCGGCGTGAAATCCAGACCGACGCCGTATTTCTTGTAGCTGACGCTGATCTTGCCGTTGTCCTCGGACACCGGGATCGGGAACTCGCCGCCGGCAAGGAAGCTCGCGGTCTGGCCCGAGCGGGCGATCAGGTTCGGCTCGGCCAGTCGCCGGGCGAGACCGCGCTCTTCCAGCGCCTTGATGGCGATGTCGATCGAAACCCCGTTGGAAAGCAACCGGCCGATGATCTCGCCGGTCCCGGCGGTTGGCACGGTGCCCGGGTCGATGATGACGTCGCGACCGCCGACGCCGAAGGCAAAATTGGCCCCGTATTTGGCGCCGAGATCCTGTCCCGCCTGCCGGTTGATCTCGACGAAACGGACATTGAGCTGAACCTGCTGCGAGGACGAGATGTTGACCGAGTTGATCACTTCCTCATTGCCGGAGAAGCGCGACGCGATCTTGCTCGCCTTGTCGGCCGCGACCGCGTCTTCCGCCTCGCCCGAAAGCACCACGCGGCCGTTGGCCGAACCGACCTTGATCTTGGCATCCGGCACGCTGGCGCGGATGGTGTTGGCCAGTTGGTCGGTGTCCAGCGTCACCTCGATGTCGATGGTGCCGACGAGCTGCTTGTTCTGATCGAACAGCGCGATGCCGGTGGTGCCGAGATTGTTGCCCAGCACATAGAAGGACTTGTCGGTCAGCGGATTGACGTTGGCGATCTCCGGATCGCCGATGACGATCTGATAGAAGGCCGCGTTCGTCATGATCGTCTTGGGCTTGCCCTTGGCGACTTTGATCGAGGCGTTCTTGGTCGCCGAGACGTATACGACGTCGTTGTTTGCCTGGGCCGGCGCCCCAAAGGCCAGCATTCCGGCGGCTGCCAGAAAGGCGCCCGCCACCATAGCACGCAGAAGGCGCAGCCCTCTCGTGGTCCGTTCTTTGTTCAGCACATGCATTGTCCCGTTCCCGCCGGTCCCCACCGGCTATTGTTCTTGTTCGTTGGAAGGAACGACGTCTCCGTCGGCGGGCTTGGAGGGAACCTTATATTCCTCCACCTTCGTGCCGCGCGACACGATCACCGTCTTGAACTTCGGCTCTTCCGGCTCCTTCGCCACCGCCTTGACCAGCGAGGCGGCGCTTGCCTCGGCGCCCGCGGCAACCGAGCCGCCGAAGGACGAGATGGTGGTAAGTCCGTTGCCGCTGGCGCTGGCATCGGCGGCGGACCGCAAAGACAGCGACAAGGAGCCGACGGTGCGGGCGAGCGCTACCTTCTGCGCCCCTTCGTTCGTGACCTCGAGGGTCACGGAATTGGCGACCTGCGGCTCGGTCTTGCGCTCGTCCGCGCCCTGCCCGACCGAAAGCACCTTGGCGTCGGACACGACGATTTCGGACGTGACCGTCGAGCCGGCTGCCCCTTGCGCGTTCTTGGACACTTCCTGGATTTCGCCGGCATCGCGCGTCAGCACGACGTCAACCCGGTCGCCCGGCGTGATGAAACCGCCGACGCCGGCGATCTCGTCGGTGCGGATGGTGACGGCCCGCATGCCCGGAGACAGCATGTTGGAAAGTGTGGCGCGGCCGTTCGGTCCCGACAGTTTGGCGAGCAGCACCGGCTCGTTGACTTCGATCGGCGACAGCACAACGCGGCTGCCTTCTGCCAGCAGCTTGTCGATTGTCGGGAAGGCGCCTTGCGGCAGAGAATCCTGCGGCCACGGAATTTCGGTGAGTTGCGACCGGTCGAGCTGCATGCCGTAGCGTAGCGGCGCATTCGCCACGACGATGGTCTTGAACTCGACTTTGGGCTCGTGCGGCACCACGATCGATGCCGTCTTTTGCTCGGACTGGGCCCTCGCCTGGCTTTTGACCCAGAAGTCCGCGGCAAAGATCGAGATCGCGCCGAAAACGGCTGCGATGCCGATCATGGTTATGGCCCTGCCCTTCACAACGAAACCCCTGACGCCCCGTGGTCTTTTGTCGTTGAGGCTCACGCTAGGCGTTAATGTTAAAGAATCAGGAATCCAAAGGGGTGGAGCCCGCCCTATTTCCGGCGGCTTGGTTATCGAATGGTTTTGGAATAAGAGACAGTTTGATCCCTGAACGGAACAGGAACTCGTTCGCCCGCCAAAAGCGTGGCAGTATCGAGGAGTGATTCGCAGTACTGGACTTAATGGCTAGCATGGACGACACCAGCGATCTTTTCGGCAACCCGGAAAAGCAGCCCCAGCAAGTACGCGCGCCCTCGCGGCCGGCCGATCCGCTGGTGCAGGCCGCGAAGCGCTCGGCCGCCGCCCGCGACGGCAGCGAGAGCTACAGCGCCGCCGACATCGAGGTGCTTGAGGGGCTGGAGCCGGTGCGCCGTCGCCCAGGCATGTATATCGGCGGCACCGACGACAAGGCGATGCATCACCTCTTCGCCGAGGTCATCGATAATTCGATGGACGAGGCGGTGGCCGGCCACGCGACCTTCATCGACGTCGAGCTTTCGGCGGACGGATTTCTTACCGTCACCGACAATGGCCGCGGCATTCCGATCGATCCGCATCCGAAGTTCAAGAAGCCGGCGCTCGAAGTCATCATGACGACGCTGCATTCGGGCGGCAAGTTCGACTCCAAGGTCTATGAGACTTCCGGCGGTCTGCACGGCGTCGGCGTATCCGTAGTCAACGCGCTGTCCGATCACCTCGAGGTCGAGGTCGCGCGCGGTCGCCAGCTCTATCGCCAGCGCTTCTCGCGCGGCGTTCCGGTGAGCGGGCTGGAGCACCTCGGCGAGGTGCACAACCGCCGCGGCACCAGGACCCGCTTCCATCCCGACGAGCAGATCTTCGGCAAGGGCGCCGCCTTCGAGCCAGCCCGGCTCTACCGCATGACACGCTCGAAGGCCTATCTGTTCGGCGGCGTCGAGATCCGCTGGACCTGCGATCCCTCGCTCATCAAGGAAAAGGATCAAACCCCGGCCAAAGCCGAGTTCCATTTCCCGGGCGGCCTGAAGGACTACCTCAAGGCCACCCTCTGCGACGAATTCCAGGTCACGCGCGAAGTCTTCGCAGGCAAAAGCGACAAGCAGGGCGGCCACGGCTCGCTGGAGTGGGCGGTGACCTGGTTCGGCGGCGACGGCTTTCTCAACTCCTACTGCAACACGATTCCCACTCCCGAGGGCGGCACGCATGAGGCGGGCTTCCGCAACGTGCTGACGCGCGGGCTTCGCGCATATGCCGATCTCATCGGCAACAAGCGCGCCTCGATCGTCACCACCGAGGACGTCATGATCTCGGCCGCCGGCATGCTGTCGGTCTTCATCCGAGAGCCGGAATTCGTTGGCCAGACCAAGGACAGGCTGGCCACCATCGAGGCGATGCGCATCGTCGAAACCGCCATCCGCGACCCGTTCGACCACTGGCTGGCCGACAACCCGCAGGAAGCCTCGAAGCTTCTCGAATGGGTGATCGCGCGCGCCGATGAGCGTGTGCGCCGGCGTCAGGAAAAGGAAGTCTCGCGCAAGAGCGCCGTACGCAAGCTGCGCCTGCCGGGCAAGCTCGCCGACTGTACCCAGAATGCCGCGGCCGGCGCCGAGATCTTCATCGTCGAGGGCGACTCGGCCGGAGGCTCGGCCAAGCAGGCGCGCGACCGCGCCAGCCAGGCGGTGCTGCCGCTGCGCGGCAAGATCCTCAACGTCGCCAGCGCCGGCAACGACAAGCTTGCCGCCAACCAGCAGATTTCCGACCTGGTTCAGGCGCTCGGCTGCGGCACGCGCTCGAAATATCGCGACGAGGACCTGCGCTACGACCGCGTGATCATCATGACCGACGCCGACGTTGACGGCGCGCATATCGCTTCGCTTTTGATCACCTTCTTCTTCCAGGAGATGCCTAACCTGATCCGAGGTGGCCATCTCTATATGGCCGTGCCGCCGCTCTATTCGATCCGTCAGGGCGGTAAGGTGGCCTATGCACGTGACGACGCGCACAAGGACGAATTGCTGCGCACCGAATTCACCGGGCGCGGCAAGGTCGAGATCGGCCGCTTCAAGGGCCTTGGCGAGATGATGGCCTCGCAGCTCAAGGAAACCACGATGGACCCGAGGAAGCGCACGCTTCTCAGGGTCGACGTGATCGATGCCGAGCAGGCGACCAAGGACGCCGTCGACGCGCTGATGGGCACCAAGCCCGAGGCCCGCTTCCGCTTCATCCAGGAACGTGCCGAATTCGCCGAGGCCGACGTGCTGGATATCTGAACGCGGACTGGTCCATAACAGGCTCCGGGACGGAGACTTGCATGTGACCTGGACGCGGCTGAAGGATCTAGCCGGGACACCGTTAAGTGAGCTGACCCAGCCGACGCGCTCGGACTGGATCTTCGCCCTGCGCACGGTTTCTGCCGGGCTGATCGCGCTGCTTGCCGCTTACGCCTTAAAGCTCGATCATCCGCAGTGGGCGATGATGACCGTGTTCATCGTCGCGCAGCCGGTCGCCGGCATGGTGCTGGCGAAAGGCTTCTACCGCCTGCTCGGTACGCTGGCCGGCGGCCTGGCGGCGATCGGCATCACATCGCTGCTCGGCACCAATCCCTGGCTCTTGGTGACGGTGCTGGCACTATGGATCGGCGTCAGCACCCTCGTTTCCTCGCTGCTGCGCAATCCGGAAGCCTATGGCGCCGCCCTTGCCGGCTATACAGCGATGATCATCAGCCTGCCGGCATTCGGGCAGGCGCATCTCGTCGTCGATCTCGCTGTCGCGCGCTGCGCCGAAATTGTGCTCGGCATCGTCTGCGCCGGCGTCACCAGCCGGCTGATCCTGCCGAAGCTCGCGGCGGACGCCATCATCTCCAGGCTGAAACGCAGCATTCTCGATCTCGCCGACTACGCCACAGGCGCCTTTTCCGACGGCGATCCGGCCGGTCTTGCCGCTCTCCAGCGCAAGCTGATCACCGATGCCCAGACACTTGCCGAAATGCGCGCCTATGCGCGCCTCGAAGCGCCGAGCTTCGCGACCCGCGCCCATCCGGTCCGGCGCACGATCGGACAGCTCCTGTGGGCGCTCTCGGCGGCCCGCGCGCTGCATACCCATGCCGCGCCGGAGAATGCGACGCTCATCCCTGTTCGCAGCGAGTTGAAGGCAATCGTCGGGGAACTCGCTACGACGCGCGACGCGTTGGACGACACCGGCCCATGGGTGGCCCGCCTCGAGGCAATCGCGATCAGGGCAAGAGAAACGGCGCCGGTGGCCACCGATCCCGGTGAAGACAAGGTCGGCACCATCACCCGCCTCACCATTGCCGCCGATTTCGCGGAGGCGCTGAAGCAGGTGATGCGCGGCTTGGATGCGCTTCGCTCGCCGGTTTCCCGAACGTCTCGTGAGCGGCAGCAGCCGGCCCTGGTCGTGCACCGCGACTATCATGCGGCCTGGCGCAATGCGGTGCGCGCCGCGCTCGCCACGCTTCTGGTGGCCGCCTTCTGGCTGACCACCAAATGGTCGGAGGCGGCGGGCACCGTCATTCTCGTCGCCGTCGTCTCCAGCCTGTTCGCGGCACGTCCCGATCCGGTCCAGTCGGCCTGGGGCTTCTTCACCGGAACGCTCCTCGCTTTGCCTTTCGCTTTCCTCGTCGGCCAGATCGCAATGCCGGCGCTGCCCGGCTTCGGCTGGTTCACCCTCTTTGTCGTGCCGATCCTGGTGCCGGCAGCGCTCGGCATGGCCAATCCGCGGCATGTCGGCGTGGCCACCGCCTTCGCCATCAATTTCCTGGCTTTCCTCAGCCCGCACCAGATGATGACCTATGATCCCGGCCCGTTCTTCGCCGGATCGGCATCGATCCTGGTCGGCATCCTGATCGCCATCGGCGTCTTCATCGTCGTTCTGCCGGCCAATCCCTGGGCCACTGTTGAGCGCATCTCGAAGGCGATGCGCGAGGACTTGGCGCGCCTTTGCCTGCATGAGCGCGTCCCCAGGCGTTCGGCCTTCGAAAGCCTGGCCTATGACCGGATCAACCAGTTGATGCCGCAACTGCAGCAGACCGGGAGGAAAGGCGACCCTATTCTTGGCGGCAGCATTGCCGCCGTGACCGTCGGCCTCGAAGTGCTCCGGCTGCGCCAGGCGCAACTGAACTCCACCGTGCCACGCGAGACGGTCGAGTCGATCGGCAACTTCCTGCGCGGCCTGGCGCGGGAATTGCTGTTCAGGAGGCATGGCGAGCCGCAGACCTCGACCATCGCCGTGGCGCGGGAATATGCGGCGAGCATCGCCGGTCGCAGCGACCGGCCGGAAATGCTTCAGGTCGCGGCCTCACTGCGCATCATCGCTGCCGCGATGCAGGATTATCCGGATTTTTTCGCGAAGGGGCACCCTTAGACGGGCCGGGCCGGGATACGTGAGCATCGAGCAGGAAGCCGCCAGGCCGGCCACACCTGGCACCGACGTGCGCTAGGCGGCGGCAATTGCCAGCGCATGCCCGCGCGCGTTCTCGCGCAGCGCGTCGAGATGGATCGACTTCACCAGTCCGGCGAGATCGCCCTCGGCCGATTGCCCGCCGAGTTCCTTCAGCATCAGCCAGCTCACCTCCTGCACGCCGGCGACACGCTTGCCGTTGGCGACCTCGCGCCAGATCTTCAGCGCGCGAAGGATGATGCCGTGCGTGGCGGCGGCGAGGCCTGCGCTGCGGAACAGCGCCTGCAACGCAACGTCGTGCCCGCCGGCCAGCAACGCCCTCACCCGCTGCTCGGATTGCTGGGCAAGCGCCACCAGCGCCGAGCCGAAGAAGTCGACCTTGCCATGCGCGACGGTGCGGATGATGAAGCTCGCGGTGAGATCGCCGCGCAGTCTGAGATGCTCGATCAGCGCCGCGTGCTCCTCGGCGCGCGTGCCCTCGATCAGGGTCACCGAGGCCTTCACGCAGGCGTCGCGCATCACGCGGTCCGCTCGTGCCGCCCCCATCAGCGCCAGCACCAGCGGCGATCCCTTCAGCGTCTCGCCGAGCTTGACCAGAAGCATGTGCCGGCAGTCGGCGGGAAGCCGCGCGTCGGCGATCAGCGCCTCACGGACCAGCGGCAGGTGGCCGTGCCGTTCGGCCATGCGGCGGAAGCTCAGCGATGCAATATCGGCGCCGCTGTTGGCGATCAGCGTGGCGCAGGCTTCCGGCTCGCCGATCTCGGCGATGGCTGCCGCCAGCGACATCGAGACGACGGGACGGTTGGCTATCAGCTTTTGGGTGGCCTTCTGGCCGCAGGCGACGCGGTCGATGAGATCGGCATCGGTAAGCAAAGGCGAACGCGCCAGCACCAGCGCCGCCACTTCCGGCTGGTCGGAAGCGAGTGCTGCGATCACCTGCGGCGGGGCGTGATGGCTCATCGACAGCGCTTCGGCGAGCGCCTGCCGGACCTTGGCGGAAACGTCGTCGAGCAGCAGCGTGAGCGCCGCCTCGGCGGCGCAGCGATCCTCGAACGGCAGGTCGGAATTGATGTAGGCGCGGGCCAGCGCGCTCGCGGCGGCGGCGCGCTCGGAAACCCTTGCCTTATCGATCCACTTTAGAAAATGCGAAACAACCATGCCGATCAGCTACGCCCTTGCCGAAACGTTTCGGCCCCGTTGGGAACGGTAAGCTGGAAATGGTTTACGAACGGTTCACCATGTTTCTTAACCGGCTTGATGGCTTTGCAACCAACGCCTATCAAACAGGAATAGCGGAGGAGATCGACCATGGCCGGGCTTTATCTGGAGGAGTTCGTCGTCGGCCGCGTCTTCCGGCACACGCTGCGCAAGACCGTCACCGAAAGCGACAACATGCTGTTCTCGGTGATGACGCTGAACCCGCAGCCGCTCCACATCGACTTCGACTTCGCCGCGAAGAGCGAATGGGGCAAGCCCTTGGTCAATTCGCTGTTCACGCTCGGCCTGATGATCGGCATCTCGGTGAACGATATCACCGTCGGCACCACTGTCGCCAATCTCGGCATGAAGGAGACCGTCTTCCCGCACCCGGTTTTCCACGGCGACACCATTCGCGTCGAGACGACGGTCGTTTCGGTGCGCGAGTCCAGGTCGAAGCCCGATCGCGGCATCGTCGAATTCGAGCACCGCGCCTATAATCAGAACGATGTTCTTGTCGCCAAATGCACGAGGCAGGCGATGATGATGAAGAAGGCGTCCTGATGCGCTCGCTGCTCTTCGTGCCGGGCGATTCCGAGCGCAAGCTGGAAAAGGGCTTTGGCGCCGGCGCCGACGTGGTCATCGTCGACCTTGAGGATTCGGTCGCCGCCGGCAACAAGGCGGCCGCCCGCAAAGTCGCGGCGAACTTCGTCGCCGGCCACCGACAGCAGACCAACTCCGCCATCTACGTGCGCGTCAACGATCTGTCGACCGGTCTGACCGACGATGATCTTGCGGCGCTCGTCCCGGTGAAACCCGACGGCATCATGCTGCCGAAGTCGAACAGCGGACAGGATGTCCAGCAGCTCGCGGCCAAGCTTCGGGTGCACGAGGCCGAAAGCGGCTTGCCGGATGGCGGCATAAAGATCCTGCCGATCATCACCGAAACCGCATCCGGCCTGCTGGCTGCCGCGAGCTACGCCGGAGCAAGCAGCCGGCTTGCCGGACTTACCTGGGGCGCGGAAGATCTGTCGGCCGCAATCGGCGCGCGTTCGGCGCGCGACGAGAACGGCCGCTATACCGACGTCTTCCGCCTGGCGCGCGCGACGACCATCCTGGCGGCCGGAGCGGCGGAAATCGCCGCGATCGATACCGTCTTTCCGGATTTCCGCGATATGGCCGGTTTCGAAGCCGAATGCAGAGAGGCCGAGCGCGACGGCTTTACCGGCAAGATGGCGATCCATCCAGCGCAGGTGCCGGTCATCAACACCGCCTTCACGCCATCGCCGGAAGCGGTCGAACGATCGCGGGCGATCGTCGACGCCTTCGCGGCGGCGGGAAATCCGGGCGTCGTCGGCATCGACGGCAAGATGTATGACCGGCCGCACCTGCGGCTTGCGGAGCGGCTGCTGGCACGCGCGAGAGCGGCGGGACTTTCAGCCTGAACCGCCAATCACCAGACCATGGGGATCAGTTTGTAGCGGACGTGAGCGTGTACCCCTCCCGGTTAATCCTTGCTCCAGCGCGGCCGCCGCATCGAGAAAATCTCGTTGACGCTGGCATAGTCCATATAGCCAAGCCGGGCGACATTGCCGGCTCTGACGATGTCGAACAGGCCGTCCCTGAGATAAGCATCGTCGATGTGGACCCCGACGACCTCGCCGGCGACGACGATGGCGCTGGTCTCGGCGCCGTCCAGTCCCCGCGGCCGAAATATCTCGGTCACCTTGCATTCGAGGGCGGCGGGCGCTTCCGCCACGCGCGGCGGCGCGACGAGGCGCGACGGCGCCATGGCGAGATCGGCATAGGCGAACTCGCTGACGCCGCGCGGCGCATCGACGGCCGTGCGGTTCATTTTCTCGGCAAGCTCGCGGCTGACGAGATTGGCGACGAATTCGCCGGTTTCATCAGCGAAGGTGGCGCTGTCCTTCGCGCCTTCGGATGAGAACCAGACGATGAAGGGACGAGTCGAAAAGGCGTTGAAGAAGGAATAGGGCGCCAGGTTGATCTCACCGGCCTTGTTCAATGTCGAGATCCATCCGATCGGGCGGGGTGCAACGATCGCCTTCGACGGATCGTGCGGCAGGCCGTGCCCCTTGGATGGCTCGTAGAACATGTCAGCCGGCCCACGGCCCGGCGTAATCGGCATAGAGCTTAGCCGGATCGGGCCGCGGCCGCTCCGGCGCCGGTCCCTGGTACGAGCCGATATGGACGAAGCCGATGACGCGCTCCTGCGGCGACAGCCCGAGGATCGCCCTGCCCTCCGCAACGTCGGAATACCAGTTGCTGATCATGTTGGTGCCATAGCCCAGCGCGTTGGCCGCGACCATCAGATTCATAGCCGCCATTCCGCCCGACAGGAACATCTCCCATTGCGGGATCTTTGGGTTCTCCCGCGGCACGGAGACGACGCCGATCACCAGCGGGGCGCGCGAGAAGCGCGCCAGTTCCTGGTTGCGGCGCCCCTCCGGCAACGGTCCTTCGCGCTGCTCGGCAAGCGCCGCGAGCTTCTTGCCAATCTCGACCCGCGCCTCGCCGCGGTAGACGATAAACCGCCACGGCTCGAGGCGGCCATGGTCTGGCACCCGCGACGCCGCGGCGATCATCGTGGCGATTTCCGCATCGCTCGGCGCCGGCTCCTTGAGGTCGGGAATCGGCGCTGAATTGCGGGTCAGCAGGAAGTCGATGATCGGCGACGCCATGGGCGCAAGTCTCCTAGCATTTCAATTTTGAGCTGAAGCGCGCCATCGGGAGGTCGGGCGGCTCGGGCAATGGCGCAATTATACGCCGGATAAAGAGCCCTGGCGGAGGGCGGCAGGCTCTTGAGCCTTGAAATTGCCACCGCCTTGGGCTTCAACGCAAGGCATGTTTGAGGGGACTCTGCGCCTTTTCGTGATCGGGCTCGTCGCCGCGTTGTTTGCGGTGCCGGTTTCGTTCGCGCTGGCCCAGAACGCCAACGATGTCGGCAATATCAAGTTGCCGGGCATTTCGAGCTATGCGACGCCGAAGAGCGAGCGGTCGCTGGCGCTTGGCAGCGGCGGAGCGATCACCCTTTCTGCGCAACTGACCGACAAGGGCGCCGACATCACCCGCGGCATCGTCTGGCGCGTCTTCAAGCCGGAACCGGCCAGCGACGGCAAGCTGCCGATGGTGGCGTCCGCGCATGGCGGCACGGCGGTGTTCCAGCTCGACCCCGGCAGCTACCTGGTCCACGCCTCTTACGGACGGGCCGGCGCCACCAAGCGCATCACCGTCGGCAAGGACGCAAAGCGCGAGAGCCTCGTTCTCGATGCCGGCGGCTTGAAACTCGACGCGGTGACGTCCGGCGGCGCGCACATCGCGCCAAAGAAGCTCCGCTTCGCGATCTATGAGGGCCAGGCCGAGGCCAATGGCGACCGCGCGCTGATCGCCCCCGATGTCGAGCCGAACACGGTGGTGCGGCTGAATGCAGGCACCTACCATGTCGTCTCCACCTATGGCGCAGTCAACGCCGTGATCCGCTCCGATATCCGCGTCGAGGCCGGCAAGCTGACCGAGGCCACCGTCGAGCACCGCGCGGCTGAGATGACGATGAAGCTGGTGCGCGAGCCCGGCGGCGAAGCCATTGCCGACACCTCCTGGTCGCTGCTCAATGAATCCGGCGATCCGATCAAGGAAGCCGTCGGCGCCTTCGCCTCGATGGTGCTGGCCGAAGGACAATACACCATCATCGCCAAGAACCGCGACCGCATCTACCAGAAGGATTTCACCGTCGTGGCCGGCCAGAACCAGGAAATCGAGGTCGTGGCCAACGAATCGTCCGCCATCGATCCCGAGGAGGGCGCGGACTAGCTGCTCAGGCGGCTTTGCGCATCCGCTTGGTTAGAAACGGCGTGCGTCCGCGCCGCGCAGCCGCCGGAGCGAGATTGAAAACCGCTTGGTAGAGCCGGTCGAGCAGCGCCTTGCGGTCGCGCAACGGTTCGAGCTCGCTCCACTTCAGCACATCGCCGATGCGCACCTCGATCGCCTTGCCCGACAGCCGGGCGAATTCGCGGATTAATAGGGAGGTACGCAGCGTCAGCGACGCCTTGCCGACGAATTTCGCCACGCGGTTGTCGCGCTCGGCCATGTTCATCGGCCCACTGACGAGGTGGAACAGACGGCCGTTCTGGCCGGAGAAATGCAAAGGAATGACCGAGGCCTTGGCCTCCTGGATGAGCTTGGCCGGAAACATCTTCCACGGCAGGTCGATCGCCCGGCCGAACCCCTTCGGCGCCGTGGCGACGCCGCCGGCCGGAAAAACGACGATGGTGACGCCTGCCTTCAACAGCCGCACCGCCTCGTGGCGCACGGCCATGTTGTTCTTCAGCGCTTCCTTGGTCTCGGAAAAATCGATCGGCAGCGAATAGGCTTCCATCTCGCGGATCCTGAGCAGGTCCTTGTGGATCATGACCCGGAACGGACGGCCGAGCTGCTCGGCGAGCGACAGCACTGCAATGCCGTCGCCGATGCCGAAGGGATGGTTGGCGACGATCACCAGCGGACTATCCGGCACATTTGCCGGCGGCCAACGGCCGGCGTGGTGCACCCTGACGTCGATCAAGTCCAGCATGCGGCTGAACACACGGTCGCCCGTTGGAGCGACCTGGCGCCGCCACAAGTCGTAGAGCACGGCAAAGCGGTCGCGGCCCGACAGGCCTTCGACGGAATGGATGAACCACCGCGTCAGCGCCGGCTGATGCCGGTTGGCGTAGGAGAGCTCGGGAAACGGCCTTTCCCGCGGTTTCAGCTTGAGCATGGCGGCTCGGTTACAAGGTTGGCGTGACAGGCGTGTGAAGATGGCGGTGGACTATGTGCCACCGCCATTCGAGAAGCGATTGGAGATTAACGATTTTAGGCCGCGCGGCGCTTGCGGTCCGGAGAGACGGCCTCGTCTGCCAGCAATTTCACGGCGTCGCCGAGCTTCAGCGATTCCTGGTCGCGGGAGCCGAGACGGCGGACATTGACGGTTTCCTCTTCCGCCTCCCGCTTGCCGCAAACGAGAATGACCGGAACCTTGGCCAGGCTGTGCTCGCGCACCTTGTAGTTGATCTTCTCGTTGCGCAGATCGGTTTCGGCGAGCAGCCCCGCAGCCTTCAGCCGCTCGACCACCTTCATTGCATACTCATCCGCGTCTGAGGTGATCGTCGCCACCACCACCTGCAGCGGCGCGAACCACAGCGGGAAATGGCCGGAATAGTTCTCGATCAGGATGCCCAGGAAGCGTTCCATCGAGCCGCACACCGCGCGATGCACCATCACCGGCTGCTTCTTCTCCGAATCCGAGCCGATATAGAAGGCGCCGAAGCGTTCCGGCAGGTTGAAGTCGACCTGCGTGGTGCCGCACTGCCATTCGCGACCGATGGCGTCCTTCAGCACATATTCGAACTTCGGCCCGTAGAAGGCGCCCTCGCCCGGATTGACCGAGGTCTTGATGCGATTGCCGGAGCGCGTGCGGATCGTCTCCAGCACATTGCTCATGATCGCCTCGGCATGGTCCCAGGCCTCGTCTGTGCCGACCCGCTTGTCGGGCCGCGTCGACAGCTTCACCGCGACCTCCTCGAAGCCGAAATCGGCATAGGTCGACAAGATCAGATCGTTGATGCGCAGGCATTCCGCGGCGAGCTGCTCCTCGGTGCAGAAGATATGCGCATCGTCCTGGGTGAAGCCGCGCACACGCATCAGCCCATGCAGCGCGCCCGACGGTTCGTAGCGGTGCACATTGCCGAACTCCGCAAGCTTTACGGGCAGTTCACGGTAAGACTTCAACCCATGCTTGAAGATCTGCACATGGCCGGGGCAGTTCATCGGCTTCAGCGCGAAGACGCGGTCGTCGTCGGTGTCGTCACCGGCAACCGTCACCTTGAACATCGCGTCGCGATACCAGCCCCAGTGCCCCGAGGTCTCCCACAGGCTCTTGTCCAGCACCTGCGGCGCGTTGACTTCCTGGTAGCCGTGCTCGTCGAGGCGGCGGCGCATGTAGTTGACCAGGTTCTGGAACATCTTCCAGCCCTTGGCGTGCCAGAAGACGACGCCCGGTCCCTCCTCCTGAAAATGGAACAAATCCATCTCGCGGCCGAGCTTGCGATGATCGCGCTTCTCGGCTTCCTCCAGCAGCATCTGGTATGCCTCGAGCTGCGCCTGGTCGGCAAAGGCGGTGCCGTAGATGCGCGTCAACATCGGGTTGTTGGAATCGCCGCGCCAATAGGCGCCCGCCACCTTCATCAGCTTGAAGGCGTTGCCGATCTGCCCGGTCGAAGCCATGTGCGGACCGCGGCAGAGGTCGAACCAGTCGCCCTGCGCGTAGATCTTGATATCCTGATCCTCGGGGATAGCGTCGATCAGCTCGACCTTGTAGCGCTCGCCCTTCTCGGCAAACACCTTCTTCGCCTTCTCGCGCGACCACACTTCCTTGGTGAAGGGCCTGTTGCGGGCGATGATCTCGCGCATCTTCTTCTCGATCACCGGGAAATCGTCCGGCGTGAACGGCTCGTTGCGCGCGAAGTCGTAATAAAACCCGTTCTCGATCACCGGCCCGATCGTCACCTGCGTTCCCGGCCAAAGTTCCTGCACGGCCTCGGCCAGCACGTGCGCCGCGTCGTGGCGGATGAGTTCCAGCGCGCGCGGATCCTCGCGGGTGACGATCTCGACCTTGCCGGACCCGCCTAGCGGATCGGAAAGATCGCGGACAGTGCCGTCGAGGCTGTAGGCAACAGCCTTTTTCGCCAGCGATTTGGAGATCGATTCGGCAAGGGCGGCGCCGGTCATCGCGGCGTCGTACTCGCGGACGGAACCATCGGGAAATGTCAGGAAGACGGAATTCAGCATCAGAGTTGTCCTATCCAGTCCCGCAAACGAGCGCGGGTGGTGAATGCATGTCGCAGGAATGTGCTGGAGCATGCAGGGTTGGCCGGAGGCGCCAATCACTTGGACGCTGGCGAGCGGCAGTCTTTTATGAGGAGTTTCCGCCGCCGTAAAGCCGCAAGCCGTTCTATTTGATGAGCCCCGGAAGATCCTTCAGGAAAGCCGCCCGCGTCAGCCCCTTCGGCAAGATCGAAGCCGGGCTCGCGCGCTGGTCGCAGACGCCCTCCTGGCAAAGCGTCACGCCGCTCGCCGAATCCTCGACCAAAATGCAGTGGATGTCCTTGAGCGGCGCCGACTGCGCCCGCATCGGCAGGCCGAGCATCCAGGCCAGCAGGAACAGAATAATGGCAATGAAGAACGGATAGCGGTCCATATGGCGCATCGAAGCTCACTCCGGGAAAGGGATTACGCGGAGCGGCTTAGCGAGGCGTCTTGTCTCGATTTTGTCTCAAATTGGCAGTGTTTGTGCAGGCTGACGTTAACCCTACCGGATCGTAAACACGGGCTGCGAAACGCTGCCGCAGTCAGCCATCTGCGTCATCGCGCTTCCTGCCGATTTGCCAATAGCGCCACGGCATGAACCAGACATAGCGCGGCGCAAGCGTCTCCGGCACGCGGTCGATGCCATGCGTCCCGAACGGCCCGCAACGCGAGACCCGGAACAGCGCCAGCCAGCCCCCGGTCCACAATCCATGGCGGGCGATTGCCTCATGCGCGTATTCGGAACAGGTCGGCAGATGCCGGCAGCTATTGCCGACGAAGCCGGAAAGCGTCAACTGGTAGAGGCGCACGAGCGACGTGCCGAGGACGCGGCCCGGCGTCTTGCGCCAGGGTCCCTGCCAGTTTCGCCCATGCCGGACCGGCCGGACACCATGGATATGTCCTGAATGGTCTCCCATCCGCACTTCTCCGCAGCCAGCTTCCTTGTGCGTTAGATGTGGGCTTCGAGCCGGGAACGCAACGACCTTTTATCGGTCATCGCCGGGAAGGCCGGACGGGACGCCGGTCGGTCCACTCGACATGGCGCCGGGATACCAAGCGAGTTCGCCATAACAGGCAAGCAGCCCAGGAGATCGCCCTCAAGCAGCCTGGCCGGCGCGCTTCTTCTCGATCTGGCCGATCGCGTCGACCACCGCGTCGAAGGTCAGCATGGTCGAGGCGTGACGTGCCTTGTAGTCGCGCACCGGCTCCAGATATTTCAGATCGGCGAACCGGCCCTCCGGCGGCGCGCCGTTTTCCTTGAGCATCTTCAGCATGGTCTCGCGCACCGCGCGCAGCTCACCGGCGTTCGCGCCGATGACATGCCGGGCCATGATCGAGGAGGATGCCTGACCAAGCGCGCAGGCCTTCACGTCATGAGCGAAATCGGTCACCACGTCGCCATCCATTTTGAGGTCGACGGTGACGGTCGAGCCGCACAGTTTGGAGTGCGCTCTGGCGGTCGCATCGGGGTGGTCGAGCCGGCCGATCTTGGCGATGTTTCCGGCGAAGCTCAGGATTTTCGCATTGTAGATGTCGTCGATCATTTTTTTCCAATCCGTCGCCGCCAAGCGAACAGGCTTTGCCGCTGTTGCGTCTTCCTTTCGCTGTGCACGACCATATATAATGATGGCAGCCGGGCATCGACAAGGCAAACTCAAACCATTGTCATTGCTCATCTGTTCACGCCGCTTACGGGCTGGAAACCGGGCGAGTTTCACCCGAAAGGTCGTGGTCCGTTCAACTCGTCCCACCTCTGAGTGGGACTACGGGAGACGCCTTTATGGATGCCGTCATCAAGAAACTCATGCCCCCTTCCTCCTATATGGAGAAGCCTGTCACCGATCGCCCAAGCGAGGCCGAGGTCCAGGCCGCCGTGCGCACGCTTTTGCGCTGGACCGGCGACAACCCTGATCGCGAGGGCCTTGTCGACACGCCGAAGCGCGTCACCAAGGCTTTTCGCGAGATGTTCAACGGCTATGACATGTGCCCGGCCGAGGAGCTTGGCCGCACTTTCGAGGAAGTGGCCGGCTATGACGATCTCGTCATCGTCAGGGACATCAAGTTCCACTCCCATTGCGAGCACCACATGGTGCCGATCATCGGCAAGGCGCATGTCGGCTACCTGCCGGACGGCAAGGTCGTGGGTCTGTCCAAGATCGCGCGCGTCGTCGACATCTTCGCCCATCGCCTGCAGACGCAGGAAGCGATGACGGCGCAGATCGCAGGCGTGATCCAGGACGTGCTCAACCCGCGCGGCGTCGCCGTCATGATCGAGGCCGAGCATATGTGCATGGCCATGCGCGGCATCCGCAAGCAGGACTCGACCACGCTCACCTCTACCTTCACCGGCGTCTTCAAGGACACGCCCGAGGAACAGGTGCGCTTCGTCACCATGGTGCGTGCCTGATCGCCGGCTGCTGCCGGCCTTCAGACCATGGTCCCGAAAAGCGGGACCCGGTTTTCAGATAAGATCATGGTCCAACAAAAAGACGAACCGGCAATGTCGGCACTGCAATTTCCCAAAGCCCCGGCAGACAAGAAGGCGCTGGAGGAAGGCACCGTCCTTTCTCCGCGCTTCGATGCTGCCGGCCTCGTGACCGTCGTCGTCACCGACGCCGGCGACGGCATGCTTTTGATGGTCGCGCATATGAATGCCGAGGCGCTGGCGCTGACGCTCGAAACCGGCATCGCCCACTATTGGTCGCGTTCCCGCAACGCGCTGTGGAAAAAGGGCGAGACCTCGGGCAACGTCCAGCGCGTCCTCGAGATGCGCACGGATTGTGACCAGGACGCGATTTGGTTGAGCGTCAAAGTATTGGGCCAGGACGCAACTTGTCACACCGGTAGGCGTTCCTGCTTTTATCGGACGGTGGGGCTCAGCGACGGCAAGGCGGTGCTTGCCGACGATGGCAGCAAGCCGCTGTTCGATGCGCAAGAAACGTATCGGAAGCCGGCGTGAACCATTCGATATTCACAAACCACTCATATTCACTATTCTCAAACATCCTTGTGATAGAAGGGACACGGGACAAGGGAGATCATGATGCTCGAATGGGCGTCATTGCGCAGCAGACCTGACGTTCAGGAGGCCAACGGCCTTGCATCGTCCGGCGGCGTGCTCGATCCGAAATCGGCGAAGAAGATGGGCATCTCGCTAGCGCTCGGCGGCGGCTGTGCTCGTGGCTGGGCCCATATCGGCGTGCTGCGCGCGCTGGACGAAGCCGGCATCGAAGTTTCGATGATAGCGGGCACCTCGATCGGCGCGCTGGTCGGCGGCTGCTATCTCGCCGGCAAATTGGACGAACTGGAAGAGTTCGCCAGAAGCCTGACCAAGCGGCGCCTCTTCGGACTGCTCGATCTCAATCTGCGCGGCAGCGGCCTGTTCGGCGGCATGAAGCTCGATGCGCGGCTGCGCGAACATGTCGACGGTATCCGTTTTGAGGAACTGTCGAAGCCCTTCGTCGCCGTCGCTTCCGAAATCCGCACCGGCCACGAAATCTGGCTGTCGAAAGGTTCGCTCATCACCGCCATGCGCGCGTCCTACGCGCTGCCCGGCGTCTTCGAGCCCGTGAACTGCAACGGGCGCGTGCTGGTCGACGGCGCGCTGGTCAATCCGGTGCCGGTCTCGGTCTGTCGCGCCTACGAGCAGCCGCTGGTCGTGGCCGTCAACCTCCACTACGATCTGTTCGGGCGTGCCGCGGTGATCAAGCACAGCGCGGGTGAACTCGTCATCGAGAACGACGCGCCGCGTCCCGGTCAGGTCAATCCCCAGCACCCGCCGCACCAGACCCGCCTCGGCATCACCGGCGTCATGGTCGAGGCCTTCAACATCATCCAGGACCGGATCTCGCGCGCCAGGCTCGCCGGCGATCCGCCCGACATGTCGCTGCAGCCGAAGCTCAGCCATATCGGACTGACCGAGTTCCACCGCGCAGACGAGGCGATCCGCATCGGCTATCAGGCGACCATGTCCCAGATCAGCGAATTGCGGCGGCTGCAGACGGTGCTCGCCTGATCCGAAGCGTCAGTCAAGCAATCGCGGCATCTGTGATGCGGAATTGCACTGAGCGGTTGCCGTTCCAGTAATTGCCCGACAGCGAACCGGCTATATGCACGGTCTTGCCCCTGTTCTTGAACAGGAATTCGCCGAGCGCGGTGTCGACGGCGCGGAACGCGATCGCCTGGAGGTTGCCGCCGCTTTGCGACTGCAGGTCGGCGCGGATGTGGTTGGTGCCGATCGGCCGCGCATCGATGAGTCTGTGGCGCGGCAGCACAAACACCGGCGCGATGTGTCCGGCGCCGAACGGGCCGGCTTTCTCCAGCGCATCGAGCAGCGCCAGCGTCGCGCCCTCCGCGGCTAAGGCGCCGTCGATCGCCAGGCTTTCCTCGCTCTGCAGCCGGAACACATCCGCCGCCGCGCGCTCCTCGAAGAAAGCCCGAAGCGCGCCGAGCTTGGCACGTTCGACGGTGATGCCTGCCGCCATGCCGTGGCCGCCGCCCTTGGCGATCAGGCCGGCCTGCGCCGCCTCGCGCACCAGCCGGCCGAGATCGAAACCGGAGACCGAGCGCCCCGAGCCGGTGCCGATCCCATTGGCATTGAAGGCGATGGCGAAAGCGGGACGGCGCGCATGGTCCTTGAGCCGCGAGGCCAGCAGCCCGACGATGCCGGGGTGCCAGCTGTTGCTTGCGGTCACGACGATGCCAGGGCCGGTGCCGCCGGCAAGCTCCGCATCGGCCTCGGCGCGCGCCTGCGCCAGCATCTCCAGTTCCATCTGCTGCCGTTCCTGGTTCAGCCGATCGAGCGTCTCGGCAATGCTTGCGGCTTCAACGGGATCCTCGGTGGCAAGCAGCCTGCTGCCGAGCGCGGCATCGCCGATGCGCCCGCCGGCATTGATGCGCGGCCCGATCAGATAGGCAAGATGGAAGGTGTTGATCGGCTCGCCGATGCGCGAGACCCGCGCAAGAGCCGCCAGCCCCTCATTCTTCTGCTGGCGCGCCACCTGCAGCCCCTTGACTACGAAAGCGCGGTTGACGCCGGTGAGCGGCACCACGTCGCAAACGGTCGCCAGCGCGGCGAGGTCGAGCAGCGAAAGCAGATCGACCGGCGCGACGTTTGGCAAGCGTTCGCGAAGCACCTTCGCCGTCTGCACCAGGCACAGGAAGACCACACCGGCGGCGCAGAGATGCCCCTGCCCCGAAAGGTCGTCCTCCCGGTTCGGATTGACCACCGCATCCGCCGCCGGCAGCGGTCCGCCGACTTGGTGATGGTCGAGCACCACGACATCGGCGCCGGCATCTTTCGCCGCCTCGATCGACACGGCGCTGTTGGTGCCGCAGTCGACGGTGACGATCAGCTTCGCGCCGCGCGAGATCAGCTCGCGCATAGCTTCCGGATTCGGGCCGTAGCCTTCGAAGATGCGGTCGGGGATATAGATCTCGGACGGCACCGAAAAATGCGCCAGAAAGCGCTTCAGCAGCGCCGACGACGCAGCGCCGTCGACATCGTAGTCGCCGAAGATCGCCACCTTCTCGCCGGCCACGACCGCATCCGCGATGCGCGCCGCCGCCCTCTCCATATCGGTCAGCGAGGCCGGGTTCGGCAAAAGCTCGCGAATGGTCGGATCGAGGAAGCGCTCGGTCTGCTCGACCGTCACGCCGCGGCCAGCCAGCACCCTTGCGACGATGTCCGGCACGCCATGACCCTGCGCGATGGCCAAAGCGGCCATGTCCTGCCGCTCGGTCAGCCGGTGCTCCCAGGAAACACCGGTCGCCGACTGCCTGACATCGAGGAAGAAGCGTCTCTCGCCCATCATGAGACGCGCCGTCTGCACACCATCCTTCGGCAGATATCAAGATGCGACAGCCCTAGCAATTCCGGGAAAGCGAACCACCCCGGAAAACTGTGGAAGGGCGCTCCGACCGTAATTGCGCGAAAGTGTCTACAAGGACGAAATCAGAACTTTTCCAGATCCTGGTGGCGCGCCTTGATCTCGCGCACTGTGCGCGAGGACGAGCGCAGCACGATGGTGTGAGTGGTGATGAAGGTGCGCCCGAACTTCACTCCGCCGAGCAGATTGCCGTCGGTGACGCCGGTCGCCGCGAACAGCACGTCGCCGCGCGCCATGTCCTGCGCGCGATAGACCCGCTTCGGATCCGAAATGCCCATCTTTTCGGCCCGTGCAATCTTCTCCGGCGTGTCGAGGATCAGCCGGCCCTGCATCTGTCCGCCCGTGCAGCGAAGCGCCGCCGCGGCCAGCACCCCTTCCGGCGCGCCGCCGGTGCCGAGATAGATGTCGATGCCGGTCTCTTCCGGATCGGTGGTGTGGATGACGCCGGCGACGTCGCCGTCGCCGATCAGCCGGATGGCGGCGCCCGTGGCCCGCACCGCGTCGATCAGCTTGGCATGGCGCGGCCGGTCGAGGATGCAGGCGGTGATGTCGGGCACCGCCACGCCCTTGGCCTTGGCGAGATTGGCGATGTTCTCGGCCGGCGGCGCGTCGATGTCGATCAGGCTGTCCGGGTATCCCGGCCCGATGGCGATCTTGTCCATGTAGACGTCGGGCGCGAACAGCAGGCTGCCCTTTTCCGCGATGGCGATGACGGCAAGCGCGTTGGGAAGGTTCTTGGCGCAGATCGTCGTGCCTTCGAGCGGATCGAGCGCGATGTCGACGGCCGGGCCTTTGCCGGTGCCGACCTCTTCGCCGATATAGAGCATCGGCGCCTCGTCGCGCTCGCCCTCGCCGATGACCACGGTACCCTTGATGGCCAACCGGTTGAGTTCCTGGCGCATCGCATCGACCGCGACCTGGTCGGCCGCCTTCTCATCGCCGCGACCGCGCAGCCTGGCAGCGGCGACCGCGGCCCTTTCGGTCACACGCACCACTTCCATGGTGAGGATACGATCGAGGCCGGCTACGATGTTTTGGGCCATGTTCATGGATGGGCATTCCTCGTTGAAACTGCGCTTTGCCTCCCGCCAGAAGCGCGCTTCTTCTGGCAAAGCTCCATGACAACGGCAAGACTTGCCATGTCAATTTTTGAAATGGCAGCAATATCAATCGATTAAAGGTGAAATATGACTCGAACTATTCCGCCCGCTCGATACGGATCACCTGCGGCTTGTCGGTAAGATGGCCGTCCTTGGTGACGCCTTCGACCGCCTTGCGCACCGCCGCTTCCGTTGTCTCGTGGGTGACGAGGATGACGGTCTTCTGCGCTTCGGTAGCCGGCCCGGCGGCCTGCTGGACGATCGATTCCAGTGAAATATCGTTGTCGGCCATGCGCTTGGCGATCGCCGCGAAGACGCCGATGCGGTCGTGCACGGTCAGCCGGATGAAATAGCCGCCGGCATGGCTGCGCATCTGCGCTTTCCTGTAGGGCTTCAATTCCTTCGCCGGCCAGCCGAAGACCGGCCCGTGCTGGAAGCCCGGCCGGCTCTTGGCGATATCGGCAATGTCGCCGACCACCGCCGAGGCGGTGGCATTGCCGCCGGCGCCGGGGCCGGAGAGCAAAAGCTCGCCCAGGATGTCGGTCTCGATCGCCACGGCATTGGTGACGCCATGCACCTGCGCGATGACCGAGGCCGTCGGCACCATGGTCGGATGCACGCGCTGCTCGATGCCGCTGTCGGTGCGCTGCGCGACGCCGAGCAGCTTGATGCGGTAGCCGAGCTCGGCTGCGGCGCGAATGTCGGCCTGGGTGATGTTGGAGATGCCCTCCATGTAAATGTCGTTGGCGGCGATCTTCGTGCCGAACGCAAGGCTGGTCAGGATCGACAGCTTGTGCGCCGTGTCATGGCCTTCGATGTCGAAGGTCGGGTCCGCTTCGGCATAGCCGAGGCGCTGCGCGTCCTTGAGGCAGGCATCGAAAGAGATGCCTTCGGCCTCCATGCGGGTCAGAATGTAGTTGCAGGTGCCGTTGAGGATACCGAAGACGCGGGTGACCTGGTTGCCGGCCATCGCCTCGCGCATCGTCTTGATGACCGGGATGCCGCCGGCCACCGCAGCCTCGTAGTTGAGCAGCACGCCCTTCTTCTCGGCGACCTCGGCGAGTTGCACGCCGTGCTTGGCCAACAGCGCCTTGTTGGCCGTCACGACATGGCGGCCGGCCTCGAGCGCCGCCTTGACCGATGCACGCGCTGGCCCTTCGTCGCCGCCGATCAGCTCGACGAAGACATCAATGTCGGCCTTCTCGGCCATCTTCGCGGCATCGTCGAACCATTTGGTGCCGCCCAGATCGACACCGCGGTCCCGCTTCGGATCGCGCGCCGAAACCGCTGCGACGACAATGTCGCGACCGCATTGGCGGGTGAGCTCGGCGGCCTTGTCGTTGAGCACGCGCGCCACCGAGGCGCCCACCGTGCCAAGGCCGGCAATTCCAACACGCAACGCTTCAGCCATGTCCGGCGACGCCCCTCAAAGATTGGTCGGTGTGATGTGCGGTAAATTCAGCGGCGCGCGGTGAGCGGCACAACATTGTTGGGCTGCTTGGCGGTCGAGGCCAGGAAGCGCTTGATGTTGCGCGCCGCCTGGCGGATCCGGTGCTCGTTCTCGACCAGCGCCACACGAACAAAATCGTCGCCATGCTCACCGAAGCCGATGCCCGGCGCCACCGCGACGTCGGCGTGCTCGATGAGCAGCTTGGAGAATTCGAGCGAGCCGAGCTGGCGGAACTGTTCCGGAATCGGCGCCCAGGCGAACATCGAGGCCGCCGGCGCCGGAATGGTCCAGCCGGCACGGCCGAAGGAATCGACCATCACATCGCGCCGCTTGTGATAGATCTCGCGCACCTCGGCGATGTCGGCGCCGTCGCCGTTGAGCGCATGCGCCGCCGCGACCTGGATCGGCGTGAAGGCGCCGTAGTCGAGATAGGATTTGACGCGCGTCAGCGCCGCGATCAGCCGCTCGTTGCCGACCGCGAAGCCCATACGCCAGCCGGGCATGGAAAAAGTCTTCGACATCGAGGTGAACTCGACGCAGACATCCATCGCCCCTGGAACCTGGAGCACCGAAGGCGGCGGATTGCCGTCGAAATAGATCTCGGAATAGGCAAGGTCCGACAGGATGATGATGTCGTTCTTCTTCGCGAAGGCGACCACGTCCTTGTAGAAATCGAGCGAGGCGACAAGCGCTGTCGGGTTCGACGGATAGTTGAGGATCAGCGCCAGCGGCCTCGGAATCGAGTGGCGGATGCCGCGCTCGACCGCCGGGATGAAGCCGTCATCCGGTTCCACCTGCAGCGACCGGATGACGCCGCCCGACATGATGAAGCCGAAGGCGTGGATCGGGTAGGTCGGATTGGGGCACAGGATGACGTCGCCGGGCGCGGTGATCGCCTGCGCCATGTTGGCAAAGCCCTCCTTCGAGCCGAGCGTCGCCACCACTTGCGTGTCTGGATTGAGCTTCACGCCGAAGCGGCGGGCATAGTAGTTCGCCTGGGCGCGGCGCAGGCCCGGAATGCCGCGCGAGGACGAATAGCGATGCGTGCGTGGATCGCGCACCACTTCGCATAATTTGTCGACGATGGCCTTCGGCGTCGGCAGGTCCGGATTGCCCATGCCAAGGTCGATGATGTCGGCACCGCGCGAGCGGGCGCTGGCCTTCAGCCGATTGACCTGCTCGAACACGTAAGGCGGAAGCCGGCGGACCTTGTGAAATTCTTCCATTGGAGTTCCAGACGAGCAAAGGGGGCGCTTTTCGGCGCGCGATATAGACCTAATTGCAGTTAGGGTCGAGGGCGGGATCGCATTTGCCTTCGATCTGCTTCAGCGCGTCGTCGCCATGCGTCCTGGCGAGCGCGTTCAGCGCTGCCGTATTGGCGGCTGGCTTCGCGCCGCCGCCCTTGGCAAGCTGCGCCTGCTGCTCGGCCTTGAGCTGGGCAAGCTTGGCGGCAGTCTCTTCCTTCGTGAGCTGCTTGGCGGCTACCGGCGGCGGAATGTTGAGGTTCGGATAGGAGCCGGTGTCCTTCGGCCCCTCGGTCACCGCGGTCGGCCTTGCATTGCTGGCGTTGCTGCTGGTCTCGCAGCCGCCCGCGAGCAACGGCGTGCACAGCACCGCGGCTGCGGCGGCGATGCGGCAAATCGAACCGGCGCCGAGAAAATAAGTCCCGCCAAAATTAATCGTCATATTGTTTTCCTGGCAGCCGGGTTAGAGCGTGTTGGACCCGGTCAGATGTCCCATGGTAATATGTCAAGAAAACGCTCCGGGAGGAACCCCGCGAACCATGTCCAAAGCGCCCGATTCGGACAAAGCGGAAAATGGCGGACCTTCGACCGTCGAGCAATATCTGGTGAAAGATCCCGAACGCTTCGCGTTGAACATGGCGCGCATGATCGAGCAGGCCGGCAAGGCGGCCTCCGCCTGGGCCGAGCCGCGCGAAAAGGGTGAGGTGCGCGACCACGTCGCCGAACCCGTGGTCGACATGGTCAAGACCTTCTCCAAGCTCTCGGAGTACTGGCTGGCCGACCCGCAGCGCGCGCTTGAAGCCCAGACGCGGCTTTTCGCCGGCTACATGACGGTCTGGGCGAACGCCATCCAGAAGGTCAGCCCGAGCCCGAACGCCGAAGCCCCCGAGGACGCGGTCAAGCCCGAGCGCGGCGACAAGCGCTTCCAGGATCCGGAATGGGGCCGCAATGCCTTCTTCGACTTCCTGAAACAGGCCTATCTCGTCACCTCGCGCTGGGCCTCCGATCTCGTCGATCATGCCGAGGGCCTGGACGAGCACACCCGCCACAAGGCGAGCTTCTACGTCAAGCAAGTGTCCAACGCCATCGCGCCGTCGAATTTCATTCTGACCAATCCCGAGCTGTTCCGCGAGACCGTCGCCTCCAACGGCGAGAATTTGGTGCGCGGCATGAAGATGCTGGCCGAGGACATCGCCGCCGGCAGGGGCGACCTGAAGCTGCGCCAGGCGGACTACGCGCCGTTCGAGATCGGCAAGAACATCGCCACGACACCCGGCAAGGTCATCGGCCGCAGCGATGTCGCCGAGATCATCCAATACGATCCGACGACGGAGACGGTGCTGAAGCGTCCCCTGCTCATTTGCCCGCCGTGGATCAATAAATACTATATCCTCGACCTCAACCCGCAGAAGTCCTTCATCCGCTGGGCGATCGAGCAGGGCCACACGGTCTTCGTCATCTCCTGGATCAACCCGGACGAGCGCCACGGCGCCAAAGGCTGGGAGGCCTATATCCGCGAGGGCCTGCAATATGGCCTCGACATGGTCGAGAAGGCGACCGGCGAGAAGGAGGTCAACGCCATCGGCTATTGCGTCGGCGGCACGCTATTGGCCGCGGCGCTCGCGCTGCTGGCACAGGAAGGCGACCACCGCATCAGGTCGGCGACCTTCTTCACCACCCAGGTCGACTTCACCTATGCCGGCGATCTCAAGGTCTTCGTCGACGAGGACCAGGTTGCCGCGGTCGAGCGCTCGATGAGCGAAAAGGGCTATCTCGACGGCACCAAGATGGCGACCGCCTTCAACATGCTGCGCTCGGGCGACCTGATCTGGCCTTATGTCATCAACAACTATATGCGCGGCAAGGACCCCCTGCCCTTCGACCTCCTCTACTGGAATGCCGATTCGACCCGCATGGCGGCGGCCAACCATTCCTTCTATCTGCGCAATTGCTATCTCGAGAACAATCTCTCCCGCGGCACGATGGAGCTTGCCGGCCGCACCGTCTCGCTGGCCGACATCACGATCCCTGTCTACAACCTCGCCACGAAGGAAGACCACATCGCGCCGGCGCTTTCGGTGTTCCTCGGCTCGCGCTATTTCGGTGGCGACGTCGAATATGTCATGGCGGGCTCCGGCCACATCGCCGGCGTCGTCAATCCGCCGGCGGCGCACAAGTACCAGTACTGGACCGGCGGCAAGCCGGTGGGGGATTTCAGCACCTGGTTCGCCGGCGCGCACGAGCATGCCGGCTCATGGTGGACGCACTGGCAGCACTGGATCGAAAGCCAGGACAACATCCACGTGCCCGCCCGCAAACCGGGCAAGCGTATGAAAACCTTGGGGGACGCGCCGGGCACCTATGTCAAGGTGCGTGTGTAACCGGCTGTAATGTCTGGTGAGTTGACGGGCCGCCCAAACAGGGCGAAATGGTGATGTTAATCGTTTTCGTAGCCTCAGCTCGCCTGCAGACACACAATAAATCCGAGGCTTTGCAGATCGATATAGATCCCGTTTCCGGTTCGGGAACAGGAGGTCGCCGCCAGAGGCACTGGAGTGCTGCGGCGACGATGTACGGACCGGATGCCGAGGGGGAATTTTATTTTGAAATCAGCGGGTTGGCGCCTTGCACGAAGGGAAAGCCGCAGCATCGTGGCAGCGCTTTTATCCGTGCTTCTGGCCTCCTGCACCTCGACCGGCGACCCGACGATGTCGGTCGTCACGCCGGCCTACAATTCAACCGCCACAGAGATGAGCGCGGCTTCCAGCGCCCAGTCCGCGGCGTCGGCCGATTCGACCTCGCAGGCGGCGTCGACCTCCCCGGCATCCCCAGAGGCGGCATCGACCGTGATGGGCGAAGACGACAAACCGTTGCCTGAAAAAGTTGCCTATGTGCCGGAAACCCGGCCCGGAGCAGCCTTCCCCGCGGTAGCGGTTCCTGCTGACGCCGGCTCGATCGCCGGCAACACGCCGCAACCGCTGGTACCGCCGCCGCAGACGGCAGAGGAGACGAAAGCGGCCGCCACCAAGGTCGCTGCCGGCGATGCCGCCGCGGTCGCATCGCAAGCGCAGGCGACCGTGCAGGCGATGAGCAAAGGCGTCTACGTGACAGCGGGCGAGCCCCAGCAGCAGCCGATCGCCGCGCCGAAGAAGGGGCTGTTCGCTTCGCTGTTCAGCACCACGCCGGCCTCGGCCGCGCCTGCTCCGCTGATCAACACGCGCTCCAGCGACCAGCCCGCCGCCCAGGCCAAGACCACGCCGCCGCCGACAAAGCCGATCGTCACCCTCGCCTCCGCGACCCCAGGCGACAAGCCGGTGCAACTGGCTTCCCTCGGTGACGACAGCAGCAACCACATCACCGGCGCCGATGCCTTGCCCGGCGTGCGCCAGACGGCGCTGTTCGAGATCAAGCGCAAGTCCGGCATCGACGACGAGAGCGACGTCGATCTCAACGAGGACGAAGGCGGCGGCTCCTACCAGGTGGCGTCGGCCGCCGGCATGGCAAGGCTCGCGCCCAACGGCCTCTTGAGACAGAACGAAAGCGTCGACGTCGCCTGCCTGAAGCCTTCGCTGGTGCGCGTGCTGAAGACGATCGAGGGTCATTTCGGCCGCAAGATGATCGTCACCTCCGGCTATCGCGACCCTGCCCGCAACCGCCGCGCCAACGGAGCCAAGAACTCGCTGCACATGTATTGCGCCGCCGCCGACATCCAGGTTCCCGGCGTCTCCAAGTGGGAGCTGGCGAGCTATGTGCGCTCGATGCCCGGCCGCGGCGGCGTCGGAACCTACTGCCACACCGAATCCGTCCATGTCGACGTCGGCCCCGAGCGCGACTGGAACTGGCGCTGCCGCCGGCGCGGCGGCGGTGGCGGTGGCGACAACTAAGCGGCTTACCTGCTTCAATCGAACTGTTTTCCGGTTGCCGAACATGCGTTTTGCAGGCTCGCGAAAAAAGTTGTCGCATGTGGCGGCAGATGGGTTGCCGGTTGCGAACAACGCAATTATAAGCCGCTTCGTCTGAGCGCGCCCATCGTCTAGCGGTTAGGACACCGCCCTTTCACGGCGGTAACAGGGGTTCGATTCCCCTTGGGCGTACCAGAAATTTCAAGCACTTAGTAAGTTTCTAGCCTGATGCGTCGAATATGCGTCGAATAAACACCGGCGAACCAGGGTGAACAAATGGCCTTGAGTGACTGGGTCAATGTTGGCGCGCTCGTCGCCACTCTACTCGCCTTAGGCCTGTCGCTGCATTTTTGGAGACGACAGTTTCGGCCGATCGTGTCGGCGATGGTCAAAACGCACTCCGGCGGCAACATGGGTATCTCTTACGACCTTGTCGTCCTCAATTCAGGTTCAATTCCAGCTCGTGACGTTTGGCTAGAGGTCGCCGACCATAAGGCCCTGCATGCGTCGTTCGGATCAGGCGCGGACGATGACAACAAGAAGGACTGGCTTTCGTGCTTCGACAGGAAGGACATGATACCTGTCTTGCACAATGGATCTCAGGTGTCGTGCTCGTTCGGGCACACCAAACCAGCAGACCGAGGGTTCTGGAAAGCTGGTGCTGAGTTCCCCATCCGAATTCACTATCGAGGATGGTTCGGCAAAAGCTACCTTGGCGAGCCTCATACATTGCGGATCGTCGACACCGACTCATTCACGGGGTTCATGTGGGGATAAAGCGACAAGGCGGCCTCGGAGGCAAAGGCGCCCCCAGAAGGACTGTCTCGAACCCGCAGTATAAGCTGGACGAGCCGCTCGCAGCCGAGAAAGGCATCATCGACCACGTGAAGCGCTACTTCGGCGCCATCGTGGCGGCCGTGGCTGGACTGGCAGTCATCCTTGGTGGAGTAGCGGCCGCCTACTCACACCGCGACCTATTTGGCTTTGCATCATCGCATGTGACGGTCCGCCCAATAGCGTCGACCAAGGACTACATGCGATTCCTGGCCGAAAACGACGGCAACCGGGCGGCTTCGATCGGCAGAGTAAGCGGGGAGTTCCGCTTTTCAGGGACGCTGCGGTCTGCCTTTAGCGGAAACCTACGGCTCGATCTCGAACAGGACGATACCTTCGTTCCCGCCGGCGGATCACAGACATTGCGCGTGCACTTCGCCGATCGCGCGCGATGGCAGACGCTGGAGAGCTATCTTTCGAGCGTCGGGGAGCTGAAGACGTCCGAGTGCACGTTTGGCTTTGAGGTCGTCAACTATGACGGCAACCGTGAGCGCCTTCAGGCCGCGTTCGACTGCGGGCAATTCCTCGGGCAATACCTGAACATTGGCAACCGCAACCTTCCGCTCCGCTATCCAGCAGGTGAGCCACCGCCCTGAGGAAGTGGTCCTCCTCTACTCTCAATTTGCTTCCCGGCACAACTGGCAAGCGATACAGTAAGCTGGGGCGAGCGGGAGGCGATCATGTTCGCTTTCGCCGCGGCGCACTTGTTCTGCCTTCTTATCGCAGCCCCATCAGAAAGCGGCTTGAAAAGGGTATCACCGCCTTGGCCTACCCAGACAAGCGACACCCCGGAGGTGATAGGAAACCACATTTCGAGGTCAGGATCGTCGAGGTTCGCTCTGCCAGGATGGTGCAGTTTGTACACCAGGTAGCTCGAAATGATGAATGCGTGTGCTGGGTTGGAGGTGCGGACGATGCATAGCTTTTTGTTTTTGATGGCCTCGACAATGGCCGGATTGCCCCTCGCAATTACATCCCTTCGGACGTTCTGGAGCATGCGGCGCCAAGTCTCGTGCTTCTGGAAATGCTCCCTCTCTTGGTGATCAAGCGCCCCGAACTCCGCCTCGAACTTGCGGAGGGCTTTCTCGCCGTCCTTCCGTATCGAGCCCACGTTCGCATATGCTTGAAGTTGTCTGGCACGCGCTTCCACTGGAGGTAGGTATACAGCGCCAGCAACTGGCGCTCGCCAGCATGAGGAGCCACGTCCTGGCCCTGCCTTGCTCCCTGAACGATTCGGTCAACCATAGGAGCGAGAACGCCTTCCAGGTTAGCAAACGCTAGCGCAAGATCGACGTTCTTCGACAGGTCTTTCTCATATGCGGTGTAAAGCTGGCTTTCGAACAAGACCTTTTCAGAGCTGGCTGCAACAGCAGCTCGTCCAGCGAGTGGAGGCCAATCGCTACAGGCAGCTATGACGCCCGTTTCGAGCGAGCCAAGGCAATCTGCAATGGTCGCGCGGCCGAGACGCAAGTTTCTGCAGGTCGACTATGGATCGCCGGCGCGGTTGCATCAGGCAGCACCTTCCGCGCATGCATGGCCGAACAGGGCTTTGAGCCGAAACGTTAGGCAAGGCAGCTTCCTTCGCCGGCTTGTTCTAATTACTCTAACCGCAGCAGAGACCGGGCGCGCTACTTCAGTCCGAACCGGGGTCTGGTGGGCCATTCCCTCGGTCAGCCGGACGCCCTTCGAGGAAGTGAAGAGCAGCCCGGATCATGTTCGGCAGCATGTCGGACGCGCTACCAAACTGTTCGCATTCCTCAGGGGCAAAACGAAGGCGACGGCCCCCTCCAAGCGAGATCGCCGGCGGATCCCGTGACATTAAAGGGCCTGCTCGCGCAATGTCTTTTGCCAACGTGGGAATAAAAGAAAATCCAAGCAATCAGCCAGCAAGCTTCGGTAAAGGTTCGTGGGCCACTATAGGGCAACGGAGATTCGCATGCAGAACACTTCACATGCGGTTATGGCTCAGCGGCGAGAAGCAGCCGACAGTGCCGACGACTTTCCAACCCCGCCATGGGCAACTAGAGCACTCGTTGAACACGTTATAGGACGCGATGAAGTTCGAGGACTCACGTGCCTCGAGCCGGCGTGCGGACGCGGGTATATGGCGAGGGCCCTCGCCGAATTTTTTCGATCGGTCGAAGCGGCCGATGCCTATTCCTATGGATTCGGCAAAGTTAGGGACTTCCTTAGCTTTCCCTACGAAGCGCAGTCCCACGACTGGGTGATCACTAACCCGCCATTTCGGCTGGCCGAGGACTTCATAGAAAGAGCGTTCATTGTGGCCCGTAAAGGCGTGGCCATCCTTGCACGAACCGTGTTCCTAGAGAGCGTGGGACGATATGAAAACATCTTTGCCGCGAACCCGCCGGTGAAGTTCGCACAGTTTACCGAGCGCGTTCCGATGGTGAAAGGAAGGCTTGACGCCAAGGCGAGCACGGCTACCGGGTACGGCTGGTTTGTCTGGGAAAAGGGGAGGAGTGTCTCTCTGCCGCGGCTTATGTGGGTTCCACCTTGTCGCAGGGCACTGGAAAAAGCCTCGGACTACGGCTTTGCTTCAAGCAAGGCGTGAAGCCGGTCCTTGAAGTAGTCATTCGCCTTCTCGACAAGCTCGATGATAGGGAAACCGAAGTGCTGGTCTAGCTCAGACTTATCCAGCGACCAAGGGCGAGGCAGCGATCGAATTCCGTAATAGAAGATGATCCTAGATTCAGCGCCCATGGGCTGAAACTTGCAGAACTCCCCATAGCTTCTCAGAAGCACCTGAATGCACATGAGATCGCGGCGGATCGACCGAATCTTGCCAGCGTCAAAATGCCCGTTGCCTCGTTTAATCTCGTAAGCTCGCATGGTCCTGTCGGCGTTGTCGAACGCCAGCAGGTCGATCTGGAGCGTTCGAACCGCGTCCCCGTAGGGAAGAACGCTCTTGGCGCACTCATCCAGGCTGAGAGAGCTTGCCAGCCCGTCCGCCGCACGAGACACCCGGAAAATGTCATCCTGCCAAACGCTGTGTCGGTTGCTCTCGCGCAAGCCTTCTCGGATGGCGGTCTCCAGGATCTTACCGTGGCGCTTATAGGCGGAGCTGATGATGCTTGTCGCGCGAGAGTATTTCACCCCGGCGATTGGGTCTTCAACAAACTTGGTCCCCGCCAGCGTTGCTATCGTCTCGTCGACCACAGGAGCAACGCGGTCCATAAAACCCATGACAATCCCCGCCTCTGCCGCAACTATTGTCGCAGGAACCATTTAAATCCATGTGGACGAAGATGGTGAGTGATTGCTTAAGAATGGCTAGGTCGATGTGACGAACGGATTAGCGGTTTAGACCTCCTTTCTGCCGGTGCACTTAAGTAAACCGTATCTTCTTCCGCGCGGGCTTGGTGCATTCCGCGCTATCTTCTCGCTGGACCTTGACCATCTACTTGTCCTCTTGTTTCGATCGGCCCAACCCGCCGCAGGCCTGCGCACTTGTTCTCCGGCCCGAGCGGTTTAAAGCACCGGTCTTGAAATTTGCTCACTGGCGTCCCTGCCCTTCCCGCTTCGTCACGGCAAATCCTTGCCTGTCAAGGCTTTCAGCAGCTCCGGCGGCTGCTTTGTCCCTAACCGTCCTCGCCCATACCGTAGCATTTAGTTGCAAAAAGCGTAGCAGCACGTTCCTGGCACGTTCTTGAATTAGCGGACACTAAAAAGGCCCGGAAGCCTAAGAAGGCCGCCGGGCCAAGAGAGCCCCAAAGAAAGCTCAGGTGTGACGTATTTCAACTGTATCCTGAGATCCGGTTGAGCGCCACAAACGTGGGGTTGCCCTGTCAGCCTGTTTTCATGAACATCAAGTATCCGACGGCGTGGTCGATCATGACGCGATAGGGCTCGCCGTGGATGGCTTCCATCTTCTCGGCGAGGATGCGGGCCAGCACTTCGATCTCGTCGCGCCTTTGGCCTTTGCTTCGGCGATGGATAGGCCGCTACGTCTCGAAACAAATTCAGTCCAAGCGCGTTTATCGGGAGTGTTTTCTACGAGCCCACCAAAGGCGCATGCCCATTTATCACTTTCATGTCGACAACGGTGAGTTCGTTCCCGACGCGAACGGCGTCGAGCTCCTTGACTTGGCCGCCGCTCAGGTCGAGGCAGTGCGCGCTGCGGGGGAAATGATCAATGAGGCAAAGCAGTCCTTCTGGAACCATCAGACGCCCTGGATCATGCACGTGACGGACGGTGAGAACCGCCTCTTGTTCACACTCCAGTTCGGGGCAAAGATTCCCTCGGGCGATGCCATTTACGTCCCGACAGCCGAAAACGGCCCCGCCGCATAGATGGCAAAGAAAAGGTCCGGAAGCCGAAGCCACCGGACCAGTTAGAGAAAGTGAGTGCGACGCGCACTCTAACCCGGAAACCGGTTGAACGCACATCACACATCCGCGATTGCTTAAAGAGCCCGGCCACCGAAGCAGCCGGGCCAAAATGAACCCCAACTTGGAGAGTTCAGGTGTGTGGGCGTCATCGTATCCCTGAAGCCGGTTGAACGCCATCACCCAAGGATTGCGAGGAACAATACGTCTGACAGCGCATTTAGGGTCCGTGTCAATCTCCTCTTCGGTTTTTGACATCTGGGAACGGCGATCAGTGGCTGCGCCATGTTCACTGGTCGCCGTTCTCGTTCAGAACCCCTTCGCCGCCCAATAATGCGCCCGGAGGTCCATTGCGTCGGGATCGAGCAGCGGGACCGGCAACGGCAGCACTGGGTTGACCTTCGGCTTTTCCAAAGCAGAAACGGTGCCGATGTCGCCTGAGGGTAAGCGCTTGGCCTTCTCTCCGAGCATCTTCTCGGCTATGACGCGACCTGAGCCGTCACCGTCAAAGGGTCCGTCAGTCTCGTCGCCGTTCGGCTCCCGTTCATCGTCATGCTCGCCCCAGTCCAGAGCGTCCTCGCCCTTGCGCCAGCCTGTGCCGTGCCCGACAAAGCCGAGATCGGGCTCCAAGTCTCCCGAAGGGCTGCAGGCTTGTGATGAGGGCGTTCATGCTGCACCGCCTTCCACCATCCGCCTGATGTCGTCTGCTACCGAGGCGAACGCATCGTCATGGTCTTCCAACCGATCGCCCGCGCGCAGCTTGATCATCATGCCGTCAAGGGTGTTGGCCGGTGTGTCGAAGATTCGCTTGCCGATCTCCCATACCTCGTCGAGGCGCGCTTCGTAGGCCCGTTCTGCATCGCAGAAGCCGCCCCGGCGGTTTATGGCCTGAACCTCTTCGAGCCAGGCATCCCGCAAAGCGTTATGGGCCGCCTTGCTCTCCTTGATCGCGTCGAAGTATGCGCGGACTTCCGGAGGATCGTCCTTCGGCCGGTTAAAGGGATGGGCGATGATATAGGCCAGTACGTCGTCTGGCATTTCCGAATCGTCCTTCCATTCCCCAGGATGAGGCGGATGCAGTTCGGCGCACCTGTCGTAAGTCTCCTTTTCAAGCTTGCAGGCCGCTTCCTTCCACGCGTTGGCTTCTGCCATTTCCGCGTCGAGCCGGAAGAGTAAGGCATCGGGATGCACGGCTGGCGCCGCTACAGCGCCCGCTATGGCCGGAATAGAGGCTACTGCGCCGACGAGCATGGCACGCCGGGTAAACCGCCCGGTGATGAGTTCGGCAGCGGGCATAGCTTCGCCGGCTGCCGGAACAATGGTGTTCGGCATTGTGATCTCCCGTTGAGATTAGCGTATCAACGTGATACTAATGGCTCAGCGCAAGCCGATAGTCAATACTTTTGGATAATTGTAATACCAATGGACAAGCTGACTGGCCGACAAATTGCTGCTGCCCGCGCTCTCGTCGGCGTCACCCAGGCCGACTTGGCTGCGAAGGCGAATATTTCCGTCCCCACCCTCAAGCGCATGGAAGCCAGCCAAGGTGAAGCCGCCGGGATGGCGAACAACCTTGGCGCTGTGCGGTCGGCATTGGAATCTGTCGGTGTGGAGTTCATCCCCGAGAATGGCGGCGGCGCTGGCGTGAGGCTGAGGAAGCAATGAAGGCAGCCTTTCGGTTTGAGTGATCCCGCCCCGCCGGGCGCGGTCGGAACTGAGGAGAAAGCGCGTGTCCTTCAAAATCACCTATGAGCCTTTGAATCGGATTGCCGGTGTTCAGCCACAAATGGTCGAAAAAGAATCGGCGCGCGATGCGTGGATCGCCGTTGATGCGCTGATGAAAAGCGACGAGCGCGTCACTATTTCCGAAGATGGCCAGTCTATAACGTGGCAAGAGCTTCGAGACCGGGCACGGGGATCTGCGAACTAAGGGCCAGCTCACGGACCAGATGTCTTACGGTTGAGATCCTTCGGGCTGGTGTCCGGCGAATATGTCAGCGTGATACGCTTGCCGCCGCAGACCGCGCATTTCATCCTCGGCCGCAAATCCCACTCCATCGCCGGCGCATCAGCGCCGAAGCGATCGCGTACCGCCGGCAGATCGAGCTTCTGATGACGATGGCAATCCAGGCAGCCGCCAGTGACCGACATGCCCGCCTCGATAAGTTCCCGAAAGGTCCAGCCGTCGCTCATCCGGACGAAATAGGTTTCCGAGGTCAGAAGACCAAGAGTCCGCTCGTGAGGGGCGAGCGCCTCCTGTTGCCGCTTCGCGGCAATCTCCTCGTGCCACCGGGAATATTAGCGACCGGGAACATGGCTTGCTACGCGGCGTT
>NZ_NSFZ01000014.1:0-149678 GCF_002294915.1 Mesorhizobium sp. WSM3879 | reverse complement strand
CCCAGCATGAATGGTGAATCATAAACCCGCTGATTTGGGAATCCTCAACGACTCCCAACAATTTCATCCCGCTCTAGGATGTCACGGATGCTTCTGCTAATCGCCGAGGTGCGGCCCTGCTCGCACCCAGCAACCTTCATTGTCGATACAGCCTCAGATCCAGCGCCGGACCCGCTTGGCGTAATCGCGGTATTTCTTGCCGAACTTTGCCGCCAGTATCTTTTCCTCCTTCTCGATCGCCATTTTCTGCGTCGCGAAGGCAGCGAGGAAGGCAAACAGCAGGAACCATACGATACCGGTGATGAAGGAGACGCCGATCAACAGCAGCGTATTGGCGAGATACATTGGGTTGCGGGTGATGCCGAAGGGCCCCGATGTCACCAGATGGTCGGGCTCGGCATTGGGATTGAGCGTCGTCCTGGCGCGCACCATCGCGCGGATCGCGGTAACCCAGAGCGCTGCCACGCCAAAGAGCGCTACCCAGCCGGCGCCGACGAGGATAGCGCCGAATATGTCCCCGATCCAGGGCAGCGGGTAGAGCATGCCGAGCACGACGCTCAGTGCGATCGCCACGACATAGATCACAGGTGGCCAGGGGATGATCCCGTGTCCGGGCTTTGCGATGCCTGTCATTGCTGCCCTCCTTCCATCTCGTCCTCGGTCGCGGCGGTACAAGTGCTCGCCAGATCGGCCAGATGCGATTTCCAGGCGCTGGACTGGTCGTTGCTGTAGAGCTTGTCGAGAGACCCTTCGCCCTTCAGCGTGTCCAGCATGCAGCCACAATAGCTGGAACAGAACTTGCTGTCCCGTTGCTGTTCGCACTGCGCCTGGCAAGCCGACAGGAAACCAGCGTCCTTGTCTTGTGGCGCGGCCGGCATGACCTGCGAGAACAGC
Source organism: Mesorhizobium sp. WSM3879 (assembly GCF_002294915.1). Classification (NCBI taxonomy): domain Bacteria; kingdom Pseudomonadati; phylum Pseudomonadota; class Alphaproteobacteria; order Hyphomicrobiales; family Phyllobacteriaceae; genus Mesorhizobium; species Mesorhizobium sp. WSM3879. The sequence continues at coordinate 148,784 of NZ_NSFZ01000014.1, read as the reverse complement.
CACACCGCGCCGAACAGAAGCGGCTGGTGGATGAGATAGAAGGCGAGGCTGTGCCGGCCGATAAAAGTCAGCGGGGTCGACCAGCGGCCGGGCATCCAGGTCGCCAGCCGGGCGAGAAGCCCGGATGCCGAAGCGAGCTTGACGACCGCAATGCCGGCAAGCACTGCGCCGAACCATGGAAACAGCGGCACATAGTCGTTCGAGCGCGGGTTGGTCGGCGACAGTCCGACCCACCACAGCGCCGGATGGTCGAAGACTTCCGACCGCAGATAATAGGGCGCCGCAATCACGGCCGCGGCGACGATCGCCGTCAGCAATGTCGGCAGCCTGAGAAAAGCCAGGCCGAGCAGGCTTGCCAGCGCGATCTCGTGCAGGATGCCGAAGAAGATGAAGCCGTCCGGCGTGGCGATATAGGTGACGACCGAGATGGCGATCGCCGCAATCGCAACCATTGCAAAGCGCTTCCAGAAGCCAGGCCAGCGGATATGGCGGCCATGTGCGAGGAAAAGGCTGACACCGACCAGGAACAGAAAAGTCGAGGCGATGCAGCGGGCGTAGAGCTTCCACCAACCAAAGGCGGTGAGGCCCGGCGAGGTGTAGCCGAAGTTTTCGAGATCCCAGGTGAAATGATAGCTCGCCATCGCGATCAGCGCGATGCCGCGCAGGACGTCGATGGCGACGATGCGGCCGTGTTTCGGCGCGTCTTGAACGGCGACGCCGGTCGTCTGAAGGGTCATTGATCTCGCAATCCGATTCAGTCGTGCCAAACGACTATCACGGTTCGGGCGAACAACAGAGGGTGGATCGGCTGCTGCGATTCAGGCGGAATGGCAAGCCGCTTTAGGCCAGCGGCGGAAAGCCTCTGGCCGGCTTCGCTTTTCGGCCTCTCGGAGTCGGTTTCCTGCTACCGGTCCGCGACTGGTCCGGCCAGATTTGGCGAGCGATTCACTTTTCGGAGGGCCGATGTCCACCCATGTGCGCCATCCGATCTGGCTTCCGGCTCTCAGGCCCGCCGATGCGCGCACCTTCGCTTCGCTCTATGCGGTCGAATCCTTTGCTCGCGCCACCATCTCCAGCGTCATCCCGATCCAGGCCTACGAAATCCTGCACAACGAGCAGATCGTCTCGATCCTCTACACCATCGTGTCGCTGCTCGGGCTGTCGGTGACGCTGTTCATGCCGATGCTGATCCGCCGCTTCGCGCGGCGCTGGGTCTACACGGCCGGCTGCCTTATGCTGGCGATCGGCTCGGTGTTCTTCGTCACCCACACGCTGCCGGGACAACTCGCCGGGATGTGCCGTGTCATGGGGGCGAGCGCGCTGTCCATCACGCTTAACCTCTACATCATGGACCATATCCGCAAGACCGACTTCATGCAGGCGGAATCGCTGCGCATGGCTTGGTCGATGTTCGCCTGGACCGGCGGGCCGACGCTCGGCATTTTCCTCTATACGCGCTTCGGGATTTATGCCGCAAACGGCGCGGTCGTGGCTTTCGCGCTGCCGCTGCTGGCGTTGTTCTGGACCTATCGGCTGGGCGACAACCCTTCGATCCGTCCCGGCAAGAGCCGTCCGATCAACCCGCTCGCCAATATCGGCCGCTTCGTCGCGCAGCCGCGGTTGCGCCTCGCGTGGCTGATCGCCTTCGGGCGCTCGTGTTTCTGGACGACCTTCTTCGTCTATGGCCCGCTGTTCATGTGATCACGGGCGAGGGCAAGCTTGCCGGCGGGCTGCTGGTTTCGGCCGGCAATGCGCTTCTGTTCATGGCGATCTTCTGGGGCAGGGCGGGAAAGCGCTTCGGCGGCCGTCGGACCATGGCTTTCGCCTATTTCGCCATGGCGGCGATGCTCTTCGTGGCCGGCGGCGTCGGCGCCGCCGCGCCGCTGCTCACCGCCGCCTTCCTGCTCGGCGGCGCCTTGTTCACCATTGCGCTCGACGCGCTGGGCTCGACAGCCTTCATGCGCTCAGTGCGTTCCTATGAACGAGCGCAGATGGCGGCTGTCTACCGAACCTATCTCGATTTCTCCGAGCTGACGCCGCCGCTGGTCTATTCGGTGGTGCTCTCCTTCTTCGGTCTCGGCTCGGTGTTCGTCACGCTCGGCCTGTTGGCCGCCTTCTGTGGCTTCTTCACCTGGCGCTATCTGCCGAAGTCGTTTTGACCGGCTGCAACGCGGCATGGCGCCCACGCACCCACTCGTGGAAGCGGCGCAAATCGTACTCCTCGGGCATCAGCACGCCGGCCTGGTGGCGGATCGAGTGCATGCCCTTCTGGTTGATCTCGCAGATCGCGGCGTCCTCCTCCAGCACCTGCGCGCCGAAGGCGACGATGTTGTCGATATCGGTTTGTGCCAGGGCATCGGGCGCGAACAGCCATTCGGCGGTGAGTTCCGTCTGCTCCGGCCCGAGCGGGGCGAGACGCACCGTGCGGACATAGTCGACATGGCCGACGACGAACATCGAGGGCAGCGAGGTAGCGTAGGTCTGGCCGGCGGCTCGCTCGGCCGGCGTCAGCCCGGCAAAGACCGGCCCATGGACGCGTCCGTCGCGCGACCAGGTCTCGGCGCCGGCGCGTAGGCCGCCGGAAAACTCCGGCGCATCATTATCCGCATAGCGCGCCCATTCCGGATCGTCATGCCTCGCCATCAGGCCGCGCCCATAGATCGGCACCAGCCGCGACAGGTCCTTGTGCACGCCCGGGCAATGCAGGCATTCGTTGAAGTTCTCCCAGAAGATTTTCCAGTTGCAGTTCATCACCTTGGTGAGCCGGTGCCCGGGGACGAGCGTCTCCAGCGGCCAGTTCGAAAGATCGCGGGAGGCGGAGTCGAAGGAGGCTTCCGCCGAGCCATCGGGCTCCACTGCGAGATTGATGAAGACGAAGCCGCGCCACACTGACAGCGCCACCCGGTAGAGCGGATAATTGTCCTTGTCGAAGCCTTCGGGCAGCGATTTCGATGGGACACGGACGAGATCGCCGCGCAGCGAATAGGACCAGGCGTGGTAGGGGCAGGTGAGCAGCCTTGCCTTCAGCCGCCCTTCGCTTTCCTGGCAGAGCTGCGAGCCGCGATGCCGGCAGGTGTTGTGGAAGGCGCGCAAGCTCCCGGCCTCTTCGCGCAGCACGACGACCTGCTGCGAGCCGATACGCGCGGTTCGAAAGGCAAGAGGTTCCGCGAGATCGGCTTCGCGGCAAACCATGAGCCAGCTCCGATACCAGATCGCTTCGAGATCGAGCCGGTAAGCGTCGGCTTCCCGATAGGCGCTTGCAGGCAACGTCGGCTCGAGGCTGGTGAGGCCATTGTAGCGGCTGTGTTCGCTAGGATTTGGCTGCATGAGCGGCTCCCCTTGGCTGATGACAGCCGACACCCGGGCAGGACCGTTGTCAATTGCGCGGCCATTGTCGCTTCCGGGTGCTGCCCTTAAGGTCACTTCGTAATCGCCTGCGGTTTCGCCGGCTGCCCAGGATTGCAAAGTATGCCTGCAAGAACGATGTCGCTGACCGTGGAACTGGTCGCCCGCTGTTTTCGCGCGGTCGATGACCCGGGGCCCGACCCGGATGCCGAGCATCTCGTGGACAGCGACTATGAAGCCATGCTGGATGCATTCGAGGCCGAGCTACCTGCAACCGAGCCTCTCTGGCTGTTCGGCTACGGCTCGCTGATCTGGAAACCGGAAATCGAGCATTTTGAGGAGCGCGTCGCCGTGGCTCGCGGCTGGCATCGCTCCTTCTGCATGAAGATGACGCGCTGGCGCGGCACCAAGCAAAGGCCCGGCCTGATGATGGCGCTGGATCGTGGCGGCCAATGCAAGGGCGTTGCTTTCCGCCTGAACGGTGGTGACCGCCGGCAGGCGCTGGACAGGCTTTTTCGCCGCGAGATGACGCTGAAGCCGACCAGCTACCGACCGCGCCTGCTGCAACTCGCAACCGACAAGGGGCCGTTGAGAGCGCTTGCCTTCGTCATCAATCGCAAAGGCACGACCTATGCCGGCCCACTCAACGAAGACGAGGTGGTCGAAAGGCTGGCGACCTCGTGCGGCCACTGGGGTTCAGGCGCCGACTATCTCTACAACACGGTGAAGAACCTCGAACAGCGCGGTATTCACGACCGCCATTTGTGGCGATTGCAGAAGCTCGTCGCCGAGCGGATCGCCGGATCTTAGTCCGAAACCGGTGCCGCAATCACGCTGCGGCGTGACGGAATTTGGTTTGCCGGTCGCGACGATTCTGCCTATAGTCGATGGCGTCGTCGGTTCCGTTTTTGGAGCCAAGAGGGAATGCGGTGAGGGTGGAGTCTTTGCCCTAAGCCGTGGCTGCCCCCGCAACTGTGTGCGGTAGTCCTCTCCATATACCACTGAGGTTTGTCCTCGGGAAGGTGGGGAAGGGTGCGAATCCGCGAGCCAGGAGACCTGCCGGCGACAGGAAAGTTGACTTCGATGCCCTCGGGTGGAGGGCGAAAGGACAAGACATGAATACCGCTTCCGTCTCCCTCGGCGCCTCCGTCTCCTCGCAGTCGCGCATCATGCAGCTGGCTCTCGCCGCGCTGCTCGGCATTTTCGTCGTCGGTTTCGTCGGCTTCTCGCACATCGATGCGGTCCACAACGCTGCCCACGACTATCGTCACTCGATGGCTTTTCCCTGCCACTGACGAAGGCCCGATATCATGAATCTGTTTCGCAACGTCGTGTTCGTCGCGGCGATCGCAGGGCTCGTGGCGGGCATCGCGCTTGCCTGCATGCAGGCCTATGCGACCGTGCCGCTGATCCTCAAAGCGGAAGTCTATGAAAAGGCGAGTGGCGGTCATCACCACGACCATGCCGCCAACACTGGAACTGGCACTGCCATGAGCTCGGCCGAACCGGCGGGCAATGCGATGAGCAGCGCCGCTCCTGCGTCGACGGAAGCGGCGGCTCCGACCGAGGACGAGGGCTGGGCTCCGGCCGACGGCTTCGAGCGCTTCGCCTTCAACGTTGTCGCAAACATCGTCACCGGCATCGGCTTCGCGCTGATCCTGGTCGCGGTCTCGGAATTCGCCGGTGGCATCGGCAGCTGGCGCCAGGGCGTGTTCTGGGGCCTTGCCGGCTTTGCGGTTTTCACGCTCGCGCCCGGCCTCGGCCTGCCGCCGGAACTGCCGGCCATGCCGGCGGCGGAACTTCTGCCGCGCCAGATCTGGTGGATTTCGACGGTGGCCGCAACCGCGGTCGGCCTTGGATTGATCGCCTTTCGCAAGTCGCTGCCCTTGGCAATTCTGGCGGTCGTGCTGATCGTCGCTCCGCACGTAGTCGGCGCGCCGCAGCCCGTCAGCTTCGAGACGGCGATTCCCGAGGGGCTGCACCATCAGTTCGTGGTGGCGGTGACCCTCACCGATCTGGTCTTCTGGCTGGTGCTCGGTGCGGCCGTCGGTGTGGTGCGCGGCCGCTTCACCGGTACGTCGACCAGCCTGCGCGACAGCTTTGCCTGATCGCGCGGAGGGCCATCTGACCTTCATCATCGGCGGTGCGCGCTCCGGCAAGAGCGCGCATGCCGAGTGCCTGGTGGCGGCAAGCCCGTCGCCTTGGGCCTATATCGCCACCGCGCAGGCCTATGACGAGGAGATGCGCGAGCGCATCGCGCTGCATCGCTCGCGCCGCGGCAAAGGCTGGGTCACCGTCGATGCGCCGCTCGACCTGGTCGGCGCGATCGACGCCTTGCCCGATCACCAGCCGGTGCTTATCGATTGCCTGACATTGTGGCTGAGCAATCATATGCTGGCGGACCACGATATCGAGGCCGAGTGCCGGCGGCTCTCGGATGTGCTTTCGCAGCCGCGCGGACCGTGGTTTGTGGTGTCTAACGAAGTCGGGCTCGGCATCGTGCCGGACAATGCGCTGGCGCGCCGGTTCCGCGACGCCGCCGGGCGGCTCAACCAGCAGGTCGCGGCTGTCGCCGACAGCGTGCTGATGATGGTGGCGGGGCTGCCGCTCAAGGTGAAGTGACATGGGCGAGATCAAAGACACGATCATCGACGACAAGGATGCCGAACGCCATCGAGCCAAGATGGCCAAGCGCAAGGCGGTGCAGGATGCCGAGGTGGCCGGCAAGACGATCGAGAAGGGACTGCTGATCGTCAATACGGGGCCGGGCAAGGGCAAGACCACGGCTGCGTTCGGCCTGGCGCTGAGGATGCTTGGCTACGGCAAGCGCGTCGGCGTCGTCCAGTTCATCAAGGGCAAATGGCACACGGGCGAGAAGGATGCCTTCGCCGCCTTCGGCGATCGCGTCGTCTGGCACGCGATGGGCGAGGGCTTCACCTGGGAGACGCAGGACCTGAAGCGCGACATTGCCGCCGCCGAGGCTGCCTGGGCGAAGGCGCTCGAGCTGATTGCCGACCCTTCGATCAGCCTCGTCGTCCTCGACGAGCTCAACATCGCTCTGCGCTACGATTATCTCGAGCTGGAAAAGGTGGTCGCGGCGCTGAAGGCGCGCCGCGAGGGCCTGCATGTCGTCGTCACCGGCCGCAACGCCAAGCCGCTGCTGGTCGAGGCCGCCGATCTCGTCACCGAGATGGGGCTGACCAAGCACCATTTCGCGGCCGGTGTGAAGGCGCAGCAGGGGATTGAATTCTGAGGCGCCTTAGCCGCCGATCAAAATGGTCAGGTAGATCACCGTCGCCGATAGAATCGCGAACAGGCCGATCAACAGCCCGTCGGCGACGCGATAGAGTTCCAGCGCCTGCCTTATGTCGGTGCTTTCGGCCTCGCGCCTGCCGCCTTCGCCCATGAAGGCATCCTCGACGACCTCGCCGCCATAACTGCGCGGTCCGGCCAGGGCGAGCCCCAGCGCGCCGGCCATGGCGGCTTCCGGCCAGCCGGCATTGGGCGAACGGTGCTTCTTCGCGTCACGCCGCATGACCTGCCAGGCGTTGCGGGGGTCGGCGCCCTTGACGATGAAGGCCGCCAGCACAATCAGCAGGCCGGTGAGCCGCGATGCCGGCAGGTTGACCAGGTCGTCGAAGCGAGCGGCCGCCCGGCCGAAGGCCTCGTATTTCGGCGTGCGGTGGCCGATCATGGAATCGGCGGTGTTGGCGGCCTTGTAGGCAGCACCCCCGGCCAAACCACCGACACCGGTCCATATGGCAGGCGCGACGACGCCATCGGAGAAATTCTCTGCCAGGCTTTCGATCGCGGCTCGGGCAACGCCCGCCCTGTCGAGCTTGTCCGGATCGCGGCCGACGATGCGCGAAACGGCGATGCGGCCGAGCGTGAGGCCGCCGGTCTCCAGCGCATCGGCGACATCCTCGACATGCTCGGCGAGGCTCTTCTGCGACAGAAGCGAGGAGCTGAGAATGGCCGCGATGACCAGGCCGGACGGAAAGATCAGCCAGAGCAGGACATGCAGCGCCAGGCCTATGGCCGCCGGCACCAGCAGGACGACCAGAAGCGCCTGGAGGCCGCGGCGGCGACGCAATTCGTCGGAATCGGTGGCGCGGTTGAGCCTGCGATCGAGAAAGGATATCAGCCTGCCGATCCAGGTTACCGGATGACCGATGGCGTTAAACAGCCAGTCCGGGTAGCCAAGGGCACGTTCGATGGCGAGTGACAGGAAAGCGATCAGTATCGACATGAAGCTTCTAAGCGGAGCGGTTGCAGCGGTTGATCACGGCGGCAGCCTTGGCCGGGCAAGCGCGCTCTTTCCTCATGCGCCACAGCCTTTCCTTGACCTCTCGACAGGTATCAATCCGCACTCCTATCCGCTTTTCGATCTGCCCGCCACCGCCCTGTCACGATTGCCCGAGCCAGGACGACTGCGCGAATTGGCCGAAATTGCGGCCAAGGCGTATGGCGCGCGGTCGGCGGCGCATGTCGTGGCCGCGCCCGGCACGCAGATCCTGTTGCCGCGGGTCGCTTCGCTGGTGAGGCCCGGCAAGGCACTGGTGCTGGGTCCAACCTATGCCGAGCACGCCAGGGCGGCCGCGATTGCAGGCCATGCGATTGTGGAGGTGGGCGACTTCGACGCCTTGGCGGACGCTGACCTTGCCGTGCTGGTCAACCCGAACAATCCGGATGGGCGAGTGATCGAAAGGCACCGCCTGGTCGGCCTTGCTGCGCGGCTTCGCGCGAAGGGCGGCCTGCTGGTGGTCGACGAAGCCTTCATGGATGTCGGCCCGGTCCAACACAGCCTTGCCGGCGATGTGGGCCAGGGTGGTATGGTGGTGCTGCGCTCCTTCGGCAAATTCTTCGGCCTTGCCGGCGTCAGGCTTGGTTTCGCGCTGGCCGACCAACTGACAGCCGAGCGGCTGGAGGCGCAGCTTGGGCCATGGGCTGTCGCCGGTCCTGCACTTGAATACGGAATCCGCGCATTGGCGGATGCCGGGTGGCAGGATGACATGCGACAGGGCCTGGCAGCCGATGCCAAGCGCCTCGACGCGCTGCTCAGCCGATTCGGTATCGCGGTCGCCGGCGGCACCAGTTTGTTCCGCTATTTGTCGTTCTCCGATGCTGCCTCCCTGTTCTCCGCTCTTGGCGAACGCGGTATCTTGGTCCGCCATTTTGCCGATCGTCCGCACGCCTTGCGCGTCGGTCTGCCCGGCAGCGAAGAGGAGTGGCAGCGGCTCGAGAGCGCGCTTGCAGCGTGGGCCTCGCGGCGCGACTATGCGCCGAAGGAGTGCTGACGATGATCCATGTCTGTTCGCTGTCGAAGGTGGAGGAGACCGTTGCGAGAACCGGCGCGGAGCGCTTGCTGTCGCTGCTCGCCGACGGCACCGGGATCATCCGTCCGGCCTCGATACTGGCCGAAAACCATCTGCATCTCGTCATGCACGACATCGTCGCCGCGCAGGAAGGCATGACCATGCCGGGCGAGGAGCATGTGCGCGCGCTGCTCGACTTCGCCTATCGCTGGGACAGGGCCAAACCGATGGTCGTGCACTGCTATGCCGGTATCAGCCGCTCGACGGCATCGGCCTATATTATCGCGGCGGCACTGGCGCCCAAACGCGACGAGGCGGAGCTGGCGAAGACGCTGCGCTTTCTCTCGCCGTCAGCGACGCCCAATCCAAGGCTGATTGCCGTTGCGGATATGTTGCTTGGGCGAGAAGGCCGGATGATCGCGGCGGTCGAAGCAATCGGGCGCGGTGCAGATGCCTTTGAAGGGATTCCGTTCGAACTCAGCATTAGAGATTGAGCTCGCACTGTTCCGCTACGCCAGCCAGTCGGCAAGCCTCGCCTTACGCACATCCCTGGCCAGGCTGATGAAGCCATCGGCCTGATGCTCGGCCGTGAGCCGGCCTTTTTCGGCGGTGGCGATGCTGGCGTCGCCGACCACGCCGTTCGGATTGAGGTCGCTGGCGATCCAGGCGAAGGCGTGCGTTCCGGTGTGCCGCAGCAGGGCGAATTCCTTTTCGGCGCGACCGACATTGGAGGCGAAATTGTCGGCCTTGCCCATATCGACGAGATCTGGCCGGAAATGCAGCATCAGCGAGGTCTCGACATCGCCGCCATGGATGCCGTGACGGTCCTCGAGCTCGGTATACATGCCGGAGGGACGGCCGAAGCGCTGCCAGCTCGTCTTCACCGCCAGCATCTTTGCGCGCACGCGCAATTCGCGCGTGACAATGCCCATGATCTCCTCGTTGCCGCCATGCGAGTTGACGACGATCAACTTTCTGACCCCGGCGCGGGCGACCGAGAGGCCAAGCTCGGTCCAGGCGTCGACCAGGGTGGTGGCCGGCAAGGTGAGCGTTCCCGGCGCATGCAGATGCTCGTTCGACTTGCCCACCGCCTGCACCGGCAGGAGGCGGATGTCGATGTCCTCGGGCAGGCGCGCAATCACCGTCTCCAGCATGCCCATCATGATCGAGGTGTCGGTCGAGACGGGAAGGTGAGGGCCATGCTGCTCGACCGCGGCCACCGGCAGAACGGCAATCGTCGCTTCCGCGTCGATCGAGGCGTATTCGGTCGTCCGATAGTCGCCCCACCACACACGTCTTGTCGTCACTGTCGTCTCCCGATGGTCTGCTGTTCGGCCCGAAGGTCTAAAGCGCCTGGCCATTCCGGGCAACAGCTAGCCTGCTGCCAGAACCTCCACCTCGACCTTGAATTCCGGGCGGGCAAAACCTGAAACGATCATCAGCGTCGAAGCGGGCGCCGGATCGGAAAAAAGGCGATTGCGAACGTCCATATAGGCTTGCAGGTGCGCGCGATCGGTGACGAAGGCGTTGATGCGCACGACATCGTTCAGCGTCAGCCCGGCTTCGCTTAATATTGCGGCAATGTTCTTGAAGCAAAGCTCGGTTTGCGCGCCGGCATCCTCCGGGACGGCGTCATCCGGCGCGATGCCCAACTGACCCGAACATAGCACAAGGCGCTTTCCCGCTGGAATTTCAACGCCATGGCTATAACGGGCAAAGGGCGGCTTGATCGACTTGGGGGCGAGATAATTGAGCATGGCATTCTCCTGTCGGCAGGCAGACTAAGGCCGGATTCATGAAAGCTTCAAGATGCGGTGCATGCCGCCGGGCCGATTATGGACAGGCGTCCAAAAAATGGGCACGATGCCATTTGTACAGCATGACCCGTCCGGTCTCGGCAATGACTGCCGCGCAAGCAGGCGGCCCAAGGCGGTGGCATGTGTCTTGCTTCTTGAACCAATGGAGTGGAGCCCAGCGCGCAGCGCGCCGGAGCCAAGAGAGGGTGATGTTTATGTACGGAAAAGAAAAAATCCTGGCGGGTGCGATCGCGCTGCTTGCGGCCAGCACGCTGGGCGCTGCGGCCAACGAGAAGGTCACCTTTGGCACCAACTGGCTGGCCGAGCCGGAACATGGCGGCTACTACCAGGCGATCGCCGACGGCACCTACGCCGCCTGCGGCCTCGACATCACCATCATGCAGGGCGGCCCGCAGGTCAGCGGCCGGCCGATGCTGCTGGCCGGCAAGATCGATTTCTACATGGGCGGTAACCTGCTCTCGGCCTTCGACGCCGTGCAGCAGGGCATCCCGATGCGCGTCGTCGCCGCCGACTTCCAGAAGGACCCGCAGGTCATCATGTCCCATCCGGGCGAAGGGCTGGACAAGTGGGAGGACCTGAAGAACGCCGACCAGTATATCCTCGGCGACGAGGGCGCGCAGACCTTCTTCCAGTGGATGGTGACCGATCTCGGCTTCGATGCCGCCAAGCGCGTGCCATACACCTTCAATCCGGCGCCCTTCATCGCCAACAAGAAGTCGATCCAGCAGGGCTATGTCACGTCGGAGCCCTTCGCGGTGCAGAAACAGGGCGGCTTCGTGCCGAACCAGTTCCTGCTCGCCGACAATGGCTGGGATACTTATGCCACGACCATTGAGGTGATGCAGGACACCATCGACAAGCGGCCGGAGGTGGTGCAGTGCTTCGTCGATGGCTCGGCCAAGGGCTGGTACAACTACCTCTACGGCGACAACAAGGCCGCCAACGAGATGATCAAGAAGGACAATCCGGACATGACGGATGAGCAGATCGCCTTCTCGATCGAACAGCTGAAGAAGTTCGGCATTGTCGATTCCGGCGATACCGAAAAGCTCGGCATCGGCGGCATGACCGAAGCGCGCATCCAGAGCTTCTACGACAAGATGGTCAAGGCCAAGGTCGCGCAGCCGGGCATCGACATCAAGAAGGCCTATACGCTCGCCTTCATCAACAAGGGGGTCGGGCGGGAACTGAAGAAGTAAGGCGGCCTGCCTGAGATGATCCAGGAGAAAGTGGCGCAGGCAACGGCATCGGGTGAGAGCCCGATGCTGCTTTCCTTACGCAATGTCGGCAAGGTCTTTTCCAACGGCGTCACGGCGCTGAGCAAGGTCGACCTGGCGATCCGCGAAGGCGATTTCCTAAGCCTGCTCGGGCCCTCGGGCTGCGGCAAGTCGACGGCGCTCAGGTTGATCGCCGGCCTGTCGACGCCGACCTCCGGTCAACTCGACTGGCGCGGCTCAATCGACCGCTTGAATATCGGCTTCGTCTTCCAGGAGCCGACGCTGCTGCCATGGGCCAGCGTCTTCGACAATGTCTGGCTGCCGCTCAGGCTGAAAGGCGTATCGCGCCCGGAGGCCAAGCCCGCGGTGATGGAAATGCTGTCGCGCGTGCACCTCACCGGTTTCGAGAATGCCGTGCCGCGCGAGCTTTCCGGCGGCATGAAGATGCGTGTCTCGATCGCACGGGCTATGGTGACCAAGCCGCGCATTCTTCTGATGGACGAGCCCTTCGCGGCGCTCGACGAGATTACCCGCTTCAAGCTCAACAACGATCTTCTCGAGCTTTGGCAGGACGAGCGGTTTACCGTCGTCTTCGTCACCCACAGCGTCTTCGAAAGCGTGTTCCTCTCCAGCCGTGTCGTCGTCATGGCGGCACGACCGGGCCGCGTCCACGGCGAGCTTGCAATCGAAGCGCCTTATCCTCGCGACGAGGCATTCCGGACCTCGCCCGACTATGCGGCGCTCTGCCGGCAGGCCTCGGACGTGCTGGTCAATGCCATCAACTCAACCGCCGGACCTCATCATGACGGCCATTGAAGACAATGCCCTGAAGCTCGACCCGGAAGAGGCGCGCCGCGTCCGCCAGGAGCGGCTGGAGCGGATCGGCAAATGGGTACTGCCGCTGGCGATCATGGTGCTTGCGATCTGGCTGTGGGATCGCATCTGCATCTGGAACGGGATCCCGCAATACATCCTGCCGCGCCCGGGCGTGGTGCTGCAGACGCTGCATGACGATGCCGGGCTGTTGTTCTCTTCGCTGCTGGTGACGCTCAGGATCACCTTCCTCAGCCTGCTGCTTGCCGTCATCGGCGGCGTCGGGCTGGCGGTGCTATTCGCGCAGTCGAAATGGGTGGAGATGTCGTTCTTCCCCTTCGCCATCGTGCTGCAGGTGACGCCGATCGTGGCGATCTTCCCGCTGATCAACATCTACATCAACAACCAGACGACCAAGCTCCTGCTCTGTGCCTGGATCGTCGCCTTCTTCCCGATCCTGTCCAACACCACGCTCGGGCTGAACTCGGTCGACCGCAACCTGCGCGATTTGTTCAAGCTCAACGGAGCAACCCGCTGGCAGCAATTGCGCTATCTGCGCCTGCCGGCGGCGATGCCCTATTTCCTCGGTGGGCTGAAGATCGCCGGCGGCCTGTCGCTGATCGGCGCCGTGGTGGCCGAGTTCGTCGCCGGCGCGCAGGGGCAATCATCCGGGCTTGCCTCGCGCATTATCGAGGCGGGCTACCGGCTCAATGCTCCCAGGCTGTTCGCGGCGCTGATCCTGATCTCGCTCACCGGCATCCTGATCTTCCTGGTGCTGTCGCTGGTGTCGCATCTCATCCTGCGCCGCTGGCACGAGAGCGCGCTGAAGCAGGAGCGCTAGGGTGCCTGAATGTTGATCCCAGCCTCTGGTCGTTACCAGCTCGCCAACGTCCGCGTTCATCAATCGCTGACGCCGGGCCTTGCCGCAAGCTTCGATGCCGATGGTTTTGCGCTTGCCGACATTGCCGTCGCCGACGGCAAGATTGCTAGCATCATTGCGCACGGCAAAGCCGAGCCGCCATTCGATGCAATCGAGCTTGGCGGCCGCATCGTGCTGCCCTGCTTCGTCGACTGCCATACGCATATCGACAAGGGCCATATCTGGCCGCGCAAGCCAAATCCCGACGGCACGTTCATGGGCGCGCTCAACGCAACTGGCGCTGACCGCGCCGCTCGCTGGACCGCGGAGGACGTGGCGAGGCGCATGGATTTCTCGCTGCGATGCGCTTACGCGCACGGCACCAAGGCCGTGCGCACGCATCTCGACAGCGTGGCGCCGCAGGAGGAAATTTCCTGGCCGGTGTTCGAGACGATGCGGGAAAAATGGCGAGGCCGGATCGAGCTGCAGGCCGCCTGTCTGCTTGGCATCGAAGGCGTGCGCGACAAGGCCTGGTTCGAGCGTCTGGCGAAACGCGTCGCCGCGGCCAAGGGCGTGCTCGGCGTTGTCACTTACATGGTGCCCGACCTCGAGGAACTGCTCGACAAGGTGTTCGCTGAAGCCATCAAGCATGGGCTCGACCTCGATTTCCATGCCGACGAGACCGACGATGTCGCGGCCGTCTCGCTGAAGAAGATCGCCGAGGCTTCGCTGTGGAACGGTTTTGGGGGCAATATCCTGATCGGGCATTGCTGCTCGCTGGCGCGCCAGCCCGACCTCGAAGTTCTCGACACGCTGGACAAGGTGGCGAAGGCCGGACTGGCGGTCGTGTCGCTGCCGATGTGCAACCTCTATCTGCAGGACCGGCGCAACAACGGCACGACGCCCCGCTGGCGCGGCGTGACGCTGCTGCACGAGATGAAGGCACGCGGCATCAAGGTGGCGGTTGCTTCCGACAACACGCGCGACCCGTTCTACGCCTATGGCGACCTCGATATGTTGGAGGTCTACCGCAACGCGACACGGATCCTGCACCTCGACCACCCTGTCGGTGACTGGCCGAAAGCGATAGCGGCGACGCCGGCCGAGGTGATGCGGCTGGAAGGTGTCGGCACTCTCGCCGCCGGCGGCAGCGCCGACTTCATCGTCTTCAAGGGACGCAGCTGGACCGAATTGCTGTCGCGGCCCGAATCGGATCGCATCGTGGTGCGCGAGGGCAGGGCGATCGAGCGCCGGCTGCCCGACTATGCTGAACTCGACGAATTGATGGTGTGATGATGGATATCGCAGCGCTGAAGCGCGATCTCGAGAGCCTCAAGATCGACGACCATCCGGCCATCGTCCAGCAGAAGAGCCGCGACTTCTACTGGTACAGCCCCGTCCTCAAACAACAGCTCGACCATGTCACCGGCGACCTGATCGTGACGCCGAAGAACGAGGACGAGGTGATCCGCGTTTTGGCCGCCTGCCACCGGCACGGCGTTCCAGTCACACCGCGCGGCAGCGGCACCGGGAATTACGGACAGGCGATGCCGCTGTCAGGAGGCGTGGTGCTCAACCTCGCCGAAATGAATGAAGTGAAGGCGATCGCGCCGGGCCGCGTGGTGACCGGGCCCGGAGCGGTTCTGGCCGACATCGATCGCGCCGCGCGGGCGCATTCCGCGCAGGAACTGCGCATGTCGCCCTCCACCTACAACACCGCCTCCATCGGCGGCTTCGTCGCAGGCGGCTCTGGCGGCGTCGGCTCGATCCGCTGGGGCGGATTGCGCGATCTCGGCAATGTCATCCGGCTGCGGACCGTGACGATGGAGGCGGAGCCGCGCGTCATGGACCTCTCGAGCGAGGACGTGCTCAAGGTGATGCATGCCTATGGCACCAACGGCATCATCACCGAGGTTGAGATGCCGCTGACGGCGTCCTACGATTGGGTCGATGTCATCGTCGGCTTCGACGATTTCATGGGTGCAGCGGGCTTCGGCAACGACCTCGCCGAGCAGGACGGCATATTGGCGAAGCTGATCACGCCGATCGCGGCACCCATTCCTTACGATTATTTCAAGCGACACCAGAAGTTCTTCCGGCGCGAGCAGAGCATCGTGGTGTGCATGATCGCGCCGCACGCGATGGATGGGTTCCTCGCGTTCGTCCGGGCCAGCAAAGGCGAAATCGTCTTCCGGGCCGACCAGGAGACCGACCTCAAGGGATTGCCGCCGGCCTACGAGCTGACCTGGAACCACACGACGCTGCGCGCCATCAGGGTCGATCCGACCATCACCTATCTGCAGGCGCGCTATCCGTCGCCGGACCATCTCGCACACGTCAAGGCGATGGTCGACCGCTTCGGCGACGAGGTGCCGGCGCATCTCGAATTCATCCGCTTCGACGGCGCGATCGGCGCCGCCGGGCTGCCGCTGGTCCGCTTCACCACGGAAGAAAGGCTCGACGAGATCATCCGTATCCACGAAGACAATGGCTGCTGGATCTTCAACCCGCATCGCTACACGCTGGAAGAGGGCGGCATGAAGCAGACCGACGAGGTCCAGCTTGCCTTCAAGCGCGAGACCGATCCGCAAGGATTGCTCAACCCCGGCAAGATGATTGCCTGGGAGAATCCGGGCTATGACTATCGCTCGGGCAAGCCGTTCCTGTTCAAGGGGCTGCAAAAGGCGAGGTGATCGCGATGAGCGCCCGGCGCTGCACCCTCCTCTGGCCTGTCGCCTTTGGCGACATCTCCCCCACAAGGGAGGAGATGTGGCATGGGACAACAGGGATTTGTCGAGCTGACCTGCGGGATCCACTCCCGTGAACATCCTCGTGCTCTACGCACATCCGGTGGAGACCAGCTTCAACGCCGGACTGCATCGGACCATCGTCGAGCGGCTCGGCGCGGCGGGCCACACGATCGACGACTGCGACCTCTATGCCGAGGACTTCGATCCGCGGATGACGCGCGCAGAGCGGCTCGGCTACCACGATCAGCGCGGGCCGAACGACGCGGTCGCCGGTTACATCGCAAGGCTTCAGGAGGCGGAAGCGTTGGTGCTGTCGTTTCCGGTCTGGAATTACGGCTATCCGGCGATCCTCAAGGGCTTCTTCGATCGCGTCTTCCTGCCCGGCGTATCGTTCAAGCTGGTCGACGGCGAGGTTCGGCCGACGCTACACAACGTCCGCAAGCTCGCGGCCATCACCACCTATGGCGGCAGCCGTTTTCGCGCCATGCTGATGGGCGATCCGCCGCGCAAAATGGTGAAGCGCACGCTGCGGGCCACCATCAAGCCAGGCGCTCCCGTCTCTTACCTCGCACACTATTCGATGAACCTTTCGACGGATCAGACGCGCAAGGCCTTCATGGCGAAGGTGGCCGCGAGCATGGATCAATTCTGATGCGCGTGCTGGTGGTCTATTGCCATCCGGTGCCGGAGAGCTATTGCGCCGCGATCCGCGACATGGCGATAGAGGTGCTGACGCGACGAGGCTGGGACGTGCGGCTGCTCGATCTCTATGCCGAGAAGTTCAATCCGGTGATGAGCTGCGAAGAGCGGCGCTCCTACAACGAGCGCGCGCCTGAGGATCCCGCGCTCCGGCCGCATTTCGAGCATCTGCAATGGGCCGAGGCGATCCTCTTCATCTACCCCACCTGGTGGTACGGATTGCCGGCGATGCTGAAGGGCTGGTTCGATCGCGTGTGGGCGACCGACATCGCCTTCAAGCTGCCGCGCGGCAGAGGCCGGATCCAATCGCTGATGACCCATGTGACCAAGGTCGGCGTCATCACCACCTGTGGCGCGCCGACGTGGTGGAGCGTCGTTGTCGGCCAGCCCGGCCGCAAGACGATCCTGCGCGGCATGCGCGCCATCTGCGCCCCCCGCTGCAAGACATTCTTCCTGGCGCACTACCTGATGGATTCCTCAACGCCGAAGAGCCGGACGGCGTTTCTGGCGAAGGTAAGGGCGAGGCTGGAAAGCTTTTGAGGATAGCTCTCTTCTCCCTGTTAAATGAGGAGAAGATGGCGGCAGCAGATGAGGGGCGGCGTCGCAAAGGTGTGGCGCTGCCCCTCATGCTCGTTTTTCGAAAGCTTTCTTTCTGCAGTACGGTAGCCTCATGAGCGCCATCGACCACACCATCGACCACCGCGACGTCATCGCCTCGCTGACCCATGAGGAGCGCAGCCGGCTGACCGGCAAGTCCGATCTGCCGGGCATCATCCAATTCGCCGTTCATCTCGGCGCCATCGTCGCTCTCGGCGCGCTGATCGCGGCCAAGGTGCCGTACTGGCCGGTTCTGATGCTGCCGCAGGGCATCCTGATCGTGTTCCTGTTCACGCTGCTGCATGAGACCGTGCACAGGACGGCCTTCGAGACGCAGTGGCTGAACGATGCCGTCGCGCGGCTCTGCAGCCTGGCGATCGCGCTGCCCGCCGACTGGTTCCGCTATTTCCATTTCGCCCATCATCGCTTCACTCAGGACCCGCAGAACGATCCGGAGCTGGCTTTCCCGAAGCCCGAGACCTTGCGACAGTACATCGTCCATGTCTCTGGCCTGCCGGTGTGGTGGGGTCATTTCAAGACGCTCTACAGAAATGCCAGCGGCCGCTGCCGGGACAGCTATGTGCCGTCGAAAGGCTTGCCGAAAGTCCAGGCCGAAGCGCGGGCGATGATCGCCTTCTACCTCGTCGTGCTGACGCTTGCGATCTGGCTCGAGGCGACCGTGATCCTCTACGTCTGGCTCGTACCGGCGCTGCTCGGGCAGCCCTTTCTCAGGCTTTATCTGCTGGCCGAGCATGGCCGCTGCCCCTTCGTCGCCAATATGCTGGAAAACACCAGGACGACGCTGACCAACTGGTTCGTGCGCAAGCTCGCCTGGAACATGCCCTACCATGCCGAGCACCACGCCTATCCGGGTGTGCCGTTCCATCAATTGCCGGCTTTTCATCGGCTGATCGCGCGGCATCTCAAAGTGGTAGAACCCGGCTATGTGATCTTCCACGAGAAATATTTCGAGACGCTGCGCTGACCGGTGCCCGGCATCAACCGGATCGGCGAAGCTTTTCCTGCGAGCGCAGCAGGCGGCTCATCTCCGAGGCCCTGGCCGGCGCGCCGATCAGAAAACCTTGCGCCTCGCCGCAGCCGGCCTTGCGCAGCATGTCGAGCTGCGCTTCGGCCTCGACGCCTTCGGCGGTGACGGTGATGCCGAGCTCGGCGCCGAGCCCGATAACCGTGCGCACGATCGCCGCCGTGTCGCGCTTGTCGAGATCGTGGATGAAGGAGCGGTCAATCTTGATCTTGTCGACCGGGAAGCGCCGCAGATAACCGAGCGAAGAATAGCCGGTGCCGAAATCGTCGAGCGCGATGCGCACGCCGAGCCCGCGCAATTGCCCGAGCGTCCTCAGCACGCTGTCGCTCTCGTCCATCATCACCGTTTCGGTGATTTCGAGTTCCAGCCGGCTTGCTGGCAGGCCGGAAAAGGCGAGCGCCGCAATCACGCTGCGGGCGAAGCCGCCGCTCTTGATCTGGGCCGCCGAGACGTTGACCGCCATGCGCACGTCCTGCGGCCAGCCCGCCGCCACGCCGCAGGCCTTGCGCAGCGCCCAGTCGCCGAGTTGCACGATCAGCCCGGTTTCTTCGGCCGCGGCGATGAAGTCTTGCGGCGGCACCAGCCCGCGCGACGGCGAGCGCCAGCGCATCAGCGCTTCAGCGCCGACGATCTCACCGGAGGCGATGTCGAGAATCGGCTGGAAATCCAGTTCGAACTCGCGCCTCGGGAGTGCAGCTTCGAGGTCGGCCTCGAGCGCCAGGCGCTCCCGCACCATGGCATCCATGCCCGGCTCGAAGAAACGGTAGATGTTGCGCCCCTCGCTCTTGCCCCGGTAGAGCGCCATGTCGGCATTGGTGAGCAGCGTATCCGCATCCTGCCCGTCGCTGGGATAAAGCGCGATGCCGAGGCTCACCCCGACATGCATTTCGCGGCCCTTGTCGCGATAAGGCTTGCCGATCACCTCGATAATGCGCTTGGCCAGCTTTTCGGCGTCGACCGCGTTTCTGATATTGGATTGAATGATGGCGAATTCGTCGCCGCCGAAACGCGCCACCACGTCCTTGTCGCTGCGCAGGCAGCGCTGCAGGCGCTCGGCCACCCTTTTCAGCAGCCAGTCGCCGGCCGGATGCCCGAACGTATCGTTGACGGCCTTGAAGCGGTCGAGGTCGAGCGAGAAGATCGCCACCGGCGTGGCCTTGGCCTCGCTCAATGCCTGGTCCAGGCGCTCGCGGAACATCGAGCGGTTCGGCAGGTTGGTCAGCGTGTCGTGATGCGCAAGATGCGTCATGCGCTCTTCGGCGCGGCGACGCTCGGTAACATCGTCGAAGGTCACGACCCAGCCGCCGCCGCTCATCGGCTGCCGGACCACTAGAAAAGTCCTGCCGTCGGCAAGATAGCGGTAAGCCGACTGCATTTTCCCTGCTCGCAGGCAGGCTTCGGTCCTGGTGACTTCGCTGTCGACGTCGATCTTGGTGTAGATGCCGAGTTCCAGCAGTCGTTTGAGCGCGTCGCGGTGTGTCGTACCAAAGGGGAAATCTGCCGCGGCGACTTTGTAGAGATCCAGAAAGCGCTGATTGCGCACGATCAGCTTGCCGTCGGCGTCATACATCAGCAGGCCTTGCGACATGTTGGCCAAAGCGGCGTCGAAGCGGCGATGCTGCTCCTTCAATTCCTCTTCGGCGCGCCGCTGCACGGTCACGTCCTCGTAGATCGACACCCAGCCCCCGGAGGCCAGCGGCCGATGCGAGATGACGATGATGCGCCCGTCCGCCAGCCTCTCCTCATAGGTCGAGGGTTTGGCGCCGTCGATATAGGGTTTGCGGACGGCGTAGAGCTGCTCGGCGGTTTGCGAGGCGATGCCGATTTCGACGCTGTGCTGCAAGATGTCGAAGAAGCGAATGCCGGGCTTCGTGACTTTGGCGTCGAGGCGGAAGAGGTCGATATAGTTTCGGTTGCAGATGATCATGCGCTCGTCGGCGTCGAACATGCACAGGCCATGCGACATGTTCTCGACGGCGGCCGAAAACCGTTCGTTTTGTGCGCGAAGCTCCTCCGCTATTCGTCGAACCGGGCCAATACCGGTTGCCTTCCGCCTGACTGCGGCCGAACCAGCCTTGACATGAGCAACGGGCATGAGCGCGCCTGCCGACCGTGACTGAACAGTTTACTGTCGTGGCCGCCGGTTAATTTAGCGTTCTTTTATTTGACGGAATTGGCAGCAAGAAAAGGCTGGCGTTTAGCTTCCAGCGCCGCGAATCGTTTCAGAAATGCCGCCTGCGCCCAGGTCACCGAGCGTGGGGTGAAGTCGAAATGGTCGGCGGAAAAGCTGCGCGGCCGGCCGAAATATTCCGTCGCCTCCGCGGTCGAGAAGCCGGCAAGCAGCGTCGCCTCGTAATAGGCGGCGATCTGGTCGGCGCGCTTGATGTCCTTGCGCAAGGTGGCGCCGAGCTCGGCCGGCAGCGAGAAACGTTGATGGATGGCGCGCTGCAGCCTGAGCTCGCAGTCCTTGTAGGAGCCGCCCATCACCGATTTGAAGGGCGAGATCATGTCGCCGATGACATATTCGGGCGCGTCGTGCAGCAGCGCGGCGAGCCGCGCCTCGGCGGAGGCGGCCGGCACCAGCTCACCATAGAGTGCCTCGACCAGCAGCGAATGCTGAGCCACCGAAAAGGCGTGCTCGCCGCTGGTCTGGCCGTTCCAGCGGGCGACGCGGGCGAGGCCATGCGCGATGTCGGCGATCTCGATGTCGAGCGGCGAGGGGTCGAGCAGGTCGAGCCGCCGGCCGGACAGCATGCGCTGCCAGGCGCGCGGCGGCGCTCCCGCCCTGTCGGCCGCCATCAGGCTTCCTCCGCGCTGACGGTGTCTTGCGGGAAGGAGAATTTCGCCCAGCCCGGGATGGCGAGCGTCACCTGGACATCGCCGGCCATGATCGGGTCGCGGGCATCGAGCGCTGCCTTGACGCGGTCGATGCGGGCGATGGCGAGGCCGCGTCCGCCGCTTACCGAACCCAGCGTGCCAACCGGCCGGCCGGCGACGGTGAGCTCGTTACCGGACGCAGGCAGGGAACCCCCGGCTGTGGCGATCAACACGCGGCGTCGCGCGGTGCCGCGATGCTGCATGCGCGAGACGACTTCCTGGCCGACATAGCAGCCTTTCTTGAAGCCGACGCCGCCGCTCTCGTCGAGGAGAACGTCATGTGGGAAAGCGTCACCGAGCTGGTAGTCGCTGCCGCTTTCGGCGATGCCGTTGGCGATACGCAGGGCCTGCCATGCGCCGGCATCGCCGCTCTCCTGAACTGCGCCCTCATATGTGCGCCTGACCTCCACCTCGCGGAAGCGCGTGTCGGCGAGCGAAGTTGAATCGGCAAGTGAGGCGGTTGAATCATCGCCCCATGCAACCGCGACAAGCGCCTGATCCTGCTTGGCAATCTCGGCCTTTGCCCTCAGCCGGTAAAGCATCAGCCGGCGCACGAAGTCATCGGCTATGTCGGTCCGGCATTCCAGCCGGAAGCCGTTCTCGCCGGCGCGAGAGATGAGAAAATCGAACAGGATCTTGCCTTGCGGCGAAAGCAGCGCGCCAGGCTTTGCCTCGCCGGCGCCGAGCGCATCGAGATCGGTGGTGAGGATGTTTTGCAAAAAATGTTCGGCATCCGGGCCTGACACGGAAATGAGCGCGCGGTCTTTCAGCAGGGCAAAGGGCATGGGCGTGAAGTCGGCCTGATCTTGCAAAAATGATGGTCATTACGTAAGCCGGCCACACTCCCCCCGCAAGAGATTGGACCAGTCCATGGCAACCACCTTCGACCTCATCCTGACAGGCGGCACGGTAGTCAACCATGACGGTGAAGGCCGGCGCGATGTCGCCGTGAAGGCCGGGCGTATTGCCGCGATAGGCGATCTCGGCCAAGCGTCGGCCGGCGAGGCGATCGATTGCACGGGCCTGCACATCCTGCCCGGCGTCGTCGACAGCCAGGTGCATTTCCGCGAGCCGGGACTGGAGCACAAGGAAGATCTGGAAACCGGGTCTCGCGCCGCGGTTTTGGGCGGCGTCACCGCGGTCTTCGAGATGCCCAACACCAATCCGCTGACCACCAGCGAGGCGGCCCTTGCCGACAAGGTGCGGCGCGCCACCGGCCGCATGCATTGCGACTTCGCTTTCTGGGTTGGCGGCACGCGCGACAATGCCGGCGATGTCGGCGAGCTCGAGCGGCTGCCAGGAGCTGCCGGCATAAAAGTCTTCATGGGCTCGTCCACCGGCGCCCTGCTGGTCGAGGACGACGAAGGCGTCGCCTCCATCCTGCGCAATACCCGCCGCCGCGCCGCTTTCCACTCCGAGGACGAGTTCCGTCTGCGCGAGCGGCTCGGTCTGCGCGTCGAGGGCGATCCCTCGTCGCATCCTGTCTGGCGCGACGAGATCGCGGCGCTGCGCTGCACCGAGCGCCTGGTGCGCATCGCGAGACAGACGCGCGCCCGCATCCATGTGCTGCACATCTCGACGGCCGAGGAGATCGTTTTCCTCGAGCAGCACAAGGACGTCGCCACATGCGAAGCGACGCCGCATCACCTGACGCTCTCAGCTGACGATTATGCGCGGCTCGGCACGCTGATCCAGATGAACCCGCCCGTGCGCGCGGCGCGCCACCGCGACGGCGTCTGGCACGGCATCGAGCAAGGGATCGTCGATGTGCTGGGGTCCGACCACGCGCCGCACACGCTGGCCGAGAAGGCCAAGCTTTATCCTGCCTCGCCTTCGGGCATGACGGGCGTGCAGACGCTGGTGCCGATCATGCTCGACCATGTCAACGCCGGCCGGCTCACTTTGCAGCGTTTCGTCGATCTCTCCAGTCATGGTCCGCAGCGCATCTTCGGCATGGCGGGAAAGGGCCGCATCGCCGCCGGCTACGACGCCGATTTCACCGTCGTAGACCTGAAGCGCCGCGAGACCATCACCAACGCGCAGGCTGGCTCCAAGGCGGGCTGGACGCCCTATGACGGCAAAGAGGTCACCGGCTGGCCGGTCGGCACCATCGTGCGCGGCAACCGGGTAATGTGGGACGGCGAGATCGTCACGCCCGGCCAGGGCAGGGCGGTGGAGTTTTCCGAGGCGCTGGCGGCTTAGGCCACGTTGGATTTCTTAAGCGCGCCCTGCATTAACAGTGCCTGCAGCTGCGGGAACTTGCCCTCGTCGATTTTCTTCTCGAAATGCCGACGGTGGGAGCCGATGCGATTCCGGCTCTGCGAGAGGAGGCAAACCGCATATGGCCGCAGACCAAAATTGGCAAGGGATGAGCTTCTGGCTCAATCCCCGGCGACGAAGAACAGCCACTGGCCGGCGGGCGTGATGCCGACGCGGTAGAAGATATAGGCGCCGAACTGCTTCATGTCGTCATAGTCGCTTGCGGTGACGAGCTTGAACAGCTCGACGCGCTGCCTGGGATCCAGCTTGTCGAGCGGCAGCGCGAAGAAATACGGCCAGACATAGAGCTCCTGCGGGGTGCCGGTGTCGACATGGACATAGCCGGCGCTGAGCACCTCTTCCAAAATGGCGAGAATCTCCTGGCCATCGCCGTCGCCGGAGAGTCCCTTGAGGAAAGCGACCGGGTCGCCCTCGATGTCGCCGAGCGAAAGCTGCGTCATGGATTCGCCCGAGCCGATCAGCGGCCGAAGTTTCTCGATATCGCCGCTCTTGCAGGCCTCGATGATCAGGCCGTGCATGCGTTTGACCGGTTCGGGAAGCTTGTCGAGGTCGTAGACGACGGGCGGCGGCGGCGAATCCGGGTCGGAGCGCGGGCTGGTGATGCCGCCGCTGCCGGTTGGCGCTTCCGGCGCGCTCTTGTCCGTCTCGTCGGCCGGCTGGCTGTTGTCGGAGGGTTTGGTGCCGGGCGCGGCCGGCATTGGCACGGTGGTCCCCGGAGCGGTCGTTTCGTCACTGGTGGGCGGAGTGACCGGCGAAGGCAAATCCTCGCGCTGGATCTCGCTTAGCGCATAGGAAGGCGTGCTGGCGAGGCAGATTGCCAATGGTCCGACGCAGGAAGCAGTGATCCAGATGCCGAGGGCCAGCCCGCGCGGCCTGCCTGCCAACGAAAATCTCACCCCTTGCCTCTCCATGGTTCCGGGCTCGCTAGGGCAATTCCAGAAAACTGTGCAATGGTTTCCGTCCGGAATTGCGAAAAAGACTAATGGCTAGGCGGCGGGTATGATGCCCAAACGGCGCGTCGCCGTCAAAAGCAGCCAAAAGCGGGCGGGCTAGTGCCTGAGCCGTTCCGGCTCGAAGGCGCCGGAGATCACCTTTTCGCGCATGCGGTCGAGCAGGGCCAGCGCTGAGGTCTCACCATTGGCGCGCAGCATCTCGCCGAAGGCGGTTTCCAGCGCAGCCTCGGCGATGATTTCAGGCTCGATGCCGGCCGACAATCCTTCCGCCCAGGCTTCGCTGTGGCTCTCCACGGCGGTCAGGCGCTTTTCTTCCCTGACCAACGCGTCGATGTCGCTGACGCCATGTTCCATTGCGATGTCCACCTTTTCAAGCGTCGGTCCGGCAAGGGACCGGGCTTGACTTGCCAGTTCATGCGCTGCCCGTACAAGTGCTTGTAAATACGACGTTTCTGCAGTCGCAATCTACATATCGAGCAAGGCTGCGATCAATTCCGACCGAGCTTAGCCGATTAGCCCAGCTTGCGGCATTAAAACCTTCAGTTTGAGTTAATTCCGCATTTGTCCACTAACGTTTCATTAACATTGTTGCATAAGCGCAACAGATGATTGCACCAAGGCGCAGCCTGATACAATAAGGCCGGCCACATTGGAGCGATTTGTCGGTGGATAGTCGCGATCGATGCCGGTCCTCAATTCCCGTAACGGGAAGCGATATCGCGCGACAGCGTCTCGCCTTCCTTCATGTAGCGGGCAATGGCCTCAGTGGCCGAAGGCGTGCACTGCGTGTAGGTGCCGCTGAAGGAGCGGTAGCCGCGATTGAAGGAGGCGATGAAGCGGGCGCGCCGGTTGGGATCGGGATTTTCCGACTCAAGCAGCTTTTCCATCTCCAGCCGCCACTGGTCGCCTTTCTCGCCGCAGAGGTTGCGCAGGAAATGCAGCGAACCCAGCACCTCGGCAAGCCGCATCAGCCCGGGCTCGAACGGCGCCTCGGCCGCCGATGCCGGCTGCACCGTGACGGCCATGCTGATGGCGAGGCTTGCGGCGAGAAAGGGGGAGGCGCGGGTCATCAGGGCCTTGCGATGGAAGAGCAAGGCTTTGTGGCGAAACATTTTGTCGCCTGCAAGGCCATTCTGGGGTCACCGCTCGGCGGCTTGCGCAGGGCCAAGCAACTCCTCGGCAACTTCAAACACATCGCCCGCCAGCGGCATCGCCGCCATTTCCGCCAGCGTGTAGAACGCCGCCGTTTCGGCGTCATCGCTCGCTGCCGGCTCGCCGCCGACATAGGCCGCGCCGAACACCGTCAGCAGATAGTCGACCGCGTGGTGCTCAGCGCGGCCGTCGATATGGATGTCGCGCAGCGGGTGGTAATCCTTCGCCTCGAGCCCGGTTTCCTCCTTGAGTTCGCGCGCCGCGGCTTGCGCCAGCGTCTCGCCCGGCTCGACCTTGCCGCCGGGATACGCGTAGAGCCCTTGCGAAGGCGGCCGCGCCCGCTTGACAAGCAGCACCGTCTTGCCGCGCACGACGGCGACGGAGACTGCCGGGATAATCTTGCGAACCTTGTTCATGCGTTGCGAATCGCGCCGGCTGCCGGCTTGGTTGTGGACCGGACAGCTTTAGCGGTTGCGGCGCGGCGGTTCCATCGCCACTTTCATGGCGATCCCGACCGAAGAGCCAATCCATGTGCGGACGCTTTGCCCTGACCGCCTCGCCGGACCAGACCGCCGCCATTCTTGGCCTGGCGGAGCTGGAGGCGTTTCCGGCCCGCTACAATATCGCTCCGACGCAGCCGGTGCTGATGGCGTTCGCCGGTCCGCCAAGAGCGCCAGGCTCCAACCTGCCAGACCGCCAGGCGATGCTGGTGCGCTGGGGCCTGATCCCGACTTGGGTCGAGGATACGAAGGAATTTCCGCTGCTCTTCAACGCGCGCTCGGAAGGCGTGCTGCAGAAGGCCTCGTTCAAGACCGCCATGCGCCATCGCCGGGCCCTTGTGCCGGCCTCCGGCTTTTATGAATGGCAGCAGTCAGGTAGCGCCAAGGGCCAGCCCTACTGGATCCGGCCGCGGCGGGGCGGGGTGATCGCCTTCGCCGGTCTGATCGAGACCTATGCCGAGCCGGGCGGTTCCGAGATGGACACCGGCGCGATCCTCACCACGCGGGCCAACGCCGGCACCGCCCATATCCACGACCGCATGCCGGTGGTGATCGACGAACGCGATTTCGCCCGCTGGTTGGATTGCCGCACGCAGGAGCCGCGCGACGTGCTCGACCTCCTCAAGCCCGCCGAGCCCGATTTCTTCGAGGCGATTCCGGTTTCCGACCTCGTCAACAAGGTCGCCAACACCGGGCCGGAGATTCAGGAGCGGGGCATGGTCGGGCCTCAGCCCGACAAGGTCAGGCGCCAGAAACCCGGCGCGGACGAAAACCAGATGACCCTGTTTTAGCGAAGGCTGCTAGCGGAGGCCTTCATCTCCAGGGCGAGCATTGGCGTCGCCCTCATTGCCGGCGCTCCGATCATCGGAGACTGCGCCGGTCCTGCCGTTTCAAGCGGCGCGCGGCGAGATGATCTTCTGCGCCGGCTTCTTCTTCTTCGCGGTGTGAAGAAGGGCTGCGACGATGGCCGCAGGGCCGATCGCGCGGTAGTGGCTGGCGAGCGGCTGCTGCGCCGGTCGGCTTTGTTCTTGCTTACTTCGAGGCATTGTTCTCTTCCCTGGTAACGTTTTCGTGTCTGGGTTTGGTGGTCGATTCGGACCAAATCGTGACGTTTGGCGGTCTAGTCCGATAATGTTTCATCACTGTGCCGAGATGCTTAATAAAATGTTTCGGCCGGTTTTTACCTGTGATGGAACGACAGCTTTCCCGAGTTGAGCGACTTGACGGCAACACCTGCGGACGCGATAAAGCCGGGCATGAAAACGTCTTTCGCCATTTGTGGCATTTGCATTATTGGCTAGCCTCGCGCTGGTCCGGACGTTTTCGCCTTATCTTCCCCTAGATTGGACAAACGCCCCGGCCAGCAGGCTGGAGCCCGATTTGCGCCCGCGCGCGGGGAGGCTCCGTCCAACATAAGGGATCGGAAGGGCACGCATGTCTGACGCATCGAAGGGCCTCAGCCTTTACAACACGCTGACGCGGGCGAAGGAGCGTTTCGTTCCGATCGATCCGCAAAACGTGCGCATGTATGTTTGCGGCCCGACGGTCTACGACTTTGCCCATATCGGCAACGCGCGGCCGGCAATCGTCTTCGACGTGCTGTTCCGTTTGCTGCGCCAACTCTATGGCGAAAAGCACGTCACGTATGTGCGCAACATCACGGATGTCGACGACAAGATAAATGCGCGCGCCCTGCGCGATTTCGGCGCCGAGATCGAAGTCGGGACGCTTTCGCTGAACGACGCGATCCGGCGCGTCACCGAAAAGACCGCCGACCAGTACCACAAAGATGTCGCGGCACTCGGCTGTTTGGAGCCGACCCACGAGCCGCGGGCGACCGAATTCGTCGCGCCCCGCGCCGACGGCAAGGCCGACATGCTGTCGCTGATCGCGCAGCTGATCGAGCGCGGCCACGCCTATGTCGCCGGCGGCGAGGTGCTCTTCGACACCGCCTCGATGCCCGATTATGGCGAGCTTTCGAAGCGCAATCTCGACGAGCAGCAGGCCGGCGCCCGCATCGCCGTCGACGCCCACAAGAAGAACCCCGGCGATTTCGTTTTATGGAAACTCTCGACGCCGGAAGAGCCCGGCTGGGAAAGCCCGTGGGGTAGGGGCCGTCCGGGCTGGCACATCGAATGCTCGGCCATGTCGGCCGCCTATCTCGGCGAGATCTTCGACATCCATGGCGGCGGCCTCGACCTGATCTTCCCGCATCACGAGAACGAGATCGCCCAGTCGCGCTGCGCCCACGGCACCAAGGTCATGGCCAATGTCTGGATGCACAACGGCTTCCTTCAGGTCGAGGGCCAGAAAATGTCGAAGAGCCTCGGCAATTTCTATTCGATCCATGAGCTCTTGGAGACCGAGACTTTCGGCGGCAGGAGGTGGCCGGGCGAGGTGCTGCGGCTGGCGATGCTAATGACGCATTACCGCGAGCCGATCGACTTTTCCGTGCGCAAGCTGGAGGAGGCGGAAAACACGCTGCGCAAATGGAAGCGTGCGGCCGATCTAGCGCCCGCGGCGGCGGGGGACCTGCCGGCAGACGTGCTGGAGGCGCTGTCCGACGACCTCGCCACCTACGCTGCCTTTCAGCGATTGACGCAGCTTGCCGGCGAAGCGGTGGAGTTCACTGGCGCCGGCGAGAACGCCGCCGCGGCTTCGCTGAAAGCGGCGCTTGCCTTTCTGGGTTTCGATGCCGGCGCGGCGAAGGTAGATGAGGAAGCGATCGCTGCGGCGATCGCCAGGCGCCTGAAGTTCATCGCCGAGAAGAATTGGGCTGAGGCCGACCGCATCCGCGACGAGCTTCTTGCGCAGGGCGTTCAGCTCAAGGACGGCAAGGATCCTCTCACCGGCCAGCGGGTGACGACCTGGGAGATCAAGCGGTGAGGGTGGCGCAGGGGATCGTTTCAGGACTGGCGGAGGCGCCGGTGACGTCCAATCTCCCCCCTTGCGGGGGAGATGTCCGGCAGGACAGAGGGGGGTGCGAAGGAACTCCAGGGTTTGAGTTTTCCCACTCACACACCCGCTATTTCCTAGGAGGGCAGCACTCTCTCGTTGCTACGTCGGCGGGACAGCACCCCCCTCTGTCCTGCCGGACATCTCCCCCGCAAGGGGGGAGATTAGCTCGGGCGTGCGATTTCGTTAATCGCAAACGTGAGGGCATGTAGCTATGGGCCACGACCTCGTTCCATCCCGTCAGCGCAATAACGCCAAGTCCATGCGGCGTGCCATGACGGATGCCGAGCTGAAACTTTGGAACGAGTTGCGTGCCCACCGCTTGATGGGCATCAGCTTCCGGCGGCAGGTGCCGATCGGACCTTATATCGTTGACTTCGCGTGCTCGGCCCATCGCCTCATAGTCGAGGTCGATGGCAGCCAGCATGGCGATGCGGAACACTTAAACCGTGACGAGGCAAGAAGTGGCTATCTGGCTGCAAGCGGCTGGACCATCCTGCGCTTCTGGAACGACGACGTGATCCGCGATATCGACAATGTCTGCCAGCACATCGTCATTGCGGCCGGCCTGGCCGGCGCGGAAGTGCCGGAGACCGCAACGCAGGAGCTCGTTCCATGATCGATCATCTCGGCATCAGCGTTTCCGATTTCGAAAAGTCCAAGGCGTTCTACGACAAGGCGATGGCGCCGCTTGGCGCTTCGCTGCTCTACATGGTGCCGGAGGAATATACCGCCGGCGCCAAGGTCGGCGGCTATGGCCGCGACCGGCCGGTGTTCTGGCTGAGCGCGGGCAAGGAGAAGCCGAAGGACCATCAGCATGTCGCCTTCACCGCGCGCAGCCGCGCCGAGGTCGACGCCTTCCATGCCGCGGCCCTTGCGGCCGGCGGCAAGGACAATGGCGGGCCGGGGCTGCGTCCGCATTACCACCCCAATTATTACGGCGCCTTCGTCTTCGATCCCGACGGCAACAATGTCGAGGCGGTCTGCCATGATCCGGAGTGAGCTCGATGGGAGGGATCGATGAGCCTTGATAACCGGCCGGTCTATACGGGCGGGTGCCAGTGCGGCGCCGTGCGTTTCCGCGTTGAGGGCGCCCTGGGCGATGCCTCGGTCTGCCATTGCCGCATGTGCCAGAAGGCGAGCGGCAATTTCTATCTGCCGCTGGTCTCGGTGCGCGGCGCCAGGCTGGACTGGACGCGCGGCGGGCCGAAGCGCTTCCGCTCGTCTAACGCGGCATGGCGCGGCTTCTGCGCCGAATGCGGCACGCCGCTGACCTTCGAGGCGCCGGACGGCGTGGCGCTGGCGATCGCGGCCTTCGACGACCCGGCCGGCATCGCGCCAACCATCCAGTGGGGCGTCGAAGCGAAGCTTCCCTATGTCGACGGCGTTTCGAAACTGCCGTCCGAGGAGACGATGGGCGATGTTTCGTCGGCGCCTTATCTCGCCGAGCTCGTCTCCTATCAGCATCCCGATCACGACACGGACCAATGGCCGCCGGAGGAAAAACCATGACCGATGAAATTCGAACCGGCGGCTGCCAGTGCGGCGCCGTGCGCTTCCGCGTCCACGGCAAGCTCGGGCGCCCGTCCATCTGCCATTGCCGCATGTGCCAGAAACAGTTCGGCAATTTCTTCGGCGCCCTGGTGACGGTGCCGAAGGACGGCGTCGAATGGACCCATGAGGAGCCGAGCTATTTCCAGTCCTCGGTCAACATCGATCGCGGCTTCTGCCGCCGCTGCGGCACGCCGCTCACCTACCGCCAGCCGGGTGGGCTGGAGATCGCCATCGGTGCCTTCGACGATCGTTCGGACCTCGCGCCGCAGATCCAGGTCAACTACGCGGTGCGGCTGCCCTGGGTGGAGAAGATCTTCGAGGCGCCGGTCCACGACGACCCCGACTACTATCGACGGCAGGAGCAGATCATCTCCTTCCAGCATCCCGATCACGAGACGGCCAACTGGCCGCAGCAGGGACTGAAACTATGACGATCCACAGCAGCTCCTTGCGCACGCTCTATCCCGAGATCGAGCCGTTCGAAACAGGCATGCTCGATGTCGGTGATGGCCACACCATCTATTGGGAGCGCTGCGGCACCAAAGGCGCCAAGCCAGCCGTGTTCCTGCATGGCGGCCCTGGAGGCACGATCTCGCCCAAACACCGGCGGCTGTTCGACCCGAAACTCTACGACGTCATCCTGCTCGACCAGCGCGGCTGCGGCAAGTCGACGCCCAACGCCTCGCTGGAAGCCAACACCACCTGGCATCTCGTCGCCGACATCGAACGCCTGCGGGAGATGGCGGGCTTCGACAAATGGCTGGTGTTCGGCGGCTCGTGGGGCTCGACGCTGGCGCTCGCCTATGCCGAAACGCATCCCGAGCGCGTCAGCGAGCTCGTCGTGCGCGGCATCTATACGCTCACCCGCGCCGAGCTCGAATGGTACTATCAGTTCGGCGTCTCCGAGATGTTTCCCGACAAGTGGGAACGTTTTCTGGCGCCGATCCCCGAGGCCGAGCGCGGCGACATGATGGCCGCCTACCGCAAGCGGCTGGTGGGCACCGACCGCCAGGCGAAGGTCGAGGCGGCGCTTGCCTGGAGTCTGTGGGAAGGCGAGACGATCACGCTTTTGCCGGAGCCGGAAACCAGCACGCCTTTCGGCCAGGACGACTATGCCATCGCCTTCGCCAGCATCGAGAACCACTATTTCGTCCATGCCGGCTGGCTGGAAGAAGGACAGCTGCTGCGCGATGCCTGGAAGCTGAAGGATATCCCCGGCACCATCGTCCACGGCCGCTACGACATGCCGTGCCCGGCGCGCTATGCCTGGGTCCTGCACAAGGCCTGGCCGAAGGCGGATTTCCACCTCATCGAAGGCGCCGGCCACTCGTATTCGGAGCCGGGGATTCTGGACCGGCTGATCCGGGCGACGGACAAATACGCAGGCAAATAACCATGCAGGTTTGTGGTCTACGGCGCCCCCGGCGCGAAGGATCTCGACTTTTCGAGCTACAGCCATGACGAAGCAACGCCTCTACCTCTTCGACACCACGCTGCGCGACGGCCAGCAGACGCCGGGCATCGACTTTTCCGTCGAGGACAAGATCGCGATCGCCAAGCAGCTCGACGAATTCGGCATCGACTATGTCGAGGGCGGCTATCCCGGTGCCAACCCGACCGACACCGCCTTCTTCCATCAGAAGCGCACGCAAAGCGCGAAATTCGTCGCCTTCGGCATGACCAAGCGGGCAGGGGTTTCGGCCTCCAACGATCCGGGGCTGGCGGCGCTGGTGCAATCGAAGTCGGACGCGATCTGCTTCGTCGCCAAGAGCTGGGACTATCACGTGCGCGTGGCGCTCGGCTGCACCAACGAGGAGAACCTTGAGTCGATAAAAGTCTCGGTCCAGGCGGCGGTCGCCGTCGGCAAGGAGGCGATGGTCGACTGCGAGCATTTCTTCGACGGCTTCAAGGCCAATCCGGCTTACGCGCTGGCCTGCGCCAAGACCGCCTATGATGCCGGGGCGCGCTGGGTGGTGCTATGCGACACCAATGGCGGCACGCAGCCTTCGGAAGTGCGGGCCATCGTCGAGAAGGCGATCGCGAGCGGCATCCCTGGCGACCATCTCGGCATTCATGCCCATGACGACACCGGCCAGGCGGTGGCGAATTCCCTTGCCGCCGTCGAGGCCGGTGTGCGCCAGATCCAGGGCACGCTGAACGGCATCGGCGAGCGCTGCGGCAACGCCAATCTGGTCACAATCATCCCGACGCTCGCGCTCAAGCCGGCCTTCGCCGACCGCTTCGAGACAGGCATTTCGGCCGAAGCACTGACCGGCATTTCGCGGCTCTCCCGCGCTTTCGACGAATTGCTCAACCGCGCGCCGGAAGCTCAGGCGCCCTATGTCGGCTCATCCGCCTTCGCCACCAAGGCCGGCATCCATGCCTCGGCGCTGGCCAAAGAGCCGGCGACTTACGAGCATGTGCCGCCGGAAGCGGTGGGCAACCGCCGCCGCGTCATGGTCTCCGACCAGGGCGGCAAGGCCAATTTTCTGGCCGAATTGAAGCGGCGCGGCATCGACGTGCCGAAGGACGACAGCCGGCTCGACGCGCTCATCGCCGTCGTGAAGGAGCGCGAGGCCGAAGGCTACGCCTATGAGGGCGCCGACGCCTCCTTCGAGCTTTTGGCCCGCAAGATGCTGCACGGCCTGCCGGAGTTCTTCAACGTCACCTCGTTCCGCTGCATGGTCGAGCGCCGCTTCGATGCCAACGGCAACCTGAAGACCGTGTCCGAGGCGATCGTGAAGGTGATGGTCGACGGCGAGGAGAAGATGTCGGTGGCCGAAGGCCACGGCCCGGTCAACGCGCTCGACATCGCGCTGCGCAAGGATCTCGGCAAGTATCAGAACGAGATCGTCGACCTCGAGCTCGCCGACTTCAAGGTGCGCATCCTCAACGGCGGGACCGAAGCCATCACCCGGGTGCTGATCGAATCGCACGATTCCACCGGCGCCCGCTGGTGGACTGTCGGCGTCTCGGAAAACATCATCGACGCCTCCTTCCAGGCGCTGATGGATTCAATCATCTACAAGCTGATGAAGAACCGTGATATGGCTGGCTTAGTCGCGGCGGAGTAGGTTGAACCATCATCAAAAGTCCATTGATCCATCAGAATTTTGCGATGGTCTTGGACGGTCCCCTGGGCCATAGCGTTGGGCAATGGTCACCGCAACAGCCGATCTCGATCAAGACGCCAAGGCTCGCCGCGGCTTCCTTTTGGCGCTCGGCGCCTATTTTCTCTGGGGGCTGTTGCCCTTTTACATGAAAGCGGTGGCGCATCTGCCGCTGATCGAGGTGATCTCGCACCGGATCGTTTGGTCGGTGCCGATCGCTGCTGCCGTGCTGGTTTGGGCCGGCCGCACCGCCGACTTCAAGTCCGCGATCCGCTCGCCGAAAAGCCTCGCCATGGCGGCGCTGACGGCGACGCTCATCTCGGTCAACTGGGGCATCTATGTCTGGGCGATCGCAGTCGACCGCACGGTCGAGACGGCGCTCGGCTACTATATCAACCCGCTGGTCAGCGTGGTGGTCGGCGCCGTTCTCCTCGGCGAACGGCTCGACCAGCTGCAGATCGCGGCGGTGGCGCTGGCCGCCATTGCGGTGACCGTGCTTACTGTCGAGGCCGGCAAATTACCCTGGGTATCGCTGGCATTGGCCTTCTCCTTCGCCGCCTACGGCTTCTTCCGCAAGACGCTGCCGATCGGGCCGAGCCAGGGCTTTCTGCTCGAGGTACTGCTGCTGTCGGTGCCGGCGCTTTGCTACATCGCCTACTTGATCGCCACGGGCGAGGACCATTTCATCTCCAGCACCGGCGGCGACACCGCACTGCTGATCGGCTGCGGCCCGGTGACCGCGGTGCCGCTTCTGCTCTTTGCCTTCGGCGCCAGGCTTTTGCGCCTCTCCACCATCGGCATCATGCAATATATCGCGCCGACCATGGTGTTCCTGATCGCCGTCCTGATCTTCGATGAGCCGTTCGGCACCACGCAAGCCATAGCTTTCGCCCTTATCTGGACTGCGCTGGCCATGTACAGCTGGTCGATGTTCAGAGGGCGCGAGGTCCGCCGGGCGGGTCCCGCGACGAGGTGAGGGTGGCAAATGTATCAGCTTCATATCGGCAACAAGAACTATTCGTCCTGGTCGCTGCGGCCTTGGCTGCTGATGCGGACCCTCGACATTCGCTTCGAGGAGCGGCTGACGCCGTTCCCGACCGGATCGAGTTTCAGCCTCTTCCGGTCATTCTCGCCGAATGGCCGCGTGCCCTGCCTGGTCGACGACGGCTGGGCGGTGTGGGACTCGCTCTCGATCGTCGAATATCTGGCAGAGCGGCATCGAGGCGTCTGGCCGGCCGATGCGAAAGCGCGCGCCTGGGCGCGTTCGGCCACCGCCGAAATGCATTCGAGCTTTACCGCGCTGCGCAATGACTGCCCGATGAGCTGTGGCGTGCGCGTCAAGCTGGCATCGATGTCCGCTGCGCTGAAGCAAGATCTCTTCCGCCTGGGCGACTTGTGGAACGACGGCCTTGCGCGCTTCGGCGGACCGTTCCTAGCCGGAGACCACTTCACCGCGGTCGATGCCTTCTTCGCTCCGGTCGCTTTCCGGGCACAGTCCTATGGACTGGCATTCGAGGGCGCTGCCGCTGCTTATCCCAAGCGGTTGCTCGATCTGCCTGCCATGCGCGAATGGTATGCGGCCGGTCTCGCCGAGACATGGCGCGAGCCGGACCATGAGGCGGAAGTCCGCGCTGCCGGTACTGTCGTCGAGGATCTGCGCGCAAGCGCATAGGACGCTAAACCCGGCCCAGCCGCCGCACGACCATGTAGACGATGCCGGCGACGACGACCGCTATCGCCGTCACCACCCAGAAGCCGAGCGCCGTGTCGACCAGCGGGAGCCCGCCGACATTCATGCCGAACAGGCCGGAGATGATGGTCATCGGCAGCAGCACCGCGGTCATGACGGACAGGATGTAGAGCAGCTGGTTCGACCGCTCAGTCAGCTTCGCCATCAGTTCGTCCTGCAAAAGCCGGGTTCGCGCCTGCAGCTGCTCGCCGTCGTGATGCAGCGTATGCGCGCGGTGCGAGAGCCTTGCCGCCATGTCGCCGGTCGCTTCCGTCGGGACAAGCCTCCACGTCTGAGCGAGCCGCTGCCGCTCAGACCAGATAAGATGGGCCGCCCATGAAAGGGAAAGCCCGCCCCTGGCAATCTGGGACGGGCTGGCCTTGGCTAGCACCCTTCGGTGGTCTTTTTCATCTGGCCAGGCGCGGCCGTTTTCGCATCGGTATCCTGCTGTCCGGGAGCTGCCTGTTTCGCGCTGCCCGTCTGCTGGCCAGGCGCGCAGTCCTTTGCCGAATTGGTCGCGCCCGTGGTGGTCGGGTCGGTGTCCTGTGTGCTGGGTGTCGTTGTCGTGGTCGTCGTCGTCGTGGACGATCCGCTGGTGGTGCTGCTGGATTGCGCCATGGCAAGGCCGGCGGACATGGCCACAATGGCTGAAGCGAGAAGAAGCCGTTTCATTCATCATCTCCTGGAAGCGGCGATGTCCCTTCTCTTGTGAAACAGCGAAAGGAAGCGTCGGTTCCCTTGGCTGCAGCCGGTGCTTACCAGGAAGGAGCCGGTGCCCTACTTGACGAGGCCGAGCGTGACCCGCGCGCCGGTGCCGGCAGGCGCTTGCGCGAAGGCAAGTCCAGCCCGCAGCTGGCGCCAGTGATAAAAGCAAGACTGAACAGTCCTACTCCTGCTGTCCCGCCAACGCCGCCTGAACGGCCGCGATTCCGGGATCGCGACCTTTGAGCAGATCGTCGATCGACCATGGCGCGGCAATGTCGGGCTCTAGCGTCTTGAGCGCAACCGGCTTGCGGCCCTTGCCTTCGTCGATGGCGGCGACAAGCACGGGCCTCGTGCCGGTGGCGGAACTCGGTTGCGCCATGCCGACGAAACAGTCGGCGTAGGCCTTGCAGCCGTTTTGAAGGTCGTAGCGCTGCGTCGCGGACTGCAGCACGAGGCCCGAATGCGGCAGCGTCACCTGCTGCTGATCGGCGAAGAACATCATGCGGTCGCCGGGCGCTTCGCCGACCAGTGTGACCCTGTCCCCACCAGCCTGCTTGAGATAGGCGACGTCGACAATTCCCGCCGAAAAGGTAATCGGGCTTTCCAGAACGAACAGCCGTCCCGGCGGTTTGACGCGGGACGGCCAGGAACTGAGGACATCGCGGGTCAGCATCAAGTTGCCGCCGGTGTTGAAGCGCATATCGAGGACGAGGTTCTTGCGGCCGAGACGGACCCGGGCGGCTTCGACCTCAGCCAGGAAATCGGCGATCTTCCCGGTCTTGCCGTCGACGTTGCGCCTGATCTCGGCGACGACGCCATCGAGTTCGGGCGCATCGCGCCAGCGGAAAGGCTGTTCCTGATCCTGCAGCGGCCAGGGCGCGCGGCCCTTGGGAAAAATCTTCACCCAGCCGCGGCGCTGCGGCTCCGGGGCGAGCTTGCGGTCGATGATGCGGCCGTCGGGCGTCTGGAAGCGAAAGGTCGCGTCGCCGGCGGCATTGGCGAGCCCGAGCGCATGCAGCAGATCGGGCCGGACGATCGCGTCGGTCGCCTCGATGTCGCGCCATGCCGCCACGCCGCCATGCAGGCTGCGCAGCGCCGAGGAGACTTCAGCAGCCGGATGGCCGTCGATGCCGGCGAGTCGGCTGCCCAGCAGATCGCCGTTTTGCGGGCTGGCCGCTATGACGTAGAAGGCGCCGTCAATGGGTAGCAAAGACATCGCCACACCATTGGCGCGCGGCAACTTGCAGGTCGTGTGACCATTGTCGGCCAGTGCCGCGATCTGGCAGAGATCGACAGCGAAGACGGTCGCGTCGGTCGGACCTGCCGCGGTTTCGAGCGCCTGCAGCCGCGATGCCGCTTCCACGCGGGCGGCGCTGGAAAAAGACTTGTCGACATCGAGGAAGTCGTGACGGAAGACTTTCAGATCCTCGACCTGTGCGTCATGCGAGGTGACCCCGTCCGGACTTTGCACGGTCGCGTGGCCGAGCGCCAACAGGCTGAGCAGGGGCAAGGCGAGCAGCCGTGCAAAGGTCATGGCTTCCCTCTTCGATCGCGATCCGGCCCGCTGCCGATAAAGCTGAGGAATAGGGCAGCTTCGCACGTCGCTGCGTTCACATCTTTGCGAGCGGGATGGAGTGGGGTCCCCCTCGGAGGCTGCGGTTGCGCCGGACGGGAACGACGTCCGACCGTCGAAAAGGCGGTCCGCCGCGCGGGCCGGGTTCACCCCTTAAAGCCTTGTCATCATTGGCCGGCGCGGCGCGGCCGGTCACTCTCACGCGATGGGGGCACGGTAGCCGAACAGCTCGCCCGGGCATGCATTTGTGAGTGTGGTCTTCAACCTAACCCATTCAATTCTTACGGGAATTTAATGTCGCGCACAATTGCATGGCCGGGTTCCGGCGTTATGTTCCCGGCCGGATTGCGTCTTGGGCCTGTGACTCTGGCCAAGGACGTGGTTGACCTGGCCGCATGCTGGTTCGATGGATAGGTGACAAAGTGGACGACGAAGTCGCCAGCCGGCTACAGCCGCTCCGTGAGCCGATGGCAGACATCAAGCCGGTGGTCGTGCGTCGCCGGCGCCGCGGCTGGATGGTCGCGCTGCTGCTGGTCGCGGCTGGAGCGGGCGTCGCCTTCTGGCTCCATCCAGCACCGGTGCACCAGCAAGGCGCGCGCGGCGGCGGGCGCTTCCGGGGCGGCGATCTCGGCGCGCAGCCGGTCGCAGTCGCCTCGGTGACGCAGGCCGACATCCCGATCACGCTGGAGGCGCTGGGCACGGTGACCTCGCTGTCGACGGTGACCGTGCGCCCGCAGGTCAGCGGGCAGATCACCGCGATCGCCTTCACCGAAGGGGAAATGGTGAAGAAGGGCGATTTTCTTGCCCAGGTCGACGACCGCACTCTCCAAGCCTCGCTGCATCAGCTGCAGGGGCAATTGAAGCACGACCAGGCGCTGCTGACCGATGCCAGGCTCGACCTCGACCGCGATCTGAAGCTGACCTCCAACGCCATCACGCAGCAGGCGGTCGACCTGCAGCGCGCGACCGTGCAATCCGACGAGGGCACGGTCATGTCCGACCAGGCGCAGATCGAGGCCGTCGAGGTCAATATCGCCAACAGCCATATCGTTGCACCTGCCGACGGCCGCATCGGCCTCAGGCTG
The DNA here is from genome assembly GCF_002294915.1 of Mesorhizobium sp. WSM3879. NCBI lineage: Bacteria > Pseudomonadati > Pseudomonadota > Alphaproteobacteria > Hyphomicrobiales > Phyllobacteriaceae > Mesorhizobium > Mesorhizobium sp. WSM3879. Next base: position 109,854 of record NZ_NSFZ01000014.1, on the reverse strand, counting down.
GTCGATCAGGGCAATTACGTCACGCCTTCCGACAGCACCGGCATTGCGGTGATCACCGAGATGCAGCCGATTTCGGTGCTATTCTCGCTGCCCGAGGACACCCTCGCCGAAGTGCTGGAACAGACGCATGGCAATGCCGGGCTCAAGGCTACCTTGTTCGACCGCAACGACACCAAGCAGATCGCCGAAGGCACGCTGCAGACGATCGACAACCAGATCGATCCGACCACCGGCACCGTGAAGCTGCGCGCCGTGTTTGCTAACGCCGACGGCGGGCTTTATCCCAACCAGTTCGTCAACGTGCATCTCCTGGTGCGCACCCTGACCGGCGTGACGGTGCTGCCCAACGCCGCCATCCAGCACGGCGCTCCAGGCACTTTCGTCTATCAGCTCAACGACGACAGCACTGTCTCGGTAAAGACCGTTTCCCTTGGCCCGGGCGACGCCTCGGTCACGCAATTGCTGTCGGGCCTTCCGCCGGGCGCCAAGGTGGTCGTCGATGGCGTCGACCGGCTGAAGGACGGCGCCAAGGTGACCGTGCCTGACAACGGCGCCGCGCCGACCGCCGGCGCTGCATCTCCCGCGCAGCCGCAAGCCGCGGGTAGGGGCAGCGGGGCCGCCGGTGCGCCGGCCGCCGCGACCAGCAATACGTCTGCCGTCAACCCCGGCAACGCGCCCGCGATCTCGAGCAGCCAGCGCCGAGGTTCGGCAGGCGACGGCGCGGACGCATCGGGCGATGCCGGCCGCAAGCACCACCGCCACCATCGTCGCGACGGCAACGGTAATAGCGGCAGCAGCGGAAATGGCGGCGACAGCGGCGAAGCCCAATGAGCACGCCAAGCGGTCTCGTCTCCGGCTGGCTCAACCCGTCGCGGCCCTTCATCCTGCGGCCGGTGGCCACCACGCTGATCATGGCGACCATCCTGGTGGTCGGCATGATCGCCTATCTTTTCCTGCCGCTCTCGGCCTTGCCTGAGGTCGACTACCCGACGATCCAGGTGCAGACCTTCTATCCCGGCGCCAGCCCGGAGGTCATGACGACTTCGGTCACCGCGCCCCTGGAGCGCCAGTTCGGCCAGATGCCGGGGCTGGAGCAGATGTCGTCGGGGAGTTCGGCCGGCGCCTCGGTCATCACGCTGCGCTTCAGCCTCGACCTCAGCCTGGACATTGCCGAGCAGGAGGTCCAGGCGGCGATCAACGCGGCCGGCAACCTTCTGCCCGCCGACCTGCCGGCGCCGCCGATCTACGCCAAGGTGAATCCGGCCGACGCGCCGATCCTGACGCTGGCGATCACCTCGAAGACGCTGCCGCTGACCGAAGTCGAGAACTATGCCGAGACGCGGCTGGCGCAAAAGATCTCGCAGCTTCCGGGCGTCGGGCTGGTCAGCATATCCGGCGGCGAGCGGCCGGCCGTGCGCATCCGCGTCAAGCTCAAGGCGCTGGCCGCCATGGGGCTCAACATCGACGATCTGCGCACCACCATCGGCACGCTTAACGTCAACACGCCGAAAGGCAGCTTCGACGGGCCGGCGCGTTCCTATACCATCAACGCCAACGACCAGATCAGCGACCCCAAGACCTATGCGGATATGGTCGTCGCTTACCGCAACGGCGCGCCGGTCAGGCTGGGCGAGGTCGCCGATATCATAGAGGGGCCGGAGAACTCGAAGCTGGGCGCTTGGGAAAACCGCTCGCCGGCGATCCTGCTCAACATCCAGCGCCAGCCCGGCGCCAACGTCATCCGCGTCGTCGACTCGGTGAAGGCGCTGCTGCCGCAGCTTCGCGCCGGCTTGCCGGCGGCGGTCACCGTCGAGCCGCTGACCGACCGCACGACCACCATCCGTGCCTCAGTCCATGACGTCGAGTTCGAGCTGGCGACGGCGGCGCTTCTGGTCGTGCTCGTCACCTTCCTGTTCCTGCGCAACATTCCGGCGACGATCATTCCGAGCCTGTCGGTGCCGCTGTCGCTGATCGGCACGTTCGCGGTCATGTATCTTTGGGGCTTCAGCCTCGACAATCTGTCGCTGATGGCGCTGACCATCGCCTCCGGCTTCGTCATCGACGACGCCATCGTCATGATCGAAAACATCTCGCGTTTCATCGAGCATGGCGACGATCCGGTCACCGCCGCGCTCGAAGGCTCGGCCCAGATCGGCTTCACCATCATCTCGCTCACCGTCTCGCTGATCGCGGTGCTGATCCCGCTTCTGTTCATGGGCGACGTCGTCGGCCGCCTGTTCCACGAATTCGCCATCACGCTTGCGATCGCCATCGTCATTTCGGCCATCGTCTCGCTGACTCTGGTGCCGATGATGTGCGCCAGGCTCCTCAAGCCGCCGTCCGAACGCAGGCAGGGCGCGCTGGCGCGCGGCGCCGAGGCCGGCTTCGACGCTGTCGCGAATGGCTATGCCGCCGCCTTGCGGTGGGTGCTCGACCGTCAGGCGCTGACGCTGCTGGTCGCCGCAGCCACGCTTGCGCTCACCGTCTATCTCTATGTTGTCATCCCGAAAGGCTTCTTCCCGGTTCAGGACACCGGCGCGATTTCGGCGGTCACCGAGGCCGCGGGCTCGGCCTCCTACGCCGACATGGCAGCGCACCAGCAGGCGCTCGCCGATGTCATCCTGAAGGACCCGGATGTCGCGAGCCTGTCGTCCTTCATCGGCGTCGACGGCCAGAACATGACCGCCAACAGTGGCCACATGCTGATCAATCTCAAGCCGCGCGACGAGCGCGCGGCCGATGCCAGCGCGATCATCCGGCGGCTGGCTCGGGAGACCGACGTCGTGACCGGCATCGCGCTGCATATGCAGCCGGTGCAGGACCTGAGCGTGGACTCCACCTCCAGCGCGTCGCAGTACCAATACGTTCTGCAGGATTCGGATCCGGCCGAGCTGGCGACGTGGACATCAAAGCTCACCGATAGGCTGGTGGCACTTCCCGAACTCGCCGACGTAGCCAGCGACAGCCAGCAGAGCGGGCTTGCGGTCGACATCACCATCGACCGAGCGACGGCGGCACGCTTCGGGATTACGCCAGCGACCGTCGACAACGCGCTCTACGATGCCTTCGGCCAGCGCATCATCTCGACCATCTTCACCCAGTCGAACGAATACCGCGTCATCATTGAAGCCGACCCCTCGGTGGGACAGACGCCGGCTTCGCTGGGCTCGATCTACCTGCCGTCCTCCGGTTCCGGCCAGGTGCCGCTATCGGCGATCGCCAATATCAGTGTCCGGCAGGCGCCGCTGCTGGTGAACCACCTTGCCCAGTTCCCGGCCGCGACCATCTCCTTCAACCTCGCCCCGGGCGTGTCGCTCGGCGACGCCACCGCGGCGATCAGCAAGGCGGAACATGACATGCAGCCGCCCGCCGGCCTGGTCACCGGCTTCCAGGGCGCCGCGCTTGCCTTGCAAAGCTCGCTCTCCAACGAGCTGCTGCTGGTGCTCGCGGCAGTCGCCACCGTCTATGTCGTGCTTGGCGTGCTTTATGAGAGCTTCATCCACCCGCTGACGATCCTCTCGACGCTGCCCTCGGCAACCGTGGGCGCGCTGGTGGCGCTGATGCTCGCCGGCCACGATCTCGACGTGATCGGCATCATCGGCATCGTGCTCTTGGTCGGCATCGTCAAGAAGAACGCCATCATGATGATCGACTTCGCCCTGCAGGCCGAGCGCCTGCAGGGGCTGGACCCGCGCGAGGCGATTTACGAAGCCTGCTTGCTGCGGTTGCGGCCGATCCTGATGACGACGATGGCCGCGCTTTTCGGGGCGCTTCCGCTCCTGCTCGGCGGCCTTGCCGGCTCGGAATTGCACCAGCCGCTCGGCATCACCATCGTTGGCGGGCTGATCGTCAGCCAGGTGCTGACGCTCTTCACCACGCCGGTGATCTACCTTGCCTTCGATAGACTGACGCGGTCGGGGGCGCGTGAAGCGAGAGCGCCGGCCGGCGGGCTCACGCCGTGAACCTCTCCGCGCCCTTCATCGCCAGGCCGGTCGCCACGACGCTGCTGGCCATCGGATTGGCGGCGGCGGGCCTGATCGCATACGTCAATCTTCCCGTCGCGCCGCTGCCCAAGGTGGATTTCCCGACCATCTCGGTGCAGGCTTCGATGCCAGGCGCCAGCCCCGACACGATGTCGACCGATGTCGCGGCGCCGCTCGAACGCCATCTCGGCCAGATCGCCGGCGTTTCCGAGATGACGTCGCGCTCCGGCACCGGCTCGACCAACGTGGTGCTGCAATTCGACCTCGATCGCGACATCAACGGCGCCGCGCGCGATGTTCAAGCCGCCATCAACGCCGCGCGCGCCGACCTCCCGTCCGACCTGCGCAGCAACCCGACCTACCGCAAATACAATCCCGCCGACGCGCCGGTGATGATCCTGGCGCTGACCTCGCGCACACTCACACCCGGTCAGCTCTACGATGCCGCCGCGACCGTGCTCCAGCAGCGCCTGTCCCAGGTCGAGGGCGTCGGCAATGTCGATCTCGGCGGCTCGTCGCTGCCCGCCGTTCGGGTGGAGCTCAATCCAGGCGCGCTGTTCCATTACGGCATCGGCCTAGAGGATGTGCGTGCGGCACTTGCCTCGGCCAATGCCCGCAGTCCGAAGGGCTTCGAGGAAGGCGGCGCGCTCCGCTACCAGCTCTACACCAACGACCAGGCGAGCCATGCCGCCGACTATCGCGACCTGGTGATCGCTTGGCGCAACAGTGCGGCGGTGCGCCTCGCCGACATCGCAGATGTCGAGGACTCGGTCGAGGACGTGCGCAATCTCGGCCTCGCCAATGGCGTGCCGGCCGTGCTTTTGGTGCTCTATCGCGAGCCCAACGCCAACATCATCGACACGGTCGACCGCGTGCGCGCGCTGATCCCGACACTGCAGGCTTCGGTGCCGGCGGATGCACGCCTCAGCATCGCGTCCGACAGCAGCCTCACCATCCGCGGCTCGCTGCGCGACACCGAGCTGACGCTGGTGCTGGCGGTGCTGCTGGTCGTGTTCGTGGTGTTCTGCTTTTTGCGCGACTGGCGCGCGGCGCTGATCCCGAGCGTGGCGCTGGTCGTCTCGATCCTCGGCACCTTCGGAGCGATGTACCTGCTCGGCTACACGCTCGACAATCTGTCCTTGATGGCGCTCACCATCGCCACCGGCTTCGTCGTCGACGACGCCATCGTGGTGCTGGAAAACATCATGCGCCACATCGAGGACGGCATGCCGCGCGGCCGGGCGGCGCTGGTCGGCGCTCAGGAGGTCGGCTTCACCGTTCTGTCGATGAGCGCTTCTCTCGTCGCCGTGTTCCTGCCGATTCTGTTGATGGGCGGCATACTCGGCCGCCTGTTCCAGGAATTCGCCATGACCTTGTCGCTGGCCATCGCCATTTCGCTGGTGCTGTCGCTGACGGTGACGCCGATGATGTGCGCGCATTTTTTGCGCGCGGGTGCAGTCCGGTCGGAGCGCCGTTCCATCCTCGCCCGCTTCGGCGAAAGCGTCTTCGAGCGCGTCCGCGCCGGCTACGGCCGCTCGCTCGCCTGGTCGCTCGACAATGCCGAGGCGATGCTCATCATCCTGATCGCGGCCGTCGCGTTCAACGTCTACCTCTATACGATCGTGCCGAAGGGCTTCTTCCCGCAGCAGGACACCGGCGAGCTGATCGGCGGCCTGCGCGCCGACCAGGCCATTTCCTTCCAATTGATGCGGCAGAAATTCGAGCGGCTGGAGACGATCCTGAAGAGCGACCCGGCGGTGGCGAACGTCGTCGGCTACATCGGCGGCCGCCAGACCAACTCCGGCTTCGTCTATGTCAACCTGAAGCCGAAGGGCGATCGTGCGCCGCTGCAAGCGGTGCTGGGGCGGCTGCGCGCGCAGCTCAGGCAATTGCCCGGCGCGCAGCTCTTCCTCAACCCGCGCCAGGAGATCAGGGTCGGCGGCCGCCAAAGCCTCGCCACGTATCAATACACGCTGCAGGCCGATACGACCGCGGATCTCGACGAATGGGCGCCGAAACTCGTCGAATTGCTGAAACAGGCGCCGGAGCTAACCGACGTCAATTCGGACCGCGACGAGGCCGGGCTCGAAACCAACATCACCGTCGACCGCGAGAGCGCGGCCCGGCTCGGCCTGACGCCGGCGAGCATCGACAACACGCTTTACGACGCCTTCGGCCAGCGCCAGGTGTCGACCATCTTCAACGCCCGCAACCAATATCACGTGGTGATGGAAGTCGCGCCGCGCTATCTGCAGGATCCGAGCGCGCTCAACGGCATCTATGTCAGCACCTCGGGCGCGGCGGCGAGCGGCACGCAGAAGACCAACGCACTGGCCGGCAGCCTGTCGGGCTCGCTGCAGAATCAGGCAACCAATGCGATCGCCGTCACCGGCCACGGCAGCGCCTCGAGCGGCGCCGCCGTCAGCACCTCGGCCGAGACCATGGTGCCGCTCGCCGCCTTCAGCACCTACGGTCCGGCGACCACGCCGCTTTCGGTCAACCACCAGGGCCACTTCGTCGCCACGACGATCTCGTTCAACCTTGCCGATGGCGCCACGCTCGGCGACGCCTCGGCAGCAATCGACCGCGCCATGGCGGAGCTGAAGATGCCGGTGTCGATCCACGGCTCGCTTGCCGGCACCGCACTCGCCTTCCGCTCCAACCTGCTCAACGAGCTTCTGCTGATCGCTGCCGCACTCGCCACGATCTATGTCGTGCTCGGCGTGCTCTACGAAAGCTACGTGCACCCGATCACCATCCTGTCGACGCTGCCCTCGGCCGGCATCGGCGCGCTGCTCGCGCTCATCGTCACCGGCATGGAATTCGACGTGATCTCGCTGATCGGCATCATCCTCTTGATCGGCATCGTCAAGAAGAACGCCATCATGATGATCGATATGGCCTTGCAGGCCGAGCGCCAGGAAGGGCTTGCGCCGCGAGAAGCAATCCACAAGGCGAGCCTCCAGCGCTTCCGGCCGATCATGATGACGACCTTTGCGGCTTTGCTCGGCGCATTGCCGTTGGCGCTCGAGACCGGCACTGGGGCGGAGCTGCGCCAGCCGCTCGGCATCGCGATCGTCGGCGGCCTCATCGTCTCGCAGCTTCTCACGCTCTACACCACGCCGGTCGTCTATCTCTATCTCGACCGGCTCAGCGCCCGCAGACCGACGCTGCGAGTGGCGCCGGCGGAGTGATCGGCACCGCGACCTTGGACTGTTCGACCGCGCGAAGCGAACAGTTCGGCCCATGAGGCGGCGCGCCTTCATATCGCTCGACGCCACCCAACGCGCTTGATCGTGAGATCTGTGCTATCGCTTCGTGAACTGGCACGATGCTTCATCATCGGATGCGCCCTCGAAGGGCGCGACCAGTTCCTGCTCACCCGGCCATGCCCGAGCGCTACACCGGGGCGTCGCGGGCGGGCCTTTTGCGTCGCATCTTTGGTCTATAGGTGCTGCCGGGTGAGCGGCAGCACCTCTCTTCATGCCGGTCTCAGCGCTTCGGGCCGAAGCCGGGATAGGGATTGAGCGGCACGATCGCCGCGATGTCCATCATTCCGGCCTCGACCAGGGGCAGGGTGGCGAGATGGCCGCGCACCTCTTTGTCGTCGGCAGCCTCGAACATCATGCCGCTGCCGGGGATGTCACCGCGGTTCCAGACCTGGCGCACGGCGCCTTGCGCATAGAGCGTGCGCCGCTGCTCGGCTTCGCCCGGAAGCAGCGGCGCGAAATCGCTATCGCTGAACTTTTCGGTGTTGCGGGTGAGAAGGGCAAAGAACTGCATGGCGGTCTCCTTTGTGGCCGGTTGATGCGGAAGATATCGCGCCGGCTGGTCAGACTGTCCAAGACTGATTAGGCTAAAAGATCAGACCTTGAAGGACTTAAATCATAGAGACGCAGAATGCTTGACCTGCGGCAGATCCGCTATTTCGTTGCCGTCGCCGAGGCCGGCAATGTCGGCCGCGCCGCCGAGCAGTTGCATATCTCGCAGTCCCCCTTGAGCCGGCAGATCATGCACCTCGAGGAGCAACTCGGCGTCACGCTTTTCGAGCGATCGAAGCAGCGCGTCCATCTCAACGCCGAGGGCAGGGCTTTCCTTGCCGAGGCGCGCGCTCTGCTCGTCAATGCCGCGCGGCTGGAGGAGCTCGGCCGCAAGCTTGCAAGCGGCGCGACCGGCAGCCTCGCCATCGGCTACGTCGAGGGGGCGGTGCATGCCGGGCTGATCGCCGCGATGCTCAGGGAATTCCGCCGCGAGCGGCCGGATTTTCATCTGCAACTGAGAAGCCGCCGCACGGCCGCGCAGTTCGAGGATCTGCGCCAGCGCGTGCTCGACCTCGGATTCATCTACGCGCCGGCGCCGCAAGGCGATCCGGATATCGAGAGCATGCTGGTGCGGCGCGAACCGCTGGTGCTGGCGATCCCCGAAGGCGATCCGCTTGTCGATGCGAGCGACATCAGGCCCCGCCATCTTGACGCCCGCGTCTGGATCACCGTCGTGCGCCAACCCGACGACACCAACCGAGCCCAATTCCTGGCGGCCTGCGTGGAGGCCGGTTTCGTGCCCGACATCGCCTACGAGACGGCCGATCCCTTGACCTCGCTCGGCCTGGTCAGCGCCGGGCTGGGCCTGGCGACGGTACAGGAAAGCCTGCAAAGCGCCGCGCCGGCCGGCATCGTCTTTCGCGACCTGCCATGGTTCAAGCGCAGCGTTGAAATCCATCTCGCCTGGCGGCGCAATGACCGGAGGGCGGTGATTGAGGATTTGAGGAGGACGGTGAGCGGTGAATGGTGAATAGCGAATAGTTACTATCTGGCAGTGGACAGATTTCGGCTCGCGCGATCCGCACTATTCACCATTCACCTTACATTTTGTCGATCACCGCCTGCACGCCTTCCGTCGGCGCGTCGACCGACGAGCCCGCCACCATGATGGCGGCGACGATTGCCTCGGGGTCGTTGACCACCAGCGGCTTCACCCTATGTGCGGTGTGGATGAAGCCTTCGCCCGACATGTGCTCGATGAGCGCCAGCATCGGGTCCCAGAAGGCCTTGATGTTGGCGAACACGATCGGCTTGCGGTGATGGCCGAGTTGCGCCCAGGTCATGATCTCGACGATCTCCTCGACCGTGCCGATGCCGCCCGGCAGCGCCACGAAGGCGTCGGATTTCTCGAACATCCTGTGCTTGCGCTCGTGCATGTTGTCGGTGATCACCAGCTCGTCGAGCTTGTCGAGAGCGGTCTCGGTCGCCTCCTTGTTGATCAGGAAGCGCGGGATGATGCCGGTCACCTTGCCGCCGGCCTTGAGTGCCCCGTCTGCGACGGCGCCCATGATTCCCTTGGTGCCGCCGCCATAGATCAGGCGCAGGCCGGACTTCGCCAGCGAGCGGCCGAGCAGGTGGCCGGCCTTGACATAGGCCTCGTCGCGGCCCGGAGACGAACCGCAATAGACGCAGACGGATCGAATCGTGTTCATGTCATGATTGGTGATAGGGACGGTTGGCGCGGTCAAGCCCAAGGACGGGCTTTTTCTTGTGAGCTTGGTGAAAACACGCTAGACCGGCGTTAGGTGGCTAAGGGGCAGAAAAGATTATGGCTATCAATTCTTCCAAGGCGTTTTTGTTCGCGGCGGGCGGCGTTGCCGTCGTCGCGGCGGTCGCCTACGGGTCGGGCGCGCTCGACCCATACATCAACAAGCAGAATCCGCCGCAGGTCGCGTCGCTGCCGCAGGCAGGCACGAAGCCGGCTGAATCCTCAAGCACCTCCACCGAGGCGCGCGTACCGCAGGCGCAAGCCCCGGCCAATACAATGGCGCCCGCCAACAACACGATGGCGCCGGCCAACAAGATGGCGCCCGCCAACAATGCAATGGCGCCTGCCAACAACGCGACAGCCCCGGCGGAATCCGCCCCCGCTCAGGCGCCGGCCGCCGCAGGACCCACGCTGCCAACCTTCGATGTCGTGCGCGTCGAAGGCAATGGCTCGATCGTCGTCGCCGGCAGCGCGGCGTCCAATGCCAAGGTCGAGGTCCTGAACGGCGGCACGGTGCTCGGCTCGACCGATGCCGGTCCCGATGGTGCCTTCGCCATCGTGCTCGACGATCCGCTGAAGCCCGGCGACTACACGATCACGCTGCGCTCGACCGCTGGCGGCGTCGCCGTCGCCTCGGCGCAGACCGCCGTCGTCTCGGTGCCGCAGAGCCCGACCGGCCAGGTGCTGGCGATGGTCGAGGAGCCCGGCAAGCCGTCCGAATTGCTGACCATTCCGCAGCCCGCGGCCAAGCCGGCGGCACCTGCCGCCACCGGTCAGGCAGCCGCCCCGGATCCGCAGGTCCCGGCCGCAACCGCGCCGGCGGCGTCTGCCCCGGTGACGGCGCCGGCTGCAACGGCACCGGCAGCTACGGATCAGGCTTCCGCCCCGGCGACCCAGAACGCCGCCGCAGACGAACCGAAGATCGCCGTCGAGGCGGTTGAGATCGACGGCGGCAAGATCTTCGTCGCGGGCAGGGCCGATCCCGGCCGCAAGGTGCGCGCCTATGCCGACGATGTACTGCTTGGCGAGGCGAAAACTTCGCCTGACGGCCATTTCCTGATCGAGGCGGCGCGCGACATTCCGGTCGGCAACCACACCATTCATGTCGACGGCCTTGCCGACGATGGCGATAAGGTCGTCGCCCGCGCCGCTGTCCCGTTCGAACGCGAGCCCGGCGAGTCGATTGCCGCCGTCGCGCCCAACCAGGCCAAGCCCGCCGACAGCAAGCTCGCCCAGGGTGCGGGGTCCCAGCCCGCGGAGGCAAAGTCCGGGGCAGCCAATCCCGCCGAGACGACGGCGCCGGCCACCGCTACCGCCGAAGCGGGCAAGCCCGCCGCGACCGCCGACACGTCGGCCGAGGTCGCCGAAGCGAATCCTGCGGCCGACGTGCCTGAGACCATGGCGCCGAAGCTCGAACACGTCGATGGCGCGGTCATCATCCGCCGCAACGATACGCTCTGGCGCATCTCGCGGCGCGTCTATGGCCATGGCGTGCGCTACTCGACCATCTATCTCGCCAACCAGGATCAGATCCGCAATCCCGACCGCATCTGGCCCGGTCAGGTCTTCAAGGTCCCCGGCAAGTCGAAGGAAGGCGAGCCTGCCGACATGAAGGCCATGGGTGACCAGATGACGGCGCCAAAGACGGAGTAAGAGCGCAATCCCCCTCGTGGGGATGCCCGGCAGGGCAGAGGGCGCTGCCCCGCCGGCGTTCGACACTTCCTACCGTGCTACCCATCCGCCTGGCTTGCCCTCTCATCCTCCATCGTTTATCGGCGATGAACGATGACCGAATCCTTATCCGTCAACCGCGCCCTCAATAGCCGAGCCCTCGACAGCCGCGGCATCGCCACGCGGTTCGCGGCGCTGTCGCATCCGGCACGCATTGAGATCCTGAAGCATCTCTCGGCCAGTAGCTGCTGCTCCTGCCGCGAGGTGGTCGATCATCTCGATCTCGCCCAGTCGACCGTTTCGCAGCATCTGAAGATCCTGGTCGAAGCAGGGCTCGTCCGCTTCGAGGCGGATCGCCAGCGTTCACGCTACGCGGTGGACCGCGCTACGCTCGCTGAAGTCTCGGCGTCGCTCGCGGCTCTGGTCGATTCCTGCTGCGGCAAAAGCATGAAAGAAAGCTAAGAACAAAATGGCCGACAAGACCGTCTCCGCCGAAACCGGCACCCTCACCACACTGCGCAATCTGTGGCCCTATATGTGGCCGGCCGACCGCGCCGACTTGAGAGCCCGCGTTACCTGGGCGACGCTGCTTCTCGTCGTCGCCAAGGTCACCCTGGTCGCCGGTCCCTATTTCTTCAAATGGGCAACCGATGCGCTCGCCCACGCCTCGAAGTCGCCGCCGCCGCTGCCCGCCTTCATGCTCGCGCCGGTGATGCTGGTCATCGCCTATAATGTGCTGAGGCTGGTCCAGCTCGGCTTCAACCAGCTGCGCGACGCGCTGTTTGCCCGCGTCGGCCAATATGCGGTGCGCCAGCTTGCTTTCCGCACCTTCGTCCACATGCACCAGCTGTCGCTGCGTTTCCATCTTGAGCGCCGCACCGGCGGTCTGTCGCGCATCATCGAGCGCGGCACCAAGGGCATCGAGACGATCGTGCGCTTCGTCATGCTGAACACGGCGCCGACCATCCTCGAATTCGCACTGACGGCCGGCATCTTCGCCTACACCTATGGCTGGAAATACGTCGCCGTGGTCGCGGTCACCGTGTGGATCTATGTCTGGTTCACAGTCAAGGCCAGCGACTGGCGCATCTCGATCCGCCGCGACATGAACGAAAGCGACACCGACGCCAACACCAAGGCGATCGACTCGCTCTTGAATTTCGAGACGGTCAAATATTTCACCAATGAGCGCATGGAAGCCGAGCGCTTCGACCGCTCGATGGCGCGTTATGAAATTGCCGCCACCAAGACCTGGACCTCGCTCGGCTGGCTTAACTTCGGCCAGGGTCTCATCTTCGGCCTCGGCACGGTCATCGTCATGTGCATGTCGGCGCTCGAGGTGCAGGCCGGCACGCAGTCGGTCGGCGATTTCGTCTTCATCAACGCCATGCTGATGCAGCTTTCGGTGCCGCTCAACTTCATCGGCTTCATCTATCGCGAAATCCGCCAGGGCTTGACCGATATCGAGCACATGTTCGACCTGCTCGACGTGCCCCAGGAGATCGTCGACAAGCCGGACGCCAAGCCGTTGAAGGTGAGTGCCGGCAAGGTCGAGTTCCGCGACGTGCACTTCTCCTATGATTCGAACCGCAAGATCCTGAAGGGCGTCTCCTTCGAGGTGCCGGCCGGCAAGACGGTCGCCATCGTCGGCCCCTCCGGCGCAGGCAAGTCGACTATCTCCAGGCTTCTGTTCCGCTTCTATGACGTGCAGCGCGGCCAGGTGCTGATCGACGGCCAGGACATCCGCGACGTCACGCAGGAGAGCCTGCGCGCGGTGCTCGGCATGGTGCCGCAGGACACGGTGCTCTTCAACGACACCATCGCCTACAACATCCGCTACGGCCATGTCGGCGCCAGCGAGGAGGAGGTGCGCAAGGCCGCCGAGCTCGCCCAGATCGGGCCGTTCATCGAAAAACTCCCCGACGGCTACCGCTCGATGGTCGGCGAGCGCGGGCTGAAACTGTCGGGCGGCGAGAAGCAGCGGGTCGCGATCGCCCGCACGATCCTGAAGGCCCCGCCGATCCTGATGCTGGACGAGGCAACCTCGGCGCTGGACACCCAAACCGAGCAGGAGATCCAGGCAGCACTGGACCTCGTCAGCAAGGGACGCACCACCCTTGTGATTGCTCACCGGCTGTCGACGGTGATTTCGGCCGACGAGATCATCGTGCTCAAGGACGGCCAGATCGCCGAGCGCGGCACCCACGCCGCGCTCTTGCGCCAGCAGGGCCTCTACGCCTCGATGTGGGACCGCCAGCGCGAGGCCACCGAAGCCGAGGAGCGCCTGCGCATTGCGCGTGAAAGCGACGAGTTCGGCGTGATCGTACGGAGAAGGACGTCGGAGGTGAGCTAGCGCCTCTTCCTTCTCCCACAAGGGGAGAAGGGGAAATCGGCGCAAAATCCCCTTGACCTCAACCTAGCTTGAGCTTGCAAACCGTCTCCGAACCCCTGCGAAGCAAGCCTTCCAAGAACGGAGACTGATCGAAATGAGCAATAAAGATCAACGCGCTGGCAGCGTGTTCCGGGTCGACAAATTCGTCGTGCCCGCGGAAGCCCGCGACGAGATCGTCGGCAAGGTCAGGATGACGCACGAATTGCTGCGCCAGCAGGACGGCTTCGTGCAGGACTTCCTGCTCGAGCAGTTCTCCGGCCCAGGCGAATTCAACATCGTCACCATGGTCGAATGGGAAAGCCAGGCCGCGGTCGACAACGTCGTGCCGATCGTCAAGGCCGCGCACGAGCGCATCGCCTTAAGCCCGCAGGCAACGATCGCACGCCTCGGGGTCAAAGCGGATATCGCGCACTATCAGCGCGTGCCGGAGGCGTAAGACGGCCAGCCCGCGCCGGGTGCAGGCGCGACGACGCCCAGTACCTGGCCGGTGCGGGCGTCGCCGACCATGTTCTCGAAGCCGCGCCATTCGGCGGCGGTGATGAACAGCGTCCTGCCGTCGGCACCGCCCAACATGCAGGCAAAGCAGCCCCGATCGACCTCGACCTTGTCGATTTTCGCACCGCCCTCGCGCACCCTGACACAGTGCCGGTTTGGCACATCCGCATACCAGACGCAGCCTTGGGCGTCGACGCAGATGCCATCGGGATAATCGTTGCCGAGATCTGCCCAGACGCGCCGGTTGGAAAGGCTCCCGTCGTCGCCAATGTCGAAGGCTGTCAATCGCCTGGCGTGGGACTCAGCAACGATCAAAGTCCGGTTGTCCGGCGTTACCGCCATGCCGTTGGCGAAGGCGATGTTCGCGGCGACCTGCTGGACCACGCCGTCTGACCTGATCAGCACGATGGTGCCTGGTCCGAAATGCTCACCCGGCGCTGGCGCCGGCCCGCCGCCATTGACATAGATGTTGCCGCGTCCATCGACGACGATTTCGTTCCAAGGATTTTTCGACAGTCGCCGGAGATCGGCATGGGTCACGAGCGCCCCGTCCGCCTCCTGCCTGAGCAGCAGGCCTCCCCGACCGGAGACCACCAGGAGCCGCCCGTCCGGCAGCCAGTCGATCGAATACGGCAGAACAGCCGGCACGGTTAGCATGACCTCGCTCGTGCCGTCCTCTTCCACGGCGACGATTTCGCCGGTGCCCCAGTTGCAAAGCCAGAGCCGCCCCGCATGCCAGCGCGGGGACTCACCGAAGGCGAGGCCCTTCGTTATGACCGTTGCTGTGCTGGTGGCGGATTTCGGCGATGGCATTGGCTGGCTCCTTGGGCGCCTTGTCTATCCAAGGACGGATGGCAGAGCCGCGTTCCGACAGCCGGCGCTAAAATCACGGCAATGAGTCCTTCCCCATTGTTGCGTTGCGGGGAGGGGGGCTTTCGGCTATTGAGGCCGGACCTGAAACAGGGACCGCCCCAAGCCCTATGACGCTTCTCGATACGATCAAGAATACGTTCGTTCCGATCCATCGCGAGGGCTATCCCTTCATCGCCGCCTTCGGCGCGGCCACGCTGTTCCTCGGCTATTTCTCCTCGATCCTGTTCTGGCTCGGGCTGATCCTCACCGGCTGGTGCATCTATTTTTACCGTGACCCAGAGCGCGTCACGCCGGTCGACGACCGGCTGGTGGTCAGCCCGGCCGACGGCGTGGTTTCGGCGGTCGGGCCTGCCGTGCCGCCGCGCGAGCTTGGCCTGGGCACGGGCGAAATGACCCGTATCTCGGTGTTCATGAATGTCTTTTCCTGCCACATCAACCGCGCGCCGGTGCGCGGCAGGATCACGCGCATTGAGCATCGTCCCGGCAAATTCCTCAATGCCGAGCTCGACAAGGCAAGCTCGGAGAACGAGCGCAACGGGCTGGTCATCGACAGTCCCAACGGCACCGTTGCCGCCGTGCAGATCGCCGGCCTTATGGCGCGCCGCATCGTCTGCTGGGCCGAGCAGGGCGGCTCGATCGGCATCGGCGAGCGTTTTGGCCTGATCCGCTTCGGCTCCCGCGTCGACGTCTTCCTGCCGTCGAACGCCGTGCCGCGCGTCGCCGTCGGCCAGACGGCGGTGGGCGGCGAAACGGTGCTTGCCGAGTTCGGCGGCGCGGCGGTCGCCCCGCTGGTCAGGATTTCCTGAGCGGTGGGCGCGCCTTTCAAGAAGTTCGAGGCACACGCCAGCGGCGGCCCTCGCATCCGCGAGATCCCGATGCGCATGGTGCTGCCCAATCTGGTGACCGTTCTTGCGATCTGCGCCGGCCTGTCCGGCATCCGCTTCGCCTTCGAGGACCGCTTCGAGCCGGCCGTCGTCATGGTGCTGCTCGCAGCCTTCCTCGACGGCATCGACGGCCGCTTGGCGCGCATGCTGAAGGCGACGTCGAAGTTCGGCGCGCAGATGGATTCGCTGGCCGATATCGTCAATTTCGGCGTCGCGCCGGCGCTGGTGCTCTATGCCTTCCTGCTCGACCGCGCCGGCTCGCCGGGCTGGATCGCGGCACTCCTGTTCACCATTGCCTGCGGCATGCGGCTCGCCCGCTTCAATGTGCTGGCCGACGACACCGACCAGCCGGCCTGGCAGACCGAGTATTTCGTCGGCGTCCCGGCGCCGGCGGGCGCGGTGCTGGTCATGCTGCCTTGCTATCTCTACTTCCTGCGGCTCGGCCTGGAACCGACCCGGGCGGCGGCCTTCGTTGCCTCTGGCTTCACCGTGCTCGTCGCCTTCCTCTTGGTCAGTCGCCTGCCGGTGTATTCGGGCAAGAGCGTCAAGGTGCCGGGAGACAGGGTGCTTCCGGTCATCCTCGGCGTCGTGCTCTACATCCTGCTGTTGATGGCCTATCCCTGGTACACGCTGACCGCATCGGTCGCCGGCTACCTCGTCTTCCTGCCGTTCTCGGTGCGCGCCTATTCGAAGCGGGCCATGCGCGAAGGCGAGAAGGTGCCGCCTTCGGATATCGGATAAGCACTGCGCCCATCTCCCGTTGCGGGAGATAGCCATTTCAACATCTTAGCGAAGCTAAGTGTTGGAAATCGCAAGAGAGGGGAAAAGCGCTGACATGAGAAGTTGGCGCTCTAGAAGGAGCAGCCTCTGCGCCCTACGAAATCCCCTCTCCGGTATTTTCCAAGCACTTGCTCGGGGACGAGCCCGCTCGCGAATGCAGGAAAATGCTTTCTCCCCCACAAGGGCTGGCTCACAAGGGGGGGAGATAACCCGCGCTACGCCGCCACCCCCAATCCCAGTCGGTCGATCGCCAGCTTCCGCGCCGACACGTAATCCGTCTTGCCGGAACCCAGCACCGGGATCTCTTCCACCTTGATGATGTCATTGGGCACCATCAACTCGGCCGCGCCGGCCTTCTTGCCGAACTGGCGCAGCTCTTCGGCATTGGCATCGTCGGCCGTGGTGACCAGCACGATGCGCTCGCCGCGCCTTTTGTCGGGCACCGCCACCGCGGCATGGCGCTGTTCCGGCCACAGTGACTGCACCAGCATCTCGACCGCACCCAGCGACACCATCTCGCCGGCGATCTTGGCAAAGCGTTTTGCCCGCCCGCGGATGGTGATGAAGCCGTCGCGGTCGACCGAGACGATGTCGCCGGTGTCGTGCCAGCCCTCGAGCGGCTGCAACTCGCCGGGGCGGTCGGCGGTCATGTAGCCCATCATCATGTTCGGCCCGTCGAGCCACAGCCGGCCGCCCTCGCTGATGCCCTCGACCGGCTCAAGCTTCATGCGGATCGCCGGCAGCAGCCGGCCGACCGTGCCGTCGCGATTGTGGATGGCGGTGTTCACCGCCACCACTGGCGCCGCCTCGGTCAGCCCAAAACCTTCGATGATCGATGCCTGGAAACGGTCGCGGTAGGTGCGCCTTGTCTCGGGCTTTACCGCTTCAGCGCCGGCAACAACGAAACGCAGGCTGGAGAAATCGCCGTCCTTGGCAGTGCGGGCATAGTTGGCGAGGAAAGTGTCGGTGCCGAACATGACGGTCGGCTTCACCTTGCGCGCGATCTCCGGAATGATCTTGTAGTGCA
Organism: Mesorhizobium sp. WSM3879; assembly: GCF_002294915.1. Taxonomy (NCBI): domain Bacteria; kingdom Pseudomonadati; phylum Pseudomonadota; class Alphaproteobacteria; order Hyphomicrobiales; family Phyllobacteriaceae; genus Mesorhizobium; species Mesorhizobium sp. WSM3879. The sequence continues at coordinate 92,220 of NZ_NSFZ01000014.1, read as the reverse complement.
GCGGCGAGGGATAGAGGAATAGTTTCACGCCGGTTACCAGCGGCAGGATAGTGCCGCCGGTCAGCCCGAACGAATGGAAGACGGGCAGCACGTTGAGCAGGATATCGGCCGGCGAGATCGTGATGCGCGCCTCGGCCTGCATGGCGTTGGCGAGAAGGTTGCGGTGCGACAGCACCACCGCCTTCGGCGTTCCTTCCGAGCCCGAGGTGAACAGGATCACCGCTGGTTTCGACGCCTGCTGCCGCTGCAGCGGAAAACGCCAGAAAAGCGCCGCCGCGACCTTGTCGAGCAAGGTCACGCTCTCGCGCACATCCTCCAGCCACAGCATCTTGGCGCCGCCCGCCTCGACGGCGGTGACGATGTCGTCGATGGCGGCCTTCTCGATGAACGCGCGAGAAGAGACCACTGTGCGAATGACCGCCGTGCGGATCGCGGCGGTGACGCTCGCCGGGCCGGCGGTGTAGTTGATCATCGCCGCGATGCGGGCCGCCGAGATAAGCCCGACAAAGGAGAGCACAATGCCATTGGCATTGGGCAGGAGCAGGCCGACCGCTTCGCCGGGCGCCGTCACCGCCTCGAAGCGGCGGCCGAGCACGCGCGCGCCGATGAACATCTTGCGATAGCTGAGCGTGCCCGAAATCACGTCCTCGATGATCGGATGCGAGGCACCGACGCGATCCGCCGCGTCGCGCATGGCCAGGAACAGGCCGCGATCGAGATTGCTGCCGTAGAGCCGCGCCTCGGCAAACCGGTCGAACAGGGCGTTGGTGTTCGACACCATGTCGGGGTTGCGAGCCACGAGCTCGGCGACGGTCATCGGTTCCAGCACGCTGAGCGACAGGCGCGGGAACCAGTGACGCGGCGCCTTGTCGGCCGGCGTCAGCGACATCGGCAGGTCGCGCGCACCGGCGACGAAGATCGGCACGATGCGGGCGTCGGCCTGCATGGCGATGCGGGTGATGGCGCGGAACAGCCGGAACGACTTGACGTCCGGCTCGACGTCGTCGGGCAGATAGACCGCAAGCCGGCCCTTGCCCTTCAAAACGCGCACCAGCCGCCGGCTGACGAAGAGATGTTCGGCATTGAAGGCGATGGTGCGGGCAAGCTCGCGCCACGGCTCCAGCCAGGGCGAGCGGGCCGAGGCCTCGTCCAGAATGTGCAGCGTGTCGTCAGGCAAGAGCGACAGCATCAGCGCCGGCTCGATGCGCGATTGGTGCGAAACGACATAGATCACCGGCGTGCGGGCATTGCGGGCAATGCGGATGCGATCGTCGGCAATGCGGTAGGCGAGCTTGAACGGCACGTAGAGCAACGCCTGGGTAAAGCGCAGGTCGAGCCGGAACCTCTCGATCACGCCAATCAGCAGCCAGGCAAAGACAAGACCGGCAAGCAGCGCCAATGTCAGGATCATGCCGCTCTCTCCCAACGTCCTCCACGGTGCGGCTCTTGCGCGGCCGCTTCGGTGGCAGAAGGTAGCGGAAGTGGGGGCAAGGTCAATGTGGGGTTGGGAGGGCGCTCCGGTCTATCCTTGCGGGAGAAGGTGGCCGAGCGAAGATCGGACGGATAAGGTGTGTCGGACGGACCGCTTCGCTGAATATGCAAGTGCCTGAAAGCAATCGATTCTTCGAGGCCGTGCTTCTTCCAGAACCCCCTCATCCGTCTCGGCGCTGGGCGCCGATCGACCTTCTTCCACAGGGGGAGAAGGGAAGGCGTGCCGCTACGCCACCTTCAGTCTCCCGCTGATGAAGCGGAACTCCTGGCTCTTGCCGCCAAAACCGTAGGCCGCCGCCGGAACCTCATGCACCAGCGCGTAGCTTTCCTCATGGACGCCGCCGAGCAGGCGGCCGAACGCGTCGAAAATCGCCTTGAGATAGGCTTCGAGCTCGAGCTTGGTGTTGGTGCCGTCCACCACCTTGATGTCGAGCCAGAAGGTGCTCGTGCCATGCCCGGCCAGCGACTTGCCGCCGGCGAACCAGTGCTGCGGATCGACGTAGCTGACCGCAACCGCGGTGATGGTCGGGTCCTTGCACAGATGCGTGGCCGTAATCTCGGTAATCTCCTTCGCGATCGCGGCGGAACGCTTTGCGTCGGGCTCGCCGGTGACGCTGACATTGATGATCGGCATTTTTCTCTCCTTCGCTTCTGACGGCTTCGCGCCGCCGATGAAGGGACCATGCCACTAGCCGTGCATCAAAAAAATCGAATTGTCTTTGATAATTACTTCGATATCACCGAAGTATGGAAACTCTCGATCCCGACCTGCTCAAAACTTTCCTCGCCTTCGTCGATGGCGGCTCCCTGGCCAGGGCGGCGTCCGCTGTCGGCCGCTCCCCATCCGCCGTCACGGCGCAGATGCAGCGGCTGGAGGACATCGTCGGCGAGCCGCTGCTCGCGCCCCAGGGCCGGGGCCGCGGCCTGACGCCTGCCGGCGAGGACCTTGTCGGCCATGCCAGGCGCATCCTTGCCGTCCACACTGAGGCCTGGCTGGCGCTGAAAGGCGCGCGCGTCGGCGGTCGCATCGCCATCGGAACCACGCAGGACTTTGCCGATCGTGGCCTGCCGGAGCTGTTGCGCGCCTTCGCCGCCAGCCATCCGCGCGTCAGGATCGAGCTGCGCGTCGGCCGCTCCCTGGAGCTCGGGTCCGCGCTGCAGGCGGGCCAGCTCGATCTCGCGATCACCATGCGCCATGCGCCATCCCCGGATGAAGCGTTCCTGATCAGCGAGCCGATGCTGTGGCTCTGCTCGGAAAAAGGGCTGGCGACGCGGCAGGACGTGGTGCCGCTGACGCTGCTCGATCCCTATTGCGGCTTCAGGGAGGCTGCGCTCAATGCACTCGACGCCGCCGGCCGCCGCTACCGCATCGCTGCCGGCAGCTCCAGCCTTGCCGGCCTGCGCAGCGCGGTCAATGCCGGCATCGCGCTGACGCCGCGCACCCGGCGTCTTGCTCATTCCGGTATCGTGGAAGCGTCCCCCGATCTCAACCTGCCGCCGCTGCCAATGGCCGGCTTCGCCATTCGGCTCGGCCGCGAGGCGGCTCGTCCGGCGCGGGATCTCGCGGAGCTTCTGGGCACCGGCCTGGCGCTGCCGCCCTGAACGGCCAGGAACGCCCAAAGAAAAAGCCGACCTTTTTGCGGGTCGGCTTCTAGTCGGACGGGTCGAGGGGTTTGGGGGGACTTGGGGGGTGACCCGTCGATCTAACAATGCCTGAGTCGAGTGATGGTTCCGTGACCGCGAAAAAAATTTACGAACGCGTCGATTTGGCTCTCGACCAGTCGCGTGCGGCGTGCGCGAAAACCGCGCAAAGCACGATCGCGCCGCCGACGATGCTGGCCAGCGGTGGGAATTCGCCGAGGAACAGCAAGGCGAACAGGATGGCGAACGGCACTTCGGCCGAGCCGAGCAGGCCGGATTCGGCGGCGGGGATAAGCCGCGAACCTTCGGTCCACAGGATCGAGGCCAGCGCGAAGGAGCAGCCGAAGGTGGCAAGCAGCACCATATCGCGGGTCGAAACGGCAACCGGGTCGGTGACGAACCAGCCGAGGACGAAGAGCAGGAAGGCCGACACCGCGCCGGCCCAGACGACGGGCGAGTCGCGAAAGGCGCGCACCATGATCATGTAGAGCGCGCTGCCGGTGGTCATCAAAAGCGCCAGCCCGTCGCCGAACAGGTGACCGCTGCCAAAGCCGCCGCCCACCATGACGGCGACGCCGCATAGCGACACGGCCGCCGCCAGCATCGTCTGCAGCCGGAATTTTTCCCGCACCAGCAGCAAGGCAAGCAGTGCGGCTATGAAGGGTGAGGTGGCGTAGATCACCGCGACATTGGCGACATAGGTGTATTTGAACGCCGCGATGAAGGCGATGCTGGCGGCAGCCCCCTCGACCGCAAGCAGCCAGCCGCGCCAGCCGAGCCTGAGGCTCTCGCGCCCGCCCGAGCGGCGGCGGCGCCACAGCACGTAAAGAGCAATCAGGATCGAGCCGAAGAAGCCGCGCCAGCAGGTGATGGTCAGCGGATCGGCATGGATCGACTTGGTCAGCACGCCGGTGAGCGCGAAGGCGACGGCCGAGGCCGAGACCAGCACGACGCCCAGCATGCGCTCGGCTGTGGCGTCGGCGGTGCCCTTGCCAAGCTTTTCAGGCATGTCGACCGTATCCGTCATGGCACCAGACTATGCCGCTCGTGCTGACAGCCTTCTGTCATCAGTCCTCGACCCGTTTGCGGAAACGCTCGTTGCCGACGATCAGCAGGCCGGCGCCGACGATCAAAGCCGCGCCCGTGAAAACTTCGGTTCTCGGCACGTCGCCCCAGATGGCGAAGCCCAGCGCGAACGCCCAGACCAGCGAGGTGTATTCGAATGGCGCCACGATCGACACCGGCGCCCGTTTCATGCCCTCGAACAGCATGTATTGCGCGACGCCGCCGAGCGCGCCGACGCTCATGAGAAGCATGAGTTGCGGCGCGTCGGGCATGCGCCACCAGATCAGCGCCGGCACTGCCGAAAAAAGCAGGAAGTAGAAATTGTTGAGCACCAGCTGGATCGTCGTGCGCTCCTGCATCGCGGTCTTGCGCAAGAGCACCACGGCGATGCCCCACAAAAGCGCTGCCGCCAGCACAAGCAGCACTGGCACGGAGAAGCCGAGACGCGCCGGGTCGCAGGCGATGAAGACGCCAACGAATCCGACGAACACCGCCGCCCAGCGCAAGAGCGGCACGGTCTCGCCCAGCATCACCACTGAAAGCACGGTGACGATGATCGGCGCGGCGTAGTAGATGGTGGTGAGCTCGGCGAGCTGCAGCGAGCGTGCGGCGTTGTAGTAGCAGAGCCAGGCCGCGAGCGTGAACGCGCTGCGCACCAGCATCGGCCGCACGATCGGCGAGTTTGCGGTGTCGGCGAACAGCGTCCGTCCGCCGATCGCGCCGCAGGCGGCAAGGACGGTGACCGAGCGGAAGAACATGATCTGCCACACCGTCATGCCGGCCACCAACAGCTTGATCGAGGCGTCCTGCGCCGAAAACAGGAAATAGGCGGCCGCGGTGAACAGGATGCCGGCCAGCACCCTTTCGCGGCTTTCGAGGACGACGACATCGGCCATGCGGTATCGATTTGCCAGCGTGGAGGCGGCTCCGCCCCATCGGATCCACTTCTGCCAGCTATACGGGCGAAAGCTTCTACCGCGCTGTTCCAGCGCGGCGCTTGCGTTGGGGCAGAGCCCTCGTGGCCGATCGAGAAGCGCTCACTGCGTCGCCTCGTAGAGCTCGGAGGCTGCCTCCTTCAGCGCGCGCCTTCCGTCGGGCCTGAGGTACATCATGTGGCCGCCCTCCACGACATCGAGCCGGATCGGTTTGGCGTCGGCGAGCGAGGGAAGCTGGTTCACCAGATAGCGCGAAGCGAGATAGGGCGTCACCAGGTCGGTATAGCCGTTGACGATGACCACGCCGAGCGAGGGGTTGAGCGAACGCGCCCGCTGCAGGTCGTTCATCGCCCCGGCATAACCTTGCCCCGAGGTGCCGTACTCCCAATTGCGACTGATCTCGCCGTTGAGAAGGCGGTAGCTGACATCCGTGCGATAATTCAGTTCGTTACGGGCGTAAGCGACAAAGGCCGAGGTCAGCACCGGCACACTGCGGTCAAGCACCGGGTCCGGGCCTTCTATGCGGGCGCTGCCCGGCGAGATATCGGCGGTGCTGATCGTGGCATCGTACGGGCTGAGCACCTTGCCCTTGGCGCGCTGGAACTCGCGGGTGAACAGGCCGGTAGGGACACGGGCGAAATTGCGCTCGACGAGTTCGAGCGGCAGGCCGGTGATTTCCGCCACGCGCCCGCTGGCGAGCTTGCCGCCTTGCTCCAGCCCGCTGGCGAGCGCCGTCAGATAGTCGCCAAGCGCATAGTGCTCGACCTCGGCCAGCCTGTCGCGCAGCGCCTCGCCGCTGACGCCGTCGGCGCGAAGCCGCACTGCCGCCAGCGAAGGCAGTTCGAGCGCCCAGTGCAACTGGTCGAATTGGTCCGGCCGCACCAGCATGAACTCCAGCGCCGGCGAGATCAGCACGATGCCGGAGGGGCTCAAACCGACATCCTCCTGCAGCGTCCTGGCGAGCAGCGCGGCGCGAAAGCCGCCATAGCTTTCGCCGGCGAGGAAGAGCGGTGAAGCGGTGCGGCCGTTCTGCGCCAGATAGAGCCGTATGAAAGCGCCGACCGAGCTGGCGTCCTGGTCGACGCCCCAGAACCCTTTCGTGTCCTGGCCCGGCGCTTCGCGGCTGTAGCCGGTGCCGACCGGATCGACGAAGACGAGATCGGTCATGTCGAGCCAGCTGTCCGGATTGTCGACGAGCCTTTGTGGCGGCGGCAGGAATTGGCCGTCGGCAGCGGTCGCAACGATGCGCGGGCCGATCGCGCCGAGATGCAGGTAGGCGGAAGCCGCGCCCGGCCCGCCGTTGAAGACGAAGGTGATCGGCCGCTCTTTGGCCAGGGCGGGCGACTGCTGCGTGTAGGCGACGTAGAAGATCTCGGCCGTGACCTCGCCCTTGCCGGAAAGCAGCGACAGCGTGCCGGCCTTGGCCTGGTAGTCGAGCTTGCGCCCGCCAAGGGTGATCGAATGCTCGGTGACCTGCGGCGGCGGCAGAAGCGACAGCACGCCGCCGGCCGGCGTCGGCCGTTCAGGTGTCTCGGCGCCGGCTGGCTGCGCAAAGGCTGTGAGCGCCAGGAGGATGAAGGGCAGGAGCTTCAACTTGGACCGCATGCGACCTCCGCGGGAACGACCCCCGCAAAGGTATGGCCGGGGCGGCCGAAGTCAAAGGGCATAGGCTTGGCGCTGCGTTGGAACTGCGATCTCCCCCGTCGCGGGGGAGATTGGCTCACAAGGGGGGAGATCAGCTGGCGCTACTGTGCCGATGGCACTTCCGCATCCCCTTCGTCGGTGAAGGGCGAGGCGCTCGGCACGCACTGCACGGCCCAACCCTGCGGCGTCGGCTGCTTCTGATATTCGGCAATCGCGTTGGTGCACTGTTCGCGGGTGTCGAAGGTGCTGGGCAGCACCGCCATGCCGCCCTGCGGGCCGGCGATCACAAGATACCAGACCAACGCTACGCTGGGGGTGGCAGCCATGGGAATTCCTCTTTGCTGGATGTCGGAGTCGGATCGATGCTAGCAACTCCCAGCAAATGGCGAAAGCGGGGCGGCGGCATACGCTCCCCCGCCCTGGTCACAGACCCGTGAACGACCGCTGGCCGGACGCTTATTCGACAGCGAAGCAGTAGAACAGGCCGTCGCCGCCCGTGCCTCTCAACGCCTCCTGGCTGCAGCCGCCGCGCGAAGCATGTGAGGAATTCCACGACTTCGCCGCGGCCGATTCGTCGAGGCCGGCGCGGTCGTGATGGCCCGTCATGGCCGCCCCTTCCGCGCCGCTCATCGTCCAGTCGCCGCAGGTCTGGTCGGCGATCTTGGTGCCATCGGGCTTGGAGCCGGTCAGCACGTCGTGGCGGTTGGGCTTGTCGCCGCGGCCGTTGACGACTTCGCCTTTCTCGGTAAGCGCCGTCTGCTTGCTGATGGCGTTGGCGTCGCTGTGCAGCGAGGCGACGTCGTCGGCGATCTTCTCGCCCTTGGCATTGAACCAGGGACCCTTGCCGATGCGGTCGCGCGCATCCTCGGCGCTGGAGGAGAGATAGGCGTGCCAGGTCTTGCCGGTGACACCGGCCGCTTCTGCCAGCGAGGCGCAATGCGCGTCCGCACCCTTGAGGCCGCCGAGATCGGCGCCCTTGCCGGAGCCGACGCTGGTGACGAAGAAGCTCATCTTGGCATCTTGCGACAGGGCCGCGCCTGCCGTGGCGGCGAGTGCGGCGGTAATGGCGGTGGCGGCAACGAGAAGAAGTCTGCGCATGTCGGTCCTCCGGTTTCGAATGTTCTACATTCGAAGAACGTAGCCGGAGGCCTGTTTCATCCGCCTTGAGGCAGGTTTATTCCGGTTGCCGATAGGCGACGAAACGGTTGTGCCTGGCCTGGAAGATCAGCCCGGTTTCCTTCAAGTCCGGGCTTGCCAGCGGCACGATGCGTTTGGCGATCTCGGACGGATGCGGCAGCGTCTCGGGATCCTCGCCCGGCATGGCCTGAGCGCGCATTGCGGTGCGGGTGGCGCCCGGATCGGCGGCGTTGACCCGAAGCGGCAGGCTCTCGGTCTCATGCGCCCAGGAGCGCATCATCGTCTCCACCGCGGCCTTGGAAGCCGCGTAGGGCGCCCAGAAGGCGCGCGCCGAGTGCGCCGCGTTGGAGGACATGATGATCGCGCGTCCGGCGTCGGAGAGCCGAAGCAACGGATCGACCGAACGGATCAGGCGCCAGGTCGCGGTGACGTTGACGGTCATTACCTTATCGAAGGTTTTTGCTTCGACATGGCCGATCGGCGAGATCACCCCGAGTATACCGGCATTGGCAACCAGGATGTCGAGCTTTCCCCAGCGCTCGTGGATGGCGCCGCCGAGCCGGTCGATGCCCGCCATGTCGGCGAGGTCGAGCGGCACCAGCGTCGCCTGTCCGCGGCCGTCGGCCTTGATCGCATCGTCAAGCTCTTCCAGCCCGCCGACGGTGCGGGCGACCGCGACGACATGCGCGCCGGCGGCAGCCAGTTCCCTGGCGATGAAGTAACCGATGCCGCGCGAGGCGCCGGTGACGACCGCGACGCGGCCGGAAAGGTCGAGGGTCATGTGAGGGATTCCGTGGGGTGGACCGGCTTATGATCCGCCGCTCGCCAGCAGCGACAGCGTGCGCACGTTGTCGTGGCCTTCGAAGTCGAGCAGGCGGGTAGGGTACTGGCCGGTGAAGCAGGCGTCGCAGAATTGCGGCTGGTCGTTGTCGCGGCGCGCCTCGCCGACGGCGCGGTAGAGCCCGTCGATCGACAAAAACCCGAGCGAATCGACGCGGATGAACTCGGCCATCTCCTCGACCGACATGCGCGATGCCAGAAGCTTCGATTTCTCCGGCGTGTCGACGCCGTAGAAGCACGATGCGCTGGTCGGCGGCGATGCGATGCGCATATGCACTTCCTTCGCGCCGGCGTCGCGCACCATCTGCACGATCTTTTGGCTGGTGGTGCCGCGCACGATGGAATCGTCGACCAGCACCACGCGCTTGCCCTCGATCATGCGGCGGTTGGCATTGTGCTTGAGCTTCACGCCCATGTGGCGGATGGAATCGCCCGGCTGGATGAAGGTGCGGCCGACATAGTGGTTGCGGATGATGCCAAGCTCGAAGGGAATGCCCGCGGCCTGGCTGAAGCCGATCGCGGCCGGCGTGCCGGAATCCGGCACCGGCACGACGATGTCGGCCTCGACCGGGTTTTCCTGCGCCAACTCGGCGCCGATGCGCTTGCGGACCTCATACACGTTGCGGCCCTCGACCGAGGAATCCGGCCGCGCGAAATAGACATATTCGAAGATGCAGAAGCGGGTCTTCTGCGGCTCGAACGGGAACAGGCTTTCGATGCCCTTGGCGGTGATGACCACCATCTCGCCCGGCTTGATGTCGCGCACGAAACGAGCGCCGATGATGTCGAGCGCGCAGGTTTCCGAAGCAAGTATCCAGGCGCCGTCGAGGTCGCCGAGCACCAGCGGACGGATGCCGAGCGGATCGCGGCAGCCGATCATCTTCTTGGCCGTCATCGCGACCAGCGAGAAGGCACCCTCGACCTGGCGAACGGCATCGATGAAGCGCGAGTTCAAATCGCGTTCCTTGCTGGTCGCGACCAGATGCAGCAGCGTCTCGGTGTCGGAAGTGGAGGAGAAGATCGAGCCCTGTTTCTGCAATGCGCGCTGGACGGTGAGCGCATTGGTGAGGTTGCCGTTATGGGCGACCGCAAGGCCGCCTTCGGCCAACTCGGCGAAGAAGGGCTGGATGTTGCGCAGGCCCGCGCCGCCGGTGGTGGCGTAGCGGGTGTGGCCGATGGCGCGGTTGCCCTGCAGGCGATCGATGACGTTCTGTTTGGTGAAGGTGTCGCCGATCAGCCCGACATGACGCTCGACGTGGAACTGGGTGCCGTCATAGGAAACGATGCCGGCGGCTTCCTGACCGCGATGCTGGAGCGCGTGAAGCCCGAGTGTGACGATGGCAGCCGCGTCCTGCCGGCCGAAAATGCCGAACACGCCGCACTCGTCACGGAAATGGTCATCGGCCTCGGCGGAAAGGACTTTGCCTGCGTCTGCCGTTGAGTCTGCCATCTGGGGCTCAAGCTCCGCTAAAACCGCCATATAAGGCGATCGCTCATCGAACGCAACGCATGCGATGCCGCATTCATAAAATGCAGGCCAGTGCCGGAACTGGCCTGGATTTCAGTTTGCCGGCGCCGGAGCGGCGGGAGCCGGGGCGGGGGCTGGGGCCGGCTCATTGTCGGCCGGCGCTTCGCCTTCGCCGTCGTCGGGCGCCGTCGCGCTGTCGTCGCCGGTCGCCGGCGGTTCGGCCGCGGGCTGGTCGGTGGTCGCCGGCGCGCCGGCCTGGGGGGTGCCCTTACGCGTGTATTTGTTGACCAGCTCTTCCGTGTTCTCGGGCAGCACGCTTTCGAGCTTGGCGCCGATCGTCTCGAGCAGCGGCCGGGACTTGGCATTGGCAACCCAGGCGGGCGCCTTGGCGCCGGCCAGCCAGTTGAAGAACAACAGCGCCACCGCGACGACCAGGATGCCGCGCGCCGCGCCGTAGAGGAAACCGAGCGTGCGATCGAGCGCGCCGATGCGCGAATCGATGATCCAGTCGGCGATCTTCATGGTGATCACCGAGACGACGATCAGCGCGATGACAAAGACGATGCCGGCTGCCGCGGCCATGGCGATCTTGTCGTTGTCGACATAGGGCTGAACGTAGGGCAGGACCGGCTTGTAGAAGAAGAAGGCCGCCGCCGCCGCCGCTGCCCACGACACCACCGACAATACCTCGCGGGAAAAGCCGCGCACCATGGCAAGCATCGCCGAGACCAGGGTGAAGCCGACGAGAATTCCGTCAAGCAGCGTAATCGGCATGTCTTTCGCCCCACATCATGAGCTGCATCACTCCCGCTCGTCGGCGCGACTGCGCCGTGAGCCGGCTATGCGCGCCACCAGGTCGGCAAGCTCGGTGGGCTGGAAAGCGCCGGCCGCGATTCCCCCGGCCCCATTACCGCCAACGACTTCCTCGCTGCCGAGCGGCAGCACCGCGCTTCCGAAACCCAGCTTTTCGGCCTCTTTAAGGCGCTGCTGCGCATGCGCAACCGGCCTCACCGCGCCCGAAAGGCTGATTTCGCCGAAATAGACGCAATCGGCGGGAAGGGCAAGACCGGTGAGCGACGAAACCAATGCTGCGGCGACCGCGAGATCGGCCGCCGGCTCCGAGATGCGGTAGCCGCCGGCGACATTGAGATAGACGTCGTGCTGGCCGAAGCGGACGCCGCAATGCGCTTCCAGCACCGCCAGCACCATGGAGAGCCGCGCGCCGTCCCAGCCGACGACGGCGCGGCGCGGCGTGCCGAGCGAAGAGGGCGCCACCAGCGCCTGGATCTCGACCAGCACCGGCCTTGTGCCTTCCATGCCGGCGAAGACGGCGGCGCCGGGCGACTTCGCATGCCGCTCGCCGAGGAACAGCTCGGATGGATTGGCGACCTCGCGCAGGCCGTTGTCCGACATCTCGAAGACGCCGATCTCGTCGGTCGGCCCAAAGCGGTTCTTCACCGTGCGCAGGATGCGGAAGTGGTGGTTGCCTTCGCCCTCGAAATAGAGCACGCCGTCGACCATGTGCTCGACGACGCGCGGGCCGGCGATCTGGCCTTCCTTGGTGACATGGCCGACGAGCACGATCGCGGCGCCGGTGGATTTCGCATAGCGGATCATCGCCTGGGCGGCCGCGCGCACCTGGGTGACCGTGCCGGGCGCCGAATCGGCAAGATCGGTCCACAGCGTCTGGATGGAATCGAGGATCACCAGATCGGGCCGCTTGCCGTCGGCGATTGTCGCGAGGATGTCCTCGACATTGGTCTCGGCGGCGAGTTCGACCGGCGTCGACGCCACGCCGAGGCGCTGAGCACGCAGCCTGATCTGTGCCACCGCTTCCTCACCCGAAACATAGACGATGCGGTGGCCTTTCGAGGCCAAAGCGGCTGCGGCCTGCGTCAGCAGCGTCGACTTGCCGATGCCGGGATCGCCGCCGACCAGAAGGGCGGAGCCGCGCACGAAGCCGCCGCCGGTGGCGCGGTCGAGCTCGCCGATGCCGGAGACGATGCGCGGCGCGTCCTCGATGTCGCCGGAGAGGCTGGTGAGCACCACGGCGCGGCCCTTGCGGGCATTGCGGGTGTTGGCCGGCCCCGAGCCGATGCCGCCCGCGGTGCCTTCCTCGACCAGCGTGTTCCACTCGCCGCAGGCGTCGCATTTGCCGGCCCAGCGCTGATGCACCGAGCCGCAATTCTGACAGATGAACTGAACGCGCGATTTGGCCATTAGCGTTGGGCCGATCGCAAATTTTCGAAGGCCGGCGTTCCCGTCCACCCCCCTCTGACCCGCCGGCCATCTCCCCCGCAGGGGGGGAGATCAGCAGCTTGGCCGCCGGCGCTCTTCTTGCAACGGCGGCGATTGGCGAAGGTCGTGGCAACAGCCAATCTCCCCCCTTGCGGGGGAGATGTCCGGCAGGACAGAGGGGGGTGTGACGGAGCGCTGACGTGGGCCAAAAGCTACTCAAACCTCTCCGGCAAATGATGCTCCTCGGCCAGGTCCGAGAACCGCGTGAACTCGCCATGGAAGGCGAGGCTGACGGTGCCGGTAGGTCCGTGACGCTGCTTGGCCACGATGCACTCGGCCTTGCCGCGCGCCTCGTTCATCTCGTTTTCCCACTTGATGTATTCGTCGGTGCCGAGCTTCGGCTCGCGGTTCTTGAGGTAGTATTCCTCGCGGTAGACGAACAGCACCACGTCGGCGTCCTGCTCGATCGAGCCGGATTCGCGCAGGTCCGAGAGCTGCGGGCGCTTGTCGTCGCGGCTTTCGACCTGACGCGACAGCTGCGACAGCGCGATGATCGGCACGCCGAGCTCCTTGGCTAGAGCCTTCAGGCCCGTGGTGATTTCGGTGATTTCCTGCACGCGGTTCTGCGAGGCGCGCGCGCTCGAGCCCTGCATCAGCTGGATATAGTCGATGACGATGAGGTCGAGGCCGCGCTGGCGTTTCAGCCGCCGCGCCCGCGCGGAGAGCTGCGCGATCGAGATGCCGCCGGTCTGGTCGATGAACAGCGGGATCTTCTGCATCGTCTGCGAGCAGGCGACCAGCTTCTCGAAATCCATCTCGGAGATCTCGCCGCGGCGGATCTTCGATGACGAGATTTCGGTCTGCTCGGAGATGATGCGGGTGGCGAGCTGTTCCGACGACATTTCGAGCGAGAAGAAGCCGACCACGCCGCCATTGGCCGCCTTGAAGGTGCCGTCGGCCTGCTGCGCCGGTTGATAGGCCTCGGCGATATTGAAGGCGATGTTGGTGGCCAGAGAGGTCTTGCCCATGCCGGGGCGCCCGGCAAGCACGATCAGGTCGGAAGGCTGCAGGCCGCCCATGCGGCGGTCGAGATCGCGCAGGCCTGTGGCGATGCCTGACAGATGGCCGTCGCGCATATAGGCGGCGTTGGCCATGTCGACGGCGGTTTTGACCGCGTCGTTGAAGCTCTCGAAGCCGCCGTCGTAGCGGCCGGTCTCCGCGAGCTCGAACAGGCGCCGCTCGGCGTCCTCGATCTGCTCCGAAGGCGACATATCGACCGGCGCGTCATAGGCGATGTTGACCATGTCCTCGCCGACGGTGATCAGCGCCCGGCGCGTGGCGAGGTCGTAGATGGCTCGTCCGTAATCGGCGGCGTTGACGACTGTGACCGCCTCGACGGCGAGCCGCACGACATACTGCGCCACCGTCATGTCGCCGACCTTCTCTTCCGCCGGCAGGAAGGTCTTCAGCGTGATCGGCGTCGCGATCTTGCCCATGCGGATGAGCTCGGCCGCGACCTCGAAAATCTTGCGGTGCAACGGCTCGTAAAAATGTGCGGGCTTGAGGAAATCCGAGACGCGGTAGAAAGCGTCGTTGTTGACCAGAATTGCGCCAAGCAGCGCCTGCTCGGCCTCGATGTTGTTCGGTGCCTCGCGGTAGAGCGGTTGCTCCGCCACGCCGAGCTTGCGCGCTGCTTCAGCCATGATGTCCCCGATTTCGATCCCGCTTCCTCGATATCAGAACTGGAAAAATCGGTGCTGACTTATCTGCAACAGTAAGGTTCCAACCGGCTTCGATGCTCGCGATTCACAACCGAAATTTTTCCGTGGAAAGAATCGTCATTGACTCGAATCGAAGTGCGCAACCCTAGCGGGCCTCGAACGAGAACAAAACAGGAAAATGCGATGCCGGCTATGTCAGTCGTGGCAAGCTCGTCTGCGCGGTGTCGCCTCGCCCCTGAATCACAAGCGGCTCAGCCAAGCGTGTCGCCCCAGTCCGCCCGCCTGGCCGCCTTGAAGACTTCGCCGTCGCGCTTGCTGGAGAGGCGCTCGCCGGCATGGCCGTTGGGCTGGCAGAGCTTGAGCACGACTTTGCCCGAACCGCCCTTTGGTGGCGCGATCACGCGTGACGCGCGCGCCGGCGCCGGCAGTCGCGAGGCGGCGAGGTAGATGAACTTCTCGTCCTCCCACGGCACGTCGGCGTCCTTGGCGAGCCGATGCAGCCGCGAACGCGCGACGCGGCGCGAGAAATGGCACCAGTCAGGCGGAGCGAGCGGGCAAGGCGCTTCATGCGGGCAGGGCGCCGAGACATGCGCGCCGGCCTCGATGAGTTGCCGGCGCGCGGCAAGGATACGCTGCCAGCCGGCCGGCGTGCCGGGCTCGACGATCAGCAGCGTGTCGGCCGTCAATCGCCAGAACCGGTCGACGAGTTTTGGCAGCGAGGCCGGCGCGATCTCGTCGAGCACATAGGCGACGCTGATCAAGTCCGCCGGGTCGAGACCGTCGAGATCGATGGTGGCGTCGCCGGCTACCCAGCTCGCGCGGGCAGCGATCGCGCCGGCGGCCAGCGAACGGCCGACCTTGCGCACCGCCGCGCTTGCCTCGACCAGAACCGCCCGTTCGAGCTCCGGCCAGGTATCGGCCGTGGCCCAAAGCATGGTGCCAGGACCGGCGCCGATATCGAGCAGGCTTTTCGGCTGGAAATCCGGACGGGCGTCCGCCAGCGCGTCCAGGCAAGCGCGAACGGCGGCATAGGTGGCGGGCAGCCTGGTCGCCAGGTAAGCCTTCACCGCCATGTCTTCGCCCATATGCAGGCGGCCGTCACGCAACTCGGCGCGATAGCGTTCCGAAAGCGTTCTCGCGGCCTGTTTCAGCGCCGGCAGCGGTACTTTTTCGAGCAGGCTGTCGACGCCTTGCCGGAGCGCGGTGGGCAGTTCCAATTCAGGCTCCTCTTGGCGCGAGCAGGATCACCGAGACGCCGACGATCGAGAGCGCGGCGCCGGCGAGGTCGAAACGGTCGGGGCGCACGCCTTCGGCTAGCCAAAGCCAGCCGAGCGAAGCGGCAATGTAGATGCCGCCATAGGCGGCGTAAGCGCGACCGGCGGCGCTCGTGTCGACCAGCGCCAAAAGGAAGCCGAACAATGCCAGCGACGCCAGACCTGGCACCAGCCAGAGCGGCGACTTCCCCAGCCGCCACCAGGCCCAGAAGCAAAAGCAGCCGGCGATCTCGGCAAGTGCCGCCGCGATGTAGATTAGGTAGTTCATGAAAAAGGCCTCGCGAACGAGACCTTTTTCGTGGCGTCAGGCCGCAATGGCAAGCGGCAATCGCCGCCGTTCTATTCCACCTTCTTGCGGCGGGTCGGCTTGACGGCGGGCGTCGCCGGCTCCTGATGGCCGAGGTCGCGCAATTCCAGCGCCTTCTCGCATTTGGCCATATAGTCGCGCGTCATCGGCAGCGTGTCGTTCTTCTTGGCGATCTGGAACTGGAAGATCACCAGGTCCTGCCAGCGGAAGGCGGCTTCCGAGGCCGCGAGGTAGAACTCCCACATGCGGCAGAAGCGCTCGTCATAGATAGCCTTAGCCTTGTCGCGGTTGGCGGCAAAGCGCTGGCCCCAATGCTTCAGCGTGTCGGCGTAGTGAAGCCTGAGAATCTCGATGTCCGTGACGATAAGGCCCGATTTCTCAATCGCCGGCAGCACTTCCGACATCGACGGGACGTAGCCGCCCGGGAAGATGTATTTGCGGATGAAGGCGCTGGTCGCCCACGGCACACCGGACCGGCCGATGGTGTGGAGCAGCATCACGCCGTCGGGCTTGAGCAATGTCGCCGCCTTGTCGAAGAAAGTCCGGTAGTGGTTGACGCCGACATGCTCGAACATGCCGACCGAGACGATGCGGTCGAAGCGTTCGTTGAGCGCGCGATAATCCTTGAGGTCGAAATGCGCGCGGTCCTGCAGGCCCAGTGCATGTGCGCGGTCGGTGGAGACGCCCTGCTGCTCGGTGGATAGCGTCACGCCCTGCACGTCGACGTCGAAGGCCTTGGCGAGATAAAGCCCGAGGCCGCCCCAGCCGGAGCCGATATCGAGCACCGTCTGGCCGGCTTTAAGTCTCAGCTTGGCGGCGATGTGGCGCTTCTTGGCGACCTGCGCTTCGTCCAGCGTCATGTCGGGCTGTTCGAAATAGGCGCAGGAATACTGCATGTCCTCGTCGAGGAAGAGCTTGTAGAGTTCGCCGGAGAGGTCGTAATGGCGCTGCACGTTGCGGCGCGATCTCGACGCCGTGTTGATCTGCTGCAGGCGGCGGAAGGCATGGCGCAGACCTTCGATGGCCTTCGACCAGGTCACGTCGATGCCGCCGCTGCCCATGTTCTGGAAAGCGATCCGCATCACCCCGAGGACGCCGCCCTCGGGGATGTCCAGTTCGCCATCCATATAGGCTTCGGGCAC
Source organism: Mesorhizobium sp. WSM3879 (assembly GCF_002294915.1). Classification (NCBI taxonomy): domain Bacteria; kingdom Pseudomonadati; phylum Pseudomonadota; class Alphaproteobacteria; order Hyphomicrobiales; family Phyllobacteriaceae; genus Mesorhizobium; species Mesorhizobium sp. WSM3879. The sequence goes on along the minus strand of NZ_NSFZ01000014.1, from coordinate 75,317 downwards.
GGCCAGCATCGGATCGAAGGTGATCGCGCGCTCGGCATGCATGGTCTTGATGTGGATGTGTACCGGTTCGCCGCTGCCGTCGCCGAACTTATGCGTCGTGCCTTTCGGCCCGGTCACTTTGAGGTCGCCGGTCCGCACCAGCCGTTCGAGAACGTGTTTCAACAGGATGTTCATGACCAAATGTCCCCTCAGACGGACCATCCGGCAGTCGGACCGAATGCCAAATCGAAAGTGCCACAGCGCATCGCCCGCGTCCAATCGACGCGCTACGCCGTAATCTGCAACAAGATATAGGGATCAGAAAAGTTCCTATTGGCACAAAAAAGCCCGGGTCGAAGACCCGGGCGTTGGTCCAGCCGGCGCTGGACGAGGAGCCGCAGCGCGGCTCCTGCCTTGTCGATCAGGCGTTGTCCTCGCCGCCTTCGAATTCGGCGTTCGGATCGAAGAAGTTTTCCGGCCGGGCGTTGTCGTTGATGTCTTCGCCATAGATGGCTTCGGCCGTCGTCAGCGTCTCGCCCTTGGCCTGGCGCTCCGCCTCATCGGCCGAACGGGCGACGTTGAGCGTCACCGTGACCTCGACTTCAGGATGCAGCGCGATCGCCACGTTGGAGAGGCCGATGGTCTTGATCGGCTGGTTGAGCTCGATCTGGTTGCGGCTGACGGAGAAGCCCTCGGCGGTCAGCAGTTCGGCGATGTCGCGGGTCGACACCGAGCCGTAGAGCTGGCCGGTCTCGCCGGCCGAGCGCACGACGATGAAGCTCTTGCCGTCGAGCTTCTCGGCGATCTGCGCAGCCTCCGACTTGCGCTCGAGGTTGCGGGCTTCGAGCTGGGCGCGCTGGCCCTCGAACTTCTTCTTGTTGGCTTCGTTGGCGCGCAGCGCCTTGCCCTGCGGCAGCAGGAAGTTGCGGGCGAACCCATCCTTGACCTTGACGGTTTCGCCCATCTGGCCGAGGCGGGAAATGCGCTCGAGGAGAATGACTTCCATGGTTTCGTTCCTTTGGTTGGCGCCATCGCGGATGACGGCGGATTCTTTGGGAACAGGTCAGGAAGCAAATGGCGTCTTCGCCGGTGTCGCTGTCCTGCCTGTTTTGGCAGTTAGAGGTTTATGGCCTCAACTCGGGATTTGAGCCTGCCCATCGCGGCGCCCGTCGCCGTGGGCCGAAGCGGGCGGCAAGCCGCCCGCATCAATAGCTTAGCGAACCACGTAGGGCAGCAGGCCGAGGAAGCGGGCGCGCTTGATCGCCTTGGCGAGCTCACGCTGCTTCTTCTGGCTGACGGCGGTGATGCGCGATGGCACGATCTTGCCGCGCTCGGAAATGTAGCGCTGCAGCAGACGCACGTCCTTGTAGTCGATCTTCGGAGCGTTGGCGCCGGAGAACGGGCAGGTCTTGCGGCGGCGATGGAACGGGCGCCGGGTCGGGATCTGGTTGATGTCGACCATTATTCTGCACCCCCTTCAACGTTTTCGCGCGGACGGCGCGGACCACGGTCGCCGCCATCACGGTCGCCGAACGAACGCGGGCCACGGTCGCCGCGGTCGCGATCGCCGAACGAACGCGGGCCACGGTCGCCACGGTCGCGGTCGCCGAAGCCGCCGCGCTCGGAGCGCTCTTCGCGCTTCTGCATCATCGCCGAGGGGCCTTCCTCATGCGCCTCGACCTTGATGGTGAGGAAGCGCAGCACGTCTTCCGACAGGCCCATCTGGCGCTCCATTTCGTTGAGCGCGGCCGGCGGGCAGTTGATGTCCATCAGCGTGTAGTAAGCCTTCCGGTTCTTCTTGACCCGGTAGGTGAGGGACTTCAGTCCCCAGTTCTCGATCCGGCCGACCGATCCGCCATTGGCGGCGATGACGCCCTTGTACTGTTCGACAAGCGCATCAACCTGCTGCTGCGACAGGTCCTGCCGGGCAAGAAACACATGTTCGTAAAGAGCCATTATGTTTTTCTGCCTTTCTTCGTTTCTCTCACCGGCCCTCGCGGCTAAGCCTCTGCAACTTGTCTGACCCGGTCGCAAAGGCGCGCGGGGAAGAAAGGAGCATCACGAGACGGTCGAGAGCGGAGACACGGGAGGCCCAAAGCGCTTCTGGCTTCATGACGTGGCCCTCCAAGGCCACGGCCCTCCGTTCAGCCCCCAGCAAGGACCGGCAGATTGCCGGCGTCTATACAGCAATTCGTGAGGAAGGCAAGGGCGGGAGAGAGGGCCGGCGGCTCCGCAGTGTCGCAGGCCTGGCGGCGCTTGTGGGAATTGGCTGACCCGCCGGCCGCAGGTCGGCCATTTCGTCGGAAGGCGATCCACTCAGCTCATATGCGCGACGAGCGGGACTACCGTCTCGGGGAAGAAGTCGGGCGCGACCCGGCGCTTGCCGAACATCATGTCGTACTGGATCAGCCGGAAATCGTTGATCTTCGGATCGATCTTCTTCTGCCGCGCCCAGTCGGGCGTCGCCTCGCCGGAGGGCGACAGCAAAAGGTTGCGGTCAACCACCCGGTAGTGCTCGCGCAGCGCGCCGAGGAAGCCGGTGTAATAAGGGTGGGTGATCCCGGCCGTGGTAAGGATATGATAGGGCAGGAAGGCGGGGCTCACCGAGCCCAGATTCTCGACCGGACCGGAGCGGTTCGACCAGATGATCAGCGGCGTGTCGTGATGCTCGAGCGCTGCCTCGGGCGTCGGCTCCTTGCGCGGCGCGACATTGTCCTTGAGGAAGCCGGTCTCGACATAGACCGGGCCGAGCGGCGGCAGGTGGTCGCCGAAGAAGGCGATGATGGTCGGCCGCTCGCGCTTCTTCGCCCAGTCGATCAGGCGCTGCAGGCCGCGATCGGCGTCGGCCGAGCCTTCGGCATAGGAGAGCAGCGATTCCCGCGCCCAGGTGCTGATCGGCGCGTCGACGCTATGGGTCGGATTGTAATAGCGGTAGGGCTCGTAGGGCCCGTGGTTCTGCAGGCTGACCGCGAACAGGAATACCGGCTCTTCGCTGGCATCGGCCTCGCGCATGATCTCGTCGGTCATCGCCGCGTCGGAGGCCAGCGGCCCGCGCTTTTCCATCGGCGGCAGCGTCTCTTCCGAGCGGAAGTCGCTGAAGCCGAAATCGGCGTAGACGGCGCCCCGGTTCCAGAACCAGTTGGTGCCCGGGTGGATGGCGCGCGCCCTATAGCCTTCGCTCTTCAGGAAAGTCGCCAGCGACGGCGTCGGCGTGCGCACATATTGCTGATAGGGAATCGAGCCCGCCGGCAGGAAGGCGTTGGAGAAGCCGGTCAGCGCCTCGAACTCGATATTGGCGGTCATGCCGCCGAATTCCGGCGAGAACATCGAGCCCGAGCGCAGCGCGCGCACCGTCGGGATCGGATCGGGCTTGATGCTGACGCCGGGAAGCTCCGTCGGATCCCAGAAGGATTCGCTCATCACCACGATGATATCGGGCTTCTGGTCGGGCACCGAGGCGGCAACCCCGGGACGCGCGATCGCATCCATCGTCTTCTCGGAATAGCCGGGCGGGGCCGAGACATGCGCCATCGGCACGTTGAGCGCGAAGGCGAGCGCGAAGCCGTTGGAGGCATAGTTCTCCTTCTGGTCCCACATGATCGGGATGATCTGCAGCCTGTCGCGCGTCCACGAGAAGGTGGCGTAGTCCATGATCGAGACGAAGAAGGCGAGCAGCGGCACGGCAAGCGTCAAGCGCGCCAGCCGTCCCTTGCGGCTGAGGATCGGCACACGCCGGCGCCAGAGCCGCCAGCCATAGACGAGCAGCGCGAGGCTGGCGACGATCGCCGCCGCAAGCAGCACTGCCGTCCAGGGGCGCTCGCGCACCAGAAGCGGCATCAGCGCCATGATCTGGCGGGCATAGAGGAAATCGGTCGGGTAGAGCGGATCGCCAAGATAGTGCGATTTCTGGTGACCGACAAAGGCCAATGCCAATGTCACCGGCGCGACGATCATCAGGCTTTGATGGCTGCGGCCGAGTATGGCGTCGAGCCCGATCAGCACCAGCGAAAAAACGATGATGGTGGTCCAGCCGGGCTTGAAGGGCTGCAGGAAGAAGTCGACGGTGCCGAAGAAGTCGCCGCGCACGATCCATTCGATGGCGAAGACCAGAAGGGCGGAGGCAAGCAGCGTCGCCAGGCCGTAGCGGACAATCGGCCATCTGCGCCCCGGCAGATAGCCGGTGGACGGATCGTCTTCCAAAAATTGCGGCGCGGGTTTGGCCGCGCCTTTCCTGATCCTAGCCACTTTGCTTCCCCGGCCCATGTCACGCGTCTTCCACTCGCGTCACGCCACTGTCATCGAAATGTCACACAAAGCTAGCGCCTGTGGCGGAAATAAGAAGAGCCAGCAAACGATTCGTGAGCGGTTTTCATCAGGTGTGATCGCCAAAAAGCCTTTCAGAACAGGGAACTCGGCCGTTGTCCCGGCTGGAACAGTCGCTGAACTGGCGCTTGCGGGCTTGACTTGGCCGTCCGCCTTGCGCCAGAGGCAGGGAAAAACCAGCTGCTGGAGACGCTAACATGGCCGTCGCATTCACCTTTCCGGGACAGGGCAGCCAGGCCGTCGACATGGGCAAGGACCTCGCCGATGCCTTTCCCGAAGCGCGCCATGTCTTCGAGGAAGTCGATGAGGCGCTCGGCGAGAAACTGTCGAAGCTGATCTGGGAGGGGCCGGAAGAAACTCTGACGCTGACGGCCAATGCCCAGCCGGCGCTCATGGCGGTGTCGCTGGCGGCCGTAAGGGCGCTGGAATCCCGCGGTTTTTCGTTGAAGGACAAGGTGGCTTATGTCGCCGGCCATTCGCTTGGCGAATATTCGGCGCTTGCCGCAGCCGGCTTCGTTTCGGTGGCCGATGCCGCGCGGCTGTTGCGCACCCGCGGCAACGCCATGCAGGCGGCGGTGCCGGCGGGCGAGGGCGCCATGGCCGCCATCATCGGGCTGGAGCAGGCCGATGTCGAAGCCGCCTGCGCCGAAGCGGCACAAGGCTCGGTCTGTCAGATCGCCAACGACAATGGCGGTGGCCAACTGGTGATTTCCGGCGCCAAGGCGGCCGTCGAACTGGCGGCGAAGCTGTGCACCGAACGGGGTGCCAAGCGGGCGCTGATGCTGCAGGTCTCGGCACCTTTTCACTCGGCATTGATGACGCCAGCCGCCGATATCATGCGCGAGGCGCTGGGCGGAGTCGCGAAAAGCGCGCCGGTGGTTCCCATCGTCTCAAATGTTTCGGTCACGCCGACCAGCGACCCGGATGAGATTGCCCGCCGCTTGGTCGAGCAGGTCGTCGCCCGCGTGCGCTGGCGCGAGACGGTGGAATGGTTCGGCGCCAAAGGTGTCGCGACGCTCTACGAGGTTGGCGCCGGCAAGGTGCTGTCGGGCTTGGCGCGACGCATCAACCGCGATATCGCGACCGGCGCCATCGGCACGGCCGCGGACGTCGAGGCGGCGCTGGCAACTTTAGGATAAACGGGAAACTCTTGCTGGCAGGTGCGGCATTCCTACTTCCATCCGTCTTTCTCCCGAAGTCGAGCATCGCCTCGACGATCTCGTGGCGATGACTGATCGAAGCAAAGCCGAATACCTGCGTGACTTCGTTGAACGTGGACTCGAAGATCTCGAGGACTATTACTGGGCTGCGGAAGTGCTGGAGCGGATCCAGGCTTGGTGAAGAATCGGTCGTGAGCGCCGAGAACTTCTGATATGGCCTGGACAACATGACAAATGCGGAACGAGGGTCGCTCGCGGGGCGTCCGGAAGAATGAGGTTGAAGCAATGTTCGAACTGACCGGCCGTAAGGCGCTCGTCACCGGTGCATCGGGAGGCATCGGCGAGGCGATCGCCAGGGTGCTGCACAGCCAGGGCGCGATCGTCGGCCTGCACGGCACCCGCGTCGAGAAGCTGGAAACGCTGGCCGGCGAGCTCGGCGACCGCGTAAAGCTCTTCCCGGCGGATCTGACCAACCGCGACGCGGTCAAGGCGCTCGGCCAGAAGGCGGAGGCCGATCTCGAAGGCGTCGACATCCTGGTCAACAATGCCGGCATCACCAAGGACGGCCTGTTCGTGCGCATGTCGGACGCCGACTGGGATTCCGTGCTCGAGGTGAACCTGACCGCCGTGTTCCGTCTCACTCGTGAACTCACCCATCCGATGATGCGCCGCCGCCATGGCCGCATCATCAACATCACCTCGGTGGTCGGCGTCACCGGCAATCCCGGCCAGACCAATTACTGCGCCTCCAAGGCCGGCATGATCGGCTTTTCCAAGTCGCTAGCGCAGGAGATCGCCACCCGCAACATCACCGTCAACTGCGTCGCCCCGGGCTTCATCGAATCGGCCATGACCGACAAGCTCAACGACAAGCAGAAAGAAACCATCATGGCGGCGATTCCGACGCGGCGGATGGGCACCAGCGCCGAGGTTGCCTCGGCCGTCGCCTATCTCGCGTCCAACGAGGCGGCTTATGTCACCGGCCAGACCATCCACGTGAATGGCGGCATGGCGATGATCTAGGGTATTTGAGATTCAGGTGATGCCGGCCTGCAAACGGCGGCTTCCTGCGCTTCCGCTCCGGCCCTCGAAAGCCGCCATTTTCGGCTCGGCTTGAGCTGAATCTCACACACCTGGGCGACCGAGCCCCGGGCGCCTGTGAAAACAGCCATTTCGGCTTGGACGCCCGCTGTTTTTCGTGTAATGCGGCCGGCAACCCGGCGGTTCGGGCAAAAACCGGTCCTGTGGCGTTGCGTTTCCCACAAGACCATCTTTCAGCTTGATTAGCGGCATTCCGCCCGCTAACGAAGACAACACAACGTAAGACGAGGCCCCAAATGAGTGACACCGCAGAGCGCGTCAAGAAGATCGTCATCGAGCATCTCGGCGTCGATGCCGACAAAGTGACGGAGCAGGCGAGCTTCATCGACGATCTGGGCGCGGACAGCCTCGATACGGTCGAACTCGTGATGGCGTTCGAAGAAGAGTTCGGCGTCGAGATTCCAGACGACGCCGCCGAGACCATCCTGACTGTCGGCGATGCCGTGAAGTATATCGATAAGGCCTCGGCCTGAGGCTTTCCGCGGGTATCGCCGGGGAGGACCTGCGATGAGGCGAGTCGTCGTCACGGGCCTTGGCCTGCTTTCGCCGTTCGGCATGGGTGTCGAGCACAGCTGGAAGGAACTGCTTTCCGGCCGCAGCGCCGCCTGCCGCATCACCGAATTCGAGGTGGACGACCTTGCCTGCAAGATCGCCCACGTCATTCCGCGCGGCGACGGCTCGAACGGCACCTTCAATCCCGAGGCCGTGCTCGAGCCGAAGGAACTGCGCAAGATCGGCGACTTCATCCTCTACGGCATCGCGGCGGCCGACGAGGCGCTGGCCGATTCCGGCTGGAAGCCCGAGACACATGAGGACCAGTGCGCCACCGGCGTGCTGATCGGTTCGGGCATCGGCGGCATCGACGGCATCGCCGAGAACGCGATGATCCTGAAGGAGCGCGGCCCGCGCCGCATCAGCCCGTTCTTCATCCCCGGACAGATCATCAACCTGGTCTCCGGCCAGGTTTCCATCCGGCACGGGCTGAAAGGCCCGAACCATGCTGTCGTCACCGCCTGTTCGACGGGCGCGCACGCCATCGGCGATGCCGCGCGTCTGATCATCTGGGGCGATGCCGACGTCATGGTGGCCGGCGGCGCCGAAGCGCCGATCACCCGGCTTTCGATGGCAGGTTTCGCCGCGTGCCGCGCGCTCTCCACCGAGCGCAACGATGCGCCCGAGATCGCTTCGCGCCCCTATGACCGCGACCGCGACGGCTTCGTCATGGGCGAGGGCGCCGGCGTCGTCGTCCTGGAGGAGCTCGAGCACGCCAAGGCGCGCGGCGCCAAGATCTATGCCGAGGTCACCGGCTACGGCCTGACCGGCGATGCCTATCACATCACCGCCCCGGCCGAGGACGGCGACGGCGCCTTCCGCTGCATGACGGCGGCGCTGAATCGGGCGAAGCTCTCGCCCGCCGACATCGACTACATCAATGCGCACGGCACCTCGACCATGGCCGACACGATCGAGCTCGGTGCCGTGGAGCGGCTGGTCGGCAATGCCGCTTCCAAGATCTCGATGTCGTCCACCAAGTCGTCGATCGGTCATCTGCTGGGCGCTGCGGGCGCCGCGGAAGCGATCTTCTCGATCCTCGCCATCCGCGACAACATTGCCCCCGCCACCATCAACCTCGACAATCCGGAACGCGAGACGGCGATCGATCTCGTGCCGAACAAGCCGCGCCAGCGCCAGATCGATGTGGCGCTGTCGAACTCCTTCGGCTTCGGCGGCACCAACGCCTCGCTCGTCTTCCAACGTTACGATGGCTGAACATTCAGCATACCGGCAGGTCCGCCGCCTGCCGTCATTTTTGCCAAATTTGCCCCTACACTTCGGCTAGGGGATTCGTTGCAAGATCAGACGGTAGGGCGCCATGAATACAAATCCGGGCGGCGGTGGAGAATTCGGACAGCGTCAGGCGCAAGGACCGATCGTGCCCAAGACAGCCGCCGAGGCGCTGCGCCCCGAGGCTGGCACGCCGCCGCCGTCGAAACGCTCGCGCGCGTCGCGCAGCCAGGTCGTCGTATTCCTGAATTTCTTCCTTTCGTTGGTCATCCTGGTCGTGCTTGCCTCGGGTGCCGCACTCTATTTCGGCATGCAGGCCTTCATTGAGCCGGGTCCGTCGGCCAATGGCGACACCTTCATGGTCAAGCCGAACACCGGCGTTCAGGAGATCGCCGACCAGCTGGAGCGGCGCGGCCTGGTCAGCGATGCGCGCATCTTCAGGCTGGGGGTGCGTGCCACCGGCAACGATTCCGCGCTGAAGGCCGGCGAATACGCCATCAAGCCGCGCGCCTCGATGCGCGACATCATGGAGCTGTTCAAGAGCGGCAAGTCGGTGATGTATTCGCTGACCATCCCCGAGGGGCTGACCGTTGAGCAGGCGCTGCAGCGCGTGGCCGAGCAGGAGGCGCTGACCGGCGACATGCCGGCGGCCATGCCGCCCGAGGGCAGCATCGCGACCGACACGCTGCGCTTCACGCGCGGCGCCACCCGGCAGCAGATGGTCGAAAAGCTGGTCGCCGACCAAAAGAAGCTGGTCGAGGACGTCTGGGCGCATCGCGCGCCCGACCTGCCGATCGCCAATATGGAGGACTTCGTCATCCTGGCCTCGATCGTCGAGAAGGAGACGGGCAGGGGCGACGAGCGCTCGCGCGTGGCCGCGGTCTTCCTCAACCGGCTCGCCAAGGGCATGCGGCTGCAGTCGGATCCGACCATCATCTACGGCCTGTTCGGCGGCAAGGGCAAACCGGCCGACAGGCCGATCTATCAGTCCGACATCGAGAAGCAGACGCCGTATAACACCTATCTGATCAAGGGCCTGCCGCCGACGCCGATCGCCAATCCGGGCCGCGCCGCACTCGAGGCGGTGGCCAATCCGTCGAAGACCGACGACCTTTATTTCGTCGCCGACGGCAATGGCGGCCATGTCTTTGCCGCGACGTTGGAAGAGCACAACCAGAACGTCGCCCGCTATCGGGCGGTACAGAAGAAGCAGGCCGATGCGGCGGCCAAGGCCTCCGGCCAGACGACGGCGCCGGCCACTCCCGACGACGGTGCCAGTGCAGGCGCCAGCGGCGAAAATGGCGACGCGGCCCAGTAGGCCGCGGTGATTGCCGGATCTGGCCCGCCTCCTTTGACGCCGGGCCGTATTCATGTTTTGAGGGGACATCCGACGCTGGCCAGAGGTCCGGCGTCTTGCTAGGGGCGCATGCTCGGGCAATCGCGCCGGGCCTGCGTCAAGGGGTGACACGCATCATGAACGTGCAGAGCATGACCGGTTTCGCGCGAGCCGTCGCTGAGCTCGACGGCACGTCGATCGCCTGGGAAGTCAAATCGGTCAACGGCAAGAGCGTCGAGGTCAGGCTGAGGCTGCCGCAGGGTTTCGACCGGCTGGAGCCCGCTGTAAGGCAGACCGTGCAGAAGCGCTTCGCGCGCGGCAATTTCCAGGCAACGCTGACTGTCGCGCGCGCCGCCGCCCAGCAGGCGCAGCCGGTGGTCAACGAGGCGTTCCTGAAGGACCTGGCGGGACTGGCCAAGCGCCTCCAGGAGCAGTTCGGCACCGCGCCGGCGACGGCTGACGGTCTGCTGGCGCTGCGCGGCGTGCTCGACATCCTTGAGACGGTCGAGACCGAGGAGGAGCGCGCCGCCCTCGACGCGACGATCCTGTCGGCGCTGGACATGGCGCTGGCCGGATTGGAGCAGGCAAGGCAGAGCGAAGGTGCCGCGCTGCGCAAGTTGTTGTCCGGCCATATCGACGCCATCGAGGCGCTGACGCTGAAGGCCGAGGCCGACCCGTCGCGCGAGCCGGCGGCGATCCGCGAGCGCATCACCGAACAGGTCCGCCTGCTGATGGATGCGTCGGCCAATCTCGACGCGGTCCGTCTGCATCAGGAAGCGGCCTTCCTCGCCACCAAGGCCGATATCCGCGAGGAGATCGACCGGCTGAAGACGCATGTCGCATCAGGCCGCACGCTGCTTTCCAGCGGCGGCGCCGTCGGCCGCAAGCTCGATTTTCTGGCGCAGGAATTCAATCGCGAATCGAATACCTTGTGTTCCAAGTCGAATGCCGCCGCGGTCACCGCGATCGGGCTGGAGCTCAAGGCGGTGGTCGACCAGTTTCGCGAGCAGGTTCAGAATCTGGAGTGACGGGGATGGTTGCCAAGGAGCCTACGGCCGCCAGGGATCTGGGGTCCCGCATCCGCCGCCGCGGGCTGATGCTGGTGCTGTCGTCGCCGTCGGGCGCCGGCAAGTCGACGATCGCGCGCAATCTTCTGGAAAGCGATTCGAGCCTGGAGCTGTCGGTCTCCGTCACCACCAGGCCGCGCCGCGGCTCGGAGATCGAAGGCGTCCACTATCTTTTCCGCACCATGCGCGAGTTCGAACGGTTGCGCGATTCCGACGCGCTGCTCGAATGGGCCGAGGTGCACGGCAATTTCTATGCGACGCCGCGCGAGCCGGCCGAGGCAGCGCTTGCCGAAGGCCGCGACATGCTGTTCGACATCGACTGGCAGGGCGCCCAGCAGCTCAAGGAGAAGATGCGCGCCGACATCGTCTCGATCTTCATCCTGCCGCCTTCGATGAAGGAGTTGAAGGCGCGCCTGAAGCGCCGCGCCGAGGACCAGGAGCAGGTCATCGAGACCAGGCTGAAGAATGCCCGCGTCGAGATCGAGCACTGGAAGGAATATGACTTCGTCATCGTCAACGACGATCTCGACCGCGCCTTCGCCGAGGTGCGTGCAATCGTTACAGCCGAGCGCCTGCGCCGCGACCGTCGGCCGGGCCTGTTCGATTTCATCTCGGGCTTGCTGGACGAGAAGACGGAGTGAGAGGCAGTGCCTCCCCTTCTCCCACAAGGGGAGAAGGAGGCCGGCGGGCTACAGCGCGTTCGTCAACCTTACGAACTCTTCCACACTCAGCGTCTCGGCCCGGCGCGTCGGGTCGATGCCGGCGCGGGTGAGCAGGGCCTCTCCGCCCAGGCTCTTCACGCTTTGCCGCAGCATCTTGCGGCGCTGGCCGAAGGCGGCTTCGGTGATGCGGCCCAGCCTCTTGCCGTCGGTGGGCAGGGGAGATGGACGCGGCACCAGATGCACCACCGAGGACGTGACCTTCGGCGGCGGAGTGAAAGCTTGCGGGGGCACGTCGAAGGCGATCTTTGCCTCGGTGCGCCAGCCGGCAAGCACGCCGAGCCGGCCATAGGCGCCGCTGCCCGGGCTTGCGGTGATGCGCTCGGCCACCTCGCGCTGGAACATCAGCGTCATCGATTGATAGAAGGGCGGCCAGTCTGCCGTCGTCAGCCAGCGGATCAGAAGCTCCGTGCCGATGTTGTAGGGCAGGTTGGCGGCGATCTTCACCGGGCCGCCGTCCGTCGTGCCGGCAAGCGCGGCAAAATCCGTCTTCAGCGCATCGCCGGGAATGACCTCGAGCCGGCCGGGATAATGGCCGGACACCTGCGCCAACGCTTCCAGACAGCGCTCGTCGCGCTCGATGGCGATCACGCGTTTGGCGCCGTTGAAGAGCAGCGCCCGGGTCAGCCCGCCGGGGCCGGGCCCGACCTCGATCACGGTCGTCTCGCTGAGGTCGCCGGCCGCGCGCGCGATCTTGCTGGTCAGATTGAGGTCGAGCAGGAAATTCTGGCCGAGCGCCTTCTTCGCCTGCAAACCGTGGCGCTCGATCACCTCGCGCAGCGGCGGCAATCCGTCGATGGTCATGCGCCCCCCGCTCAAATCGAGCCTCATGTCGCCGCAGTCCGGCGGCCGCTGTCGGCGAGGCGGCGCGCCAGCCTGAGCGCCGCGATCAGGCTGTCGGCGCGTGCAATGCCCTTGCCGGCGATGTCGAACGCCGTGCCGTGGTCCGGCGAGGTGCGGATGAAGGGCAGGCCGAGCGTCACATTGACGGCCTCGTCGAAGGCCAGCGTCTTGGCCGGGATCAGCGCCTGGTCGTGATACATGCAAAGGGCTGCGTCATAGCCGGCGCGTGCCTGCGCATGGAACATCGTGTCGGCCGGCAGCGGCCCGACGGCGTCGATGCCCTCGGCCTGAAGCGCCTCGACGGCAGGCAGGACGATCGACAGATCCTCCGCGCCCATCGCGCCGCTTTCGCCGGCATGCGGATTGAGCCCGGCGATGGCGAGCCTGGGCCGCGGGATGCCGAAGCGGCTCTCGAGGTCGGCCGCGGTGATGCGTCCTGTGGCCACGATCAGCTCGCTCGTCAGAACCTTCGGCACCTCGGCAAGCGCGATGTGGATGGTGACCGGAACCGTGCGCAATTCGGGCCCGGCAAGCAGCATCACCGGCGTCACCTCGGCGCCGGTGTGGCGCGAAGCCAGATGCGCCAGGTATTCGGTGTGGCCGGGAAAGCGAAAGCCGGCGTCGTAGAGCGGCTTCTTGGCGATGGGGCAGGTGACCACCGCGGCGGCGCGGCCGGCGAGGCAGTCGGCGACGGCGCGGTCGATCGCTTCGATGGTGCCCGCGGCATTGGCCGAATTCGGCTTTCCGAGACTGTCCAGATGCCGGGCGTAGAGTGGGACGACGGGCAGTGCGCGGGGAAAGTGATGCGCCGCTTGCCCCGGCAAGGTCTCCATGATCGCCACGTTGGCCCCGATCTGACGCGCCCGCGCCTTGATCAGTGCAGGATCGGCGAGCAGGTAGAAGGGCGGCACGCCGGCGCTGTCGCCCGCCTGCCAGGCGGTGATGGCGATCTCGGGCCCGATGCCGGATGGATCGCCGACGCTGAGCGCCAGCGGCGCGTCGGTCCTACTTGCGCTCATGGCGTCACGTGGGGCGCCATGCCTGCTTCGAAGCAGGGCGGGTGGCTCGAGCCTTGTTCTGTCATGCGCCGAAACGGCCTATCGCTCGACGATGGTGGCCTTCTTGCGCAGTTCCTCGACATATTTCTTGCTGAGCTCGTCGGCGTCCTTGTCGTTGCTGCCGCCTTCGGCCTGGAACACCATCTGGGCGGCCTTGTCATCGGAAACCTCGCGCGAGGAACAGATACCGATGAACTCGACGCCGCGTTCGGTCTCGCGCGTCGGCGTCGCCCCTCCGACCTTGGTCGCCTTGATCTGTTCGGCCCAGTCCGACGGCAATTGCGGCGCCAGCACGCGGCCGAGATCGCGCACCGTGACGTCGATCAGCCCCTTGGCGAATTCGCGCGTGGTGTTGCAGCCGTTGAAGCGGGCACGCATGGCGTCGGCCTCGCGCTTGCGCTTGGCAAGCGTAGCCGAGCGCTCGGAAGCGGGCACCACGAAGATGACCTGCTGCAGCATATATTCCGTGGCGCTCGGCTTGGAGCCGCCCTTGTCGAGCATGCGGCGGACCGCGTCCTGCTCGGTCACCGAGCCACCCTCGCCGGAGCGGTAGCGCGCGCCAAGCGCCTGGTTCCAGGCCATCTGCGCGCGGATGAACTCCTTGAAATGCTCCTTGGTGACGCCCGACTGCGCCATGACGGCGTCGAGCTTCGCGAGCGGCATCTTGTTGTTGGAGGCAAAACGCTGATAGGCGGCGTCGACCTGCTGGTCGGTGATGCGGATGCCGAGCCGCTTGGCCTCGGCAAGCCGCAGCGTCTGGTCGATCATTTCCTTGGCCGCGTCGCCTTTCTTGCGCTGCAGCTTGAAGAATGCGGCGCGATGGGCGATGTCGCCGGTGGTGATCGGTATGTTGTTGACGACATATTTGATCTGGCTGGCGAATGCCGGCGGCGTCATTGCCGCGATCGAAACCGAGGTCGCCGCCACCAGCAGCGCGAATCCTGCCGAAAACAGGTATTTCCTCATCTCACCTTCCCAATTCCTATCCGCCACGACGGCGCCGCACGTCCTCCGAACGCATGCGCTACGTGGTCGACCCCATGCCCGTCCTATGCGGCGAAACAATGTCGCCGGCGCATGACCCCGAGAATCGGCCCCACTTTCGAAGGATCACGCGCCAAACCAAGCTTCACGCCAGCGACGGCGCACGCCGTGACCGGCGCTGCCTCCGCTTACTGGATCGTGTCGACGCCGCTGGTCGACGAGCCGAAATCGCCGAGCGTGCGGAACGACAGGTTGAAGCCGATATTCTGCGACACCTCCTTGGTGACCGTATCGCGCGTCTGCGAGAACGTCATCACATAGGTGAAGCAGGAATCGTTATAGGCGAAGCCGACGCCGTCCTTAACCAGGACGCTTGTCTCCAGGTCGTAGGTGCCGGTGCCGAAGACCCGCCAGCTCTCGGCCAGGTGCGTAGAGGCTCCGAGCGTGACCTCGTGGCGGTCCGTGGCGAAGCCGTAGAGCGGCTGCGCCTGGATGAAGGCATATTTGGCGCTGAGCGAAACCGGCAGGCCGGAATAGGCCGCCTTGATCTCCGCGCGCCTGACCTCGAATGTCTGCTCGTCGAACCGGCCGCTGAGCGAGCCGGAGAAGCCGCTCGGGCTGTTGAAGCCGATGAGGCCGACATAGTCGGACTTTGCGGTCTGCAGGCCCGAATAGGCGCCGACATTGACGAGGTCCGGCGCGTCGAAGGAGTTCTCGCCGCCCAGTTGGTAGGACTGGCCGAAGATGGCGTTGGTGCCCCAGCCGTTTCCATAGGCGCCGGAGTAGCGGAAGCCGACATTGGCGCGCGTGCCGCCTTCGATGCGATCGTAGCCGGAGAACTTGTCGCGTTCGAACAAGGTCGTGGCGTCGAAGACGAAGCTCTGCGCGTCCTCGTTCGGAATGGCCAGCCCGCCGACATATTGCTCGTTCGGCCGCACGAAGATCTGCGCTGTCGGCTCCAGGACATGACTGGAGTTCGACATCGAGAACAGGAGCGGCCAGCGCATCTCCAGGCCGAGCGTGGCCATGTAGCGGGCGAGCGAGGAGCGCATGTCGACATCCTCGCCGAGATTCGCCGCCATCTGGTTGACCGCCGCCAGCGATTCGGATGTGGTCGACACATAGCCGGCGTCGCCACGGAAGGCGAGCAACGGCGTCAGCTGTAGTCCGTCATCGGTGGTGAAGGTGCGCTTCCATTCGGCTTCCGCCGTCAACCGGCTGGACTGGCCCTCGAGGCCGCGCACGTTGTTGATGGAATTGTGGTCGAGCGGATCGGCCAGCACCGCGTCCAGCCGGTCGCGGCTGATGACCCGCGCATTGACATTGAGCGACAACTGCCCGCCCGCCACCGACATGTCGGGAATATAGGCGTAGTCGAACGACGGCAGCACCCAGGGCTGCTTGGCGGAGCGCGCCGTCGGGTCGCTGGACAGCGTGTCTTCCTGCACCTCGAACCGCATTGCCCTGACGTCGAAATAATTACGGTCGCTCAGGCCCGTCAGATAGATCGACGACTGGTGGACGAGGTCGTTGTAGCCGTCGATGTTATAGGTGCGCGAAAAATTCTTGTCGGTCTGCAGCAGCACGTCCCAGCCGAAGTTCCAGCGCTCGTTGATGGCGAACTGGCCCTTGGTGCCCATCATGCCGCGGAACTTGTTGGGATCGTTTGGCTCTCCCGAATCGACGGTAAAGCGATTGCCCGTGCCGATGAAGGCGTCCGGATCCTGCTGATTGATGCCGGCGATTTTCAGGCTGTATTCGCCATTGTTGAAGCGCTGACGCCATTCGGCCTCGCCGAGGAAGCCCTGCTTGGTGAAGCCGCTGCCGGTGACGGTCAGGTCATAGGTCGGCGAGAGCGCGAAATAGTAGGGTACTTTGAGCCCGACGCCGAGGTTGTTGTTGTAGACGATGCCGGGGATCAAGAAGCCGCTCTTGCGCTTGACCGTCGGGTCGGCGATCTCGAAGGCTGGCAAATAGGCAAGCGGATAGCCGAAGAACTCGAAATTCGCATTCTCAAAGCGAACCGTCTTCTTCTCGCCGTTCCAGATGATCTTCCTCGCCTTGACGCGCCATGTCGGCGCCGAGTCGGGCTTGTCCTCGCAGGGCTCGCAAGCGGTGTAGATGCCGTTGTGGAATGTCGTCAGCACGCCGCCCATGCGCTCGGCGCTTTCGGCGGCGAAATAGGCCTTCTCGACCGTCTCGACGCGCAGCGCGTTGACGAAGCCGTCGGCGAAATCGTCGGTGATGTCGATGTGCTCGGAATTGATCTTGGTGCCGTCGCTGTTGATGAGCTCGACGGCGCCGCTGGCGACGAGGCGCTTGGTGTCGCGGTTGTACACCACGCGCTGGGCGACGAGCTTGTTGCCGCCATAGTCGATCTGCACGCCGCCGACGGCCGTCACCGTGTGCTTGTCGTTGTCATAGACGAGCGTATCGGCGGCCAGCAGCATCTGTGTGCCGGAGGGAACAGGCTTTGCCGTGATGGTCTGCGCCAGCGCCGGCACCGTCGGTACCACGCAAGCGAACAAACATGCCAAGGCTGTCGCCCCATAAAGGCGTGCCAGGCCGGCCTGCCTATGGCTGCGCAAACCAGCCTCCCTCACTAGCCGTCTTCCTTGTATAGCAGAAAAGTCACCCCGAAGAACATAGCCACGACAACCGGAACCCATGCAGCCACCATTGTAGGCACGAATCCGGCGACCCCGAATGCCTTGACCAGTACCGAAACGACATAAAGCAGAAAGCCGGCCAGGACGCCACCCAGAATCATCGTCGCCGACTGCCCCATCCGCGCAAATCGCATTGAAACTGTTGCCGCAATCAGCGTCATGGCGACGAGGAGGAACGGCAGCGCCACCAGCGAATCAAACTGCATGGCGAAGGCATTTGCCTTGAGGCCGAAGGAGCGGGCAACCTCGATCTTTGCCGGCAGATCATAGAACGGGATGGTTTCCGGGCGCGCCAGGCGTTCCTGCACGAATTCCGGCTTGAGGTTGGTGGCCACGCGGTCGGAGGTCTCGGCACGGATGTTGCCGTCCTTGAACAGCTTGACGTCCTGCAATTCCCAGTAGCCGTCGCGCAGGAAGGCGCGCGCGGCGTCCTTGCGCTCGACGATGTTGCCCTGCTGGTCGAGGACGAAGAATACCGCGTCCGCCATCTCCAGTCCTTGGTTGAGGATGGCGCGGGCGCCGATGATGGTGTCGCCGGAGTTGGTCTTTTGCCTCAGCCAGGGCGTCGTGTCCTCCGCGACGGCGTTCGACTTGCCGGCGCGCAACTGGTTTTCCATCTGCTCCGACCAGGAAAAGCCGTGCGCGGCGATCGGGTTGAGCACGCCGACCGACAGCAGCCCGAACATCAGCGCGCCGACGCAGCACGGGAACAGGAACTGCCAGGCCGAAACCCCAGCCGAGCGCGCGATGACAAGCTCGTAGCGGCGGTTGAGCGAGACCAGCGTCGCCATCGCCGAAAACAGCCCGACGAAAGGCACCGTCTGCAGCATGATCATCGGCATCCTGAGCGCCGAAATGGCGAAGGCGGTGCCGTAGGTGAAGCCCGGCAGTCCGGTCGTGCGCCCCGAAAGTTCGGTGAAATCGATCAGGAACACCAGCGCCAGAAGGCCGAGGAAGAACCAGATGGTGATCGACACGTAGCGGAAGAAGAAGTAGCGGCCCAGCGTCCAGCCCATCGTCAGGCTCCCTGGCCGGAGGTGCCGCGCCGGGCGAGCCACAGCTTGAGCGCCGTCCAGCCCTCGCTGACGCGGCCGGCGAGATTCGTCATCCAGTCGGCCCAGGCGGCGGGCAGTTCCATGCTCCGCGACGAGACGATGAACCAGGCGGAGACCGCCGACGCCACGATCGGAACGGCGTAGACCATATAGGCGTAGTACCAGACTTTGTCGGCCTTGCCGGCGGCGAAGAAGCCAAGCCAGCGGACGAAAAGGGCGATAGCGATTGCCGTGATCAGCGGATGGATGCGCGCCTCGCGGTGCGAGCGCGCGTCGCCCGCGACCGCAAGCGCGATCAGCGCGAAGACCAGCGAATAGGACCATTCGGAGAAGCGCTGGTTGACCTCGGCCGTATAGCTGCCCGGATTGCGCTGGTACATCTTGTCGTTGGGATCCGGGTCGAGCAGGTATGGCGTCGTCCGGTCCTTGGGCAGCAGCGTGATCTCGTTCGCCGCCGACATGAAGGCCGACAGGTCGAAGGCGTAGGAGGTGAAACGGATGACCGAAAGGTCGCCGGTCACCGATTTGCGGTTGATGACGCCGTCATTCATCATCAGCACCTTCTCGTCGCCTTTTTCGACGATGCTGCCGGTCTTTGCGTAATAGGTGAGGTTGGCGCCTTCCTCGCGCGAATCGGCGACGAAGATGCCGCCGAGCTTGTTGTCGGGCAGCCGTTCTCCGATCTGCAGGAACAGGCCGTCGTCGATCTTACGGAAGGTGCCTTCCTGGATGATCAGTGACAGAAGGTCGGCGCGCGAGGCCGCCACCAGCTGCCGGTTCTTCTGCCTGGCATAGGGATCGACGCCGTTATCGACGGCAAAGGAAAAGACGCTGGCCGCCAGCGCCAGCAGAAGGATCGGCCGCGCGATCGCCCAACGCGAGGCGCCCGCGGCGTTGATCACCGCCAGCTCCGAATCCGTGTTCATGGCGCTCAGCGTCTGCGCCACCGCGACCACAAGCGCGAACGGCACCACGATCGGGACGATCGAGGGGATGATCAGGGCCGCGACTTCGAAGAAGGTCAACGCCGACTGGCCGCTGTCGGTGACCAAGTCGATCTTGGCGAGCACCTGCGTCGTCCACACGATCGCCAGTGTCCACGCCAGCGCCGCCAGGAACATCGCGGTAGCGCGACGCATGATGTAGCGTTCAACGACCTTCATGAAGGCTTTTCTCGATTGTGCCGAACGGCATCATGCCCGCCGACAAGGTAGTCATCCGCCGACGCCTGCACAACCGGGTCCATAGGCGGCTCATCTGGTTTGTCCTCTCCACGCCACGCGCCCGGCGCGGCGGAGTCTCCGCGTCAATGAATAAGAAATGCGAAACATTGATGGTTAACAACAGGTTGCGGCATGAAGCTTGCGTTCCGCCGCGACGAATCCTTGGTTGGTTTCGGCGCCGATATAGACAGCGATTTCGGCCAAAGTCTTGCCAAATGGCCGAAAACGACCAAATGTCGCGCACGCTTGAAAGCCGGTTCGCGGCGCCTCACCCCGGAAGCAGGATCTGATGACCTCGAGACCTTCGATTGCCTTCGCCAAATTCGCCGCGCCCAAAAAAGGCAGCGTCTTCGTGCTTGCGGCCGACGGCGGCGGCCTTGGCGATGCCGCGAAGGCCTGCGACCCGGCTGGCGCATTGGCGCGCGCGTTTCCGGTCGCCGATTTCTCCGGCAAGTTCGCGAGCTCGGTGGAAGTGCTGGCGCCGGAAGGAACCTCTGTCGACCGGCTGGTGGCGGTTGGCGCCGGCAAGGTCGCAAGCCTCGACGACTACGCCTGGCTGAAGCTCGGCGGCGCGGTTGCTGCCGCGCTGCGCAAGGCTGTGGAAGTCGCAGTCATCCTCGATCTCCCGGACCTCCAGCCGGACGGCAGGCAGGCGGCGCACCTTGCCGCCGGCATCCTGCTGCGCAGCTACGGCTTCGACAAATACAAGACCAGGAAGGACAAGGAAGAAGGCCAGTCCGACGCCAAGGGGGCCGAGATCAAAAAGGCCGAAACCGCAAAGCCGGCCAAGATAACCATCCACTGCGCAGACCCTTCCGCCGCCAAGAAGGCGTTCGCCGCGGAAGAGGCCGTTATCGACGGCGTGCTGCTTGCGCGCGATCTCGTCAACGAGCCGGCCAATACCCTCGGTCCGGTCGAGTTCGCCGCTCGCGCGAAAGAACTGGAAGGCCTTGGCGTCGAGGTCGAGATCCTCACCGAGAAGGAGATGAAAAGGCTCGGCATGGGCTCGCTGCTCGGCGTCGCGCAGGGCTCGCCGCGCGGCGCCCGCATGGCCGTCATGCAATGGAAGGGCGGCAAGGCCAAGGACGCGCCGATCGCCTTCATCGGCAAGGGCGTCACCTTCGACACCGGCGGCAATTCGATGAAGCCGGCCTCCGGCATGGAGGACATGAAGGGCGACATGGGCGGTGCCGCCGCGGTCACCGGGCTGATCCGTGCGCTGGCCGCCCGCAAAGCCAAGGCCAATATCGTCGGCGTCATCGGCCTGGTCGAGAACGCCGTCGACGGCCATGCGCAACGCCCGGGCGACATCGTCACCTCGATGTCGGGCCAGACGATCGAGGTCTTGAACACCGACGCAGAAGGCCGCTT
This sequence comes from Mesorhizobium sp. WSM3879, assembly GCF_002294915.1. Taxonomy (NCBI): domain Bacteria; kingdom Pseudomonadati; phylum Pseudomonadota; class Alphaproteobacteria; order Hyphomicrobiales; family Phyllobacteriaceae; genus Mesorhizobium; species Mesorhizobium sp. WSM3879. The sequence continues at coordinate 54,644 of NZ_NSFZ01000014.1, read as the reverse complement.
GGTGCTCGCCGATGCGCTCTGGTACACCAACGATCGCTTCAAGCCGAAATTCATGGTCAATCTGGCGACGCTGACCGGCGCCATCATGGTCGCGCTTGGCCAGCACTATGCCGGCCTGTTTTCCAACAATGACGAGCTGGCCGGCAGGCTTTTCGGCGCCGGCCAAGCGACGCAGGAGCGGCTGTGGCGCATGCCGCTTGGCGCCGAATACGACAAGCTGATCGAGTCCAAGAACGCCGACATGAAGAACATCGGCGGCCGCTATGGCGGCGCCATCATCGCCGCGCAGTTCCTGCAGCGTTTCGTCAAGGACACGCCCTGGGCGCATCTCGACATCGCCGGCACCGCGATGGGCGCGCCGGCGAGCGAGATCAACCAATCCTGGGGCTCCGGCTTTGGCGTACGGCTGCTCGACAGGCTGGTGCGCGACCATTATGAAGGATAAGGCTGTCGTGGCTGACATCCTGTTCTACCACCTGACCGAATCGACGCTTGAGGAAGCCCTGCCGGGCCTGCTCGAGCGCAGTGTCGAGCGCGGCTGGCGCGCGGTCGTGCAGACCGGCACGGAGGAACGGCGGGACGCGCTCGACCAGCATTTGTGGACGTTTCGCGACGACTCCTTCCTCGCGCACGCCACCGACCGCGAAGCCTATCCGGCCGAGCAGCCGATCCTGCTCACCACGGGGGAGGGCAACCCCAACGCTGCCCAGATCCGCTTCCTGGTCGATGGTGCGCACCCGCCCGAGCTTTCGGGCTACGAGCGCGCCGTCTTCCTGTTCGACGGCCACGACGCAGCGCAGCTCGAAGGCGCGCGCAGCCACTGGAAGACGATGAAGGAAGCCGGCCACGCGGTGACCTACTGGCAGCAGACGCCCGACCGTCGCTGGGAGCGCAAGGCGTGAGAGTGATCAGCGGTCGCTGATCGTCGTCTTGTTGATTTTCGTGCTGGGCGGGAGGCCCTTCACCTGTCGGTGGACTTGGCCGGCGATATGCACTTTAACCCCGAAGAAAGTGTTCATGATTTGCTCGACGGACATTTCCCCACCGAGCACGGGTGGCCTTTCAAAGTCGTGACATTCGCCGGCGGCAGGCGCTCTACATCAGCGATGCGGTGGCCATGCGGTTTTTGGCGGTATTCGGGTTCTTGTCGCCGACATACTCAACATTCGTATCGACCAGCCGGTCGCTGTCGATACCGGCTGCGCTCAGAATGTCCATGATTGCCTTGATCCGCTGTTTGGCGAGAGTCTTGTTCGCCTTTGCCGCATTGGCGCCCGTGATCTCCTTGGCGGCCAATGCCGTCAGTTCCACGTTGCAACGCGAATCCTTGATGCTGTTGGCGAACTTCTCGAGGTCGCGTTTGACCGGGGGTGAAATCACCGAGGATCTGCTGTCGAAGAAGAGGGCGACCTGGGCAGGGCTTCGCTTTTCATACTGCCGGCAGGAGATCCCTTGCTTCGGCAAGGTATACAGGATAGCGCTCCGCGCCTGGTTCTTATCGCTGGCGCTATCGTCGACCCAATGAGAAAGCGCCAGCACCATTTCGGGCTTGACGCCCTGCGCTTTCAGAAACGCGCGTGTGGCGTTCAGCCTTTGGCCGGCAATGCTGTCCGCCTTGTCGTACGCGCCTTCCTTGCTGGCCGTCGCGTAGAGCCGGTAGCCGCAGTCGCGACCGGCGTCCTTGACGAATGCCGCCAGCCCTTTCGCGGTTTCGTCGGAAATCTTGCCGTCGCCCTTTTTGAACAGGACGCGGTACGAGTTCCACTGGGTGCACTTCGGCCCGACGTCGCGCTCCTGGGCGGCGGCTGTGAAAAATGCGGCGCTGACGGGAATGATGAAAAGACCCAGGACAAGGCCGACAATACTTTTCATTTCTTTGGCGCCTTTCCACACTGACCCGATCTGTTCTTATCGCACTTCGCACCTCTGATTCGCACCCATGAAAGGTCACGTTCGCGCGATTGGCGGGCTCCCGCCCTTCAGTCCCAGACGAGCAGCAATTTGCGCCAGAAGGCGTTGGACGGCATCGGCTTCGAACCGCGCGGCAGTTTGATGGCCAGATAGATGGTCAGCCATTTGCGGTCGATCTCCCGGACGGAAACCTTCAAATCGTGCAACTCGAAAGGTTTCGAAATCCGCGTCCATCCGGAGAATGCCAGCGCGCCGACCGGCGTGTCGTTTTTCCAGACCAGTTTTTCTTCCGGCCGGCCCAGCGCCATGGCGAATTCGAACGGCGAGGCATCCTCGTGGGCGATCTCCACCGTGGCGATGACACTGCGGGCAAAGGTCGGGAAAGTCGAATTGAGGGCGGCGACAACCGGGCCATGGATGCTCGGCCGCAAAAAGATACCGCCATTGTCCCCGGCGACCAGCAATGCCGGCAACTCGGACGGATAGTTCGTTACAAGCGCTGCGCGCTTCAGCTCCTCGCCGGTCAGCCGCCGCATGCGTTGACGTTCTTGCGGCGCGTTGAGACGCGGGTGCTTCCCGCCGGTCGAAACCACATTTCGGACCTGAATGCTTGAAAAGCCCCCGAGCACCCGAGCGTCCGGCCGATTGCCGCCGCATCTGACGGCGAGCAGCAGGTCGCGTCTGCCGGGAGCAGGCGAGTGGACGCCCGTTGCGATCTCGCGTGGTTCGTGCGGGCGGCTGACATCGGCCCAACCGTTCCCGTCGCCATCCTCGATGAGCCGGGCGAGCTGGTCAAAGGTCTGGTTTTCCGCGTCCACGATCGCGATCTGGAACTGCGCCGGTGCGGTCAGTGCCTCATCGAGATAGACCCAGCAGCTGGCGCTGATCGTCCCCGCCGGACAGACGCCCTTCAGCAGCGCCATTGAGACGGTGCCGGCGGTGGCTTGGACAAACAGCTGGTCCGGCGACTGCTCGACATAGCTCAAGAGATCCGCATCGGCAGCCGGATGCGAGCCAACATAGGCGCGGCGCAGGGCTTCGACCGGGAGGTAGCGCTCGCTGTAGAGCGAGGAATGGAGTTCCGGCACTGTTTCTTCAGCGGCGGCGTTGAGCAGTTCGACGACGCCCAGCGTGAAGTCGGACCGTCCGGCGTGAGCGAGCAGCGAAATGGCCGTATCGGCCCTGCCTTCTCGCGCCGCAATCTCGGCCAGCAACTGCACTGCGTCCGCGGAGTTGGGGGAGGCTGCGCTCAGCCGCAGATACCGTTCGTCCTTGACGCGCAGTTCAAGGTTCCAGAGGTTGAGGTCCTTCTCATGATCGGCAGTGTTCGAGCTGATGCCGAGCTGCACGAACATGTCGGTGTGCGCGAACTTGTGCTTTCGAAACACATCGATGATCGGCCGGCGATTCCTCAGCCACTCGGCATTGCGGTTCATGCCGGCCGGCGAAGACCGGTACCAGTACAGCGGCTCCGGCACGGTGACGATTTCCAGACCCGCGAGATCGGCGCGCAGGAAGAATTCCCAATCGCTCGCCGAAAAGCCGCGCTCCTCGTTGAGGTAGCCAACCTTGTCGAACACCTCGCGCCGGAACATCGCATTGGCGTCGCCATACGGATTGGTAATTAGCGCAATGTCCGGCGGACCGCCGACCGGAAAGTAGAGCATATAGCCGCTCTTGGTGTCCGGCGGCACGAAGGGCTCGTTGAGCCATTTGGCGAAAGTCGTGCAGATATCGGCGCCGGACTTTTGCATGCCGGCCACGAACGTGCTGACCGCGTTGGGGAAGAGAGCGTTGTCGTCGTCCAGGAACAGGATAAAGGACCCCTTGGCGGCGCGAATACCGGTGTTGCGCGCTTTGCCGAGGAAGCCGTTCTTCTGCCGGATGATCCGCCAGCCGCGTTGCTCGAACTCGGGCTCGATTTCATTGAGCAGCCGAATTGCGTCCGGATCCGTGCTGCCGTCATCGACGACGATCAGTTCAATATTGGGGTAGTCCTGGCGCCGGACCGAGGCAATCGCCTGCGGCAACAGCCGCGCCCGATTGTAGTGCGCCGTGATGATGGATACCAGCGGCGGTCGGCTGCGGTTCCGGCTTGGGCCGTCGGCTCTGGCCGGATGCCGGCACAATTTGACGTGCAGTTTGCTCCAGGCCTTCTCGCGCGCTTCCCGGTCAAGCAACGGTTTTGCCGGACCGAACGAGCGGCTCTCGAGCACGGATTGGATCTTGGCCGCGATCGCGGAGGGGGATGCCTCCACCATGACCGCCTCGGCGGACTCCGGCTGAAGCAGCCCGCGTATGCTGCCGACGTCCGTCGTGACGAACGGGATCTTCTCGTCAAGGCACGTCACCACATCCAGCGGGAGCTGCGCGGCCGAGTGCGTGATTGCCACCAGCGCATGGCTTTGCCGCAGGTAACGAAAGATCTCGGGCTCGTCCCGGATGGGCAGCAGTTTCAGCTTGAAGGGCCAATGCCGGGCGCGCCGCAGGATCATGCCGCCCGAATGCTCGCCGAGCACATGACCAAATGCGCCGACGATCGTCACGGCCAGGTCCGTCACGCCATTCTCGGCCAGGCGATCCAGTGCGTCGCAAAACAGCGTCAGTCCGCTTCGCGTCTTGGTGCCCGAGAAATGAACCACCTCGGCGGCCGGTTTTTCCCGGGGCCGGTAGTGATCGACGGCGAAGTTCGAACGCCACTCCTCCGGCTGCAACGGCGTCGCGATGTGCTGGCTGGCCGGCAGTCTCCACCCCGCCTTGGTCATCCAGTCGAGCAAGGACTGGCCTGTGACGACGAGATGGTCGCAGGTCTCGGCGGAGGTCCTCTCCATATGGGCGACGGTCATCTGCTCCTTGCGTTCGATCGCCCTGGCGTTAGCCTCCAGATCCCACATGAGCGGCCCATGCGCGAGCACCACGAGGATGGGAGGGTCGGCAAAGACACCCGTGCGCTTGGCGACGGTGGGGAAATGCGCCAGCCCGCCTTCAAGCGCGAAATAGACGACATCGAAGGGGTTCTGTTTGAGGTAGTGGTAGACGGCTACGGAATTCTTGTCGCTGGACTCGAGGCCACGCAGCAATTCGGGTGACCGGGGCAGCAGCTCGAGCCGCACCAGGAAATTATCGAAGCTCCATTTGGCGAGCCTGTCGATTTCCTGCTCGTCGGGCTGGCTGCCGAGCGGGCTCGGCACCCATAGCAGCGTGACCGTGTCGCCGATTTTCGCCAGGTGCTGCGCCAGCGCATATGTCGCCGACCCTGGATCAGCGGTAACCGTCGAGCCGAACTCGACTTCGGAAACGACACACACCCTGCGGGGTTTGTGGCTTGACTGCCGCTTAGGCGTAGAGATTGCGCCCGTCTTCGAACCAACCTTCAATCGGTCCCCCTCGATCCTCAGCCGCAGCAGTCTTGCCAACAGGTGGATAACACTTTGATAATCGTCTGACCGGGATAATCATCGCAAGCCTGTCCAGGCTCCTCGCGCAAACCGTATTGATTGGCGTTCGCATGCTTGCCCATCGACCTCCAAAACACCTTGAGCGGCTGGACCATAGGCCGCTTGACGTGCGCAAGGACGAGATTCTGTGCTTCGTTGCACTGCGCAACGAGAGGACGTTGCTGCCGCATCTTCTCGAACATTATCGAAGGCTCGGAGTCGACCGGTTCTTCTTCCTGGACAACGGCTCGACGGACGGGACGCGAGAACTAGTCCTGCAGCAGCCGGACAGCCATTGTTTCCACACGGAGGGGTCGCATTTCGCAGAGAACATCACCCCGCCGCGATGGATCAACACATTGATGCGCGTGTTCGGCTCCGGCCACTGGTGTCTGTCCGTCGATGCCGACGAGCTTCTTGTCTATCCCGATCTCGAGCGCGTCAGCCTGCGCCGGCTTTTCAATTATCTCGAGTCGACCGGGGCCGAAGCTGTGATCGGATCCATGATCGACATGTACGCGGACGCACCGTTGGCGGAATGCAGCTACGACGGCAGCATCCCTCTGGTGGAGGCATCCCCCTATTTCGATCCGGAGCCGGGGTGGTTGCGCGCTCGGGATGGACTTTATCCTCCCGAGCAAATGTTCGGCGGGGTGCGCGAGCGCGTTTTCTGGCGCGGCCGCTTCAAGCAGACCTTTCCACCGTGCCTGACCAAGGTGCCGATCGTGCGGTGGAGCAGGGACACACATTATCACGCGGCGCAGCACACCATCAGCAAGGTGCGGTTCAGCGAACTCCGCGTCGCGCTGCTGCACTTCAAATTTGTTTGGGGCTTCCAGCAGAAATCGGCATCCTCGCTAGGCGAGAATGCGCAACTGAAAGAAAAGACGCTCGAAGAGCGCGCCGCCTATATGGAAGCCCTGGAGCTCAATCCGAAGCTCTCGCTTCGCAACGACCGGTCCGTGCGCTATCGCGGCGACACAGCCCAGCTCGTGGAACTCGACTGGATGAAAACCTCGGATCGCTACGCCGAATTCGTCGCGACGGGCTGGCCGCGGTTACACGAAACCGCGGCCAGCTGATCTGACGATCTATTGGCGAAAATGCGGCCGGCAATTATCCGCCGTAGCGGCCGCCGCCATCCCCGCCATTGCCGTTCCCACCGCCCCCGGCAAACTGCGACAAGCTGTTCAAAGCAAGCGCTTTGCAGGCCGTTGGCGCATTCGGATAACGATGCAGGTAGTCCTCTAGCGCCTCGATGGTGCCGATCTTGAGGGCCTGCTCGCAGGCGAGCTCGGCTTCCTTGATTGGAGCAACTTCGATTTGCGCTTGCGCCGCATTCGAAAACGCGACGCTCAACCCGAGCAGACTGAGTCCGCCCAGAAGTAGCGACTGTATCTTACGCATTACGCCCACCCTTGCCACTACACACCCCATAGGGTGTTGATACTATTGATTTGTTAGCAATTTGTCAACCATAGCGGAAGAAATCGGCTTGAGAGATGGTTAACTTTGAGCGGCTGCTTGGGCCTGTGAAGGCTATTTCTCGCCGACGGGGCTGAATCGCGTCGTGGCCGCAGAAATGCGGCGCCGAAAAACAGGCGAACGGGGCAGCATGTCGAGTTCAGATTTCGAACGTCCTGCTTTAGTCGCTGAACACCGTCAGCGTCCGAAAGAAGGCGTTGCTCGGAGCACCGTTCGGTCCTTCCGCGAAGCGCACCGCGAGCACGATCGAAAGCGGCATCTTGCGCCTGACATTGACCGTCGCCGCCAGGGCGTGGCGCACGAATCTGTCGCGGACCGTCATCCAGCCGGAAAAGCCGATTGTCTGCGCGCCGACATCCTGCTGCCAGTCTATAGGCCGGTCCGGGCGGGCGAGCGCCAGGCCGAACGCGATTGCCGGAGCCTCGGCATGGGCGAGTTCGATGGCGGCCTCTATTCTGCGGAAGAAGGGCGGGAATTGATGATCGATCGATGCGGCGACCGCACCCTCCGCATGCGGGCGCAGGAACACGCCGCCGCCGTCGGGCGCCACCAGCAACAACGGCAGCGCGGCAGTGCGCGGCGTAAGCAGCCTCGCGCCCCTCAGCACGTCGTAAGCGAGCGCGCCTGAAGCGCCGGCCGCCACGGCTCTGCCTGATGCGTCTGGCTGCGGCCTGGCGAGACCGTCTCCAAGCAAGGCGGCGGCAGTATCGTGGCGGCCGACCGAAGCGGCGATGCCGGCGAGCGTCTCGATCGCTTCCTCGCCGTTCGGCTCGAGGTCGCTGAGAGCCTGATATTTGCGATCGGCAGGCGTATATTTCAGGTTCTCGCGCGCGCTGTCGACTTCGGAACCCGCCGTGTTCTGCGCGATGGCCATCTGGTGGAGCAGCCGGGTGTCATCGGGTCGCAGCGTCCGCAACGCCTCCAGGACAGGCAAGCGGTTGTCGTACCAATTCGACGTGCGGAACATGCCGTCCGGTTTCGACCGGTACCAGTAGAGCGGCTTTGGAATGGGCCTGAGCTTGAGCCCGGCGAGTGAGGCCCGCGCGAAGAACTCCCAGTCGTGCATGGCATAGCCGGGATCCTCAAGCCAAAATCCGATCTGCGAGAAAACAGACCGGCGCACCATCGCATTGGCGTCGCCATAGACGTTGTGGATCAGGCCCAGCGCGTCGGGGCCGCCAAGCGGCAGATACTGGATCAGGCCGTCGGCCCGGTCCTCGGGCACGAAATCCTCATAGAAGAGCAATTGGAAGGCCGTGCAGATGTCCGCGCCCGATGCCGCCATGCCACGGACGAAAAGCTCGACGGCTTCCGGAAAAAGCGCATTGTCGTCGTCCACGAACAGGATCAGTTCGCCGCGCGCGGCGCGCACGCCGGCATTGCGGGCGGCGCCAAGATGCTTGTGCGGCCGGCGCAGGATCCTCCATCCGCGCTTACGGAAGCCTGGTTCCAACGTATCCAGCAATTGCCTGGCTTCTTCCAGATCGCTTCCGTCGTCGACCAGCACCAGTTCAAGATTGCCGTAGGTTTGCGCCTCGACCGCTTCGATGGCTTGTTTGAGATAGAGCGGCCGGTTGCGATGCGCCATCACCACCGAAACCAGGGGCGCCGCTTGGGCCTGCTTGCGAATGCGCTTCCGGGCAGCGGGCACATGGCGTGTATCCAACCATGCCTTGCGGCAGGGGCCCGTCATATCGACCCGCCGTGGCCGTGGCGGTTTCTCGAGCGCCGCCAGCATGGCGGCCGCCAATTGCGCCGCGTCGGGCTCGACCAGCGGCGGCTGGCCGGCTTGAGCCTTCCAGGCTTCGGCATTCGCGCCGGCATTGGTTGCGACGAAGGGCAGCCCTGCCGCGGTGCATGCGCCAACGGCCTCGCCGGTCGATGCGGCAAGGCTAGGGACAACGGCCAAGGCGCCGCTGCGTGCGAGGTAGTCGAGCCTCTCCTCGAGGGTCGCGCGCGGCAACAGCTTGAGCCGGAACGGCCAACGTTCGGCGCGCCGCAGAAGCAGTCCGCCGCTGTGCTCGCCCATGATCTTGCCGAATGGACCGAACGCGGTGAGGGTCAGCCCTTCGGGCGCCGATTGCGCGAGGATGTCGAGCGCGTCGCAGAGCAGCGTCAGCCCGTCACGAAAGCGCGATCCGGCCAGGGCGGCAAGCTCACGCGCCTTGCTCGCGATGGGTGGCTGCGGCGCTTTGGTCCGGACGGCCCGAAGCGGTGGCGGCAGCACCGTCGCCTTCCGCACCTTCCAGCCTCTCGACAGCATCCATTGGCGCAGGGCGGCGGATGCACAGACCGTCCTGTCGGCCATCTCGGCGCAGTACTTTTCCATGTAGGCCGTGGCGATCGCCTCGGTGCTGCCCATGAATGTTTTGTCGGCCTCATGCGCCCATTCTTGCGGAGCGCGGGCAAGGAGGACGATCGGCGGCGTGGCGAAGGCGTCGGTCTCAGCCGCGAGCAGGGTGAAGTAGGGCAGGCCACCCTCCAGCGGCGCGTAGACCAGATCGTAACTGCACCGCTCGAGATAATGCAGCAGCGCAGCGGAGCGGCTTTCGGGCGTCGCCAGCGAGGGAAGTAGCTGGTCGGACCGGTCGAGAACCTCCAGTTTGACCGAGGCGGCCCCGAACTCCGCCCGGCGGGCAGCTACCTCGTCCGTGGATGGCACGTCCCGGCCGGCAACCCACAGCAGCGTGACGTCGTCTCCGTTTTCGGCGAAGAGCCTTGCAAGTTCGCCGGGCGCCGAGGCATCGTCTTTATCGGCGTCACGCCGGATCGCAGGCGTGACCACGCAGATGCGGCGACTACCGCCTTTCGGCTTCGGCTTGCTTGCAGCGGTCATTGAACGTTCCTCTGACCCAAATCGACCGGCAAGGCTTGCCGGATTTACTTTTCAGTGATCATCCTTCTGCGCCGTTGATAAACCAGTGCAATCAAGCGGCTCCTAAAAAGACTGTGCAATCAGTCGATTGTTACAAGTTTATCGACACGGCATAACCAATCTTTACGCGTCCGGGCTAACCGTTCACGGCATAGCAGGAGGCGCGAATGAAAACGATATTGAAGTTTCTCGCTGCGCTCGCCTTGACGGGCGCGATGATCTCGACGAGCTCGGCAGACCAATTGCTGCGTCCGCGCATGAATCTCGGGAAGGGCTACGTCAAGACGATCAGCGGCGACCGCGGCGGCTATGTCATCGACTATGCCATCCGCATGCTGAAGATGCGCCGCAGCGGCGGCTTCGTGCGCTTCAACGGTGCGTGCGATTCGGCCTGCACGCTTTACCTGGCGATGCCCAAGAGCAAGCTCTGCGTCACGCGCAACGCATCGTTCGGCTTCCACCTGCCGTATGGCGCCGGGGCGCGTGGCAACCAGGTCGCGGCCGACTTCATGATGAAGAACTACCCTGGCTGGGTTCGCGGCTGGATCGCTAAGCGCGGCGGCCTGAAGAACTCCGTCACCACCATGACCTATGCGGATGCGAGCCGGTTCCTGCCGACTTGTCCCGCCGAACAGCGTTCGACCATTGCGAGCCTCAGCCCAACGCGCCTGCGCGGCGGTTGAACCCCGCAGCAAGTGCTGGGACACCGACGACGGCGGGTGCTTCAGGGCGCCCGCCGTTGCCGTTTCAAGCGGCCGCTCACATTTGAACGGAGAGGTCGTTTGTGTATGTTCGGGCAAACTCCAACGGGTGTGGCGTGAATGCAGTCTTGTCAGAAGTTCGTGCTGATCGCTTCGCCACGAACCGGTTCTCAAGCGCTCAATCGCCATCTCAACCAATATGACGGGATGGTCCTGCACGGCGAAATCTTCAATCCGAGCTTCGTCGGCTTGCGCCATGACTATCACGAGAAAATCGATCTGCCGCGCGATCGGGTCGATTTGCGAGATGCCGAGCCGCAGCAGTTCATCGCGCGCGTCTTCGACGATCCGTCGGCTCGCTTCGTCGGTTTTCACATATTTCCCGACCAGACGCGCGCGGCCATACTCCCCGTGTTGGAAGATGAAAGCGTCAAGAAGCTCTGGCTTGTCAGGAATCCGATCGCGTCCTTCGTCTCGCTGCTCGAAGCGGAAGCATCCGGAGTATGGACAGTCCATGCCACCGATCGGTTCGCAGCCGACAGCCCGAGAAAGAAGGTGCATTTCGACATAGAACGTTTTAACGCGTTTCTGCGCGAGCTGAATCTGTTTCGCGCAAAGATCAGATCCGTGCTGTTCGAGACCCGACAGCCGTATTTCCCGATCCACTATAGCGACATCGGCGATCCACTGGTTGGCAATGCAATCATTGCCTATCTCGGCGGTTCCCAGCGACTGGACCACTTCGAGGCCGAGATCCTGAAGCCGCCGCAGCGGCCTTTCGTCGACCGCATCGAGAATTACTGGGAATTCGTGACCTATTTCAGGGCAGTCTCGACGGACGATCTGTACGCGTTCGGCTGACGTCGGAATGAAGCCGGGTCGGCGCGCAACACGGTCTCAGCTTTCTTTGTTGCCGCAAGCTCGCCGCTTCCAACGCTGATCGGCCCTTTGGCAAACCCATTGTCTTTCAGTGTTTGCGGTTAACCAGTTCTGAAGAGACGTCGTTAACGCACACTTGATTTTGTTGACTCTTTCCTGCCCCGAACCGATTTTGCGCACGGGGTTTGAAAGCTGCCGGCCGTGGTTTCTGGCCGGAGCACAAACTGGCGGTGGGCAATCTCATGAGTATCGGCGGTATGGGCTCGGCGAGCCGGTCCGAGGGCGGCCAGACGGGATCGAGGACGAAACCTGCATTGACGCAGGAACTTCGCTTCACGCGGACGTCCTTGCGCGTCATTTGCACCAGCCTGTGGTTATGGCTTCTGCTGGGCATCTACCGGGCCGTCATCGTCGATCCGCAAACCACATTTCAAGGGGCTCTGGCGTCCATTCCCATGGGATTGGCGGCAAGCTATTACGACCTGATCCTCATCACATCGGTGACGGCGGCAACGCTGATCCTGCTCTTCCTTACAAAGTCAAGCCGGCTCGCATCCGCGGCCGTCGCCTCCCTTTTCTATCTCGTGGTCCTGGTGTCGCTCGGCTGGGGATTTGCCAACATCAATCTCGTCAAGATGCTGGGTGAGCCTTTCACCTTCCAGTGGCTGGTCTATGGCGACTTCCTGCAGAATGCCGACGCCAAGAGCGCGATGGGCGACGCCCTCAACGTGAGGGATGCCGCGATCCTTTTCGGGTCCATCATTCTGGTGCTGGCCCTCGGCTACGCCGCGGGCAGTTTGTGCCAGCGGCTGAGTTCCGCAGGCCGCAAGAGGTTTCTCATCGCTTTGGTTCTGTGCGTTGGCGCGGCCCTGGTCGGCAGCGGCTATCATGTGCGCGCTCAGTCGCTGCCAGCGTCCAAGGTCGACAATCCTATCGTGTATTTCGTTCAGTCGGCGTGGTTCAGTTCGACGCCGGTGACTTTTGCGATGAGCGGCGGCGGCAATGATGCCGATGTCGCCAGCGTCGGGGAGCGTCCGGCGGAAACCTCAAGCTTCAAGGCGCCGACGCCAAATCCGATCAAGAACGTGCTGGTTTTCATGATGGAGTCCGTGCCGTCGAAATACATCGAGACCTTTGGCGGCCAGTATCCGATCACGCCAAACATAAAGAGCTATGCCGGAGATTCCATTCGGTTCGACAAGATCTATGCGCATGCGCCGTCCACGCACTACTCGATCTTCTCGCTGCTGACCTCGATGTACAACGACATCTCATTCTACGGGATGACCGCCAAATATCCGTACCTGCCGCTGGAGACGATCTCCAACGCCCTGTCCAAGCACAATTTTCGCACCGGGTTCTTCTGGAGCGCCGATTCCCGTTTCCAGCGTGTGGACGAGTTCCTGCTCAACAAGGGACTGGACGTCATCCAGGACTATCGGGGGCAGAAATGCGCCACCCCGACCTTCAAGCTCAGTACCGAGCAGTGGAAGAACATGGACTACAACAGTGACCTCTGCACTGCCCAAACGATCATCGACTGGATGAAGAAGGATCCGCAGAAGCCCTTCTTCGGCATCATGTTCACGGCGATGACGCATTATCCGTATATCACCGGCAGCCCGATGTTCTCGAAGATGGTGCCTTCCGCCAAAGACATCGGGCCGGTGCACTACGTCGATGACGAAAAATTCAATGCCTATCTCAACGCCCTGAAGGTCGGCGACGCAGCGTTCGGTGAAATCCTCGATTCACTGAAGCAGTCCGGCAAGCTCGATTCGACGCTGGTTGTCGTCCTTGGCGATCATGGCGAGGCGTTCGGAGAACATGGCGACTACGTCCATGCCACCGCGATCTACGACGAGAACGTCCACATTCCGCTGATAATGATCAACAAGCACCTTTTCCATGACGAAGTCGCGCATCCGGTCGGCGGCATCGTCGATATCGCTCCGACGATCATGGACATACTGGGACTGCCATTGCCCGAGCAGTGGCAGGGCCGCAGCCTGTTCAGCGCGCAACGGCCAAACAGGACCTTCTTCTTCAATCCGTGGGCCGGCTCCTTGCTCGGTTATCGCGATAATGATCGAAAGGTGATCTTCAACGCTACCACCGGCAGGGTCGAGGAATACGACCTTAAGGCCGATCCCGGTGAAAAGACGAACCTATTCAATGAAAGCTCGAGCGATCGAACGGCGCTGCTGCAGCCGATTGCCGGATGGGTGCAATCGCAAAAGCGGCGCATAGCCACGCTTGTCGCCAACGCGGCCCGGGACGCGGGGCGCTGCACAGCCACAAGCTTGGAGATCGACGCGGCCGGCACCGACTACCAGGGTCAGCCTCGCTTCGACGTCTTCGCCGACGGCAAGCGCCTTGGCGAGATCGCCGTCCAGGGCAAGGAGAGCAACGCCTCGACCGGCGAGCAGCGCGTAGCGGAACTGACGGAGGCGGCCGTCGAGGCGCAACCGTTCCACATCGACCTCAGCGGCGTGCCCAATCCAAAGACGATCGAAATTCGTTATGTCAACGACCAGTGGGCCGGAGACGGCCGGCCCGGCGATCGCAACCTTTTCATCAAGAACATCAAAGTGAACGGGCAGCTTGTGCCCAACAGCAAGCTGCACGTCGACGAGCAATCCCATGGCTACACCGACGACAGCGGAACCGCCATGTATACCAACGGCTCGCTATGGGTCAGCGGTCCGTTTATCGAAGGATGCATGTAGGGCAGGGCATCGGCGGCAGCGTTTCGCTTTACCGCTTGCCCTCCGGCCGCCATTCCCGCCGGTACCAGTCGACGAATTTCGCCAGTCCTTCCTCGATCGGCACTTTCGGCTTGAAGCCGATGTCGCGCTCGAGCGCGCTGGTGTCGGCAAAGGTCTTCTCGACATCGCCGGGCTGCATGGGCAGATCCTCACGGATGGCCTTCACACCGAGCAGCCCTTCCAGCGTCTCGATGAAGCGACCGAGATGCACCGGCTGGCTGTTGCCGATGTTGTAGATGCGGTGGCGCTCGCGGCCGGCCGCCGGCGGCTTGTCGAGAACCGCAATCACGCCCTCGACAACGTCGTCGACATAGGTGAAATCGCGCCACATCTCGCCGTGATTGAAGACGCGGATCGGCTTGCCGGAGAGCATCGCCTCGGTGAAGATCCAGGCCGCCATGTCCGGTCGTCCCCAGGGGCCATAGACGGTGAAGAAGCGCAGGCCCGTCTGCGGCAGCCCAAAGAGATGCGAATAGGTCGAACTGATCAGCTCGTCCGCCTTCTTGGTCGCCGCGTAGATCGACACCGGATTGTCGACGCGGTCGGTTTCCACGAACGGCACCTTGGTGTTGCCGCCATAGACCGAGCTCGACGAGGCATAGACCAGATGCTTGATCTCGGGCGATGCACGGCAGAGCTCCAGCACCTCCAGGTGGCCGGCGATGTTGGCGTGGATATAGGCGCGCGGATTTTCGAGCGAATAGCGCACGCCCGCCTGGGCGCCGAGATGCACGATGCCGCTCAGCAGCGTTCCCTCGAGATTCGCCGCCAGCGCGCCCGGCTCGGCTATGTCGAGTTGGCGGAACGAAAATCCGTGCCGGCCGGAAAGCCTGGCGAGCCGTGCCGCCTTCAATGCCGGGTCGTAGTAGGCGTTCATGCAGTCGACGCCGACAACGGCGTCGCCGCGGGCGAGCAGGCGCTCGCAGACATGGCTGCCGATGAAGCCGGCGGCTCCGGTCACAAGGATGGTCATGCGCGGACCTCGGATGAGGGCAGGGGCGGGATCATTTCCGTCTCGGGGCTTTCTTGGCTTGCGCGGGCGGGCTCGGCCAACGCCAGCCATCGCCTTCGCCGGGCGCGGGCTGCGGGCGCGCCACATAAGCGAGCGAAACATTCGCCTCGAGATAGACGCGCGACAGCATCTCGGCGAGCACGCCCGACGTTACCATCTGCAGGCCGGCGATGACCAGGAAGAAGCCGGTGAACAGCATCGGGCGCGTTCCAATGTCCTGTCCGAAAAACACCTTCAAGCTGAACAGGTAAGCAAGGATCAGCGAGCCGAGCACGCCGAACACGATGCCGATCCCGCCGAAGAAATGGCCGGGCCTGGTGCGGTAGCGCATGAAGAAGAACATGAAGACCAGGTCGAGCACCACGCGGAAGGTGCGCGAGATGCCGTATTTCGACTGGCCGTGGATGCGGGCGTGATGCGTCACCACCTCCTGGGCGATACGGCGCGGCGTCGTCACCGTCGCCAACCAGGCCGGGATGAAGCGATGCATTTCGCCATAGAGCCTGACGCTGCGGATGACGCTGCCGCGGAACACTTTGAGGCTGCAGCCATAGTCCTTCAGCCGAACCCCGGTGACGCGCGCGATCAGCGAGTTGGCGATGCGTGACGGCAGCCGGCGCATCCAGAAACCCTCCTGGCGGTTCTTGCGCCAGCCGGCGACGAGGTCGAGGTCCTCGGTCAGCAGTCGATAGACCATGCGCGGTATGTCGAACGGATCGTTCTGCAGGTCGCCGTCGAGCGTCGCTATGACATCGCCGCGGGCAGCGTCGAGGCCGGCCTGCATGGCCGCCGTCTGCTTGAAGTTCCGCACCAGCTCCACAGCGTGCACATGCGCACCGTATTCGGCCGCCAGGCGGCGAATTTCGTTCGGCGTGGCGTCGGTGCTGCCGTCGTCCACCAGCACCACTTCCCAGGGCTGGCTGTAGTTCTCCATCGCCTGGTGGATACGCACGATCAGCGGCTCGACGTTGTCGGCCTCGTTATACATCGGGATGACGATGGAAAGCTGGTGCTCGGGCATGACGGCACCGGCAGGCAGCCCCGACTGAGGAATGGGAAGCATGTCCATGGCGGTCATTTCCTTGCGGGTCCCGTAGCCGGCGTCTCCGGCAGCGTCGATTTCGAGGGAAACAGCCAGGCGATCGCACCGGTGGCAACGGCCGAGCAGAGGATGAACAGATGCAGCGCCAGCGCCGCCTGCAGCCCGTTCTTCATGGCGATGCCGGAATAGAGCAGCGCTGCGGCGGCTCCAGCCTCGTAAGTGCCGAAGCCGGCGACACCCTGCACCGGCAGGATGGCGGCGGCCTCGGCGCCGACGGCGCCGGGAAAGGCAGTCTGGAAAGAGGTGCCGAGCAGCATGGCGAGCAGCCATCCCTGCACGGCAAGCTTCAGCGTCCAGTTGGCGACCGTCCACCACCAGCCGTAGCGGGAGCGCCTCGTGGCCTCGGTGAAGATATCGCGCAGCTTGCCGAGCTTCGAGACGATGCTGCCGCGCCCGGCCCAGTCATGCGGCGCGCGCGACCAGCGCGGCAGATACCAGGCGGAGGCAATCAGCGCTGCTATTCCCGCGGCCCTGAGCGCCGGGTGAAGACCGGGCCACACCAGGCACGCGAGCACGCCGACGACGAAGGCGTCCTGCAGCCTGAACCACAGGAGCGAAGCGCCGGCGCGCACGATCGAGATGCCGAACACCCGCCGCAACAGCAGCGGGAAGGCGGTCTCGCCGCCGCGGAACGGCACCACGTTGATCATGGCGTTGTGAATGAGGATGACGCGCAGGCAGGCGCCGAAGCGGCCGTTCACCTCGTCGCGGAACTCGTCGCAGACCCGCAGCGCGCGCAGCACATAAGTGACGAACAGCGCCAGCGTCACCGCAGCGAAGGCGCCGGGCGTGATGCTGGCGAAGGCGTCGCCCACCATCTTCCAGCGCGAGTCTGCCGCAAGCCAGGCCAGCAGCGCCAGGGTGACGATTATCGAGAATGCTTTTTTCAACCAGTTCTCCGAATGGCGCCGACCGCCGCACTCCGGGTAATTGCTTCGATTTCGAAATCGGGCGCACGGCCGGGGACGGCTCCAGGCCGCCGGCTCCCTTGCCGGCTTCCAATGGCCTGGCGAGGCGCCAAGATTCCGAGCCCTTCCGTGGTCGCCGGCCCGTTCAACGTTTCTGCTCCATCATAAGCGGCCGATCCTATAAACCAGCGGCTTGCCCATCCACAAGCTTTGGCGCGGCCGCAATCACCGTTCGCGGGCGATCCTGGCTCGCTGCGACGGGAAGGTTGACACCATTCCTCGAGCGGCAGTTAATATCACGTGGGGGCGGTAGCTGCGCATTGGGATCGAATACCCAATCTGGGTAGTGACGCCAGATCGAAAGGCGTCGTCGAAATGTTATCGCTCATCATTCCTGCAGTTCGAAAAATATGCCGTCCAGACCAGCGCGGAGCGTGAGGTGCCGTCGTTCTGCGCGGCGCGCGGACCTGATGCTTCTGCTCTTCTGCGGTGGAGTGGCGCTGTCCGGCGTTGCTCACGCAGCCGGCGCTGGGTCTCCGGCAGCGGCACAAGCAGGCACCACGCCGACGGCATTTGAGTTGCAGTTGTTCTATGCCGACCGCACCTGGAACTGGGAGGACGGAGCCGCCTATTTCGCCCAGGACAGGCGCATGCGTGCCTGGACGTCCAAGCCTGGTTCAACGTCCTTCGCCGAAGGTACATGGCATCTCAGCAATGATGGCAAGATGTGCATGGAGCTCGTCTGGCGGTCCACGGCCTATACGGCACAGCCCATCCGCACCTGTTTCAGCCATCGCGTCCTGAACGGGACCGTCCAGCAACGGAGGGATCCGGATGGCCGGTGGTACAGCTTCAGGCACGCTTCGGACAATTCGGCCGACGAGCTCAAGAAAATTCAGGCGGGCGATACCAGGAGCGTCGATTTCGAAAAGGCCCGCAAGCTGGTCGATCCCAAGAGTTAGTCGCTGCTGAAGCACGTCCAGAAAGATGCCTAGAGCGGCTGGCCGTTTCACGGAAACGCCGAACCGCTCTATCTCTTTGCTCACGCAATTCCGGACGGAAGCCGCTGCGCACGTCCTGGAATTGCTCTAGCAGTTTCCGCTCGGAATTGTCCCAGCGGATCAAATCTAAGAGGCTCGCTGAGAGAAGCCCTCAACCCAGCTCAGCGAGCCCACGCCCCGACACAGTACTCACAGGGACGACTGCCAGCCGTGCAGGCTGGCGTTTTTCCGCGGCGTTCATGCCGCGCGGCGCGCGCTTCGCGCGCGAGACGTCGGTGGACGCTTTGAAAACCTTCGGCTTCAGGGCCGGTCGGAGCCCGAAGACGGGCGCTGCCGTCCTGACGATGGTGTCGAGATCGGAAAGTTCCGCCACAAAGCCCAACTGCTCTTGTGCAAGGCTGGGATCGGCGAACAGCCCGGCCGGGTCGCCGGGCCGGCGCGGTTTATAGGCGACCGGGACCGTCCGGCCGGTGACGCGGCCGACGGCCTCGAGGATCTCCTTTATCGAGATGCCTCGGCCGGTGCCGAGATTGACGGACAGGCTGTCGCCGCCGGCCTCGAGATGCATCAATGCCATGAGATGCGCGCGGGCGAGGTCGCTGACGTGGATGTAGTCGCGCACGCATGTGCCGTCCGCCGTCTCGTAATCGGCGCCGAAGACCTCGATCGCCTCGATCATGCCGGACGCCGCCATCAGCACCCTCGGAATGAGGTGGGTTTCGGGTGTATGCCACTCGCCAAGCTCGCCTTCGGGATCGGCGCCGCAGGCGTTGAAGTAGCGAAGGATCGCGTATCTCGTTCCATAGGCAGCGGCATAGTCCCTGATGATTTCTTCGCCCATCAGCTTGCTGCGGCCATAGGGGCTGATCGGCTTCTGCGGCGAGGCCTCGCTCACCGGCAATGCTTCCGGCACGCCATAGGTCGCGCAGCTCGAGGAAAAGATCACCTTGTCGATGCCGCTTGCCCGCGCGGCGTCCAGTACGGCGATGGTGCCGCCGACATTGGTCGCATAGTAATCCGCCGGCGCGCTGACCGACTCGCCGACATAGGCAAGGGCGGCGAAATGGATGATCGCTTGTGGTCTGTGAGTCTCGATCGCCCGCCGCAACGCTTCGCGGTCGCGGATGTCGCCGACGACCAGCGGCCCCCAGGCGACGGCTTTCTCGTTGCCGCGGCTCAAATTGTCGTAGACCACCGGCAAGTAGCCCGCCGCCGACAGCAGCTTGCAGGCATGGCTGCCGATGAAGCCGGCGCCACCCGTCACCAGAACGGGGCGGCGGGTCATCATGCCGTTGCCTCCCTGGCGGTTGATGCCTGGACCCTGCGCGGGGCGATGAACCGGCGTCCGCCCAGGACGGCGTCGAAATAGGCAGTGGTGTGGGCGAGGCCTTCGCTCAGCGCAACCTTCGGCTCCCAGCCGAGATGCTGCCTGGCAAACGAGATATCGGGCTTGCGCTGCCTAGGGTCGTCGACCGGCAGCGGCCGGTGCACGATGCGCGAGCGTGAATTCGTATAGTCGATGACCAGCTCGGCCAATTCCATGACGGTGAATTCGACGGGGTTGCCGAGATTGACCGGGTGCTGAGGGGCCACGCCGGCGTTCATCAGGCGCACGAAGCCTTCGATCAGGTCGTCGACGAAGCAGAAGGAGCGCGTCTGCCCGCCGCTGCCGTAGACGGTGATGTCGTCGCCGCGCAGCGCCTGGACGATGAAGTTCGACACCACGCGGCCGTCGTCGGGCCGCATGCGCGGACCGTAGGTGTTGAAGATGCGCGCGACGCGGACATCGATGCCGTATGTCCGCGAGTAATCGAAGAACAGCGTCTCGGCCGAGCGCTTGCCCTCGTCGTAGCAGGAGCGCGGACCGTGCGTGTTGACATTGCCGAAGTAACCTTCGGGCTGCGGATGCACCAGCGGATCGCCATAGACCTCCGAAGTCGAGGCCTGGAAGATCTTGGCGTTGTGTCGCCGCGCGAGCTCCAGAAGGTTGATCGAGCCGAGCACGCTGGTCTTGAAGGTGTGGATCGGATCGGCCTGATAATGCGGCGGAGAAGCCGGGCAGGCGAGATTGTAGATCTCGTCGACAGCAAGGTCCGTCGGCAGTTCCTCGACGATGTCGTGCCTGATGCAGGCGAAAGTCGCGTCACGCGCTATCGCTGACAGGTTGTAGCGCTTGCCCGTGTGGAAATTGTCCAGCGCGATGACTTCATATCCATCGGCAAGCAGCCTTTGGCACAGATGAGAACCCAGAAATCCTGCTCCGCCGGCGACCAGCGCGCGTCCTTGATCGGCACGCCTCCGTCCCGGCTTGGTGTCCAGCTTCAGAACTTTGATGACCCTACCCATGGCGACCTCACACTCGCACACACCCACGCATCGTCGTTCCGGGCCGGGGCAACAGCGTTGCCCGACCAGGTGAAATCATGGCGATCCCCTCCGCATGCGCGAAGTCGCCAAAAAACACGATGTGTTTTGTCTGAGTAAGCGGGGTCGTTGCCGTACGGCTTATGTGCTGCCGCTCAGCTTCCCATTGCCCCTAAGTCGCGATCCACGAACATGGTTGCCACCACCGCGGACTGCTCGCCCAAATTGCACACCCAACGTATGGAAAGATATACCTGTGCGCGGCATAGTCAACTAATTTAGGGATTCATTAACTTCAGTCTTTTGCGGTTGGTTAACTGTAAGCGTAGGCAGGCGCGCCTTTTGCGTCATAGAAGGGGTCGGTTCCGGCCGGTTTTCCCGCGGTAAAGCACCGCGTGCCGCGGCCTACGCAAAGCTTGTCGAGCGTTAGGGGCGGAAGGCTTCAAGGTGAAGGACAAGGAACGCGTCTGGCGTCGTCTCTCGGGCTCTGGCATTTCTTGCGGCCGGTCTTTCGGGCTAGAAAATTGCGCAAGTATATCTTAGTTCGCCAACAGGTAGATCTGGCGAGCCTGTAGGCCCTGTCTGCGAAACGCGCTTTCCGAATTGATCGGGGCTAGGCGGCCGTGGTGACGACGGTTCCGCAGCCGTGCTGTCCGGCACGCCGAGATGGCCTCCCGGCATCGCCACCACTCTGAGGTGCATCAACAAGGAGTAGCGCAGGTTGGACAACTGGACGCCGTGCATTCCCGTTTCTACTCCTCATTGCCCCTCCTTATTCTCCGCCCATCTCCTTCTTGAACTGGGCGAAGTCGACCTGCATGCCGTAGAAGATGGTGCTCCAGTGGCGGGTCAAGGCCGCCAAGGCGACTGCCTCCTGGATCTCCTCGTCGGTGGCGCCGGCGCGTTTGGCGTTCTCGGTGTCCGACCAGACACAATAATTGCAGGGGATTTGCGCCGCGACCGCCAGCGAGATCAGCGACTTCACCTTCGGCGGCAGCGCCGTCTTGTCGCTGAGCTCGATGGCCTTGACCTCTGCCCACGCGCCGGGCAGAGCGGCTTTCGGGAACTGCTTCATGAAGCCGGGCACGCCCCCAACGGTCGACTGGATGTCCTTGATGGCGGCGTCGTAGTCGTCCGCGCCGGCAGGCATGGTCAAGGCCGCGGTGAACGCGATAGCGGCGAGCAGCGAGGCGGAACGAAGGTAGGAATGCGCGCTTGAGATGATGCGAATGACAGGCATGGTGTTCTCCTCTGGTTTTTGTTAGCCTTACGGTGTAAGGTGATCTGGAACATGAACCTTACAGTGTAAGTTGTCAAGCGGCGCCATGGACTCACCGAGCAAGAAAACCCGAACCCGCGGAAAATTGTCCCGCGAGATGATCGAGGACGCGGCCTTTGAGGTGATCGAGCGGGAAGGGCTCTCCGGCTTCTCGATGCGCAAGCTCGCCGCCAGGCTCGGCTGCGAGGCGATGAGCATCTACCATCACTTTCCCTCGCAGGCGCATCTCTACGAGGCGCTGGTCGATCGCCAGATGAGCGGGCTCGTGATCCCCGATGACAGCCTTCCTTGGCGTGAGCGGGCGCGCATCGGTATGCAGGAATTCCGGCGTGTGGCGACGGAGCATCCGGCCTTCGCGCCGTTCATCGTCGTCTATCGCATGAACTCGCCGCCCTGCCTCGCCAAGTTGAACGCCATCATCGGCCTGTTCGAGGATGGCGGCTTCGGACCTGAGCTCAGCGCCCGTTTGTTCCGCGCCGCGGGCTATTATCTGATGGGCGCGATCCTCGACGAG
Source organism: Mesorhizobium sp. WSM3879 (assembly GCF_002294915.1). NCBI lineage: Bacteria > Pseudomonadati > Pseudomonadota > Alphaproteobacteria > Hyphomicrobiales > Phyllobacteriaceae > Mesorhizobium > Mesorhizobium sp. WSM3879. The sequence goes on along the minus strand of NZ_NSFZ01000014.1, from coordinate 32,408 downwards.
ACCGCCGGCTACGCCAAGGGGCCATCGGCGGTCACCACGGTCAGCGACGAAGAATTGCAGCGCGACTATCCCAGTGTCGTGGCGGCCGCGGCTTATTTTGGCACAAGCGGTTTCGACAAGACTTTCGAGCTTGGCCTGGAGATGTTTCTGGACGAGATGGAGCGGATTCGCGACGCTGCCCGGGACGAGGCCGCCAAAAGTGGCGATCGCGCCCGCAAGAAACTCTAACCAGGGCTTTCAATGCGCTTCCTCTCGGTTCTTGTCCTCATCGCCGGCGCTGCCATCGGGGTCTTCTATCCCTGGGCGGTGAGCAATTTCTCCGGCCATGCGATCGGCACCTGGCGCGTCTACGAGGGCGGCCGCTTCCGGCCGGCGACCGTACGGCTCGCTGCGCGCGACGCGCCTGTCCGCGTGCTGGTCGACCTCACCGCGCGTGCCGAGCGCGTCGCCTCGCAGCAGCACACGGTGCTGACACTGACCGCGGCAAGCGGCGGCCGCACGGCGCTCGCCTCGACGCTCTCCTTCAACCACACCGACAATCCACGCCAGGTGAGCCCGCAGCTGCCCGACAAGATCTTTCGCGACGAGGCCGGCGTGATAGAGACGGTCACGCCGGGCGCTTACGTCTTCACTGTCGGTCCGGGCGATGCGGACGGGATCGACATGCGCGCCGTCGACCTGATCTTGCGTGCGGGCACCGGCTCAGCCGACGAACGCGCGCAGCCGGCCGGTTACACGCTGATGGGCGTCGGCTTGGCTGGGCTGGTGCTTTCGCTGGTCTTTGGGCGTGGCAACAAGCCGCCGCAGAATCCCAACTCGCAGCCCCCGCCGCCGCGCTGGGGCCGCGGCGGTTCGCAAAGGTGAAGGCGGCATGAATTATCGCCACGCCTACCACGCCGGCAATTTCGCCGATGTCGTCAAGCACGCGGTGCTCAGCCGGCTGGTCGAGTATCTGAAGCAGAAGGACAAGGCCTTTCGCGTTATCGACACTCACGCCGGCATCGGCCGCTACGATCTCGCGTCGGTGGAAGCCGGCAAGACGGGTGAATGGCAGGGCGGCATCGGCCGGCTGTCCGAGGCCGCGCTCGAGCCTCGGACGGCGGCGCTGCTTCAGCCCTATCTGGAAGCGGTGCGCTTGGAAAATCCCGACGGCGGTCTCCGCCGCTATCCCGGCTCACCGCTGATCGTGCGCCATCTCCTGCGCAAGCAGGATCGGCTTACGGCGATCGAGTTGCATTCCGAGGACGCTGCGCGGCTCAAAGCCGTCTTCGCCGGCGACATCCAGACCAGGGTGATCGAGCTCGACGGCTGGTTGGCGCTCGGCGCGCATCTGCCGCCGAAGGAAAAGCGCGGGCTCGTGCTTGTCGATCCGCCCTTCGAGGAGGAGGGCGAGTTCCAGCGTCTCGTCGAGAACCTGCGCCGAGCGCACCGGCGCTGGCCGGGGGGCATCTACGCGCTCTGGTATCCGATCAAGGATCGCAAGGCGGTCGCCGCCTTCCGTGCCGCGCTGAAGGAGACAGGCATTCCAAAACTGCTCGACATCGGCTTCGAGATCCGGCCTGCCTCGAGCGAACCGAGCCTCGACGGCAGCGGCCTTGTGGTGGTGAACCCGCCCTTCACGCTGGAGGCCGAATTGCGGGTGATGCTGCCGGCCTTGCATGGAAGGCTTGCCGTCGAACAGCCGTCGCGCTGGACGATCGAATGGCTGGCCGGTGAGTGAGACCGGGGACCAGCCGAAGATTAGCTACGCCAGCGCCGAGGGTGTCACGCCGGTCAGCCGCCGGGTTTCGCGGATCAGATGCGCCTGGTCGGCATAGCCGGCCTCGATGGCGAGCAGCGCGGTCGAGGCATCGCTATGCCGTCGCTGCAGGCGCCGGAAGCGGTGGAAGCGCAGGATGCGGTCGAGCGTCTTCGGACCATAGCCGAAAGCGTCCTCGAAACGCCGGCGCAGCGTCCGCTCGCTCATGTTGAGGCGGTTGAGCAGACAGGGAACCAGCGGCGTCTCCGGCAACAGGCCTTCATCAATGAACTCGAAGGCCCTGCCCATCAGCGCATCGAGCGCATCGCGCCCCTCTGTATGCGCGCCGACGTTATTTTCCAGCTGCCGCACCATGCCGGCGAGGTCGGGCGCGGCCTTGACGCGATCTGACAGTTCGCGGGCACGCGTACCCCATAAGTCCTGGAGGCTCAGCCGCCCGCCGACGATTTCGCCGGCCGGCACGCCGAGCCACCCGGCGGCCGCGCCCGGCCGGAAGCGGAAGCCGATGATCACCGACCCGGGGGGAAGGCGCTCGATCTGCGGCTCCTTGTCCGGTCCGACCACGCGGAAGCGACCTTCGATCCATTGCAGATCGATAGTCGCGTCCGGCGTGATGACGATTGGCGGGACGTCCTGCTTCGCCATGCGATGCACCCAGACGGCGGAGAAGGCGCCGGCCAGGCCTCGCGGGGCGGGCCGTTCCCGAAAGAAGCCGGTGGTCTGCGCCAGGACCGCTTCCATATCTTCTCCGATCTGCTTCGGCGTGCTCTGGCGGGTCCGCTTCGGCCATTTTGGCCGAAATCTTCAATGCGGGTCGCTTCCGCCGTGGCAAAACGGATGCAGCCTCTTGGCGCGTCCAGCGCCTTCACCGCGCCGCATCCGGTCGCGGATGTGGTCACGAATATAGAAGGGAGTGAGAGAAATGAAAGCTCGCATCACCGTCTTCACCCTTGGCGTCGACGATCTGGAGGCGTCGCTCAAATTCTACCGCGACGGCTTGGGCCTGCCGACCGAGGGCATCATCGGCCGCGAGTTCGAGCACGGCGCCGTCGCCTTCTTCGAGCTTGCCGGCGGCTTGAAATTCGCGATCTTCGAGCGCGCGAGCATCGCCCTCGACGCCACCGTGCCGCAGAGCGGCCGCAGTCCGACCGAGTTCACCATCGGCCACAACCTGTCGAGCGAGGCCGAGGTCGACGCTGCGATGGCCGAGGCCGTCAAGGCCGGCGCCCGCGTCGCCAAGCCGGCGCAAAAGACCTTCTGGGGCGGCTATGCCGGCTATTTCCAGGATCCCGACGATCATCTCTGGGAAGTCGTCTACAACCCCGCTTTCATCCCGAAGGATTGAGCCGGAAGCCTGCAGGAGGTCGACATGTCGATCGATACCGTTCAGGCGATAGGCGCGCTTCTCATCGGCGGCGTGTTCGTCTTTCGCCGGCATCGAGCACTTCCTGAAATTCCAGGCGATGTGCGACTATCTGGCGAGCCGGAAATTTCCGGCTCCCGCTGTCATGCTGGCAGCCGGCTCAGCGCTCGAGGTCGTCGCCGGCATGATGCTCGCGCTCGGCCGTGCCGTGCCTTTCGCCGCCGGTGCGCTTGTCCTGTTCACGCTAGCGACGAACGTCGCGCTGCTGCGCTTCTGGGAGTCCGAAGAGCCGGAGCGGCAGGTGCTGCGCAACGCGTTCCTGATCAACCTGGCCGTCGTCGGCGGACTGCTGGTGGCGGGAACCGTCTGACAGCCGGACCGCATCTGGAACGATGATTTGGGAAACCATTGTCTTCACAACCGCTTGACCGCCGCCAGGCGAATCCGCACAGTGCGTGCAACCGACCTTGAGAGGCTGTCATGACTCGCTTCGCCCATTCCGCCCTTGCCGCGCTGATTTCGCTTCTGACGCCGCTTGGCACGTCGCTTGGTTTCACCCAGGCAGCGCAGGCCGCCGACCTTGCCGTTTTAACCGAGGATGACGGCAGCGTCTGCGCCGAGGCCTGGGTGCTGAGCAAGATCACCGATCGCTTCAGCTATCAGGTTCATCATGTGCCGCACCTGCCGGATGTCGCGATCACCGATTTCCATAACATCCGCCTGCATCGCTATCTGCCGTCGAGCGAGAGATGGCCGATCGGTCGGCACTATTGCCGCGCCACCGTCAGCCTGTCGGACGGCCGCGACCGCTCGATCTTTTACCTGATCGAGGAAGGCCAAGGCTTCGCCTCGATCGGCGACAATGTCGAGTTCTGCGTCTCCGGCTTCGACCGCTGGATGGTTTATAACGGCCGCTGCCGCGTGCTTCGGTAAGAAGCCGCAGATCCATTCCCCCGGTCTGCGCCCTTCAGGTCGCAGGCCACTCCGTTCGGCCCGTCGACGGCATCAGTCCCATCGCGAATAATTCTGAGCTTGCCGGCCATTGCCGGAAGGCAAAATCGGCTAATCGGCTGCCGATTGACGACTGTCGAACTGTCGCCTAAAAAGAGACAGACCTGTCTCATCACGCGGCAGCATAATGCTCTCATCGCCCTCCGCCAAACGCCAGCATGTCGTCGACACCGCGTATTCGCTGTTCAAGCGTGACGGCTTCCACGCCACCGGCATCGACCGCATTATCGCCGAGGCCGACATCGCCAAGATGACGATGTACCGCCACTTCCCGGCGAAGGACGATCTAATCGTCGCGGTGCTGGAGCACCGCGCGGCGCGTTTCGAACGCCAGCTCGACCGGCTGGCCGCGTCGGCGGACACGGCGGAAGCGAAGATCTTCACGATACTGGACTGGCACGAACGCTGGTTTCGCGATCCGGATTTCCACGGCTGCCTGTTCGCGCACGCGCTCGCCGAGTTCGGCGATCCCGATCATCCGGTGTTCAAGGCAGCCAGCCGCCAGAAGAAGGGTTTGCGGTCGCGCCTGCGCGCCATCCTGGAAGAAGAGATGCCGCCGGAGCGGGCCGAGGGCGTCGCCACGGCGCTGCTGATGCTGATCGATGGCGCGACGCTGATGGCCCAGATGGGGGAGGCTGATGCCGCCATCGCCAATGCGCGCAAGGCGGCTTCCGCCATCCTCGCCGGCGCGCGGGGCCCCCAATGAACGCGACGGTCGTCGGGCTCGCGCTGTCCGCGGCCATTTTGCATGCCAGCTGGAACGCCTTCCTACGGACCGGGGTCGACAGACTGTGGACGGTCACAGTCATGAGCTTCTCGAGCACTGCCGCTGCTATTGTCCTGGCGCTCTTCCATCCGCTGCCGGCTGCGGCTGCCTGGTCCTATGTCGTGCTATCGGCCGTCCTTCAGGTCGGCTACAGCGTGTTCCTGGTTGCCGCCTACCGCTATGGCGAGCTCGGGCAGGTTTATCCGATCGTGCGCGGCAGCGTGCCGCTGCTGGTGGCGCTCGGCGGCTTCCTGCTGGCCGGCCAACGGCTCGCCGCGCCGGAACTCATCGGCGTCGCGCTGGTCGCCTGCGGCATTATGGGTCTGTCAGTCGGGCGGGGCAGGGCCTCAGTGACATCGATCCTCTACGCGTTGGCCACCGGCGTCATCATCGCGGCCTATGCGACGGTCGACGCGATCGGCGTGCGCGTCGCCGGCGACAGCGCCGCCTACACCGCCTGGGTACTGCTGATCTACGGTGCCCTGCTGCCGGCGGCTTTCGTCGGTCTGCGCGGCAGGCTCACTGTCGACCTGCGTGCGCCGGAAACACGCAAGGCCTTGAGCGGCGGTCTATTCGCGCTGCTGGCCTATGGCGCGGTGGTCGCCGCCTTCGCGCAGGGGCCGGCCGGGCCGATCACCGCCATCCGCGAGACCAGCGTCGTCTTCGCGGCCTTCATCGGCCGCTTCTTCCTCGGCGAGCAGTTGACGCCGCGCCGTATCGGAGCCTGTGCCGTCGTCGCGCTGGGCGCGATCTGCCTCGGCTATCGACCCTGACGGCGTCGGTATCGCGCTGGTCACGCTCGCGCGCCCTGGCCGGACAGATAGGCGCAGATCAGCTCGCCGAGCTGCTTCTGCAGCTCCGGCGCATCGAGCATGTTGCGGCGCGCCGCATTGTGGATCACGCCCTCGACGGCGGAGGAGAGCACGCGCGCCACGGTCTCGGTATTCTTCAGGCGCCGGCGGTATTGCGCGACGGCCGCCGCATAGTGCTCGAGATAGCGGGCCTGGAACGAGGCATGCGCGGCGCGCGAGCCGCGGTCGACCGGCGTCTCGTCGAGCAGCACCTGATGCAGCGTCGGGTGAATGCTGTGCGCGGCGATCATGCCGCGCACCAGCTCGCGCGCGAATTGCCTGAGCGGCTTCTCCTCAGCCGCGGCGTCGCGAATGACGGACAGCACATGGTCGAAGTGGCGGCGTCGGATGGCGTCGACCAGCGCAAGCTTGTCGGGGAAATATTGATAGAGCGACCCGATGCTCACGCCCGCGGTCTCGGCCACCTTGTTGGTGCTGAAGCCCGCCCAGCCGATCTCGCTTAGAACGCGGGCACCTGCTTCGATTATCGCCTCGACGGTGGCGACCGAGCGCGCCTGGCGCGGCTCCTTGCGCATGCGCGGGGCTGGCTTTGCAATGCGAGTAGACATCCCCAACCTGCCTCCCGAGAATATAAGCAGGATACTCACATTTGGCCTGAGAGCAATTCCAGGAAAAGTGCGAAGCGGTTTTCCGTCCGGAATTGCGACCAAGGAAGAACAGCAATTCCAGGAAAAGTGCGAAGCGGTTTTCCGTCCGGAATTGCGACCAACGAAGAACAGCACTTCCAGGATTGTGCGCAACGGTTTTCTCCCCGGAACTTGCGAGGAGCATGGAACGGGCGGCGTCCTCACGCCGTCTGCAGCGGAGCCTGAGCGGTATCAGGCTCTTCCAGCGGCAGTTTTGAATGTGAGCGGTAAGCTCGCTTTTTGCCGCGCAAGCTTTGCCCCTTCGCCGGTTCGGTTCTGCTCCGCCTTGACTTGTAAATCTTTCCGCTGGACAAGATGAGGTGCTTTGTTTGGTGTGCGTTGTCCATTATGAGCAATACGCTCACATTCTACGCTCTGCGCGGCATCAAGATGTCTGGATGATCCGGCGATAGAGAGCATCGGGAATTCTCGACGGCGCATTTTCACTTCGAAGGGCAAAGATTCTCTGTCGTTTTTTTCGCCGATGCCCTTGTCAACGCGTCTTGCGTAACCAAAATTCAATAACTGAAATTCATTGTGTTGCTTCGCTGGCTAGATAGCCGCGAGTCAGATATGCATGAGCACGCCGGGTCACTCACGACCTTGGGCAAAACGCAAGGGGCATCGCATGGCAAAGACGACAACCAAGGCGCCGGCGGCGAAAGCGCCGGCAAAGAAAGCGGCACCGAAGGCTGCCGCGAAACCTGCAGCAGCGAAGAAGGCAGCGGCACCGAAGGCAGCCGCCAAGGCTCCGGCCAAGGCAGCGGCAAAGCCTGCGGCGAAGGCTGCGGCTAAGCCGGCCGCGAAGGCGGCAGCCAAGCCCGCCGCGAAGGCGGCAGCGAAGCCCGCCGCCAAGAAGCCGGCAGCGAAGGCAGCGGCCAAGCCCGCCGCCAAGGCGCCGATGAAAGCAGCAGCCGCCAAGTCGACGGCAGCCGTGAAGAAGGCAGCGCCTGCCAAGAAGGCGCCGGCCAAGAAGTAATCGCGTAACTTCGCTCGCGAGCCTGAACAGGCGAGGGTGGGTGCCGTCGAGGCGCCCCTCTCGCCAGTTCGGCGTGACAGCGGGCGAAGTGGATGGCAAAGGCCTGTCCTGAAAGCTCCTGGAAATTTGCCGCCCGGCAAACTTCCGGGAGCTTTTTTTGTTGCGCGACCGGCTCGCATCGTCACGATCCGTTCTGGTCCGGGCGATGTCGGCTGCTGCCGCACGTCGATCAGGTGGAAAGGGCTGATCATGGCTTTGTGGCTTGGAATTCGACGGGCAGGCGAGGGCGATGCCGAAGCGGTAAGCCGGGTCATTGTTGCCGCTCTGCGGAAAAACAACGCCAGGGAGTACGGGCCGCAAATCATCGCCCGCGTTGAGCAGAGCTTCAGCCCCTCTGCCGTGCGGCAACTTTTCAAGAAGCGCCAAGTCTTTGTCGCCGTTTGCGGCGACAAAATTGTCGGTACCGCGGGCCTGGACGGAACAACGGTTCGATCTGTGTTCGTCGATCCTGAATTTCAGGGACGCGGCGTCGGCAGCCGGCTGATGCTGGAGATCGAGGAAGCAGCGCGGGCAAACGGCGCGACGGTGCTGACGGTGCCGTCCTCGGTCACCGCGGAGCGATTTTATTTCAGACTTGGCTTCCGCGCGCTCCGGGACTGCTTCCACGACGACGAACGAACCATCATCATGGAGCGGTCCCTGACGTAGCGGCGGCACGCGCCGCTCGAACAAGGTGGGCCAACTGGCGGTAGGTTTTGGCGGCGCTGGCCGTTGCTCTGGCAATAGCATTCGGTCAACAGTGCGCACGGACAATCAGGAACCCGATCCATGCCGAAGCTGCTCTACGCCTCCACCTCTCCCTATAGTTCGAAGGTCCGCATGGCCGCCGCCTATGCCGGCATCGCCATCGAACTCGTGCCGGTCAAGACGGAGGACAAGCCGGCGGAGCTGATCTCGGCCAATCCGCTGGGCAAGATCCCGGTGCTGGTGCTGGAGGACGGCCGCACGATCCACGACAGCCGGGCGATCACCCAGCATCTCAACCGGCTGTCGAAGAACGTGCTGTTCCCGCGCAACCCCGACAAGCGGCTCGAGGCCGAGGTGCTGGAGGCGCTGGCCGACGGCATCTGCGACTGCGCGCTGTCGATGGTCTATGAGCGGCGCACGCGCCCCGACGCCATGGTCTATCAGCCCTGGCTCGACCGTCAGTGGGCGAAGATCACCGCCGCGCTCGACCTGCTCAACGCCAACCCGCCGAAACTGCCGAAGAAGATCACCGCCGGCCAGCTGGCGCTGCGTGCCACTCTCGGCTATCTCGCGCTGCGTTTCGGCGGCCAGTGGGAAAAGGGCCGCGGCCGGCTGACACGTTGGGCCGCGCGCTTCGACGAAAAGTTTCCGGAACTGAAGGGCTGCGTGCCGGGGTAAACAGCTCATCTCCACCCTTGTGGGGGAGATCGGCAGCCTCGCCGCCGCGCCTCCCCATATTGAATTGTCGCCCGGATTCGTGATTGCATAGGCCGTGCAATTACAAAGTGGTTCGCATGGCGAAGTCGGTCACCAAAACAACCGTCGCCCCCGATCCGATAGTCGAGCGCTTGCGCGCGGCCCTTGGCCGGCGCGCTTTCACGGAACAGAAAATGTTCGGCGGCACCTGCTTCATGATCAACGGCAATATGCTGATCGGCACCTCGAAGCGCGGCTTGCTGGTGCGTGTCGGCAAGGACGGGCACGCGGCCGCAGCCGCACGGCCCCATGCGCGGCCGATGGAAATGGGCGGGCGTTCCATGGAAGGCTATGTCCATGTCGCGCCGGAAGGCACTGCAACCGAGGCAGATCTCGCCGAGTGGATCGATCGTGCGCTGGCTTTCGTCGAGACACTGCCGCCGAAGGTCAAACCCGCCAAGGTCGCAAAGCGGCCAGCCTGAACAGATCGCGCCGCCTATCCTTCACATCGGCCGTGTCGGCGGGGTCGGCCCGGGCACGCAGTCGCGGAGGAAGCGATGGCATCTCTGGCGGGACGTTGCATGTGCGGCGCGGTCACCTGGATCTATTCCGGGGAGCTCACGCGAAATCTTGTCTGTCACTGCGCCGATTGCCAGCGCGCCACGTCCGCTCCCTTCACTGCTTTCCTCGGCATGAGGCCGGAGCAGCTGAACTGGGCCGGCGTCATCAGGCGCTATGAAAGCAGCCCGAACACCTTTCGCGGGTTCTGCCCGTCCTGCGGCACCAGGCTCTACTTCCGCTCCGACAGATGGCCCGACGAGATCCACGTTCACGCCGCGACCATGACCGACCCGGCCGACTACCGTCCGGACGCCGAGGTCTTCACGCGCTCGCGCGCGAATTGGCTCGACCAGCTGCAGTCGATTTCAGCCCATGAGGATTTCCAGCAGGCGCCATCCACCGGGTTGCGTTGAAGGCGCGGCCAAACGTGTCGGTCTGGGGCAACGCCAGCCACAAAAAAAGCCGGGCGCGCGGCCCGGCTTTTTCCGTGTCGTGGCTTGGACGACTTAGAACTTCATACCGACGCCGAAAGTGACGCGGTTGTCCTTCGACTTGACGTTGCCGAAGCCGTCAAAGTCCTTGTCGCCGTAGTCGCTGTAGCGGTACTCGACGCGGCCGAACACGTTGTCGGTGATCTTGATGTCGGTGCCGACACCGGCCGTCCAGCCCAGCATACCCTTGCTGTCGCTGAAGCCGCCGCCTTCCACCTTCTGGTTCTTGGCGGCGAGACCGCCGGTGCCATAGAGCAGGATTTCCGGGGTCACGGCATAGCCGAGACGGGCGCGCAACGAGCCTTCGAGGCCGCCCTTGGCCTCGACGCCAGCGCTGTCGCCCTTGACGCCATTGTAGCCGAGATCGGCTTCAGCGCCGTAGACGAAGTTGTCCTGCTGCCAGTTGTAGCCGCCGAAGACGCCGCCGACGAAGCCCTTGGTCTTAATATCCGGGCCGCCGGAGACATCGGCATGGCCGCTGAAGCCGTAGCCGAGGCTGATACCGGCATAGGGGCCGGCCCAGGAAGCGACGGGGAGTTCGGCGACCGGGGCCGGTGCCGGCGGCTCTTCGGTGACGGCGTCTGCGGCATAAGCGGTACCACCGAGGGCGAAGAGCCCGAGCGCAACCGCCAGCGGCCGCGCAAACTTGAGATTAGCTTGCATTGTTGTTTACTCCTTAAGCCACAAGACACGAGGCTTTTTATGTTCATGAATGCCCCCGGCCCGTCCGGGGGGATAAACGGGCCTGGCGTTCAACGGTTCCAAATGTCGTGCTGAAATACGGCTGAAGCGAACCTGAACTTGGGTCATTCCCTGGCGCGAATGAGGCCAAAAGGTGACGTTGCATCTTCGCAACAGCGAATGTCAGCACGCTAATCATGTTGCGCTGCACACCGCTTGGTTCAAGGGGTTCGGGGACATATATTGCATTATGAAACTTCCGCAATCCGGGTCGGCAGCGTGCGTACGGGCCGCTTCGCCACATTCCTGCCCCAGGTAGAAATGGCATTTAACGCTTGGCCCGTCATATTGTGCCGGCTTCCCGGAATCGTGAAGCCGATAGAGGATTGACGACATGAAAGAAGCCTTTGGCGTGGTGCTGGTGACGGGTGGAGCGAAAAGGATCGGCAAGGCGATCGTCGAAGACCTTGCCGCGCATGGCTTTGCCGTGGCCATCCATGCCAATCGTTCCGGAGCCGAAGCCGAGGCGCTGGCCAGCCGCATCAGGAACCAGGGCGGCCGTGCCGCCGTGCTCGTTGCCGACCTCACCGATATGAAAGCCGTCGGCGATCTCGTCGGCCGCTCCGAGGCTGCCCTTGGCCCGGTCACGCTGCTCGTCAACAACGCCTCCTTGTTCGTCGACGACCGTATCGAGGATTTCGACTGGCAGGCCTGGGACCGCCACTTCGCCATTCATCTGAAGACGCCGGCGCTGCTGGCGCAGAACTTTGCTCGCGCCTTGCCGGAAGGCGCGGAGGGACTGATCGTCAACGTCATCGACCAGCGTGTCTGGCGGCCGACGCCGCGTTATTTCTCTTACGCGCTGTCGAAATCGGCCCTGTGGACACAGACCCAGATCCTGGCGCAGGCGCTGGGGCCGCGCATTCGCGTCAATGCCATCGGCCCCGGCCCGACACTGAAGAACAAGCGCCAGGACGACGAAGATTTCGGCAGGCAGGTCGAAGGACTGATTCTGAAGCGCGGCCCGCAATTGCCGGAATTCGGCGCCACCATCCGCTATCTCTGGGAGGCGCGCTCCGTCACCGGGCAGATGATCGCGCTCGACGGCGGCCAGCATCTTGCATGGCAGACGCCCGATGTGACAGGCATGGTGGAATGAGTCCTGCCCAAAAACACAGCCCCATCGGCGCCGGCGATGATTTGCCGCCCGATCTCGATATCGAGGACGAGGCGTCGGAGGAGATCGTCGAGCCGGAGGCGGTTGTCGCCGGTCCCGACGTTGCTTTCACCGCGATCGACTGGACGCCGCATGCCGGCGACGCCGACGGCATGGTCGGTGCCGAGGTCATCCAGACCTTGGTCAAGCGGCTGCCCAACCAGCCGGGCGTCTACCGAATGATGAATGCCGCCGGCGACGTGCTCTATGTCGGCAAGGCGCGCAGCCTGAAGAAGCGCGTCACCAACTATGCGCAGGGGCGCTTCCACACCGCCCGCATCGGCCGCATGGTGCGCGAGACGGCGACGATGGAATTCGTCGTCACTCGCACCGAGATCGAGGCGCTGCTGCTCGAGGCCAACCTCATCAAGCGGCTGAGGCCCCGCTTCAACGTGCTGATGCGGGACGACAAGTCGTTCCCTTACATCCTGCTTACTGGCGACCATGTCTCGCCCGGCATCTACAAGCATCGCGGCGCGCGCTCGCGCAAGGGCGACTATTTTGGGCCCTTCGCTTCCGCCGGCGCGGTCGGGCGCACCATCAATTCGCTGCAGCGCGCCTTTCTGCTGCGAAGCTGCACGGATTCCTTCTACGAGAACCGCACGCGACCTTGCCTGCTCTACCAGATCAAGCGTTGCGCCGGTCCCTGCACCGGCGAGATATCGCATCGGGGCTATGCCGAGCTGGTTGCCGAGGCGAAGGATTTTCTCTCCGGCCGCAGTCAGAAGGTGAAGACCGAGATCTCGGCCGCCATGCAACAAGCCTCCGAAGAGCTCGATTTCGAGCGGGCCGCTATCTACCGGGATCGCCTCGCGGCGCTATCGCATGTGCAGGCGCATCAGGGCATCAACCCGCAGACGGTGGAGGAGGCGGATGTCTTTGCCATCCACCAGGAAGGCGGCCAGACCTGCATCCAGGTGTTCTTCTTCCGCACCGGCCAGAACTGGGGCAACCGCGCCTATTTTCCCAAGGCCGATCCGGCGCTGGAGCCGGCCGAGGTGCTGGGCTCCTTCCTCGCGCAGTTCTATGACGACAAGCTGCCGGCGCGTACGCTGCTTCTTTCCCAGTCGGTGCAGGAGCAGGAGCTGCTCGCCGAGGCGCTGTCAACCCGCGCCGGGCGCAGGATAGCGATCTCGGTGCCGCAGCGCGGCGAGAAGAAGGATCTCACCGATCACGCGCTGCAGAACGCGCGTGAGGCGCTCGGCCGCAGGCTGGCGGAAACGTCGACGCAGGCGCGGCTATTGCAAGGCTTTGCCGAGACCTTCGGCCTCGCAAGGCCGCCAGTGCGCATCGAGGTCTACGACAACTCGCACATCATGGGCACCAATGCGGTCGGCGCCATGGTCGTCGCCGGGCCGGAAGGTTTTGTGAAGAACCAGTACCGAAAGTTCAACATCCGCTCGACCGAGATCACGCCCGGTGACGATTTCGGCATGATGCGCGAGGTGATGGAGCGCCGCTTCTCGCGGCTGCTCAGGGAGCATGGCGACGTCCAGCCTTCAATCGGAGCGGGCGCGGAGGCCGAGGACGATGCGGCCGAGGATCTTGTCGAGGGAAACGGCAGCTTCCCGGCATGGCCGGACGTCATCCTGATCGACGGCGGCCAGGGCCAGATGACGGCGGTGCGCAAGATCCTGTCCGGTCTCGGCATCGAGGACCGGGTCGTCGCCATCGGCATCGCCAAGGGCCAGGACCGCGACGCCGGGCGCGAGCGCTTCTTCGTCAAGGGCAGGGACTCTTTCACGCTGCCGGTGCGCGACCCGGTGCTCTATTTCGTCCAGCGCCTGCGCGACGAGGTGCATCGCTTCGCCATCGGCTCCCACCGCGCCCGCCGCAAGAAGGAGATGGTCAAGAGCCCGCTCGACGAGATCGCCGGCATCGGCCCCGGCCGCAAGCGGGCGCTGCTCCATCATTTCGGCACCGCCAAGGCGGTCAGCCGCGCCGCGGTCGAGGACCTGATCAAGGTCGACGGCATTTCCGAGCACGTGGCGAAGCTGGTCTACAACCATTTTCATGACAGCTGACCATTCTTGCGCCTATTTTGGGTTGACCAATCGAATCTCGCCTGTTGACCCCCCACATTGGCTTCTGATTTGAGTAGGCAGGCGGAGAGAGATCCCGATCAGATATGGCCCAGCGCGCTTTCAACCTGCCGAACATCCTCACCTACGCCCGCATCATCGCGGTGCCGCTGGTGGTGCTGTGCTTTTTTCTCGAAGGCCATCTGAAGTCCTCCGACTTTGCCCGCTGGTCGGCGCTCGCCATCTTCCTGCTCGCCTCCATCACCGACTATTTCGACGGCTATTTCGCGCGCGCCTGGCAGCAGACCTCCAACATCGGCAAGATGCTGGACCCGATCGCCGACAAGCTCCTGGTCGCCACCTGCCTGCTCTTGCTCGCCGCCGACACCGACCGCCATGCCGGCATTGCCGGTTGGTCGCTATGGGCGGCGATCATCATCCTGTGCCGCGAGATTCTTGTCTCGGGCCTGCGCGAATATTTGGCCGCGCTGAAGGTCTCGGTTCCGGTGACCCAACTCGCCAAATGGAAGACGACCATCCAGATGGTCGCCATCGCCTTCCTGCTCGTCGGCCCGGCCGGTGACAAGATCTTCCCGCTGACCACCCAAATCGGTCTGGTGCTCTTGTGGATCGCGGCACTTGTCACCCTCTACACCGGCTACGACTATTTCCGCGCCGGCCTGAAACACATCATGGACGAGTGAGATGTCGACTAAGCTCATCTATTTCGCCTGGGTGCGCGAGCGGATCGGCAAGCCGGAAGAGCATGTCGAACTGCCCGCCGGAGTCGAGACCGTCGCCGACCTGTTGCGCTGGCTGAAGTCGCGCGGCGAGGAATACGAAAACGCGCTGCAATATCCGGACGTCATTCGCGTCGCCATCAACCAGGAACATGTCGGCCACCGCGAGAAAATCGCGGGCGCGCGCGAGATCGCGCTGTTTCCGCCGATGACCGGGGGCTGAGATGGCGAGCACGGTCGTGCCGGCCATCCGCGTCCAGCGCGAGGATTTCGACGTCGCCGCCGAGATTGCCGCCCTGACCGAGGGCCGTGCCGATATCGGCGCCGTGGTCACCTTCTCCGGCCTCTGCCGTGACGAAAAAGGCGCGCTCGCCGCGCTCGAGCTCGAGCACTATCCCGGCATGGCCGAGGCCGAGATCGGCCGCATCGCCACTGAGGCCATCGGGCGTTGGCCGCTGCAGGGGCTCACCGTCGTACACCGCCATGGAAAAATCACGCCGGGCGAAAACATCGTGCTGGTGGTCGCGGCCTCCGCGCATCGCCAGGCGGCCTTCGAGGCGGCGAATTTCCTGATGGATTACCTGAAGTCGCGTGCGCCCTTCTGGAAGAAGGAGCACCGTGCCGACGGCTCCGAAGGCGGCTGGGTCGAGGCCAAGGAAGCCGACGACGAAGCCGCGGGTCGTTGGAAGACCCCGGACAAGTAAGCCAGGACGGCATTGCCTTGGCGATCGCCCCATCTGGCGCGCTTCGCAGCACCTTCTCCCCTTGGGGAGAAGAGGGTCGCCCCGAACTGCTCTTCGCAATTTCGGTTGGCAATCCGCCTGAGGGACAAGCCGGCGAAATTTCCTCCCCAAGGCCATCGAACGACCGCAATCCTTCCCGACCTTGCAAATCGGTTTGATTTGCTGGGCGGGAGCAATCTTATGCTGGACAGGATCGCGGAATTTTTCATCTTCGGCCTTGTGCCGCTGGTGGTCGGCGTGCTTGCCGTGCCGGAGTTCACCAGTGCCGCCGAAAAGACGATTGCCGGCGAGGTGACCTATCGCGAGCGCATCGCGCTGCCGCCCAATGCCGTGCTTTCGGTCGAGCTCGCCGACATCTCGCTGGCCGACGCGCCGGCGACGCTCCTCGGCCAGCGCAAGATCGTCCTGGCCGGCCAGGTGCCGATCAAATTCGAGATCGGCTTCGATCCCAAGGCGATCCAGCCCGGCAGGACCTACGCGCTGCAAGCCCGCATAACTGTCGATGACCGGGTGATCTTCGTCACCGACACTCGCCACCAGGTCGATCCGCTGGACGGCAAGCCGCAGACCATTGTGCTGAAGAAGGTCACGTCGTAGCCTAGCCTGGTTCGCAGGATTTCCGACACGCCGGAAACGCATAGAGACGAGGGATGGCGGCTGCTTCTGCGTCAGCGGCCGCCCCGGGAGTTCCGGCCTCTCGTCCGCCACCGCGTCCGCCACAATAACGGATTTGGCAAATGTTAAGGGGGCGCGAAAGGAACGCGGCGCAACCATAGTGGCCCCGATTGACCGCGAACCCGCGACCACCTAGTTTCCCTCGTCAAATGGGGATGGGGTTCCCCCGAAACCGCCCGAGCTTTTCGCATTCGGGCTGATGACTCCTGCCAGGCGTGCTTTCGCGCGGCAGGATTTGTTTTTTCCGCTCGCACATGCCTGTCTTGATGGCGCGATTCCCGCGAGGAATCGCTTTGTGGAAAGGCAATGAAGCGATGAGCCTTGCGGCCTGCGCCCTGGTCCTGATCGGCGGCTTCCTCGGCGGTATTTCCCGCTTCTTCCTGTCGGGCCTTGTCGGCCGCAGCGTCGGCGAGACCTTTCCCTGGGGCACGCTGGTGGTCAACGTCTCCGGCGCGCTCGCCATCGGCGCCTTCGCCGGCGCGGCGCGGTCGCTCGGCGGCATCTTTTCCGCCGAACTCGTGCGCGACCTGATCGTGGTCGGTCTGTTCGGCGGCTACACCACGGTTTCGTCCTTCTGCCTACAGACGCTGAACCTCGCGCTCGACGACGAGAGGCGGCTCGCCGCTCTCAACGTCGTCGCCTCGGCGGCGCTCTGCGTGCTTGCCGTCGCCTTTGGCTTTTGGACCGTCGAGCGGATGGCAGGGTAGGGCCTATGCTTGGAAACGATAGACAGACAGCCATGCGGCTTTATCTGGCGGTGGGCTGCGGCGCGGCCATCGGTTCGCTGGCGCGCTTCCTGTGCGGCTACGTCGTCGTCTCCCTGCTGGGCTGGAGCGCGCTGCTTGCAACGGCGTTCGTCAACGTCGTCGGCTCCTGGGTCATCATGTTCTTTTCCACGCTGACCCGGCCGGATGGACGCCTGATGATCGGCCCGGCCGGCCGCCAGTTCGTGACCGGCGGCTTCTGCGGCGGTCTCACCACTTTTTCGTCGATGAGCCTCGACACCTTCATTCTGCTTCTCGAGGGCGACCTCGGCCTTGCGGCGACCTATCTTGTCAGTGTGGTGGTGCTGTCGCTTGCGTCGGCCTGGCTCGGCCATCTCATGGCGGCCAGGTTCAACCGCTTGCCGATCACCAGGTGATCAGGGAGGAGAGCATGGCACTTCTCGCCGGCTCGGAGGCCTCCGGCGCTGCCGCGGGCAATCGCCCGTTCCTAGAGCGTGCCCGGCCGGCTGCTCCAACAAAAAGGCGGCCCGAGAGCCGCCTTCATTGCCGGAACCGTAGCGTGTCAGCCGACGATCTCGGTGTCGGAGAACCAGTACCTGATCTCCTGCGCGGCGGTCTCCGGCGCGTCCGAGCCGTGCACCGAATTTTCGCCGATCGACAGCGCATGCACCTTGCGGATGGTGCCCTCGGCGGCATTGGCCGGGTTGGTGGCGCCCATCACTTCGCGGTTCTTGGCAATGGCGTTGTCGCCCTCCAGCACCTGCACGACGGTCGGGCCCGACGACATGAACTCGACGAGCTCCCCGAAGAAAGGACGCTCCTTGTGGACGGCGTAGAAGCCTTCGGCCTCGCGGCGGCTCATCCATACGCGACGCGACGCGACGACGCTGAGGCCCGCGTCTTCCAGCATCTTGGTGATGGCGCCGGTCAGATTGCGCTTGGTGGCATCCGGCTTGATCATGGAGAAGGTGCGTTCGATCGCCATTGGTTTGTCCTTGTTCTGGGAATGGAAATTGGAGTGGCGGGCTCTATACAAGCCGCTTTGCGGCTTGCCAAGGGGAGGCGGCTTCTGGTCAAGGCCGGCCGTTTGCGGGATAATTAGACGGCTGAGAGCGCGCTTCGCGTGCAGTCCGGAGCGCCGCGGCAGCGGAGCAGGAGGCGATGAACCGGCTCTACCTCAGACGCGACGATATCGCCGGCATTTTCTTGATGGCCGTGGTCCTTGCCGTGATCGTCTTCGTCCTGCTGTTCTTTCCGCAAACCGGACAGCAGAATTTCGGCTTCGGCCCGGAATGGCAATGCGCCCGCATGGGAGGGGGCGATCCGATCTGCGTCAGGCTGGTCGAAAACGATGAAGCCGGAAAATTCCCGCCTTGAGGGGGAGATGGCCGGCAGGCCAGAGCGGGGCGCCGCGCGTGAAACGCCGACTTCTTCTCTCGCAAGTAGGCACCGCAGCTGTTGAGGCGCCCACTCTGTCACCTTCGGCGACATCTTCCCACAAGAGGAAGATTAGCGCCTTAGGCCGCCGCGGCGACCTGCCGGCCGATTCCGCCATGCAGGTCGAGGCAGCGTTCGAACCATTCGGCAACGCCGTCGCCCGTCTCGAGCAGCTGGTAGGGCGAGGCGACGCGCGCCCATTGCAGCGCCCCGAACACGATGTAATCGGCAAACAGCGGCGATGTCCCGCCGATGAAAGGCTGGTAGCTGAGCATCGAGCGCAGCGGCTCGAGCGAGGCACGAAAGCCGACAAGCCCCGTGTCGCGGCCGGCCACCACCTCTTCGAGCCGCTTGCCGAGCCGCTGCTCGCGGCTCTCGCGGAAATAGGCGCGGTTCGCCTCGTCCTGCATGCTGTGCAGATCGGTCAGCAGCACCGTTATGAGGTAAGGATGGATGGTGAGCTGCGACCAGCGTTCGATGAAGCGCGCCGTCGCCTTGCCGCCTTCGCCGCCGAACAACGTCGGCCGCTCGGGGTAGGCTTCGTCGAGATAGAGTGCGATGGCAAACGAATCGGCCACCACGCGCTCGCCGTCGCGGATCACCGGCACCGTCTTCGACACGCCGCCTTCCACCTTGGGGACTTCCAGGAAGCGCGTCGGCACCTTGGTGGCATCGAGCCCTTTGTGGGCCAGCGCCATCTTCGTCTTCCAGCAATGCGGACTGAAGGGGCGTTTTGCGTCGTGGCCGACGAGATCATAGAACAGAATGGTCATTACGGTTCCTGCGGGTTACGAAGAGCCGGGATTCGTTGCGAGCCGGGTGGAAGAATGAAACAGCATTTCATGATGTTTGCGGCCTACAATCAATGGGCCAACACGCGCATCTATGATGCCGCCGCCGATCTCAGCGAAGAGGAACTCGGCCGCGATGTCGGCGCCTTCTTCGGCTCGATGCTGGGCACGCTCAATCACCTGCTCGTCACCGACCGCGTCTGGATGAAGCGCTTTACCGGCGAGGGGGACGCGCCCTCAAACCTTGCGACGATCCTCTATCGCGCCTTCCCGGGCTTGCGCCTGGCACGCGAGGCCGAGGACAGGAGGATCGTCGACTGGATGGACGGCATGACCGATAAGGCGCTCACCGGGCGATTTTCCTATATGACCACTGACATGCGCACCGTTTCGCAGCGGCTGGCGCCGGCGCTCAGCCATCTCTTCAATCACCAGACCCACCATCGCGGCCAGGCGCATATGTGCCTTACCGTCCTCGGCAGGCCCTCGGTGCCGCTTGACCTGATGCAGTTCCAGCGCTCCGAAGAAGGCCGCGCCTACGCCTGAAGCTTGCGGGATTCCGGTTGGCCAATTCCGGAAAACTAAAAAACACTTCAATTTCGTCTATATTTTTAAAGCAGAAGTATCGTTTTTGAAAACTAGGATTCGTCATATGCGCAATAGCTAAAGAAACCGAAAGGGCACTCTCGGCGTATTTCTGTCTCAAAAGCTACGCGCGCTAGAAAAGCGCAACAAATGATGCAAGGCGGAAATACAAACCACATGGAGAGTGTCATGGCCAGTATCGTAAAAAGATTCGCCAGCACATTGGCGAGTGGTGCAATCGTCGTTGCTCTTGCCATGCCGGCGAACGCCCAGAGCGTCGGGCTCGGTGGCCTCGGCGGCGCATCCGTAGGCAGCAATAGCGCCGACGCCAATGCGGGCGGCCCAAATGGGGCTGACGCAAATGCATCCTTCGGCGGCAGCAACACCAGCGCCAGGGCTTCGATCGGCGGCGCAAGCGGCGGCACCGGAACCGCCACCATCGGCGGCAGCAGTTCCACCGCAACGGCATCGATCGGCGGCACCAAGGGGGCTGGAGCCAATGCGACTTTGGGCAACGGCACCAATAGCACGCTCAACGTGACGACGGGCGGCACGAGCGGCGCTGGCGTCGCCCTCGGCGCGGGCGCCACCGTTCCTGGAACCGTCGGCGCGACGCCGCCGGGAACGACGAACCTGTCCTCCGCCGTCGCCCAGATGTCGAGCAGCCAGTTGTCGCGGATGAAGAAGCGCTGCGTCGATGTGCTCAGCAGCGAGGGCACCTATGATCGTGATCTGAGGGCGCTCTGCCTGATGATTTCGCGTCGTTGACGGCGCGCTGACGAGCGCCTCCGGCCAATCGCAAAGCCCGCCGCTGCGTCGGCGGGCCTTCTTCAGCTGGTATCGCGGTGCGGCGCGCTCGACGCCTGGTTAACCACATTCCCATTGAAGCCAATATATTAGGACTTCGTTTGCGCTCGCGCTCCACAATATGCCAGTTGTAGTGGGAGCAATGCCATGCGCATCGATTTGTCCCCCACCAGTTGGGGCAGGGTCGCGCTGGTTACCGTTGCCGGCACGGCATTCTTCATTGCCGCGGCCTTCTTTGTCGATTCCTTCAACTTTCCCTCGCTGTCACCCGAAGCGCTGCTCTGGGCCAAGCTCACCGACCTGTTCCTGCCGCTCATCCTTGGCGGCTCCTTCCTGTTCTTCCTGATGTGGAAGATGCGCCAGCTGGCCATCGCCCAGAAGGAGCTCAGCATCATTGCCGCGACCGACAGCCTGACGGCGGTCTTCAACCGCGGCGCTTTCTCGATGCTGGTCGAGGCCTATCTCGACAAGGCTCGCAGCCATGCGGTGGCCGAAGCCGGCGCGCTGCTGATCGTCGATGCCGACCATTTCAAGTCGATCAACGACCGGCTCGGCCACGATTGCGGCGATCAGGCGCTGAAGCTGATCGCGAGCACGATCCGGAGCCAGCTCCACGGCGCCGACATCGTCGGACGCATCGGCGGCGAGGAATTCGCGGTCTTCCTTCCGGGCGCCGACGCGACGCGCTCCTTCCTGGTCGCCGAGTCGATCAGGCTGCGTATCCGCGAGGCCGAGTTCGCTCCAGGCGGGCAGCCGTGCCCGCTTTCGGTCAGCATTGGCGGCGTCGCCTTCAGCGGGCCCACCACCTATCACCACATGTTTCAAGTCGCGGACAGGCATCTCTACAAGGCGAAGTCGAACGGACGCGACCAGGTGAGCTTCGAAAGCCCGCGCAGCAGGCTATCCGGCGAGGCCGCCGGCACCTTCCACTGAACGAACCCGCGCAGCACGGAACGGAGCGCTATTAAAACTGGGTACTAATGATTTTTTATTGACTGTGGGCGAAACCTAAGTTTGTGGCGCATGAAGTCGCCACGCGTTGACATCAAACGCTTATGACGGGCGGCAAATGTCTGGGGAGCCAAATATGGTGTCTGTCAACGCGAGTGCGGCGACTGCGCTTGCCACGCTCAATCTGATCAAATCCCGCACCGATGTAAGCCAGGCTATACAGCCGGCGGGCACACCGAGCGTTGATCCGAAAACAAGCGCGCGGCTGTCGCCCGCTGTGTCCGACGCGATCCTGAAGATCGGGCAGCTGGTACGGGGCTCGCAACTTTCGGACCTGTCGGCCGAACATGCAGAGCGCCTGCGGTCACTCGGCGCTGAGAGTGCCACACGAGTGCAGAAACCGGTGGTCAGCGATGCAGAGTTCCAGAAGACCGTGATGTCCTACGTAAAGGACGCCTGGACCGGCCTCGACGATTTCAATGAAGCACTCGCCGGCGGCAAGGTGAAGATACAAAGAGCCAGCGACGTCAAGGACCTCGGCTACGAGACGATTCAGTACGACCTGTACACAGATGGCAGCCTGATTGGTGGTGCCGGCTGGGACACGATTAACCGGAGCTTCTATGACGCTCAGGCCGCGGCGGGTGTTCGTCAAGGCGTGGGCTCGATCGATGGCCTCGATTACTACGTGACCTGGTAGGCGAAGAACACACCTCTTCTGCTTTCTGAGGTGATTTTCTTAGATCTCATGACAACGAGAGGAAACTGAGATGATTCGCTTTGTTGGCCCAATGGTTTTGATGTGTTTGGCAATGGTCTCCACCACGGCGGCGCTTGCTGCCGACACGATCACGGTCAACTGGTATAATGGCACAGGAAAAATAATCAATCTGTCGCAAAGTTCATGCACACCCTCCGGAGGCTGTACTTTTCCGACGATCAACACCGGGCCCTCACCAAATTAAAGTTGAATCGAGCGTCGTCCAGCCTTCGGATATGCGCCTATTTCCACATGCCGCGCATGCGCGCGCCGAGATCGACCTTAACGCCCGGCTTTTGGCGCGGGTCGTCCGTGATCGCCGCGCTCGCCCAGGATGACTGTTCGAAAGCCGAAAGCATCGAAGCCGGGATGAAGCGGGTGCGAGAGGCATAGACGTGACGGTCGCCGCGCGCCGGCTGGTTGTGCTGATAAAAGCGCTGCGGCACCACCAGGTGCAGGCTGTCCTTGGCGCGCGTCATCGCCACATAGAGCAGCCGCCGCTCCTCCTCGATATCCTCCTTGGTGCCGACGCCGAGATCGGCCGGGATGCAGCCGTCGACCGTGTTGAGCACGAAGACGTTCTTCCACTCCTGGCCCTTGGCCGAATGGATCGTGGACAGGATCAGGTAATCCTCGTCGCGATGCGGCGGGCCGGCCTGGTCGCTGGTGGCGTCGGGCGGGTCGAGCGTCAGCTCGGTCAGGAAACGCTCGCGCGAGGGATAGCCCGACGCGATCTGCTCGAGCTGCAACAGGTCGGCCCGGCGCGTGATGGCGTCCTCGTGGATACGCTCCAGATGCGGCTCGTACCAGAGCCTGATCCGCTCGAGGTCGGCCGGCCATTTGGCGCCGGCGCGCAGCCCGCTGTAGATGTCGAGGAAGACCGGCCAGTCTGCGGCCGCGCGCTGCGGCGGCCGGAAGCGGGCAAGGCCCAGCGTCTCGTCGAGTGACGTCGTCATCGCCTCGACGATCTGCGAGGCGGCCGAAGGCCCGATGCCGGGCATCAACTGCAGCACCCGGAAGCCGGCGACCCTGTCGCGCGGGTTCTCGGCAAAGCGCAGCATCGCCAGCATGTCTTTCACGTGCGCGGCATCGAGGAATTTCAGCCCGCCGAATTTTACGAAGGGGATGTTGCGCCGCGTGAGCTCCACCTCCAGCGGCCCGCTGTGATGCGAGGCGCGGAAGAGCACGGCTTGCGCCTTGAGCGCCGTGCCGGCCTCGCGCTCGGCAAGGATCGCCTGGCAGACATAATTGGCCTGCTCAGCCTCGTCGCGCACGCTTACCAGTTGCGGCTTGTGCGACGACCGGCGTTCGGTCCAGAGATTCTTGGTGAAACGCTCGCTTGCCTCGCCGATCACTTTGTTGGCGGCGGCCAGGATCGGCTCGGTCGAGCGGTAATTGCGCTCCAGCATGACGATCTCGGCGCCTTGCGCGAACTGTTTTGGGAAATCGAGAATGTTGCGCACTTCCGCGGCCCGGAAGGAATATATCGACTGTGCGTCATCGCCCACCACGGTCAAGCCCGCGCCGTCCGGCTTCAGCGCCAACAGAATAGAGGCCTGCAGCCGGTTGGTGTCCTGGTATTCGTCGACCAGCACGTGGTCGAAGCGGGAGCCAAGGTGAGCGGCGATCTCCGGCTCGGCCGCCATCTGCGCCCAGTAGAGCAAAAGGTCGTCGTAATCGAGCACGTTCTGCGCCTGCTTGGCCTCGACATAAGCCGCGAACAGCTCCTTCAGCTGTTCCGCCCATCCTGAGCACCAGGGAAAGGCCGAGCCCAGCACCTCGCCGAGCGGCGCCTGCGCGTTCACCGCCCGCGAATAGATCTGCAGGCAGGTGGCTTTGGTCGGAAAACGGCTTTCGGTCTTGGAAAAATCGAGCTCGTGCCGGGCAAGGTTCATCAGGTCGGCCGAATCCTCGCGATCGTGGATGGTGAAAGCCGGATCGAGGCCGATCTGCTCGGCATAGTCACGCAAGAGTCTGGCGCCGATACCGTGGAAAGTACCGGCCCAGGAGAGCGCATCGGCGATGATCGCGGCATCGCGGCCCAGCACCTCGCCGGCGATGCGCTCGACACGCTTTGCCATTTCAGCCGCGGCGCGGCGCGAAAAGGTCATCAAAAGGATGCGGCGCGGATCGGCGCCCTTGACGATGAGGTGCGCCACGCGATGCGCCAGCGTGCTGGTCTTGCCGGAGCCGGCGCCGGCGATCACCAGCAGCGGCGCGGCCACCTTGCCGTCGCCATGCACCACCGCCAGCCGCTGCTCGTCGTTCAGCCGGGCAAGATAGGCAGGAGTTTCGAAGGACGAATCACGGGCGGCGATGTTCATCGCCCATCAAGCATCGTTTCCGCTTTGTTCGCAATACAGCTGATCTCCCGACAGGCGCCCAAGTGGGGGGCGATGCCCGGCAGGGCAGAGGGGACGATGCACGCGCCGGCATGTGCTGGATAGGCCGGCCATCTTCCCAACAAGCGGGAGATTGGCCGATCTATCTTTTCGGCTCGACACCCATCGCCGCGGACTGGCGCCGCAGCGACCGCCGACCGTCCGGCGGCGCGAGCTCGCCGGACGCCTCCTCGATGATCCTCATCGTGACGCGATAGGCCGTGTAGCCGAACAGGCCGACGAGCAGCAGACGGATCATGACATCTCCTCGTGAGTTATCGAGGTTCAACCGGAGACAGCCGCGTTGGTTCCCGCCGGACGGCGCAACCAAACCGCCGCCGCCTCGTTTGCTTCGAAGAAAGGGGCGAACAAGAGGAGGTCGTCATGATGAAACTTCCTGTGCTGCTGGCACTCGCGGCAGGGCTCGCGCTCGCCGCCTGCGACAACAGCGTGCAGCCCACCAAGGCGCCGAGCGACGCTGTCGACAAAAACCCGCAGGTCGACAAGAACCCGGTGCCGCAATCGACCACCGGCGGCGACCAGCCCGGCACGCCACCGAAGCAATGAAAGCGGACGGTGTTGTCGGGAGGCGAAGCGGCGCCGCCGCAGAAGAAGGCCGGCGCTGCTTGGGAGGAAGCTGGAAAGCGCCGGCCAAGCGGGAAAATCAGGCCCGCCGCAGGATCAAAGATAGCTGAGTCTCTCCGCCGCGTCATGGGGCGATCGCGCTAGCCGGCTATAGCCTTCAAAGATCGGAGAATCTCAGGGGTGTGTTTGCGTCGCGCGTCACGCCATCGCGGCGCGCGCCAGCGGCACGTTGGCGATCTCCAGGTCCAGCTGGCGCTGCGTCAGCGCCGCTTCGGCCGTGATCCACTGCTTGAACAGCTCCACCTTGCGGGCGCCGAGCGCCTTGATGGGGCTGACGAAATACCAGCCGGCGGTGTTGGGATGGTGGACCGCGAAGGGGGCCACCAGCCGCTCGGCTCGGATGTCGCTTGCCATATAGGCGCGGTTGGCGACCGCAAAGCCCATGCCGGCATTGGCCGCCTCGTAGGACATCATGCAGGAATCGAAATAGATGCTCTTGGTCTCGCCAAGCACGAAACTCGCGCCGGCAAAAGCCAGCCACGACTGCCAGTTCTGGGTGCAGGTGTCGGAGTGGAGCAGGATGAAGTGCCTGAGGTCCTCCGGCGTCACCTTGGACAGCGGCTTGTCGCCCAGCACCTCGCGGAACAGCTTGCGGCTGCACACCGGCGTCAGGTCCTCCTTGAACAGCAGCGCGGAGTTGAGGCCGGGGAAATTGCCATCGCCGTAGCGGATCTCGAGATCGTATTCGGAGGTGGCGAATTCATGCGTGGCATAGGAAGTCGAGACCCGCATCTCGATATCCGGATACTGCCGCTGGAAGGTGGAAAGCCGCGGAAACAGCCAGCGCGCCGCGAAGGTCGGCAAGACGCAGATCTTCAGCACATGCGCCTGGGATTGGCCGGTCGCCTCCATGCTGGCAGCCACGATCCGCTCCAGCGCCTCGCGCACCCGCGCCACGTAGGTCTCGCCTTCCGGCGTCAGCGACACCGCATTGCCGCCGCGCTGGAAGATCTTGAAGCGCAGCTGGTCCTCCAGGCTCTTCACTCGCTGGCTGACGGCGGAGGCGGTGATGAACTGCTCTTCGCCCGCGCGCGTGAAGTTGCGGTGCCTAGCGGCGCTCTCCACGATTTTCAGCGAGTTTAAGTTGACCTGGCTGAGCAGACGCACGGGGTTCGACCTTTAGCTATGCTTAAAGTAGCACCAGCATTCCTAAATTTACAGGGGAGGGTGCTCAATCGACTGTTTACCAAGTGTTGCCCCGACCTTGGAGAAGTAGAATGAACGCCCATACAATCCCCGAACTGCGCTATGCGATGAGCCGTGAAGCCATCATCGGTCATGATACGGCGTGGAAAGTGTCGAGCTTCGGCGTCGCCCAGTATCTTCACGGCTACGACCCGCAACTGCTCGCCGCGATCGAGGAGGCGGCGCTCAAGCTCAAGGCCAGCCACGCCGTGCACAAGCATCTCGACCTCACCTTCATCACCGGCGCCGACCGCTACATTCCCGAGATCAAGGAACTGCTCAACGACAAGCTGCGGCTGGAACGGCTGTCCGACATGATGGGCACCAAGCTCGAACCCTATCCGCTGTCTATCGTCGGCTCGACCGTCACCTTCATGAACCCCAAGGACGGCGCCGTCGACTGGCACTGCGATGGCGTTCCGGTGACGGAACTCATTCCGCTCTCGATCAGCGATCCTCTGATCGGCGGCCATCTTGAAATCTATTGCGACGATTCCGAGACGGGGCGTGCCATCCTCGAATCCGGCAGCGACCTGCCGCGCAACAGGGTCATGCGCATCGACCACAAGATGAATTACGCCACGCTCGGCCAGTTCCTCGGCGTGCTCCATCGCACCGCGCCGATCCAGCTCGGCTCGCGCGTCACCCTGGTGCTCAACCAGCGTTCGGTGGCGAAGCCCTATGTCGACGACAACCGCATGTTCTACCTCGCCGCCGACAACGACCAGGACCGCGGCTGGGTGAACGAACTGGCCGAGGACGTCTGGACGAACCAACTGCCGGCCTATCGCCGTCATGCCGAAGAACATCCCGTGCCGGCTGTCGATCCGGTCTCCGGCGGAGCCAGGGAATCGTGGTAGTGCCTGACGATCCGGCCGGTCGCCAGCCGCCTTCAGCATCGCTGAGCCTTGGCCCGGTCACCGCCGACAGGCGGAAGGACCGTTCCAGCGTTGCTCCATCGGCGGCGCTGGCCTTTGCCTTCGGCGCCGTGGCGCTCTGGGCGACCAACGCTTTGGTCGGCAAGACGCTGCTTGCCAATCACCCGGTATCGGAGGTGCAGTTCCTGCAGTTCTCAGGCGCCGCGCTGGTCTTTGCGCTGATCAGGTTCTTCCCTTCTCCCCATGTGAAGTCCGAAGGACGGGGCGAGACCCGTGGCTCGCCCCGGGGCAGCGGCCTCGCCAAGCGAGGTCGTATCAAGGGGGCCGGACGGATCGCCGACGCAGGAGTTTCTTCCAACATCCCTCACCCGTCTCGGCGCTCCGGGCCGATCCAGCTTCTCCCACGAGGGGAGAAGGGGAGTACCGTGCTCGCCTGCGCCGTCGGCTTCATCGGCCTGGTCGGCACCATGGTGCTGCAATACATCGCCTTCGCCTCGATGCCGGTCATCGAGGCCAATCTCGTTGCCTACACCTGGCCGCTGATGGTCGCCGCCGCGGTCATCGTGCTCGGCCGTCCGAGACGGCCAGTGCTGCTTGGACTGACCGCCGCGCTTGGCTTCGCCGGCGTCGCGCTGGTGATCTCCGGCGGAGACGCGCGTGCCTGGTTCGCGGGCAGCCCCGCCGGGTATTGCGCCGCCTTCGGCTCGGCACTTTGCATGGCCTTCTACTCGCTTGCCGTCGGCCGCCTTGCCGTGCCGCCGGATCGGCTTCTGCTGCCTTCGGCGCTGATCGGCGTGGCGCTGACCTTCGCATGGTGTCTGCATGACGGCGTCGCCGCCCTGGGCGGTTTGGACCTGCTGCTCGGACTCTATCTCGGCGCCGGGCCGATGGGGCTCGGCTATTATTTCTGGTCGCGCGCGCTCGGCCTCGATCAGGATGGGCGGCTCGCGGTCGTGGCGTATCTCACGCCGATCGCTTCCACGCTTCTGCTGGCGCTGTCGGGCGAAAGCCTGTCGATGACGGCCATGGCTGGCGCCGTCCTTGTCATCGGCAGTTGCATTGCTGTCGGCATCGAACGTCCGGAGGGCTGAAGACCATGCCAGGGATCGTACCAGGAAAGATGCCAGGGAGCGGGCTTGACGACGACGAACGCCGGGCCAGACAGGAGGCGCATTGGCTGGTCAAGGAATTCGGCGCCGAGGCGCAGCTCTATGCCGCCATGAAGGCTGAGAAGGCCATCGAGCAGAAGGATTTCGGCCGCTGCGCCCGCTGGAAACGCGTGCTGGAGATTCTGGCCGACGGCCCGACCGATCTCCGGCGCGGCGCTGCCGCGAAATAAGCGACTTGCCCTAACGAATCGGGCATGATCGATGATCGGAGAGCTAGCGCTGCTCGCAATTATTGGCTTTCCGTCCAGAATTCCAATTTTTGCAGGAATTACTCGTAGAAATTGAAGTGCTGTTGCGTCATTTACTCGCCCGTGCAGAGCTTCGGTGCTGTAAAGTGTTTGTTGTAGGTATTAGAATTCCTAACTTGCGCGGTCGCGGCCCGCGGTGAAAACATACCTTCGGTATTGAGCCTCGTACGTTTACTGACTCTGGACGTCCGTTGGGGGACAGGTCCAATAAGATACCTAGACTAAAGTCTTAAAAACAGCTGGTCATTTGAGAGCCAGCAGAAGGTGAAAAAATTGTCCAATATCGACGACAAGACTGCAATCGAGCTGACCGCCGACATTGTTTCGGCCTATGTGGGCAACAACCCGCTTCCGGCATCCGGCTTGCCTGATCTGATCGCCAGCGTCAGCGCTTCGGTGCGCAAGCTCGCCGGGGGCGCCCCGGTGAAGGAAAGCGCGCCGCAGACGCCGGCCGTCAATCCGAAGCGTTCGGTATTCCCCGACTACATCGTCTGCCTCGAGGACGGCAAGAAGTTCAAGTCGCTGAAGCGGCACCTGTCGACCGACCATGGGCTGACGCCGGACGAATATCGCGCGAAATGGGGCCTGCCGGCGGACTATCCCATGGTGGCGCCCAGTTATTCGGCCACTCGCTCGGCGCTCGCCAAGTCTTCCGGCCTGGGCCGCAAGCCGGCCGCGGAGTCCGGCAGGGGCAAGCGCAAAGCCAAGGCCTGAGCCGAAGGTCATGCTGCCCGCAACGGACGGCGCCACGCCGTCGGCCGACCGCTTTGCCGCGCTCGACGCGTTGCGTCGCAGGGTGGCCATCCAGTGCGCCGATGCCGGCGAGGGGGTCAAGGCGCGGCGCGTCCTGTTTTCATTGGACCTGCCGGCCATCGATCTGCGTACCGCGC
This sequence comes from Mesorhizobium sp. WSM3879, assembly GCF_002294915.1. NCBI lineage: Bacteria > Pseudomonadati > Pseudomonadota > Alphaproteobacteria > Hyphomicrobiales > Phyllobacteriaceae > Mesorhizobium > Mesorhizobium sp. WSM3879. Next base: position 3,009 of record NZ_NSFZ01000014.1, on the reverse strand, counting down.
TCGACGCGCTCGACAATTTCGAGCGCGCCATCGTCGAGCATGATGACCGGCCGGTCGTCGCTGCGCGACGGCTGAGATGCCTCGCGGTCCTGGACGGCATCATCGGCGGCTGAAAAGGCGCATGATCAAGGCGGTTCCGGGATAACCGCGCAGCGGTTTTCCGGAATCGCGGGAGGAGCGGTATTCAGCGTCAGCACCTGTCAAAGCCGGACCCGCTCGGGCCGCCTTCAATTGCGCGGCAGCTTGCCCGCCCCGGTGCCTCGATCCTGTTCGGCTGCGAGGCTGTCCGCCTCGACGGCGGTCATTTCCAGAAAATAGACAAGCATTGATAGCGCGTGCTTGAAAGCATCTTCGCCAGCCTGCGCGTGATCTCCGCCACATATCTCAGCATGCGCAGATCGTTTGCCGCCCCGTCCATCGTGAGCTCCTAAACAAGCCAAGTTATTGTTGTTGCTCTTCTTGATCGTTCTTGGCGCTTACGCGCCACTCACAGCGCAATTCCAAATTCGCAGGGTCACGACAAAACTGAAGTCAATTTTCGGAAAGCATCAGGCCTGAGCCAAAAGCTTTCGACGCGCGGCAGCCCAGAGCGGCGCTGCGCCGCCGGCCTATCGGTCATTGCGTAGGCGACGTCTGGGATTGTTTTCCAGGATAAATTTGGATCAGCAGGTGTTTCGTCGCGTCCGCCTCTGGCCTGCCGGTCATCTCCCCCACTTGGGCGGAGATTGGCAGCGTCGGCGCCGCGCTTGCCGGGTCGGTTAAGGGGAGCACTGCAGCCGTCTCGCCCTCAAACAGCACCACCTGCGTCGCCAGCGCGGCGGTCGTGGCGACCTGGAAGAAGATGAACGCGAGGGCGAAATAGCGGATCACGGGGCTCAGAACGCTTCGGCCGGCAACTGGTTCCCTGATTGGGCTCGGGACCGGCGCCCGGAACACGGCGAGCCGTCCTCCAGGCCTGGCTCTTGCGAAGCGCCGACGTCCGGTGCAAAAGCCCGCCCATGCTTATCATCAACGATCTCTCGCTGCGCATGGCGGGGCGCCTGCTTCTCGATCATGCCTCGCTGACCCTGCCGGCCGGCACCAAGGCCGGTCTCGTCGGCCGCAATGGCACCGGCAAGACGACACTGTTCAAGGCAGTCACCGGCGATTTCCCCTCCGAGACCGGCTCGATCAGCCTGCCGAAAAACACCCGCATCGGCCAGGTCGCACAGGAAGCGCCGGGCACCGAGGAGCCGCTGATCGACATCGTGCTGAAAGCCGATGTCGAGCGGCAGGCCTTGCTGGAAGAGGAGAAGACCGCGACCGATCCGCACCGCATCGCGGAAATCCACACACGGCTCGCCGACATCGATGCGCATTCGGCCGAATCCCGCGCCGCCACCATCCTTGCCGGCCTCGGCTTCGACGATGCGGCGCAGAAGCGCCCGGCTTCGTCCTTCTCCGGCGGCTGGCGCATGCGCGTGGCCTTGGCCGCCGTGCTGTTCTCCGAACCCGATCTTCTGTTGCTCGACGAGCCGACCAACTATCTCGACCTCGAAGGCACGCTCTGGCTCGAGAACTATGTCGCAAAGTATCCGCACACGGTTTTGCTCATCTCGCACGATCGCGACCTGCTCAACCGCGCGGTCAATTCGATCGTCCATCTCGACCAGAAGAAGCTGACCTTCTGGCGCGGCGGCTACGACCAGTTCGAGCGCCAGCTCACCGAGCAGCGCGAGCTGCAGGAAAAGAGCCGCGTCAAGCAGGAAGCGCAGCGCAAGCATATGGAATCCTTCGTCGAGCGTTTTCGCGCCAAGGCCTCGAAGGCCAGGCAGGCGCAATCGCGGCTGAAGGCGCTGGAGAAGATGAAGCCGATCGCCGCGGTGGTGAACGACACGGTGCGGCCGTTCTCCTTCCCCGAGCCGGTGAAGACGGTGGCCTCGCCGATCGTGGCGCTCAACGGCGTCAATGTCGGCTACACCGAGGGCAATCCGGTGCTGAAGAAGATGACGCTGCGCATCGATGCCGACGATCGCATCGCGCTGCTCGGAGCCAACGGCAACGGCAAATCGACGTTCGCCAAGATGCTAGCCGGCCGCCTCAAAGCCGAGACCGGCACGATGACGGTGGCGCCGGCCCTGAAGGTGGCGATCTTCGCGCAGCACCAGCTCGACGATCTGCGTCCCGAGGAAAGCGCCTATGAGCATGTGCGCCGGCTGATGCCGGATGCGCCGGAAGCCAAGGTGCGCGCCCGCGTCGCGCAGTTCGGGCTGTCGACCGAGAAGATGAACACCGCGGCGAAAGATCTGTCCGGTGGCGAGAAAGCGAGGCTCTTGATGGGGCTCTCGGCCTTCGATGGGCCGAACCTGTTCATCCTCGACGAGCCCACCAACCACCTCGACATCGACAGCCGCGAGTCACTGATCCATGCGCTCAACGATTTCCCTGGCGCGGTGATCCTCATCTCGCACGACCGGCATCTTCTGGAGGCGACGGCGGACCGGCTGTGGCTGGTCAAGGACGGCGCGGTCAATCCTTATGACGGCGACCTGGAGGATTATAAAACGCTGGTCACCGGCGTTTCCTCAAATCGTCGCGAGCAGAAGGAGGCGGACAAGGCATCCAAGGCCGACCGTCGCCGCGAGGCCGCCGCCCGGCGCTCGGCGCTCGAGCCTCTAGCCAAGGAGATCCGCGCCACCGAGGCGCTGATGGACCGCATCCGCAAGCGCATCGACCTGATCGAGGACGAGCTCGCCAACCCGGCGATTTACGAGAAGGACCCCTCGACCGCGACGCGGCTGGCCAAGGAGCGCTCGCAGCTTGCCCACACACTTGCCCTCAACGAGGACAAGTGGCTGACGATGTCGGCGGAATATGAGGAGGGGATCGCGGAGTAGGGCGGCTTCCCCTTCCCCCCTGTGGGAGAAGGTGGATCGGCGCGCAGCGCCGAGACGGATGAGCGACTATCTGAGGTGTCAAGTTGCATTTGCGAACTCGCTTCGCGCGTCGCGTGCTTTTGCATTGAGAATG
>NZ_NSFZ01000013.1:0-161526 GCF_002294915.1 Mesorhizobium sp. WSM3879 | reverse complement strand
TCGAATCGGATGGCCGTCCGGTTCGAGGCTCAGTCGCTCTTCTCGCACAAAGTCTCCTCCGCGCAGATACAAGGGGTAAGTAGCGCCAAGCTGGATCACCCTCATTAGTCTCGGCGCTGCGCGCCGGGCCACCTTCTCCCACATGGGGAGAGGGGAAGAATGATCCCCTTTTGTTCCGATTTTCCTTGGCGATCGCTTGCCAGCGCGCTACCTCTTTGCGCGTGACAGAGCAGCCGCGCCTTGCCGAACAGAATGTCGCCGTCGTTCTCCCCGAGCCATTCGTAAAATGGTTCGCTGCAAAAGGCTGGTCGCCGCGCGCGCACCAGCTCGAACTGCTGGCGAAGGCTCAAGCCGGCCAATCGGCGCTGCTGATCGCGCCGACCGGGGCCGGCAAGACGCTGGCCGGATTCCTGCCCTCGCTTACCGAGCTCGCCAGACGTCCGCGGCGCAAGCCCGGTGGGGCGCATCGCGGCATCCACACGCTCTACATCTCGCCGCTCAAGGCGCTGGCCGTCGACATCGAGCGCAATCTCGGCAAGCCGGTCGAGGAGATCGGACTGCCGGTGACCATCGAAACCCGCACCGGCGACACGCCCTCGCACAAGCGCCAGCGGCAGAAGCTCGCGCCGCCCGACATCCTGCTCACCACCCCCGAACAGCTCGCGCTTCTGATTGCCTCGGCCGACGCCAGGCGCTTCTTCGAGGATTTGCGTTATGTCGTCCTCGACGAATTGCATTCGCTCGTCACCTCGAAGCGCGGGCATCTTTTGGCGCTAGGCCTGGCGCGGCTGCGCGCGTTTGTCCCTGAGCTGCAGACCATCGGCCTGTCGGCTACGGTCGCCGAGCCGGATGAATTGCGGCGCTGGCTGGTCAGCCAGGCTTCCCCTGAGGCCATGTCCGAGTTGATCGTCGTGACAGGCGGCGCCAAGCCCGACATCTCCATTCTCGATTCCGAAGAGCGGGTGCCATGGGCTGGCCATTCCGCCCGCTACGCCACTCCGGAGATCTATCGCGAGGTCAAGCGGCACAAGACGACGCTGCTCTTTGTCAACACGCGCAGCCAGGCCGAGCTGCTGTTTCAGGAGCTGTGGCGCGTCAACGACGACACGTTGCCGATCGCCTTGCATCACGGCTCGCTCGACGTCGCCCAGCGGCGGCGAGTCGAGAAGGCGATGGGCGAAAACGCCTTGCGCGCTATCGTCGCCACCTCGACATTGGACCTGGGCATCGACTGGGGCGATGTCGATCTGGTCGTGCATGTCGGCGCGCCGAAGGGGGCCAGCCGCCTGGCGCAGCGCATCGGCCGCGCCAACCACCGCATGGATGAGCCATCGAAGGCAATCCTGATCCCGGCCAACCGGTTTGAGGTGCTTGAATGCCGTGCCGCGCTCGACGCCAACTATCTCGGCGCGCAGGACACGCCGCCTTTGGTCAATGGCGGGCTCGACGTGCTGGCGCAGCATGTGCTCGGCTGCGCCTGCGGTGCCCCGTTCCACGCCGACGCGCTGTTTGACGAGGTGAGGTCGGCTGCGCCCTATGTCAGCCTAGACCGCCCGACATTCGACCGGGTCATCGACTTCGTCGCCACCGGCGGATACGCGCTGAGAAACTACGAGCGCTACGCCCGCATTCGCCAAACCAAGGAAGGCTTGTGGCGAGTATCCAATCCCCGCGTGGCGCAACAGTACCGGCTCAATGTCGGGACCATCATCGAAGTGCCGGCCCTCAACGTTCGTTACGTCCAGGCTGGAAGCAAGGGCGCGGCCTCGCGCGGCGGCAGAGTCTTGGGAAAGATCGAGGAAGCGTTTCTCGAGACCTTGACCTATGGCGACACTTTCATGTTCGCCGGAAGGGTTCTGCGCTTCGAGGGTATCCGCGACAATGAGTGCTTCGTGTCGAATGCTCCCGGAAGCGAAGCAAAGGTGCCCTACTACGGCGGCGGCAAATTCCCGCTTTCGACTTATCTCGCCGAGCAGGTGCGCGCCATGCTCGACGATCCGCAGCGCTGGAAGAAGCTGCCCGAGCAGGTGGCCGATTGGCTGCGGTTTCAGGCGGATAAATCCGTCCTGCCGAAACGGGACGATCTGCTGATCGAGACCTTTCCACGCGGAAACCGGCACTATCTCGTAGCCTATCCGTTCGAAGGCAGGCTTGCGCATCAGACGCTGGGCATGCTGCTGACGCGCCGCCTGGATCGAGCGGGCGCCAAACCGGTCGGCTTCGTTGCCACCGACTATGCGTTGGCGATTTGGTCGCTGGCCGACATGGGCTGGATGTTCAAAAACAAAAAACCATCGCTGGCTGCGCTCTTCGATCAGGACATGCTCGGCGACGATCTCGAGGCATGGTTTGCCGACAGCTGGCTGCTCAAGCGCACCTTCCGCAACTGCGCGCTGATCTCCGGACTGATCGAGAAACGTCATCCCGGCAAGGAGAAAAGCGGCCGCCAGGTTACTGTCTCGACAGACCTGATTTATGACGTGCTGCGCAGCCACGAGCCCGACCACATCCTGCTCCAGGCGACCCGTGCCGATGCAGCGACCGGGTTGCTCGATGTCAGCAGACTTGCCGAGATGCTCTCGCGCATCCGCGGTCGAATCGTGCATAAGGACCTGGAACAGATATCGCCGCTAGCCGTGCCGATCATGCTCGAAATCGGCAAGATGCCGGTGCATGGCGAGGCGGATGAAACGCTGTTGATGGATGCCGCCACCCTCGTTGAAGAGGCCATGGGGCCGGAGATGGCCGACTGAGAGAAGGCAAGAGGGGATGAATTTTTCGCTGTCGCGCGCAACGCTGGTCGCCGAGGCCGACTTCGTCGGCATCGCTGGCGAACGAGCGGTTTGCGACCGGCGCGGCGTGCTCTATTTCCCCGATCTGCGGCTGCTTGCGGTCTCCGACCTGCATCTCGAAAAGGGCTCGTCCTTCGCCAGGCGCGGCGCGCTGATCCCGCCTTATGATACAGGTGCGACCTTGCTGCGGCTGCAGGCCGTGATCGCCGACTACGGTCCGCGGATCGTCGTCAGCCTTGGCGACTCCTTCCACGACGGCGGCGGCGCCGAGCGCATGCATCTAAGCTTCCGCGAGCGGCTGGAGGCGATGATGGCCGGCCGCGACTGGTTCTGGGTTGCCGGCAACCATGATCCGGATGCTCCCGCCGACCTGCCTGGCGAGACGGTGAGGGAACTCGCGATCGGTTCGCTTGTCTTCCGCCATGAACCATCCAAGCTGCGGGTGGAGGGCGAGATCGCCGGCCATCTGCACCCCTGCGCCCGCATCGTCCAGCGCGGCCGCTCGGTCAGGCGGCGCTGCTTCGCCGGTGACGGCGGCCGCATGATCATGCCGGCCTTCGGCGCCTATACCGGCTCGCTCAACGTGCTCGACCGCGCCTATGCCGGACTGTTCCGCCTGGAAACGCTTGTTGCCTACATGCTGGGCGCCGAGCGCATCTTCGCCATCTCCGGCTCGATGCTCCGGCCGGGCTGAAGCGGCTTCATCTGCCGTAATAGAGCGTGACGGTGTGCTTTGCCTCGGCGAAGAACAGCCAGCGTTCGACCAGCATGCCCGCGAATTGCATAAGCGCTGCAAGCAGTGATGCGGCTGCTGCGAAAGGCCATGGCAAGGCGAAGGCGATCACGAGCAAGATGGCCGGCACGGCGAAGGCCAGCACCTGCGTGATGCGCCTCAGCTTCGCGCTATGCTTGCGCGCAATGCGAAAACCCATCTCCTTGAGCAGGTAGTTTTCTTCGGTGTGCGGCCATTCGATGGACCGCACCGTGCCGCCGGCCAGGCCGGTCGCCGTGTTGGCCGTGGTCGGGATTTCCAGCCTGTCGTTGTAATGCCAGGTCGCAAGCTTCCAGCCCCACCCGGCGAGCGTGGCAAGCAGCGCGCCGGCCAGAACCAAGGTTGATCCGGCCCCGAAGCTTCGCAGCAGGCCGTTGAGTAGCAAGCTACCCGTCATTGCCGAGAAAATAAGATAAGCCGGCAAAGTATATCGGCTGTGCCACTGCGCGATCGGCTTCAGCGAGGCATAGATCATTCCGGTCGTACAGACTGTCACGACGCCGCCGGCGGCAGCCAGCAGGCCAACGATGGCCACCCAACCGCCGCTTTTGCCCATCAGCACCCAGCCAATGCCGAACAGCCCGGCCGGGATGAAGGTCGCAACCGAGGCGACCCCTTCGCGCGACAGCCAGGAGCTTCGCCATTGAGAGAAGGCGCGCCAGGCGCGTTCAGGGCGGCCGAGATGGCCGGTCGAGGAGAGCAGGCCGGCCGCGATCAAGCCAAGCGAAAGCGCCATGCCGACGAGCCCGAGCCAGAACTCGGGCGCGATCAATCCCAGCCCGCCAAGGACGCCGAGCAGCGCCAGCAGGCCGTAGCCGGCCCCGGTGGCGGTGGTGAAGAAGACGACGGAATAGGCGGGATGCATGGCTGGGCGAATTCAGTTCGAAAGCATGCGGTCGATCCAGCCGAGGAAGCCCCCGTCGGTCCGGATCGGTTCCAGCGCCGGCGCGTCCACCTTCGCCGCGCGCTCGGAGCGGGCACGCGGGGGCAGGTATTTGTTGGTCGGCTTGTAGCCAAGCTCGGGCATCAGCTCGACGCCGCCACGCTCTTCCACCAGGTGCGAGATTGCCGAGGCGGGATCGCCCAGATCGCCGAAATGGCGGGCGCTGGTCGGGCAGGCGGCGACGCAGGCCGGCACGCGGTCCTCTGTCGCCAGATTATCGTTGTAGATGCGGTCGACGCACAGCGTGCATTTCTTCATCACGCCGACATCCGTATCGAATTCGCGCGCGCCATAGGGACAGGCCCAGCTGCACAGCTTGCAGCCGATGCACTTGTCCTCGTCGACCAGCACGATGCCGTCGGAGGCGCGCTTGTAGGAGGCGCCGGTCGGACAGACGGTGACGCAGGCTGGCTGCTCGCAATGCAGGCAGGAGCGCGGGAAGTTCACCGTGCGGCCGCCTTGTTCGGTCGTGTGCTCATAGCTGTGCACGCGGTTGAACCAGACGCCGTCGACACGCCCGCCATACGGATCGATGTCGGTCAGCGGCGCCATGTGTCCGCCGGTGTTCCATTCCTTGCAAGCGGTAACGCAGGCCTGGCAGCCGACGCAGGTGTCGAGGTCGATGACGAGGCCGAGCTTCTTCTCGGTTTGGGCGGGAAGGCAGGTCATTCGGCGGCTTCCCTTTTTATGCGGAATCCATCGCCGAAGCGAAGCACATCCGGTGACGGCTCGAAATTTGGCGGCTGCCGCAAGCGCTCGAATTGCGGCTCGGTGAAGCCGGCCTCTCCCGCGGCGCATTTGGCGATACGCACGCGCACGTCGAACCATGCCGCCTGTCCGGTGACGGGGTCGGAGTTCGAATAGCGCTTGCCGTTGACGGTGGCTGCGGTCTGGTCGCCGATGATGTGATTGAGCAGGAAGCCGCGATTGCTCTCTGCGGCGTCGTCCTTCAGCCCCCAGCTGCCGCGCCGCTTGCCGATCGCGTTCCAGGTCCAGACCGTGTCCGGGTTGACGCCGTCGATCAGCTTGATCTGACCCTTCACGCGGCCGTTGATGCTTTCGATCCACACCCAGTCGTCGTCGGCCAGCCCAAGCCTCGCTGCCGTCTCCCGGTGCACGAACAGCCGGTTCTGGCTGGTGATTTGTCTCAGCCACGCATTCTGCGAGCCCCAGGAATGGTACATGTGCATCGGCCGCTGCGTCAGCGCATGCAGCGGATATTTTTGGAGATCGACGGTGTCGTCTTCGAAGGGCGCGTACCAGAACGGCAGCGGGTCCATATAGGCTTCGATCCGGTCGCGCTCGGCCTCCGGCGGCTGCACCTTGCCATGACCGCGCGCGGCGAGGCGAAAGCGCTGCATCGGCTCCGAATAGAGCTGAAAGATGATCGGATCGGCCTTGGAGATGAATCCCATCTGCACGGCAAAGTCGAGATAGGCGCGGTTGCCCATCTTGTAATAGCGCTGGTCGTCGGCGAACCCGTGGTGCCAGAAACCGCCATTGTCGATGTAGCGCTGCAACTGGTCCGGGTTCACCTCGCCTTTGCCGATCGCGTCGCCGTTCTTACCGCGCCAGCCGGCAAGCGGGCCGATGCCGGGCGTGCGCTCGTGGTTGACGATGTAGTCGGCATAGTCGCGGTATTTCGCCGAACCGTCTTCGTTGGCGAAACCAGGCAGGCCGAGCCGCGCGCCGAGCTCGATCAGCACCGACTGGAACGGCCGGACATCCCGGTCCGGCTGCACCACCGGGTGACGGATGGCATCGCCCGGCCCGTCGGCATGGCTGATCGGCCGGTCGAGCAGGCTGATGCAGTCGTGCCGCTCGAGATAGGTCGTGTCGGGCAGCACCAGGTCGGCGAACGGCACCGTCTCGGAATAATAGGCGTCGGAATAAATGATGAAGGGGATCTTGTAGTCGCCCGCCTCGTCCCTGTCGGTGAGCATACGAACCGTCTCGACGGTATTCATCGAGGAGTTCCAGGCCATGTTCGACATGTACATCATCAGCGTGTCGATCGGATAAGGGTCGCCGGCCCAGGCATTGCGGATGACGCTGTGCATCAGGCCGTGGGCGGCCAAGGGCGCTTCCCAGGAATAGGCCTTGTCGATGCGGATCGGTGTGCCGACCTCGTCGACGAGCAGATCGTCGGGCCCTGAGACGAAGCCGAGCGGCATGCCCTCCAGCGGCGTCATCGGGCGGACGTTCTTGCCTGCGGGCTTTGGCCCCGGCGGCGCGCAACGCGGATAGGGCGGCTTGAAGCGGAAGCCGCCGGGCACGTCCACCGTGCCGAGCAGAACCTGCAGCAGGTGGATGGCGCGGCAAGTATGAAAGCCGTTGGAGTGGGCCGAGATGCCGCGCATGGCATGCATTGAGACCGGCCGGCCCTTCATCGTCTCGTGCCGGCGGCCCGCCCGATCGGTCCAGGCGACCGGCAGCTCGATCGCCTGCTCGAAGGCGACATGCGCCAGCTCAGCCGCGATCCGTCGGATGGTGTCGGCGCCGACCCCGCAGCGCTCCGATACCGCCTCCGGCGAATGGCTTTCGTCCAGGTATCGGTCGGCGATCAGCTGAAATACCGGTGCGCAGCGGCGGCCATTGACGGTGTAGTTGCCGGTCAGTGCTGGTTTCGCATCCGGGTCGGCGGCATTGACGGGCGCCTTCGCCACCCTGTCCCAAGCCAACAGGTTGCCGTCATCATCGCGCATGAACAATCCGTCATCGGCGGAACCGGGCTCCTGCACGACAAGCACCGGCGCGTTGGTGTAGCGTAGCAGATAGTCGAGATCTATGCGGCCGGCCTTGAGCAACTCATGGACGAGCGCCAGCACGAACAGTCCGTCCGTGCCGGGTCGTATGCCGATCCAGTCATCGGCAACCGCGTTGTAGCCGGTGCGGCAAGGGTTGATCGACACCACCTTGGCGCCGCGCGCCTTGAGCTTGCCGAGGCCGATCTTGATCGGGTTCGAATCGTGATCCTCGGCGACGCCGAACAGCATGAAGTATTTCGTGTTGTCCCAGTCGGGCTCGCCGAACTCCCAGAACGAGCCGCCGATCGTGTAGAGCCCACCGGCCGCCATGTTGACCGAGCAGAAGCCGCCATGGGCGGCGAAGTTGGGCGTACCGAACTGGCTCGCCCACCAGCCGGTCAGCGACTGCGACTGGTCGCGCCCGGTGAAAAAGGCAAGCTTTCTCGGATCGGTGCGGCGGATCGCCGACAGCCGCTCGGTGGCGATCGTGAGCGCTTCGTCCCATTCGATCTCGCGAAACTCGCCGGAGCCGCGAGGCCCTGTGCGCAGCAGCGGCTTCCTCAGCCGCGCCGGGCTGTAATGCTGCATGATGCCGGCGCTGCCCTTGCCGCAGATCACGCCGCGGTTCACCGGGTGGTCCTTGTTGCCGTTGATGTAGCGCACCTTGCCGTCCTTGATGTGGACGTCGATGCCGCAGCGGCAGGCGCACATGTAGCAGGTGGTTTTGGCGATGCGGTCGGACACGCTCGGCGAGGTCTCGACGCCGTCGCCTTCGTCAGGCGCCTGGCTGTCGGCCAACGGCCGCTGGGAGGGCGCGGAGTTTGCGCCGCGTGGTTCAGCTAGGCTCATTATCCGCGAACGCTCTTGTCGCTTGCCATCTTGGCCTTGGTCTTCGGGCCGGGCCCGCGCATATAGTGCAGCTCAGGATGGTAGCGGTCGCCGGCGAGCTGCCGCTTCAGCTGGCGGCTCCAATGCGCGAAAAGGGATTTGAAGCGCCCGATCATTTCCAACCTTGGCGGCAGAACGGCCAATTTTTTCCAAGCTCGGCTAAAAAGTTAGAACAAAGCGATTGATCTGTCTAACAAGCCGCTCTTGTAATTCCGATCGATTTTGCTTCTTAGTTGGCCATGACCCTCGATCAGCTTCGCATCTTCGTCGCCGTCGCCGAGCATGGCCACATGACCAAGGCGGCCGACCTGCTCGGCATCTCGCAATCGGCCGCCTCTGCCGCCATCCGCGCGCTTGAAAGCCATCATGGCGTGCGGCTGTTCAACCGGGTCGGCCGCAACATCGAGCTCGCGCAGACCGGCCACCGCTTCCTGCCCGAAGCCAAGGCTGTTCTGGAACGGGCAGCGGCTGCCCACAACGTGCTGGAGCATGTTTCCCAGACCATCACCGGCAGCCTGTCGATATCGGCCAGTCAGACCATCGCCAGCTACTGGCTGCCGAGGCGCCTGGCGTCCTTCCACGAGGCCTATCCGGCGGTGCGCCTGAGCGTCACCATCGGCAACACGCGGCAAGTGGAAACCAATGTGCTGGACGGCCGGGCCGATTTCGGGCTAGTCGAAGGCCGAACCGAGTCCGACATATTGCGGCGCGCCACGGTCGATGAGGATCGCCCGATGCTGGTCGTTGCGGGCTCACATCCCGAGCTTCCGATGACGCCGGCGGGAAACCTCGACATCAGGTCGTTGCGCTGGATCATCAGGGAGGGCGGGTCGGGCACGCGCGAGGCGCTGGAGGATTTTGCGCGCAGTGAAGGGGTTCCGCCGGCGGAGTTGCAGATCTTTCTTGTCCTGCCCAGCAACGAGGCTGTGCGTCAGGCGGTGGAGGCTGGTGCCGGCGCGACCATAATTTCCGAGCTCGTCATTGCGCGCTCGCTGGCGGAAGGCAGCTTGCGATCCGTGCCGGTCGTTCTGCCGAAACGCGATTTCGCCATGATTACCCATCGCGACCGGCAGGCGAGCCTCGCGCAAATGGCGCTCAAGGCGCATCTCACCGGCAAGCAGGACGCGTCGTCAACGGGGAGGGGCTAGAGCAAGGAAGCGTCAGGCGAATTTGCGCCGCGCATCAAGCGCGAGCCCAAGCCCGACCGAGCCGAACATATCGCCTTCGATGACCGAGGCCTGCGGCACCAGCGAAAGGATCCGCCGCTTTGCCAGCGGGATCGCCGTCGAACCGCCGGTGAGGAACACGGCGGTGATGGCCGAAGCGGGAACGCCTGCGTCGGCAATCGTTTGCCTGACCGTCGCGGCCACCCGTTCGATGTCACCGCCGATCGTCTCTTCCAGGCCGGCGCGCGTGATCCCGGCCGCGAAGCGTACGCCGGGCAGCGACACCTTCACCTCGGCCCAGGAATGTTCTGTCAGCGTGATCTTGGCCCGTTCGACCAGGCCGGCCATCGCATGCCCGTAACGATGCTCGACAATGTGGATGAAGCGGTCGACGAGATCGGCGCGCTCGGCTTCGAAGCGGATCTGCTTCAAATCCGACATCGCCTTCGCGGTGTAAATGAGATTGATGCGCTGCCAGGTGGCGAGGTCGATGAAATAACTTGCCGGCAGATTGCGCTTGCCGTCCTTGGTCGGGGTCAGATAGCCGAGCTCGGGCATGATATGGGCGATGCTGAGCAGCCGGTCGAAATCCGTGCCGCCGATATGGATGCCGCGATTGGCCAATATGTCGCCCTTGCGGTCGTCCGAGCGGGCGCGCTCCGGCGAGACGCGCACGATCGAGAAGTCGGAGGTGCCGCCGCCCATGTCGACGATCAGCGCCAGCTCTTCGCGGGCGACATTCTGTTCGTAGTCGAGTGCGGCCGCGATCGGCTCGAACTGGAAGGCGATGTGCTTGAACCCTTGTGCGCGCGCCGCCTTTTCGAGCTCGCTTTGCGCCTTGGCGTCGGCGTCGGCATCGTCATCGACGAACTGCACGGGGCGGCCGAGCACGACGCGTTCGACCGGGCCGCCGGCATCCTCTTCCAGCCGCCTCTTCAAATGGCTGATGAATAAGCCGATGATGTCGGTGAAGCCGATCAGGCGCGCCTTGATGCGCGTCTTCTCGTTGGCGAGCGAGCTGCCGAGAACGCTTTTCAGCGAGCGCATCAGCCGGCCCTCGACGCTGTCGGTGTAGTCGGCGATCGCGCGGCGGCCGAAATAGGTGTGGCCGTCCTCGAAGTTGAAGAAGACGGCGCTCGGCAAGGTGGGCTGTTCGCCCTCCAGTGCTACCAGTTGCGCCCGGCCGTGGCGGATCACGCCCACTGTGGAATTGGACGTGCCGAAATCGATGCCGCCGAATGCTGGATGCATAGCAGCCTCCTGTCATTGGTTTCGTCGCAGCGCATCGCCGGCGTCGAAAAACGCGCCGTCACCCGGTCGCCGGACCGCTCTGCCGAATTGAATGTGTGCTTGTCCCCGAGTTGGGAGGCGGCGACTTATCCCAAATCCGGGAAAAGGGGAACCCTCATTCCGCGAAAAACGTCAATCCTTGCGGAAAACGATGCGTCCGAGCCAGCCGGTGAGCATGGCAAGCGACACGGCGAACACGCCGTAGAAGAAGGAATAGTCGTGCGCGACGCGGAAAATCGACTGTTCGAAACCGGACTTGCGGATTTCGAGCTGGGCCGAGCTCTCCTTCACGAACATGCCGCTCTTGAACAGGAAGGCGCGTGCCTTATGGGTGCCGACCGGGATGTTGGGCGCGAGCCGGACGGTGGCGCGGAACAGGTTCTGCGACAGGAACTGGACGCCCCCGACATTCTCGCTGTAAAGGCCGGTCGCCGTCTTGCGCTCGCGAAGTGCCGAGGTGAATTCCTCGATCGTGATCGGGCTGTCGCTGGGCTCGGCCGGTTGCATGTAGAGGTTCGAAGCGCCGAGCGACAGCTGCTTGTAGCTGTTCGGCTCGGTGATGTCCTGCAGCGGGCGGGTCGTCGCCACCGAGTAGGATACCGGCACGTTCTCGAAAGTCTCCGATTCCAGATTGATCCAGACGCCGAGCACCCTGTCCTTGCGGCGCACGACGACGGGGCGGGCGGGACCCTCCAGCACGACGATGACATCGTAGCGTCCCTGGCGCGCGATCAGCGGATCGGGATTTTCCAGCGAGCCGAAAATGGTGAGGTCAGCGCCGGAAAACCCGGCGGTGATAGAAATGGCGTCGGTCGACAGGCCGATCTGGATGCTTTCCATCGCCGGCGTCTGTGCCGCCGCCGGCAGTGCTGCAGCAGCGAGCGACAGGATGGCGGCTGCGAACGCTCTCAACGGCCCCATCAGGTCAGGCCCGCGAGCGAATAGCGATTGGGAGGCGTCACGAAAAGGTCGATGGCCAGGCGGATGGCGACGGCCAGAACCAACAGCGCCAGAAGCGCCCGCAACTGCTCGCCGCGCAGCCGCTGGCCCGCCTTGGCGCCATATTGCGCGCCGGCAACGCCGCCCGCCATCAGCAGGAAGGCCAGGATCACGTCGACCGTCTGGTTCGTCGTGGCATGCACCAGCGTGGTGTAGGCCGAGGTGAAGATGATCTGGAACAGTGAGGTGCCGATAACGACGTTGGTCGGCACCTTGAGCAGGTAGATCAGCGCCGGCACCATGATGAAGCCGCCGCCGACGCCCATGATCGACGACAGGAAGCCGATTGCCGCGCCGAGGCCGAGCACCGGGATGATGCTGACGAACAGCTTCGAGGCGCGGAAGCGCATCTTGAACGGCAGCCGGTGGATCCAGTTGTGCTGGCCGGATTTCTTCAGCACGGGCGCCGCGCCGCTGCGCGAGGCGCGCAGCGCGTTGACGCTCTCGACCAGCATCAGCCCGCCAACGGTGCCGAGCAGCGCGACGTAGAGCAGCGAAATGAAGAGGTCCAACTGGCCGAGCCGGCGCAGCAGCGCAAAGACATAGATGCCGGCGGTCGAGCCGACGATGCCGCCGGCGAGAAGCACTCCGCCGAGCTTGAAGTCGAGCGTGCCGCGCTTGAAGTGCGACAGCGCGCCGGAGAAGGAGGAGGCTATGACCTGGTTGGCCCCCGTGGCCACCGCGATCGCCGGCGGGATGTTGTAGAAAATCAGGAGCGGCGTGATCAGGAAGCCGCCGCCGACCCCGAACATGCCCGACAGGAAACCCACCGCCGCGCCGAAACGAAAACCGTCTCAATCAGTTAACAGGCAAATCTGTGGCAAGCCGTCGCGGAAGCGACGCGCCTGCCGTTATTTGTGCGCAAGCAGCGCCTTGACGAGCGGCGCATCGATCTCGCCGGTTGGCTTCATCTTGTTGTCGGTCTGAAAGGCCATGATCGCGTTCTTGGTCTTGTCGCCCATCACGCCGTCGGCGCCGCCGGCATCATAGCCGTTCTTATTGAGGATCAGCTGGATGTTCTTCACCGCCTTCTTCATGTCGATGCCGGCGGTGGTCTGCGGCGTGCTGTCCTGCCAGGATTCCGGAATGTCGGCCGAGTTGCTGGCCGCGTTGAGCGGCTTTGCCTTCCACAGGTCCGTGGCGGCGCGCGCCCGCTCGAGCTGCTCGGGCCTGAGCGCATTGGCGATCTCGTCGCGTTTGGCCGCGGCGTCCTTGTCGCCGGTCTTGGCGACGAGAGCGAACCATTTGTAGGATTCCTCCAGGTTCTGCTTCATGCCGACGCCCTTGGCCGAAAGGATGCCGAGATTGAACTGGCTGTCCTTGACACCGAGGTCAGCCGCCTCCTGGAACCAGTGCGCCGCCGACTCATTGTCGGTCACGCCGTCCGCCGCCATGGCGAACAGAACCGCCAGATTGTGCATGGCGCTGGCGTTGCCCTGTTCCGCCGCGAGTTGGTAATAGGTCTTGGCTTTCTTGATGTCCCGCGCGACGCCGATGCCCTTCTCGTAAAAATTGCCGATGCGGTATTCGGCCGGTGCGAAGCCCAGTTCGGCGGATTTCTCATACCATTTGGCGGCCGCCGCCATGTCTTCCTTGACGCCGCGCGATTCCGCGTAGCGCGAGCCGATCTCGAACAGCGCCTTGGCGTCACCGCCTGCGGCCGCGTCGTGCAGCGCCACCGGACCGATATCGGCCGGGACATCGATCTTGGCGGCCGATACTGCCGTCTGGCCGCCGCCCGGCGGGACGGTGCCCGTGGTGTCGGCGGACGTGCTTGCCGGCGTGCCGGCCGAGGAAGCGCCGGCTGCGGCGGCACCGGGCACTGCTGTGCTCGCCGGCGGCGGGCCGATGGTGGGCTGCGCGTCGCCGTCCGTGTCCATGGCAGGCCCGTTCGCAGCCGGAGAGACTGGCTCCGACGGTGTCGCCGAAGCCATCGGCGCGGGCCGGGCTGGCGCGGACGGAGTCGCCGGAGCAGGCGCCGGTTCGGCTGGCGCCGCGGCCGCGGGTATTTCGAGTGCGGATGGCTGAAAGGCGGCCTGTGGCGTTGGATCGTCCTTCGACGGCTCGGCCTGCCTGACGGCACGCGCCGGCGCGCTCTCGGGCTTCGCAGTGCCCGTGTCGGGCTTGGGCGTGCTGACATCGAGCGAGGCGGTTTCGACCGGTTGGGTGGAGACCATCGGCGCGACGTCGTTGCTGGCGACCGGCGCGGGGTCGGAGAAGAACGCCTTGCCGAGCTGCAGGCCGGCCAGTGCCATCATGATCGCGGCCGCCGCCATCAGGATCGGCTTGCGCCGCGCCTTGAGCAGATCGCCGATTCTGAGCGCCTTCACCGGGCCGGTCATCGTCGACTGCCGCTTCAGCGCGTCGGCTTCCGCGGCGGCGGCCTGCGCCGCGCGGCGGGCGGCCGCGATGAAATCGGATTTGGCGGCATCTGTCTCGCTGCGCTTGGCCGGCTGACCGCCGCGCTCGTCGCGCACGCGCTTCATGATGGCGTTGAGGTCCGGCGCGCCGGATCCAGGTTCGAGCGGCCGGTTGGCGGCTCTGGGATCGAGCGGTTCGTCGATGTCGACGGTCGGAACGTCGCCGGCCGGTGCCGAGCCGGCAAGCGGCGGCGTGTCCTCGTTCTTCTTGCCCCTGAAGGCGCGCGCCAGTCCGCTGAACATCGACTTCTTGCGGCCGGTCGTCTCGGCCCTCTCGCCGATTTCGTCCGATCCGAGCGCAGCCATTGCGGCGGCGGCCGCGGCCTCGGCGGGCGTGCGAGCGGCAGCTTCGCCGCGCATTACAGGTTCGCCACGCGTAACAGATTCGCCACGCGTAACAGGTTCGCCACGCGTAACAGGTTCGCCCGGTGCAGCCGGCTCGTTTCGCGAAACCGGATTGTGGCGCAGGATGGAGGCGGCGCGCGCATCGAGATCGGCGATGTCTCCGGTCAGTGGCAGCGGCTGGTCGATATCCATCGACGGCGCGTCCTGGACGGCGATCTTGCCGGTGCGGGCGGCCCGCTTGCCGCCCGGCTGCGGGTCGATCAGTTCGCTGACCGCTTCACTGGGACCTTCGGCCTCGAGCGAGCCGAGCCGGTCGACGATCTTGAGCAGCGTGTCGTGGATCGCCTCGAACGTGCGCGAATTGCGCTCGTCGGAACGGCGGGTGAGCGCTTCGAGCGTCTTCAGGTCCTGCGCGAGCCCGCTCACGGCGGCTGCGTTGGAAGCAGCCGTGCCGGAACTCGATTCGCCCAGCGACCGCACAGCGTTCTCCGCAGCCTCGCGCGCGACGGTGAGGATGGAATCGCGCGTGCCGGCCAGCGACTTCTCGATCTCGTCGAGGCGCGGGCTGATGTCCTCGAAGTCGGGCAGCGGTGCGCTCGGCTTCGAAAGATGCGCCGAAAGGGCGGTCACCTGCGACTCAAGGCTGCGGATCAGTGCCGGATCAATGCCGGCGACCTGCGCGGCGGAGGATTCCAGCCGGCTGGAAATGTCCTCGAGCCGGCTTTCCAGGCCACGGATCGCCATCTCGTTGGCGGGATCGGGCGCGCGCGTCTCGATGCGCTTGGCAAGCGCGGTGAAGCGGGCGTCGATCGCCTCCATGATATCGGTGGCGTCGTCCTGTCGCATGCGCTGGTCGAGCCTGTCGGCGACTTCGTCCAGCCGCCGCTCGAGGTCGCGGAACAGCAGGTTGCTCTGCTCGATGGCATCGCCCTGGCGGCGCTCGAGCAGCGTGGACAGCGCGTCGAAGCGCTGCTCCAGGCCCTGGAAGATGTGGTCGGCGTCGGGCATCGCCGGCGCGCGGTCTATCTTGTCGGTGATCAAAGCAATTTGCTTGCCGAGACGCTCCATCGCCTGCTCCGGCAGGTTGGCGCGCCCGGCGAGCTCGTCCACACGGCTGGACAGAAGGTTGAGGCGGTCGATGACCTCGGCGCCGGGACGTGACTGCGCGACCTCCTCGATCTGCTCCGCCAGCGAGGCGATCCGTTTCTCGATTCGCCCGAAGGTTTCCGGATCGAAGGCATTGGCCTGCGCGGCCACGGTCGAGGCGACGATGGCGCGCGAGATCTCGTCCAGCCGCTCGTCGATCATGGCAAGCGTCTCGCCGCCGCGCATCGTCTGCTGGCTGGCGAAACGGTCGACCGCGCCGGCGAGGGTGCGCACCTTTTCCTCCAGCGAGGCGAGCGACAGCGATTGCGGCAGGTTGTTGACCGCGCTGCTGATCTGTTCGAGGCGGTCGGTCAGCGCCGAAAGATTGGGACCCTCGGCGCGCTGGCGCTGGTCGGCGTCGACGCGATCCTCGAAGGCGCTCCAGCGGCGATCGAAATCGTCCCAGCGGCGGTCGACGGCCTGCACGCTTTGGTCGACGGCCCGCACGCTTTCCTCGCGCGCCAGCGTGTCGAGCGCCGCCTTGACCTGCTCCAACTCCAGCCGCAGCAGGTTGACGCTGCGATCGTCGCTTTTTTCGGCAAGCGTGTGGATGGCGCCGGAAAGCCGTTCGAACTCGAGGCTGAGCTCGGCGCTGTTCTTGTCGGCGGGGGCACCATGCTGGCTCGCCGCCTGCATGGCGCGATCGATATCCTGACGCAGCGCGTCGAATTCGCGCTGCAGGCCGGCGGTCATCTGATGGCGCAACTCCTCGCGCAGTCCGCGCAATTCGACCGCGATCTTGCCAACCATCGCGACGCCGTCTTCCTGTCCGCGCACCCGGTCGATGTCGCGGGCAATGGCCTGATAATTGGGGCCGAAGTCGGAAGCTGCGGCCGCCGGGTTCTGCGGCCCGCGGTTTTGCGGTCCCCGATTTTGGTCCCTCTGCGTCGTGTAGGCTTCCTCGTACCAGCGGGGCGAACCATAAGGTTGCGCGGCCGCATAGCGCGGCTCGGGGGCCGGCCGCCGCGGATCGGGGCGCTCAGGCGTGTCGCTGCGCGTCCGCTCCAGCCGCTGCTCCAGCGTTTCGAGCGAGCGGCTCAGATCCTCCAGCGAGGTCTGCGACCGGCGCTGCCTACCGGCGTTGAGTGTATCGAGATAGGACCGCTTGCTGTTCATCGATGCGCCCGTGTTCAGAATGACCGGCTGAGACCGGTTTCCCAGAGTCTGCCGGGAACGAAGGCGTCCGCGCGGTTTTGCTGCGGAGGAAGACGGGCTTCCCGGGTTTCTCACCCACGCTTCGAAAACCGTGAAAAATTCGCTACAGGATAAACACGGGTGACCGACATGCGCACATTTCGCCCAACGTGGTAAACAAGGCGTTAACCAACCTTAAGAAATGGCGCATAATCCTGACCCGCCGGCCCGATGGCTTCCGAGTGCGGCATAAAGCTGTGTTTCCGACAACGCCCTTGCGTCAGGTGCCGGCTGTCGGTATAGAATTGACGTAAACGTAAAAGGTGCGAAGCCGTGCCTCTTGCGATTGAATTGTCGAAACCACGATTGGAAGCACGCCCCCGCTTCCACTCAGGCGACGTTTTGGTCCGTGACCGCGACGCCATCAGGGGAAAGCCAGTGACCATGAAACTTGTTTCGCCCGGCGAAGCCGCGGCCAATAGCAATCACATATCGGTCGAGACCGACGAAGAATTCGTCCGTATCGGCGAGATGGCCAAGAAGTACGGCGTGACCTTGCGCACGCTGCGATTCTACGAGGACAAGGGCCTGCTCAATCCGAAGCGCGACGGCTCGACCCGTCTCTACACGCGCCGCGACAAGGCCCGGCTGAAGCTGATCCTGCTCGGCCGCAAGGTCGGTTTCTCGCTGCGGGACGTCAAGCAGATGATGGATCTTTACGATCCGACCGGATCCAACACCAAGCAGTTGCGGCTGGCGCTCGACAAGTCCGAGAAGCAGCTTGCCCGCTTGCAGAAGCAGCGCGCGCTGATCGATGAGGCTATCAGCGACCTGAGCAATTCGATGGCGATCGTTCGCCAGATGCTGGCCGAGCGGGCCGCGCCGCAGGCAAGCGCCGCCGGCTGATCTCACGCTAACGGCATAGCCTAGGATAGAGAAAGCCGCGTGGCTGCAGCCGCGCGGCTTTTTTGTTGCCTTGGAGCGAGCGCTAATCAAAAATTTCGGGCTGCGACGAAGTTGACGTTTACGCAAACGTCAATATTTGCTATCGGGGGCATCGACATTGGCTCGGCCTCCCATCCACATCGGATCGGAAACTTGCTGGCCGGCCGGGACCGCAAGGGTGGAGGAAGGCATGACGATCTACAGGGCGCCCGTCCAGGACACGCTGTTCGTGCTCAACGACGTGCTCGGCTACCAGCGCTATTCTAATCTTCCGGGCTTCTCGGACGCTACGCCGGACGTCGTCGAGGCGATTCTTGCCGAAGGCGCCAAGCTAGCCGAAAACGTCATGCATCCGCTGAACCGGGTCGGCGATATGGAAGGCTGCGTGCGCCATGAAGACGGTAGCGTGACCACGCCCAAGGGATTCAAGGACGCTTTCAGCCAGTATCGCGAGGGCGGCTGGATGGGCCTAGCGGCACCGGCCGAGTTCGGTGGCCAGGGTCTGCCCTATACAGTCCACACCGCGGTCTCCGAATACATGGTGTCCGCCAATATGGCGCTGATGATGTATCCCGGCCTCACGCAGGGCGCGATCGCGGCCATTGTCACCCATGGCACGGACGAGCAGAAGGCCACCTGGTTGCCCAGGCTGATCGAGGGCGCCTGGACCGGCACCATGAATCTCACCGAGCCGCATTGCGGCACCGATCTCGGCCTGCTGCGCACCAAGGCGGTGCCCAATGGCGACGGCACCTACAGGATTTCCGGCCAGAAGATATTCATCTCCGCCGGCGAGCACGACATGGCCGACAACATCGTCCATCTGGTGCTGGCCCGCGTCGAAGGGGCGCCGGAAGGCGTCAAAGGCATCTCGCTGTTCATCGTGCCGAAGTTCAAGCTCGACGACTCGGGCAATGTCAGCGCGCGCAACGCGCTCTCCTGCGGCTCGATCGAGGAGAAGATGGGCATCCACGGCAACTCGACCTGCGTCATGAACTATGACGAGGCCGAAGGCACTTTGCTCGGCGAGTTGAACGGTGGCCTGAAGGCCATGTTCACGATGATGAA
Organism: Mesorhizobium sp. WSM3879; assembly: GCF_002294915.1. Classification (NCBI taxonomy): domain Bacteria; kingdom Pseudomonadati; phylum Pseudomonadota; class Alphaproteobacteria; order Hyphomicrobiales; family Phyllobacteriaceae; genus Mesorhizobium; species Mesorhizobium sp. WSM3879. The sequence continues at coordinate 142,871 of NZ_NSFZ01000013.1, read as the reverse complement.
CGAGGCCCGCCTGGGCGTTGGTCTGCAAGGGCTCTCGGTCTCGGAGATCGCCTATCAGAACGCGGTGTCTTACGCCAAGGACCGCCTCCAGGGGCGCTCGCTGTCGGGCATCAAGGCACTGGACAAGAAGGCCGACCCGATCATCGTCCATCCCGATATCCGCCGCTCGCTGATGACCATGAAGGCGTTCAACGAGGGCGGCCGAGCGCTGGCGCTGTGGACGGCGATCAAGTCGGACGTCGCGCACCGCTCCGGTGACGAAAGGGACCGCCAGTCGGCCGACGACTACACCGGTCTGCTGACGCCGGTGGTCAAGGGCGTGCTGACTGACAAGGGCTTCGATCACGCCGTGATGGCGCAGCAGGTGTTCGGCGGCCACGGCTACATCGAAGAACACGGCATGAGCCAGTTCGTCCGCGATGCCCGCATCGCCATGATCTATGAAGGCGCCAACGGCATTCAGGCGCTTGATCTGGTCGGCCGCAAGCTGGCGCAGAATGGCGGCCGCGCCGTGCAGGCCTTCTTCAAGGAGGTCGGCGAATTCTGCGAGGAAAACCGCGCTGACGACAAGATGGCGCCCTTCACCAAGGCGCTGAAGAAGGGCCTCAACGACCTGCAGGCGGCGACCATGTGGCTGGTGCAGAATGCCATGGCCAAGCCCGACAATGCGGGCGCCGCCTCGACCGACTACATGCATCTCTTCGGCCTGGTGGCATTGGGCTACATGTGGGGCCAGATGGCCAAGGCCGCCCAAACGAAGCTCGCCGAAGGTGCCAATGGGGCCGCGTCGTTCTACGACAACAAGCTGGTGACGGCGCGCTTCTTCATGGAGCGGATCATGCCGGAGAGCGCGACGCGCCTCGCCCGCATTTCCAGTGGCGCGGATACGCTAATGGCGCTGCCGGCGGAAGCGTTCTAGAAATGCTCGGCGTCCCCCTCCCCTTGAGGGGAGGGTGGCCCGAAGGGCCGGGAGGGGTCGCCCGCGACGAACTCGACGCCAATTCTGGCGACGCACCCTGGGAGAAGGACTAACACAATGCCCCGCACGCGGGTCAGTTTCGAGATGCGACAGAAAGCGTGCTCGCTTCGTCTGCACACGGCGAAGGCCGAGTCCCTGCTGTGGTACGAATTGCGCGAGCTGACGGCTGATGGCCTGAAGTTCAGGCGGCAATCGCCGATCGGCCCGTACATTGTCGATTTCGTCTGCCCGAAGGTCAAACTGATCGTCGAGGTCGACGGCGACCTGCACGAAACCGAAGCTGGCAGACGTCATGATGTGAACCGCGACGCCTGTTTGCCGTCACTCGGGTATGTCGTTGTCAGGATTGATGAGCCTGATGTCATTAACAGTGCATGGCATGTGGCGCAGTTTGTTAAGGACAAGGCCGAGCACCTCATCGGCGACCCCTCCCGGCCGCTTCGCGGCCACCCTCCCCTCAAGGGGCAGGGCTATCGCATATGAGTAAAGAGTTCATAGAAGAAGTCTTTGCTCCAGTTGGCCCTGCGCATCTTGCTGGCGATTGGTTTGTCGAGGGGATGGGCAGCCAAGATGTTTTGGGCGAGCCTGCGGATGACGGCCAGGTTTTGTGGCGCGTTGTCCTTTCGGGTGCGGGCGTCATCCTCGTGGAAGACAACATCAAGGCTCCAGTGCAACTGGTTCTCGATCGTCCAGTGGGCACGAACCGTCTCAGCCAATTTGTTGGGCGTCAGCACCTTGGAGAGGGCGATATAGCGGACCGATGTGGTCGTCTTGCCGTCGGCAGTGGTGCGCAGGGCCTCGATGCGGCCAATGGCCTTGAGGCCGGGGAAGGCGGGCGCGTCCTTGAGCCTGGCAAGCGGCAGCACGCTGGCGCGGCGCACTTCGGTGCGGCCATGGCCGCTGTCGCGCGTTTCGAAGCCGGCGATCTCGCCCGCCGCGGCGAAGCTTTTCTCGGCCGCGGCAAACAGACGACCCCGGTTGGCCTTCAGCCCAAGGGCATAATGCGCCTTCTGCGCCAGCAGCGCCTTGGCCGTCTCGGGGCGACAATGCAAGGCGTCGGCCGTCACCGTGCAGCCCTTGAGATCCAGGCTCTTCAGCAGCGCCAGCGTCGCCGCAACCTCGTCGGAGGCCGGCGCCCGCGTTGCCGCAATCGCCAGCCGCGTCTCGGCATCCCAGGCACTGACCATCAGCGGCGGCATGAAGGCGCGGCCCTTCTCATAACCGCGCCTCAGCGCCTTGCCGTCGACGGCCACCACGCCACGCGGTGGGCCGAGCCCAAGCTCACGCCGCAATGCCGCCATGAAGGCGCTCAGCGCATCCGACAACTCCTGCGGATCAAGAAGCCGAAACACCCGGCTGAAGGTGTCGTGGCTCGGGCACCCATGCTTCAGCTCGATGAACTCTTTCAGCTCCTCCTCGCGCCCCTCTGCGAACTCCGCAATATCCACACAGCTTTTGGCCCCGCACAGCGTCGCCGCCAACGCCAGAAACAGAAGTTCAGCAAGATCATGCCGCGCGTTGATGTCGCGCGGATCGCGAACTGCTTGCAGGATCGACAAAACAAGCCGCACTCGGGCCTCCTCTGCTACGAGAAAGCCTCTCAAGAATCCTTCTTTTGCGGCTTGGCAATAGCCAATCAACTTATCTGCGATTCCCCTGCCTCAAGGGGGAGGGGGACGCCGGCGCAGTGGAGGAAACAGCATGACAAATCCAGCCGAAGTTCTTGGCCTGCCGAAGCCCGCCTGGGCGGCGGACGAAGTCGGCATGCTCTACGAGATGGCGAGCCGCTTCATGTCGGAGGAGATCGCGCCGCGCTACGATGAGTTCGAGAAGAACGAGATTTTCGACCGCGAGAGCTGGCTGAAGGCGGGCGCCGCCGGCCTGCTCTGCGCCTCTATGCCGGAGAAATATGGCGGCTCCGGCGGCACCTTCGCGCATGAGAGCGCCATCATCGAGGCTATCGGCCACGTCGGGGTCGACGGCTTCGGCATCGGCCTGCACAACTCGATCGTCGCGCCATACATCCTGCATTACGGCTCCGAGGAGCAGAAAGAAAAATGGCTGCCGAAACTGGCGACCGGGGAGCTGATCGGCGCCATCGCTATGACCGAGCCCGGCGCCGGCTCCGACCTTCAGGGCGTCAAGACCCGTGCCGAGAAGGACGGCAATCACTACAAGCTCAACGGCTCCAAGACCTTCATCACCAACGGCCAGCTTGCCAACCTGATCATCGTCGTCACCAAGACCGATCCGGACAAGGGCGCCAAGGGCACCTCGCTGATCGTCGTCGAGACCGACGAGGTCGAGGGCTTCGAACGCGGTCGCAACCTCGACAAAATAGGGCTCAAGGCCAACGACACCTCCGAGCTGTTCTTCAACGACGTGCGCGTGCCGACCTCCAACCTGCTCGGCCATGAGGAAGGCAAGGGCTTCGTCCAGCTGATGCAGCAATTGCCGCAGGAGCGGCTGCAGATCGGCACCGGCGCGATCGCCATGATCGAGCGGGCGCTGGCGCTGACCATCGACTACGTCAAGGAGCGCAAGGCCTTCGGCAAGGCGATCATCGATTTCCAGAACACCCAGTTCAAGCTGGCCGAGCTGAAGACCGAGGCCACGATCGGCCGCGTCTTCTACAACGACTGCGTCGCCCGCCACATCGACGGCGGCCTCGACCCGGTCACCGCCTCTATGGCCAAATACTGGCTGTCCGACCTGCAGGGCAAAGTCGTCGACGAATGCCTTCAACTGCATGGCGGCTATGGCTACATGAACGAATATCCGATCGCCCGCATGTTCCGCGACGCCCGCGTCCAGCGCATCTACGGCGGCACCAACGAGATCATGAAATTGCTGATCGGGCGCTCTCTCTGAGCGCAGCGACCGGCAAATCCAAGGAGCACGAAAATGGCCGAAGCTTACGTCTATGACGCCGTGCGCACGCCGCGCGGCAGAGGCAAGAAGGATGGCTCGCTGCACGAGGTGCCGGCGGTGCGGCTCGCGGCAAAGACGCTTGAGGCGCTGCGTGACCGCAACGCGCTCGACACCGGCACGGTCGACGACATCATCTTCGGCTGCGTCGATCCGGTCGGCGAAGCGGGCTCGGTCATTCCGCGCGCCGCCGCCTTCGAGGCCGGCTACGACACCAAGGCGCCCGGCATGCAGATATCGCGCTTCTGCGCTTCCGGACTCGATGCCATCAATTTCGGCGCCGCCAAGATCGCGCAAGGCGCGGACGAGATCGTCATTGCCGGGGGCGTAGAATCCATGTCGCGTGTCGGCATGGGCATGTCCGGCGGCGCCTGGTTCATGGACCCCTCCGTCGGGCTTCCCGGCTGGTTCGTGCCGCAGGGCATCTCGGCCGACCTGATCGCGACGAAATACGGGTTCAGCCGCGACGACGTCGACGCTTACGCCGTCGAGAGCCAGAAGCGCGCCGCCAAGGCGTGGGAGGACGGCCGCTTCAAGAATTCGGTGGTCCCGATCAAGGACCAGAACGGCCTCACCATCCTCGACCGTGACGAGCACATGCGGCCTTCGACCGACATGCAGTCGCTCGCCTCGCTCAATCCGTCCTTCGTCATGCCGGGCGAGATGGGCGGCTTCGATGCGGTGGCCGTGCAGAAGCATCCGGAAGTCGAGGAAGTGAACCACGTCCACCATGCCGGCAACTCATCCGGCATCGTCGACGGCGCCGCTGCTGTACTGCTCGGCTCCAAGAAGGCCGGCAAGGCCATGGGCTTGAAGCCCCGCGCGCGCATCCGCTCGTTCGCCAATATCGGTTCCGAGCCGGTGCTGATGCTGACCGGCCCGGTCGACGTCACCGAAAAGCTCTTGAAGCGTGCCAAGATGAAGCTGTCGGACATCGACCTGTTCGAGCTCAACGAGGCCTTCGCTTCCGTTGTGCTGCGCTATATGCAGGCCTTCGACATCCCGCATGACCAGATCAACGTCAATGGCGGCGCGATCGCCATGGGCCATCCGCTCGGCGCCACCGGCGCGATGATCTTCGGCACGGTGCTGGACGAGCTGGAGCGCCGGGACCTGAACACCGCGCTGGTCACGCTCTGCATCGGCGCCGGCATGGGCACCGCCACGATCATCGAACGCGTCTGACGGGGAGAGAAAAGATGAGCTACACCAATTTCACCCTCGACGTGGACGCCGACGGGATCGCGCTGGTCACCTGGGACATGCCGGGCCGCTCGATGAACGTCTTCACCGAAGAGGCGATGCGCGAGCTCAACGCCATCGTCGATCGTGTGGCCGACGACGCCGCCATCAAAGGCGCGGTCATCACCTCCGGCAAGGACAGCTTCTCCGGCGGTGCCGACATCACCATGCTGCAGAAGATGCTCGCCACCTTCGCCGTCGAAAAGGAGAAGGACCTCGAAAAGGCGACCAAGGCGCTGTTCGACAATGCCGGCTATATGACCGGCCTGTTCCGCAAGATCGAGACCTGCGGCAAGCCGTGGGTATCGGCGATCAACGGCACCTGCATGGGCGGCGCCTTCGAGATGTCGCTCGCCTGCCATGGCCGCGTCGCGGCCGATTCCGACAAGGTGAAGATGGCGCTCCCCGAGGTGAAGATCGGCATCTTCCCGGGCGCCGGCGGCACCCAGCGCGTGCCGCGGCTGACGGATCAGCAGCAGGCGCTGCAGATGCTGACGACCGGCCAGAATCTGACGCCGCAAAAGGCGAAGTCGATGGGCTTGATCCACGAGATCGCCGAGCCGAAGAAGCTTCTCGAGACCGCCAAGGCGATGATCAAAAACGGCCTGAAGCCGGTGGCGCCATGGGACGAAAAGGGTTTCAAGCTGCCCGGCGGTCCGATCTATTCGGCAGCCGGCGCCAATCTCTGGCCGCCGGCCATCGCCATCCTGCGCCGCGAGACCTATGGCAACTATCCGGCGGCCGCCGCGATCCTCAAATGCGTCTATGAGGGCCTGCTGGTGCCCTTCGACACCGGGCTCCGGATCGAGCAGCGCTACTTCACCGAGATCATGCAGACCAAGGAAGCGGCGGCGATGATCCGCTCGCTTTTCGTGTCGCTGCAGGAACTGAACAAGGGCGCGCGCCGCCCGACCGGCGTGCCGGACAGCAAGTTCAAGAAGATCGGCATACTCGGCGCCGGCTTCATGGGCGCCGGCATTGCCTATGTCACGGCCAGGGCCGGCATTCCGGTCGTGCTGCTCGACCGCGACATGGAGTCGGCCGAGAAGGGCAAGGCGCATTCCGACAGCCTGATTTCGGACCAGGTGAAGAAGGGCCGCGCCAAGCCCGAAGAGAAAGACAGGTTGCTGTCGCTGATCACGCCGACGGCCGACTATGCCGATCTTGCCGGCTGCGACCTTGTCGTCGAGGCGGTGTTTGAGGATTCAGGCGTGAAGAAGCTCGCCACCGAGAAAGCGGAAGCGGCGCTGAAGTCCTCGGCGATCTTTGCCTCGAACACTTCCACCATTCCGATCACCTCGCTGGCGAAGAACTCGGCGCGGCCGAAAAACTTCATCGGCATCCACTTCTTCTCGCCCGTCGACAAGATGATGCTGGTCGAGATCATCCTCGGCAAGAAGACCGGCGACAAGGCGCTCGCGGTCGCGATCGACTTCGTACGCGCCATCAAGAAGACGCCGATCGTCGTTAACGACACGCGCGGCTTCTACGTCAATCGCTGCGTGCTGCGCTATATGTCGGAAGCCTACAAGATGCTTATCGAAGGCGTCCCTGCGGCGATGATCGAGAACGCCGCCAAGGCCGCCGGCATGCCGGTCGGCCCGCTGGCGCTGACCGACGAGACGGCGATCGACCTTGCCCAGAAGATCATGAAGCAGACCATCAAGGATCTAGGCGAGAAAGCCGTCGACCCGAAGCAGATGGCGCTGATCAACACCATGGTCGACACGCATGGCCGCTTCGGCCGCAAGAACGGCAAGGGCTTCTACGACTATCCTGCCAAGCCGGCGAAGAAGAAGCTGTGGCCGGGTCTCAAGGATCTCTATCCGCAGCTGAAGCCCGAGAAGGTCGACTACGAGGAGCTCAAAGAGCGCCTGCTGGTCACCATCGCCCTGGAGGCGGTGCGCGTCATGGAGGAGGGCATCGTCACCGATCCGCGCGAGGCGGACGTCGGCTCGATCCTCGCCTTCGGCTTCGCGCCGTTCACCGGCGGCGCGCTCTCCTACATCGACGGCATCGGCGCCAAGCGTTTCGTCAACATCGCCAAGGGCCTGCAGAAGAAATACGGGGCCGAGTTCAAGGCGCCCAAGCTTTTGCTCGACATGGCCGAGAAGGGCGAGACTTTCTACCAGCGCTTCGACCCTTACCAGAAGGGCGAGGTCAAGAAGGCCGCCTGACGAACTCCGATGTATGTCTGGGGGCGCCTCGCGCGCATGATGGCCACGGCGCGTAGCCGTGGCCCTTATCAAATCGGCGATCAGAGCCGGCTGGCCTTTCGCTGCCTGCCGACCGACATCGATTTCAACAGCCATCTCAACAATGCCCGTTACATGATGCTGGCCGATCTTGGCCGTATCGATGTTTTTCTTCGCGTCGGTCTTGTCGCGCTCGCGCGGCGGAACGGCTGGGCGCCGATGATCGGCGGGCTGCAATCGGCCTATGTGCGCGAGATCAGGCTGTGGAGCCGCTTCGAGGTGGTGTCGTCGATCGAGACCTGGGAAGGCACTTCGGTGATCGGCAAGCACCGCTTCGTCCTCGACAATGGGGAGACGGCGGCGCTGATCCTGACCACCGGCGGCGTCTATGACCGGCGCGGTGGCCGCTTTCTCGAAATTGAGGAGGTCGTCGCGGCGCTCGGCCATTCGGCGGAACCGCGCCCGCCGACCGAGCCCGAGCGGGCATTCATGATCTCGCACCGGAACCTGCGCGAAGAGGCCAAGCGGGCCTGATCGAGCAAGCGTTCAATGTTCGGCCCGGAAGGTTTTGCCCAGATCGACCGCGTCGCCAAAATAGTGCCGGAACACATAGAACAGCGGATTCCATCGCGCAGTGTCGATGTGGTTCGTTCCCGGCAAGACGATGCTGCTGTGCGCATGTACTCGCTGCACGTCTACCTCCATGATGAGGTGCGTCGAGGATGCGCCTTGCTGCTTCGCGCTGCGATGGCAGGTCAGCAGGCGTGTTTCGAACTGCAGGGGACATTCTGCGATGCGCGGCGTCAGGATCAATTCGCTGGGCTGGATCGCAAAACCGCCTAAAGCGAACTTGTCGGCCTCATGAACGAACCCCAATTCGGCCTTATGGGGTGGAACGGATTCGCACCCGTGGTGCGCGCGATCCGTTCGACATTCGCCCAGAGGCTGGCCGCGGGAAAATTGAGGGTGCATTCGCCATCCCGCAGAAGATTGATGGCGCCCTGGGTCGCCGAACTCAAGCCGAGGACCACGCATGAACCCAAGGCCCACGCGGCCGTCATCATTTCGGGTAACCATCAGGACGACAGGCGTCCCAAAATACAGAACGGATGGGGCGATGGATTGGTGGTTCGGCAACATGAGCAGTCCTTCGTAATTCGAGGACCGCACCCTACCAAGCTTGCGCACCGAGACGTTTCGGCCGGAGTCGAACGTTGCATCGCGCACGCGGCGACATGGTCGGTGCCGGCGCCCGGCTCAGGATCGAGCCCGTCAATCTTGCGGAAGCGGCGACTTTCTCTGCAATCCGCTGTTCGCGCCGGTGGACAATTGAATGGTCGCGCGTTAGACAGCAGTGAGGCATTTTTTCCTGTTTTTCGAAGGAGAGCGGACTTGCTCTCACACGATCGCGTCTGGGCCGCAATCGATGCTCTTGCCGAACGCTATTCGCTCTCGGCTTCCGGTCTCGCCCGCCGCGCGGGCCTCGATTCGACCGCCTTCAACAAATCCAAGCGCCTGTCCTCCGACGGCCGGCCGCGCTGGCCTTCGACCGAATCGCTGGCCAAGATCATCGAGGCCACCGGCGCCTCGCTGGAAGAATTCACCGTGCTGGTTGAGGGTCACGGTGCCTCCGCCGCGCCGCCGCCGCGTATGGCCGTGCCGCTGCTTGGCTTCGCCCAGGCCGGTGCCGGCGGTTTCTTCGACGATGCCGGCTATCCCTCAGGGCAGGGCTGGGATCTGGTCGAGCTTCCGGCGCGGGCGGCGGAAACCTCCTATGCGCTGAAGGTCCAGGGCGATTCCATGCTGCCGCTCTACCGCAATGGCGACGTGCTGATCGTCGAGCCGGGCGCGCCGACGCGCAAGGGCGACCGCGTCGTCGTCAAGACCACCGCCGGCGAGGTGATGGCCAAGGTGCTCGACCGGCAGACCGCGAAGTCGGTCGTGCTGGTCTCGCTTAACCCCGCTCACCCGGACCGCGACATCTCGATGAGCGAGGTCGAGTGGGTGGCGCGGATCGTCTGGGCAAGCCAGTAGGTCCGGGCTGGTGCGGGTCCTCCATCTTGCCCTGGCGCTTGCGGCGGTTCCGGCAATGGCGGCGCTGGTCGTCGCCGGAGGCCACTCGCTGAAGGGCAGCGAAAGCGTCGTCGCGGTCGATCAGATCGATCCGGCCAGTGCACTTCCGGGGCAAGACGCCGATGTGGCGCCTCGGGAACCGATAACTGCGGAACCGGCGACGTCCGCCATTCTGGCGCCTGCCGCGCCGCAGCCGCCGAAGCCGGTGGCGCATTCGCGGGCAATCGATCCCGACGTGGTGGCGCCACCCGAACTGCCTGCCGAGGAACTGGAACGGGTCGAGCCGCGCGCGCCGCTCAGCGATCTGGCGCTGGCCGGTCCGCCCAAGCCGCGGAAAACGAAACTGCCGGATGGCGAGGAGGGCACCAAGTTGCTCCAGCCCGTCGCCACCGCCGCCGGCCTGATCAAGGCCAAGGATTACTCCATCGCCGTGTCGGGCATCGACATCGTCAAAGAGGACGAGACCTGCAGCGACGAAGGCAAGTCATGGGACTGCGGGGTTCGCGCCAGGACGGCATTCCGCGCTTTCCTGCGTGGCCGGACCCTGGTCTGCTCCGTGCCGCCGCAAGGCGGGCAGAAGGCCATAGCGGTCAAGTGCTGGGTCGGCAACAAGGATGTCGGTCTGTGGCTGGTGGACAACGGCTGGGCCCGCGCGGCGCCAGGCGGCCCCTATGTCGAGGCGGGCGACAAGGCGCGCGCGGCGAGGAAAGGCATTTTCGGCGCCGCTCCGAATCTCGGCGGCCTGCCGGCATTGCCGGCCGCCACCGGCCCGGCGCCCGCCGCGCCGAGTTCCATCCTGCCGGCGGAAGATGGCGACGTTACGCAGCCAGCTGACCAGCCAGAGCCCGCTCAATGAGCGCGCGCGTCTCCGTAATGCCGTAGAGCGCCGCGAAAGAGCCGAAACGCGGCCCCCGTTCCTGTCCGATCAGCACCTGATAGATCATCTGGAAGAAGGCGACCGACACGCCCGGTCCGCCTTCCGGGCTCTGCTTGGAATGGTCCTGATAGCGCTCGATCCGCCGCGCGACGTTGAGCGCCGCGTTCTGGATCGCCTCGCCGTCCGCGCCCTGCGGCAGCGCGCCAAGCGCTTCCGAAAGCTTCGCCAGCGCCTCGCGCTCCACCTCGTCGGCGGCGCGATAGACCTTGGTCGGCTTCACGAAGTCGTCGAAATAGCGGATGGCATACCCGGTCAGCCGGTCGAGCTCGGGGTGCGTCTGCGGCGTCACCCCGGACGCATGGCGCGAGATGAAACCCCACAGCACCGCCTTGTCATGCGCGTTTGAGGCGCTGACCAGATTGAGCAGCAGCGCGAAGGGGACCGGCAGGTCGATGGCCGGCGGATTGCCGTCATGCATGTGCCAGACCGGGTTGCCGAGCCGCTCCTTCCACTCCTGGCGCGGATAGGCGGACAGGAAGGCGTAATATTCGTCGACCGCCTTCGGGATAACGTCGAAATAGAGCTTCTTGGCCTGCCGCGGCCGCTGGTACATGTAGAGGCCGAGGCTCTCGGTGGGCGCATAGGTCAGCCATTCGTCGATGGTGAGCCCATTGCCCTTCGACTTCGAGATCTTCTGGCCGTTCTCGTCGAGGAACAGCTCGTAGACGAAATGTTCCGGCGCGCGGCCGCCGAGGATGTTGCAGATGCGGTCGTAGATCGCCGCGTTGGTCTGGTGGTCCTTGCCGAACATTTCGAAATCGACGCCGAGCGCTGCCCAGCGCATGCCGAAATCCGGCTTCCACTGCAGCTTCACATGACCGCCGGTGACCGGCAGCGTGGTCTCGCTGCCTTCATCGTCGAAGGTGATGGTGCCGGCCTTGGCGTCGACATGCTTCATCGGCACGTAGAGCACGCGGCCGCTTTTCGGCGAGATCGGCAGGAATGGGCTGTAGGTCGCCTGGCGCTCTTCGCCGAGCGTCGGCAGCATCACCGCCATGATCTCGTCATAGCGCTCGGCGGCGCGCAGCAGCACTTCGTCGAAGCGCCCGGACTTGTAGTATTCGGTCGCGCTGGCGAACTCATAGTCGAAGCCGAACGTGTCGAGGAAGCGGCAGAGCATTGCGTTGTTATGATCGGCGAAGCTCGCATAGTCGCCGCCGAACGGATTGGGCACCGATGTGAGCGGCTTGTGCAGGTAGGGCTCGAGCGCCGCGCGATCCGGCACGTTGTCGGGAATCTTGCGCATGCCGTCCATATCGTCGGAGAAGCACAAAAGCTTGGTCTTGACCTTGTCCCGCGTCAGCACGCGGAAGGCGTGCCGCACCATCGTGGTGCGCGCCACCTCGCCGAAGGTGCCGATATGCGGCAGGCCGGACGGGCCGTAGCCGGTCTCGAACAGGACGGTATCGGGAAAGTCCTTGTTCTTGTAGCGGGCAATGATCTTCTTGGCTTCTTCGAACGGCCATGCCTTGCTTTCGGCGGCGGCCGCAAGCATCTCGGCATTGAGATCGATGATGTTTGATCCCGTCATGTCACTTTCCAGGGTAATCTGCCGGCCAGATGTGTCGGCTTGGGCGCGCAAAGATTTTCACCCGGTCTCTAGGCGCGACGGGCCGGAGCGTCAACGATTTGCGGCGCTTTTCCTTGCGGCGCCTCACTGCCAATCCTACGTTGAAGCCTCACCATCAAGGAGTTTTGAATGCCTTTGACGCCGCACGAAGCCCTGATCTATCTCATGGTCATCACTTCGGCATCCGACCGCGACATGACCGATGTCGAACTGGCGCGGATCGGGGACGTCGTCCGTTCTTGGCCCGTGTTTGTCGATTTCAACAGCGACAGCCTGGTCGGCGTGGCTCAAGCGTGCCAGCAGGCTCTGCACGACAAGGACGGGCTGGAGGGCGTCCTCGCGCGCGTCGCCGATGCGCTGCCGGAGCGGTTGCGTGACACCGCCTATGCCGCCGCTTTCGAGGTCGCGGCAGTCGATCTCGAAATGCGCATGGAGGAGTTGAGGGTGCTGCAGCTCATCCGACGGAAGCTCGATCTCGACACGCTCACCGTGGCGGCGATCGCCCGTGCGGCGAAGGCCCGCCTGCGCACACTGACTTAGAAAAAGCTCACCGGAAAATAGCGCAGGTAGAACTCGGCGAAGGTTCCCTTGATCGAGATTTCCTGCAGCGCGTAGTCGAAGGCGGCGGCCAGCGCCGGGTCGCCCGCCCTGGTGGCGATCGCCATGCCCGAGCCCAGATATTCGGGCGCCAGATAAGGGCCGCCGGCGAAGCGGCAGCACCCGGCGGCTTCCGAGCCGCCGAGCCAGAAGGCGAAGCGCATGCCGTCGCCGAAGGCGGCGTCGATCCTGCCGGCCTTGAGGTCCGCGTAGAGGTCCTCGGGCTTGTCGAAGGGCACGACCTGCACCGTGCTGAAATAGTCGCGCAGCATCTTCTCATGCGCCGAGCCGGCGATGACGCCCACGCGCTTGCTGCGCAGCTTGTCGAGGATCGGCTCGGTAAACGCCTTGGCCTTCGGCATGATGAAGCGCGCCGGGAACTGCAGATAGGAACGCGAGAAGGCGTATTTCTCGCGGCTTTCCGGCGTCGCCGCGATGCCGGCGATGATCGCCTCGCCTTCGCCTTTCCGCAGCGCGTCGTCGAGATCGTTCCAGGGCAGCGCCTGGATCTGGCATTTCTCGACGATGCCGAGTTCGGCGCAGATCGCCCGCGCCAGGTCGATGTGGAAACCCGACAGCCGGCCGGAGCCGTCGAGGAAGTTGAAAGGCGGAAAATCGGTGGTGGTGAGGAACCTCAGCCTCGGCAACGCCGAAAGATCAGGCTTCGGCAGCCGCTCCTTGGCATCCCACAGCACCGGAACCTGCGGCTCCGCCGCGCGAGTCGCGTCGGCAAATGGCAACGCTCCGATCAGCGCCGACAGGAGGGCCAGAAATATCCATCGGAATGGCACGATAACGCTCCGCCCAATCATGTCCTTGGCTTTTCGTACGAAAACAGTGCAGGCACAATGTTTTTGATTTCAAACGGGCGAATTCGGCGTATGGTTTAGTGCGTTTGCAAGTTTCAGCGCGCGCCCGCAACAGGGGCAGGTGTCGCGAAGAAACTTGTGGTCCGGGGTTGATGGCGAAGGGTGGTTCGGGCATCTACTATCGGTACGAAAAGCAGAAGCAACATGGGGTAGATGTTGCGATGAGCATGTTCGATAGAACTCTGGAATACATCGACCAATTACAGCACGCCAACACTGCTGCGGCAGTGTGCGAGCGGCTGCTCGGCGTCACCTCGAGTTTCGGGCTGACGGCGCTGATGGCCGGAACGGTCCCGCAACCCGGCACGCCGCGCGGCCAGCAGAAGGACCATGTGCTGCTCTGCGACTGGCCGGGCGAGTGGCTGGAGCGCTATGTGGCGCGCAACTATGTCGACCATGATCCGGTCGTCAGCCACATGAAGCAATTGCAGGCCCCGTTCCAGTGGCGGGAGGCTTCCCAGGCCATCGTCATCGACAAGAGCAGCGACGAGGTCATGGGCGACGCCCGCGAGTTCAAGCTGCGCGACGGCCTCGCCTTCCCGCTGGTCACGCTCGACGGCCAGATCGTCATGGTCTCGCTGGGTGGCGAGTCCGTTGAACTGTCGGACGTCGAATTCGGAATGGTCTCGCTGGTGTCCACCTACGCCATCGGCCGCGCCATGCAGCTTCACACGATGGCCGGCAAGGTCGTCGACCACATCGAACTCACACCGCGTGAGCGCGAATGCCTGCAATGGGCAGCTGTCGGAAAGTCCGAGTGGGAAATTTCGCAGATTCTCGGCATTTCGGAGCATACCTCCGAGAAACACCTTCTCAACGCGAAGAGCAAACTGGGCGCCGCTAACCGTGTGCAGGCAGTCGCCGAGGCGATCAGGCGTGGCTATATTAGCTAAATCGGCCGTGCTGGCCCAGAAACGGTCCCATGCGCATTCGCGTAATATTTTAAGCAAGGGCGAGCGGTGTCCTTGTCTTAAGAGAGGGCTAATACTTTCTTAACGCCAAAGCAAACTGGGCGTCGCCAACCGCGTGCAGGCGGTCGCGGAGGCAGTTAGGCGCGGCTATATTGGCGGGGTCGGTCGGTGCCGACCTAAAAATTATTGCCTACGCGATCGCGTAATATTTTCCGGAGAGCCCGGCCGTATCTTCCTCTCAAGCCCAGGAGACGGCTAATGCTTTTTTCCCTCACAACTCAGGAATTGATGGAGCGCCCCGATCTGTGGGAAGCGGTTCACCGCCTGCGCTACAAGATCTTCGTCGAGGAGATGGGCTGGACCGATCTCGACCGCCCGGACGGCCTCGAGATCGACCAATTCGATCATGACGAGGCCGAGCATCACCTCGTCATCCGCAACGGCGAGCTAGCCGGCTATCAGCGTATGCTGCCGACGACGCGGCCGCATCTACTGACCGATGTGCTAACGGACCTCTATGAGGGGACGCCCCCCTCGGGGCCGCGAGTCTGGGAGCTGACCCGCTATGCGGTGGCGGCGGGCTTCCGTGACGGCAAGCGCGGCGTCTCTACGGTCGGCACCGAACTGATCGCAGGTTTCGTCGAATGGGGCCTCAAGCGCAACGTCAACCAGGTCATCATCGAGTTCGAACCGATGTGGGTGCTGCGCGCGCTGCAGCTGCACTTCCTGGCGACGCCGCTCGGTTACCAGCGCACCTATGGCAACCAGCAGGTGGTGGCGACGCTGCTCACCTTTTCCGAGCATACGCTGGAGGTGGTGCGCCAGCGCCGCAACCACTTCCCGCCGGTGCTGATGAGAGGCTATCCCGGCCAGCTCGGCCTCAGACAGGCTTCGTGAGGAGGTTGTCATGAGCTTCCACCCCGAACCTGAGCTGCGCGGCCACACGCTGGTCGTCACCGTGTCCTCGCATGACGGCCGGCCGGTGCTGGACAGGCACGCCTATGCGAGCCTCGCCAGGACCTTCCACGAGGCCGCCGTCAACGACGAGATTCGCGTGGTCGTGCTGCGCGGCCTCGCCGGCTGCTTTTGCCTCGGCGGCGATTTCTCGGAGTTCCTCGACGCCGCCAAGCACCAGCAGCTGATTGCCGCCGTCACCGATATGTTTCGCAGGCTTGCGACCTTTCCCAAGCCGGTCCTTGCCTGCGTGGACGGGGACGCCGTCGGCGTCGGCTGCACCATCCTGTTCCACTGCGACATGGTGATTGCTTCCAGGGGCAGCACGTTCAGGGTGCCGTTCGTCGATTTCGGCCTGGTGCCGGACGCGGCGACCAGCATCCTGGCGCCCCAGAAGCTCGGCTATGCCGGCGCCTTCCGCTTCTTCTGCCTGGGCGACACGCTGGGCGTCGACGACGCCAAGGCGCTCGGCCTTGTCGGCGAGATTGTGGAAGGCAGCGCCGAGGAAATGGCCTTGGCGCGGGCAAGGCAGCTCGCCAAGAAGCCGGTTGCCGCGCTGTTGCAGACCCGCGGCCTGCTCAAGGGGGATACGGACGTTCTGTGCGACCGCATCGACCATGAGATATCGCTGTTCCAGCAAGCGCTGCAGGACGACGCCACGCTGAAGCGTTTGCAGCGGATCGCCCGCCTCGCGGCGTGACACCTTGGTGGAAAGTCTCAGCGCCGCGTACCCGAGAAGGTGCGCGGCGCTGTAATGTTGGCCGCCGGCCGCGGGCACGGTGCAAGCTATTTCTCCAGGAACGACGGGCCTTCGCCGATGATCTTCTTGTCGGGCTTGCCGACGGCGTCGAGGTCGCGGCCATCATAGGGTAAGGACAGAAGGATACGCTGGATCACCGCAAGCCGCGCACGGCGCTTGTCGTTGGCGCGCACGATGATCCAGGGCGCGAACTCCTTGTGAGTGCGCTCGAACATCAGGTCGCGCGCCTTGGTGTAGTCGTCCCATTTGCTGATGCCGGCGATGTCGATCGGCGAGAATTTCCAGTTCTTCAATGGCGACCAGCGGCGGTCATGGAACCGTTCGAGCTGCGTCTCGCGGCCGATGTTCAGCCAGAATTTGAAGAAGTGGATACCCTCGTTGCAGATCATGCGCTCGAAATGCGGCGTCTCGTCGAGGAATGTCTCGTGCTGCTCCGGGGTGCAGAATCCCATCACCGGCTCGACGCCGGCGCGGTTGTACCAGGAGCGGTCGAAGGTGACGAACTCGCCGGAGGTCGGGAAATGGTCGACATAGCGCTGATAGTACCATTGGCCATGCTCCGTCGGCGTCGGCTTGGTCAGCGCCACGTTGCGCGCCGTGCGCGGGTTCATGTACTGCCGCAGGACGAAGATCGTGCCGCCCTTGCCGGCCGCGTCGCGCCCCTCGAACAGCGCCAACACCCGTTTGCCGGTCGCCTGCAGCCAGGCCTGCGCCTTGACCAATTCGATCTGCAGCCGCTCGAGTTCCTCGTCGTACTCTTCACCCTTCATCTTCTTGTCGTAGGGATAGCCGCTGGCGGTCAGCTTGTTGTCCTCGATCCAGTCCGGCAGCACCGGGTTGTCGATGTCGAACTCGCGTTCCTTACCGCCTATCCTCATCTTGATCGGTCCTGCGGCAGGCGCCGCGTCGGCATTTCCCTCGGCTTTTTTCATCGGGACGAACCTTTTCAGCTTGCGGACTCGTGCTATGGGAGCCTCTGAGGCGTTGCGTCCGACCGGACGCTCGGTAGCACTTTGATTTTGCGCATGAACGTTCGAGAAAATCGATTCCGATTTTTGGGGGTCATGCGCGGGTCCAGTCGGCTGATCTTTCACCGACGGGAGATACGAGGCAGCGCATGGTCGATAAGGGCGCAGACCAGAAAGGCGCAACGCAGGCAGCCATAGCCCGGCTGCGGCGCAGCCGCTGGTCGCTGGCCGCGGCCCTGGTCGCGGTCCTCGGCGTCTATGGTTTCGGCGGCCTTTCGATCTTTGTGCCTCTCCTGGCCGTGGCGTTGCTGGTCGCGGCCGCAATGCTGCCGACCGCCGCCGAGCGCCAGTCAGCCGGCGGGACTGCCGCCATCGAAGTCGGCGGGTTGCAGCGGCTGTCCGGCGAATATCTGGCCGCCGCCGTTGCCGATCCGCTGATCATCTTCGACCGGACCGCCACTATCGTCCACGCCAACGCGGCCGCCTTTGCCGCCTTCGGTGGGCTGGCCCCCGGCATGTCGCTGTCGCTCAAATTCCGCGCGCCGGAAATGCAGGCTTTGCTTGACGGGATCGTCTCGGGAACTATGGCGTCCGATGTCGTCGACTACACGGAAAAGCTGCCGGTCGAGCGCACATACCGGGTGAGCGCGTCCTCGGTCGGCCATGGCACCGATCTTTACGTGCTGGTGTTCAAGGATCAGAGCGAGGCGCGCCGCATCGACCGCATGCGCGCCGACTTCATCGCCAATGCCAGCCATGAGCTGCGCACCCCGCTCGCCTCGATCGCCGGCTTCATCGAGACGTTGCGCGGGCCTGCCCGCAACGACGCGGCGGCGCGCGACCAGTTCCTGCAGATCATGCAGAACCAGACGGGCCGCATGGCGCGCCTGATCGACGACCTGTTGTCGCTGTCGCGGCTGGAGATGAAGCCCTATCTGCGGCCGGGAACCGAAGTCGACCTTCGACAGACCATCGACAGCGTCATCGACTCGCTCGCGCCGCTGGCCAACGAGAACGGCATCGCCATCGAGCGGGACTTCATCGATGGGCCGATTTCCGTGCCGGGCGACCGCGACGAGCTCTTCCAGGTTTTCGAGAACCTGCTGGAGAATGCCTGCAAATACGGCCAGTCGGGCGGGCGTGTCACCGTGTCGATAGCACACGCCGAGGACGGCCACGACCCAGGCATCGACGTGACCATAAGGGACTATGGTCCAGGCATTGCCGAGGAACACATCCCCCGCATCACGGAGCGCTTCTACCGCGTCGACGTGGAAAACAGCCGGACCCAGAAAGGCACCGGCCTTGGCCTTTCGATCGTCAAGCATATATTGACACGTCATAACGCAAGGCTGTCGATCAAGTCGGAAGTCGGCAAGGGCGCGGCGTTCACGGTTCATTTGCCGGCTCAATGATCCTATATTGGTTGGCAACCGGCATTTTCTTTTTTCTGTCATCCGGCTCGCGTATCAGCGGCAGATTGAGGGAACGCACCAGCCGGCAGAAACCGGGAAGGCATATCGATGCAGTCCGTCCACATTGTCAGTGCCTATGACGAAGAACTGAAATTCCTGTCGAAGCGCATCGCCGCCATGGGCGGGCATGCCGAGCGCATGGTCGAGCAGGCTGTCGCCGCCCTCGTGAACGCCGATCCGGGCTTGGCACAGAAAGTCATCCAGGACGATCTCGTCCTCGACGAGGGGCAGCGCGAGATCGACGACAAGGCGATCGTCATCATCGCCAGGCGTCAGCCGATGGCGACGGACCTGCGCGAGATCGTCGGCGCCATCCGCATCTCGGCCGACATCGAGCGCGTCGGCGATCTCGGCAAGAACGTCGCCAAGCGCGTCGCGGCGGTCATTGACGGCCGCCAGCCGAGCAGCCTCTTCCGCGGCTTGAAGGCGCTAGCCGATCTGGCGCTGACGCAGCTTAAGGAAGTGCTCGACGTCTATGCCTCGCGCTCGGTCGAGAAGATCGGCTTCGTGCGCGACCGCGACGACCAGATCGACGCCATGTACACTTCGCTGTTCCGCGAACTTCTGACCTATATGATGGAAGATCCGCGCAACATCACGCCCTGCACCCACTTGCTGTTCTGCGCCAAGAACATCGAGCGGATCGGCGACCACGCCACCAACATCGCCGAAACCATCTATTACATCGTCACCGGCGACCAGATGCCGGCCGAGCGGCCGAAGGGCGACAAGACCGACCAGGTGGTGTTGCCTGGCCCACTATCGGCCGGGTGACGCGGTATCGGCGACCCAAGATCGAGCAAGTGAAGGGCGGCCACTCGAATGGCTCCCCAATTTAGGCTAAGCTCCTCCAGGTGCAGCGATTTTGTCAGTCGCGTCTCGGGAGGTTTGCGATGGAGCAAGTTCGAAACCTGACCCCGGCCCTGCAGCCGACATCCGGCATTGTTGCGTCCAGCGTCTATTCCGCCGGCAAGCGCGTCGCTGACATTACGATCGAAGAGGCCGGCATATGGGCGGCAAAGCCCGGCCACGTCGTCTGGATCGGCCTGCTCGAGCCGGACCGCAACCTGCTGCTTAGGGTGCAGGCGCAGTTCCACCTGCATGATCTGGCGATCGAAGACGCCGAACATCCGCATCAGCGGCCGAAAATCGAACAGTATGGCGATGCCTTGTTCATCGTCGCCCGCACAGCGCAACTGATCGATGGCCGGGTCACCTTCGGCGAGACGCATCTCTTCGTCGGCACCGGCTATATCGTCAGCGTCAGGCATGGCCCGTCCACCTCCTACGCCGCGGTGCGCCAGCACTGGGAAAGCTGCCCGTCCTCGCTCGCCAAGGGCGAGGATTTCGTCCTCTATGCCATTCTCGACTTCATCGTCGACAACTACATGCCTGTGCTCGAGCAGATCGAGGACGAGGTCGAGCAGATCGAGGACAAGGTGCTGCTGAAGCCGATGAGCGGTGGCGATATCGAGCGGCTCTACATGCTGCGCCGCGATCTGCTCAGGCTGCGCAACGCGGCGCTGCCGCTGGTCGAGGTCTGCCGCCGGCTGACCAGCGCCGAGCTGCCGCAGATCCATGCCGCCATGCATCCGCTGTTCCGTGACGTCACCGACCACATCCGCACCGTGCAGGAAAAGATCGACAGCCTGCGCGAGGTGCTCGCCTTCGCCTTCGAGGCAAGCCTTCTGGTCGGACAGAGCCAGGAAACGGCGATCTCCAAGAAGCTGGCCTCATGGGCGGCCATCCTGGCGGTGCCGACGGCCTTCGCCGGCATTTACGGCATGAATTTCGACGACATGCCTGAACTGAAGATGGAATACGGCTACCCGACCGTCCTGGCCGCCATCGCGCTGATCTGCGCGTTTCTGTATTGGCGGTTCAGGAAGAATGGGTGGCTGTGAAATAGCGAATAGCGAATGGCGATAAAGAAGCTTGTGCCGGACGCGAATACCGATGTTATTCCTATTTCGTTCGCTATTCGCTATTCGCTATTCGCTATTCGCTATTCGCTTAGCGGCTTCTGCGCCTTTCCGCCGCCGGCTGGAACGCCACCCTTGCATGGTATTTGCAGTACGGCCCGGTTTCGCCAGCGTCGTTGCCGCAGAAGCTGAAGTCTTCCGACAGCGGATCGCCGTTGGGCCATTTGCAGGTGCGCTCGGTCAGCTCGACGAGCTGCAGGTTGCGCGAGATTGGCACGACAACGTTCTCGACCGGGCGGATATAGTGGCGCGCCACCGGCTCTGCCTCGAACTGCACCTGCAGAGCGGTGGCGCCGATGGAAGCCGTCACATGACGGGCAGCGCTAGCGGCACGAGCCACGGACTTCTGCATAGAGGCGCCCTGCGTGGCCTTCTTCTGCCGTGCCGGCGCCGCGGTCGCGCGGCCGCGGCCCGACAGTTTCAGGCGATGCACCTTGCCGATGACGGCATTGCGGCTCACACCGCCGAGCTGCGCGGCGATCTGGCTGGCGCTGAGACCCTCCGACCACAATTTCCTGAGAAGTTCGACCCGCTCGTCAGTCCAGTTCATGAGACCGCGCTCCTGCTGAGGCGTGCGGCGGTCAGAATCCTTTCCCGAGCCGGCTCTCGCCGGGCAAACGACACCACATGTACCGGGTGATTAGATCCGCCGCACGAAATCTAGTTATTTCTCGACTACAATTACCTTATGCGCTGACTCGGTGACAAGAGTCCCCAGGGCAACACCGATTCGGTTTTTACGGTTTTCCCCAACTTGCCCAACCGCTGATGGGCCGGCGTGGCGCTGGAGCCTTGCCGCGCGCTTCTGCGCGACCTTTTCGTTGACTTCATGGCCGAAAAACATGATAAGCCGCAAAGGCCGCCGCATTGGCGGCTTTTTTGATTTCCGGTTCCGGAGACGCATATAATGAGCGGTTCGGCGCTTTACGAGACTTTTGCTCGCGCACCCCTGGCCTTCGACCGCGGGGAGGGGACCTGGCTGGTCACCGACAAGGGCGAGCGATATCTCGACTTCGCCGGCGGCATCGCCGTGAACTCGCTGGGCCACAGCCATCCGCATCTGGTCGCGGCGCTCACCGGGCAGGCGGCCAAGCTGTGGCACGTCTCCAATCTCTACGAGATCCCGGAGCAGCGCCGGCTGGGCGAAAGGCTGGTCGATGCAACCTTCGCCGACAAGGTGTTCTTCACCAATTCGGGCGCCGAGGCGCTGGAATGCGCCATCAAGTCGGCCAGGCGCTATCAGTTCGTCAAAGGCCATCCGGAGCGTTTCCGCATCATCACTTTCGAGGGTGCCTTCCACGGCCGCACGCTGGCGACGATCGCAGCCGGCGGTCAGTACAAATATCTCGAGGGTTTCGGTCCGAAGGTCGAGGGTTTCGACCAGGTCGCGTTCGACGATATCGACGCCGCGGAGAAGGCGATCACACCGGAAACCGCGGCTATCCTGATCGAACCCGTGCAGGGCGAGGGCGGCATCCGCCCGGTGCCTACGCAGTCGTTGAAGCGGCTTCGGCAGCTCTGTGACCGGCACGGCCTGCTTCTGATCTTCGACGAGGTCCAGTGCGGCATCGGGCGCACCGGCAAGCTGTTCGCGCATGAGTGGGCGGGCGTCACGCCTGACCTGATGGCGATCGCCAAGGGTATCGGCGGCGGTTTTCCGATGGGTGCCTGCCTCGCAACCGACGAAGCGGCGGCCGGCATGACGGCCGGCGTGCACGGCACCACTTTCGGCGGCAATCCGCTGGCGATGGCGGTGGGCAATGCCGTGCTCGACGTCGTGCTGGCCGACGGCTTCCTCGAGGACGTTCAGCGCAAGGCGTTGCTGCTGAAGCAGGGACTGGCGGCGGTCGGCGACGAATTTCCCGAGGTCATCGAAGGCATCCGGGGAACCGGCCTGATGCTTGGGCTGAAATGTGCCATGCCCAACGCCAAGGTTAACATGGCGCTGCGCGACCAGCACTTGCTTGCGGTGCCGGCGGGCGACAACGTCATTCGGCTTTTGCCGCCGCTCACCGTCACCGACGAGGAGATCGGCGAGGCGCTGAAGCGCATTCGGTCGGGCGCCAAGGGCCTGACCGACGCGATCGCGGCCGAAGCCGCGAAGTAGTTTTGGAATCTGCCGATGAGCGTTCGTCACTTCACCGATCTGTCCGCCGTTTCCGCAGGCGATCTGCGCATCATGCTGGACGACGCGATGGCGCGAAAGACCAGGCTCAAGGCCGGCGAGCGTTCGAAGCCGCTCGACGGCAAGGTGCTGGCGATGATCTTCGACAAGCCTTCGACGCGCACGCGCGTTTCCTTCGACGTCGGCATGCGCCAGCTCGGCGGCGAGACCATCATGCTGACCGGCACCGAGATGCAGCTCGGCCGTTCAGAAACCATCGCCGACACCGCCAAGGTGCTGTCGCGCTATGTCGATGCCATTATGATCCGCACCACCTCGCATGACCGGTTGCTGGAACTCACCGAAAACGCGACCGTGCCCGTGATCAATGGGCTGACCGACGATACCCATCCCTGCCAGCTGATGGCCGACATCATGACCTATGAGGAGCATCGCGGTCCGGTGGCAGGCAAGACTTTTGCCTGGACAGGTGACGGCAACAATGTGTTGCACTCGCTTCTGGAAGCCTCGGCGCGGTTCCGCTTCAATCTCAATGTCGCCGTGCCGGAGGGCAGCGAGCCGTTCGAGAAATATGTCGACTGGGCGAAGGCCAATGGCGGCAAGGTGAGGTTTGCCGGCTCGGCCGAAGAGGCCGTCGACCAGGCCGATTGCGTCGTCACCGACAGCTGGGTGTCGATGGGCCAGGAGCATCGCGCCCGCGGCCATAACGTCTTCCTGCCCTACCAGGTCAACGCCGCGCTGATGGCCAGGGCGAAGTCCGACGCGCTTTTCATGCACTGCCTGCCTGCGCATCGCGGCGAGGAGGTCACCGACGAGGTGATCGACGGACCGCATTCGGTGGTCTTCGACGAGGCCGAGAACCGGCTGCACGCCCAGAAGGCGGTGCTGGCCTGGTGCCTGGGCGCTTGACCGGGGTCGACTTGATCCGCGCCAACTTGATCCGGGGATATGTGATGCCTATTTGCGGGCCATCACTGAAATCGAACGCGCTTCGACCCATGCCGCCTGGAAAGCGGGATGGACGCGCCCCGGAGTTTTGTCATGCTGGAAACGCTTTCCTTGGCTGAGCATCAACCCAAACTCGGCGAATTCGGCTTCGCCGGCGACGACCATGTCGTGCCTTACGAAGTAGCGCCCTTGGATGTGCGCGGCCGCACGGTGCAGCTCGGGCCGATGCTCGACGCCATTCTTAGCCGCCACGATTATCCCGAGCCGGTCGCGCGCCTGCTGGCGGAGGCCTGCGTGCTCACCGTGCTGCTCGGCACGTCGCTGAAATTCGAGGGCAAGTTCATCCTGCAGACCCGCACCGACGGACCGGTCGACATGCTGGTGGCGGACTTCACCACGCCGCATTCGTTGCGCGCCTATGCGCGCTTCGACGCCGACCGGCTGCAGGCGCTGATTGCCTCGGGCGGGATCTCGCAGGAGAAGCTGCTCGGCACCGGGGTCCTGGCCCTGACCATCGATCAGGGCGCGCACACGCAGCGCTATCAGGGCATCGTCCAGCTCGACGGCACATCGCTGGAAGAAGCCGCGCGCATCTATTTCCGCCAGTCGGAGCAGATCCCGACCGATCTGAGGATGTCGGTTGCAAAGCTCGTGACCCCGGGCCCGGGCGGGGCTCGCGAGCAATGGCGCGCCGGCGGCATCCTGGCGCAGTTCCTGCCGCAGGCGCCCGAACGCATGCGCGTGCCCGACATTTCGGGCGGGGATGGCGATCCACGAGACGTGACGCACGAACCGGCCGACAATTCCTGGCGGGAACTCTTGGCGCTGCTCGGCACCATCGAGCCGACCGAGCTCATCGATCCGACGGTGGGCGCCGAGCGGCTGCTCTATCGCCTGTTCCACGAGCACGGCGTGCGCGTCTTCCGCGGTGTGCCGGTTGCCGACCAGTGCTCCTGCTCGCGCGACAAAATCCGAGGCATTCTCGAAGGCTTCTCGGCCGAGGAGATCAAGGACTCGACCGAGGACGGCGGCATCCATGTCGCTTGCGAGTTCTGCTCGACGCAGTACGACTTCGATCCGGCGGAGTTTGCGGCGGAGTGAGAAAGCTCCGGTTCCTCGCCCCCGCTTTGCGGAGGCGGGGAACTCGAGTTCTTTAATTCACCGTCCTTTTCGTCCCCGGCATATCGAGCGAGAAAGCCGGAATGGCGACGTCGAACGTTTCGCCGCGGCCGTTGCGCATCGTGTAGTGGCCGACCATGATGCCGGATGGCGTCGAGAGCGGGCATCCCGACGTGTACTGATAGCTGTCGCCGGGGTTGAGCTCCGGCTGGTCGCCGACCACGCCCTCGCCGCGCACCTCTTCGACTCGGCCACGCCCGTCGGTGATGTGCCAGTAGCGCGACAGAAGCTGCACGAACTCGTCCGACCGGTTGTCGATCGTCACCTGGTAGCCCCATACATAGCGGTTTTCGGACGGATCGGAACGGTCCTCCAGATAGAACGGCCTGACCTGCACTTCGATGTTGCGCGTCACGGCGCGATACATGAGCCACTCCGGTGCCGCAGGAAACATTTTGTCGCGCTTCGCGGTTCTACCTCCGCGGCGTCGCCAGCCTGCCGGCTTTTCCACCGCACCTGCCGACAAACAATGTCATTTAAGTGACACATGACAATGTTGGTGTGCACAAACCGTGCGGGCGACTCGGGCGCTCTGTCGAGTGATGAAACGGCCGCGGGCGGCCTTTCCGGAGTGACCAGATCTCGATGGAACTGACCCTCGCAGCCGTCTTTGCCTCCTCGGCCCTTCTTTTTTGCAACCTTGCCAGCATCCTGCTCGCATCGTCGCGGCTGAAGCCCAGGCGGATCATTCCTCCGCCTTCCAGCAAACAGCCGCCTGTCTCGATCGTCGTGCCGTCGCGCGGTGTGGAGCCGTTCACGCAGGAGACGCTCGACCGCGCCTTCTCGCTCGATTGGCCGCGCTACGAACTGATCTTCTGCGTCGCGCACGGCGAAGATCCCGTGGTCAAGCTGATCAACGCCGCCATCGCGAGATTTCCGAATGTTCCGGCGCGGCTCCTCGTCGGCGATGACAGGATCAGCGCCAATCCCAAGCTAAACAACTGCATCAAGGGCTGGCGGGCGGCGCGGCACGACTGGGTGATCCTGGCCGACTCCAACGTCCTGATGCCCAAGGACTATGTCCAGCATCTGATGGCGGCCTGGCGGCCGGACACCGGCCTCGTCTGCTCGACGCCGATCGGCTCGCGGCCGGACGGTTTCTGGGCCGAGGTCGAATGCGCCTTCCTCAACACGCTGCAGGCGCGCTGGCAATATGCCGGCGAAGCGCTCGGCCTTGGCTTCGCCCAGGGCAAGAGCATGCTGTGGAACAAGCCGATGCTGGATGCAAATGGCGGCATCCAGGCTTTGGCCGCCGAGATCGCCGAGGACGCGGCGGCGACCAAGCTGGTCAACAGCCTTGGCCTTCGGGTCAATCTCGTAGCCGCGCCCTTCGAGCAACCGCTCGGCCAGCGCACGCTCGCCGAAATCTGGTCGCGCCAGGCGCGCTGGGCGCGGCTGCGCCGCGTCACCTTCCCATTGTTCTTCGCGCCGGAAATCCTGACCGGTGTGGTCGCGCCGCTGCTTATGGCGCTGATTGCGGCGGCAAGCGCCGGTGTCAGCCTGCCCACGACCGCGCTCTGCGTGCTGGCGATCGCCTATGTGCCCGAATGCATGCTCGCCTGGTCCAAGGGCTGGTATCTGTCGCCGCGCAGCGTCACCGCGATGATCGTGCGCGACGCGATGCTTCCCGCCATCTGGGCGCGCGGCTGGCTTGGCGGAGCCGTCGAATGGCGTGGCAACGCAATGACAATCCGCAACAACGGGATGACTGAACTCGAAGAGATTGCTTGAGCCGGCTGCGGCTCAAGCGCGCTCTTTGCAGCCGTGGCGGTTCATTCCTTCGCCGCCTTGAGCGCCTGTTCGATGTCGGCGAGCAGGTCGTCGGTATCCTCCAGCCCGACGGAGAGCCTGAGCGTGCCTGGTCCGATGCCAAGCTCGGCGCGGGCCTCGTCAGTGAGGTTTTTGTGCGTCGTCGTCGCCGGATGCGTGATCAGGCTCTTTGCGTCGCCGAGGTTGTTCGAGATCAGCACGATGTCGAGCGCGTTCTGCAAGGCGAAGGCCGCCTGCTTGCCGCCCTTGACGTCAAGGCAGATCAGCGTCGAGCCGCCCGACATCTGCTTCCTGACGATATCCGCCTGGGGATGGTCGGCCCGGCCCGGATAGATGACGCGGGCGATCTCCGGCCGGCCAGCCAGGAAGTCCGCGATCTTGCCGGCGCTTTCGGTCTGCTGGCGCACGCGCAGCGGGAGCGTCTCGAGGCCTTTCAGCAGCGTCCATGCGTTGAATGGGGACAGGCTCGGGCCGGTGTGCCGGAAATAGTCGTGCAGGTTCTCGTCGATCCACTTCTTGTCCGACAGGATGACGCCGCCGAGGCAGCGGCCTTGTCCGTCGATATGCTTGGTCGCCGAGTAGACCACGATATGGGCGCCGAGCTGCAGCGGCTTCTGCTGCAGCGGCGTGGCAAAGACGTTGTCGACGATCACGCGCGCGCCGATCGAATTGGCTAAAGCGGCGACAGCGGCGATATCGACCACTTCCAGCGTCGGGTTGGTCGGGCTTTCCAGGAAGAACAGCTTGGTGTTCGGCCTGACCGCTTTTTCCCAATTGGCAATGTCGGTGCCGTCGATCAGCGTCGCCTCGATGCCATAGCGCGGCGCCAGCGTCTCGACCACCCAGCGGCAGGAGCCGAACAGCGCCCGCGCCGCAACGATGTGATCGCCGGCCTTGACGCTGCAGAGCAGGGCGGCGGACACGGCGGCCATGCCGGAAGCGGTGGCGCGTGCGTCTTCGGCGCCTTCCAGCGCGCACATGCGCTTCTCGAACATATCGACGGTCGGGTTGGCGTAGCGCGAATAGATGAAGCCGGGTTCCTCCCCCTTGAAGCGGGCTTCCGCTGCCTGGGCCGTCTCGTAGACATAGCCCTGGGTGAGATACATCGCTTCGGCGGTCTCGCCGAAGCCGGAACGCAGCGTCCCGCCATGCACGAGTGCCGTCTGAGGTTTCCAGTTACGCGTCTTGGTCATTGCCCTACTTCCAAACACAAAAAAACCGGCCGCGACGTCGCAACCGGTCCATACGGCCTTGCGGCCCGACGGTCCTTTAGCGACTTGTTTAACGTGGCTGCAAGCCGACCGGCCAAATCACCACGGGATAACGACCCTTTAGACCCGCACCGCGCTTGCGTCAATTGCCGGCTTGATTAAGAGGTTTGTACCAGGCAGCTTCCGCAAAAGTATCCTGCGGTTTTGCGACAGGAAACTGCGACGATAATGACATCGCCCGGAGCCAGACATTGCGGCAGACAGGCATTCTTCCAGATCAGGACATCGCGGCGCTCTTCCAGTCGGGCGCGCTGAAGTCGCCGCGCGCGCTCGACACCAACCAGATCCAGCCGGCCAGCCTCGATCTCAGACTTAGCGACAAGGCCTTTCGCGTGCGGGCTTCCTTCCTGCCCGGTCCCGATCATCTGGTGGCCGACAAGCTGGACCGGCTGAAGCTGCATGAGATCAACCTCGCCGAGGGTGCGGTGCTGGAGACGGGCTGCGTCTACATCGTGCCGCTGCAGGAAAGCCTGGCGCTGCCGGCGGAAGTCTCGGCTTCGGCCAACCCGAAGAGCTCGACCGGACGGCTCGACATTTTCACGCGTGTCATGACCGACCGCGGCCATGAATTCGATAAGATCGTCGCCGGCTATCATGGCCCGCTCTACCTCGAGGTCAGCCCGCGCACCTTCCCGATCGTCGTGCGCGCCGGCTCGCGCCTGTCGCAGATCCGCTTCCGCACCGGCAACGCCGTGCTGTCGGAGAATGAGTTGCGTGACCTCCATCACGCCGAGATGCTGGTTGCGACCGAGCCGCCCAACATCTCCGGCGGCGGCATTGCGCTCTCTATCGATCTCGACGGCGACAAGGACGGCCTGGTCGGCTATCGTGGCAAGCACCACACCGGCCTCGTCGACGTCGACAAGCGCGCCGCTCAGTATGTGGTCGACTTCTGGGAACCGCTCTACAAGAGCGGGGCCGGCGAGCTCGTGCTCGACCCGGACGAGTTCTACATCCTGGTCTCTCGCGAAGCCGTGCACGTGCCGCCGCTCTATGCCGCCGAGATGACGCCTTTCGATCCGCTGGTCGGCGAGTTCCGTGTCCACTATGCCGGCTTTTTCGACCCGGGCTTCGGCCATTCCGCCGCCGGCGGCAGCGGCAGTCGCGCGGTGCTTGAAGTGCGCAGCCACGAGGTGCCGTTCATCCTCGACCACGGCCAGATCGTCGGTCGCCTCGTCTACGAGCATATGCTGAAGCGCCCGCTGGCGCTATACGGCACCGATCTCGGCTCGAACTACCAGGCGCAGGGCCTGAAACTGTCCAAGCATTTCCGCGCCGCGCGCTGATCGCCAAGCTGTGCTTGCCCGGCCTGGCGCGCCGTGCTTGGCTGCGTCCGACCATGTAGCAACTGAACCCAAGGGGATGAAAATGCAGATATCCAGATGGATCCTGTCGGCTGCGGCCGCCGCCATGCTGGCGCTCGGCGTCGGTTCGGTAGACGCGGCCGAAAAGATCAAGATCGGCACCGAGGGCGCCTATCCGCCCTTCAACACCATCACGCCGGACGGCAAGGTCGAAGGCTTCGACATCGACATCGCCAATGCGCTCTGCGCGCAGATGAAGGTCGAATGCGAGATCGTCACCCAGGATTGGGATGGCATCATTCCGGCCCTGCAGGCCAAGAAATTCGACGCCATCATCGCCTCGATGAGCATCACCGAGGAACGCAAGAAGCAGGTCGCCTTCACCCATAAATACTACACGACGCCGCTTGCGCTGGTCGCCCTGAAGGACGCCGACATCGCCTCGACCGAGCCGGCCTCGCTTGCCGGCAAGACGGTCGGTGCCCAGGCCTCGACCACCCAGGCCAACTACGCCCAGGACGTCTACGCCAAGGCCGGCGCCGAGGCGAAGCTCTACCCGACCCAGGAAGAGGCGGTGACCGATCTGCTCAACGGCCGTCTCGACGCCGTCATCTCGGACAAGTTCGTGCTGGTCGACTGGATGAAGAAGGCGAGCGACGACTGCTGCAAGCTGGTGGGCGACGTCAAGGGCACCGAGACCGAGGCCGGCATCGCCGTGCGCCTGGAGGACACCGCCCTGCGCGACCGCCTCAACGCGGCCATCGACGCCATCGTTGCCGACGGCACCTACAAGAAGATCCAGTCGAAGTATTTCGATTTCGATATTTATTGAGGTTGAAGCTGCCAATCTCCCCCCTCGTGGGGGAGATCACGCTCTAACCTTACAGCGCCTTCACCGCCACCTTCACCGGCTTCTCGATCGCGAGCGGGTTGCGCAACGGCAGGCCGAAATCCTTGGCCTCGATCTCGAACGTGTCGCCTTCCTCGGTCCTGACGCCGTCTGCGAACGAGAGTGTGGCGGTGCCGAACATGTGCACATGCACGTCGCCCGGCTGGCGGAAGGCCGAATATTTGAAGTGGTGATGCTCGAGATTGGCGATGGTGTGCGACATGTTCGCCTCGCCGGACAGGAACGGCTTTTCCCAAAGCACTTTGCCGTCGCGCCAG
This sequence comes from Mesorhizobium sp. WSM3879, assembly GCF_002294915.1. NCBI lineage: Bacteria > Pseudomonadati > Pseudomonadota > Alphaproteobacteria > Hyphomicrobiales > Phyllobacteriaceae > Mesorhizobium > Mesorhizobium sp. WSM3879. The sequence continues at coordinate 112,667 of NZ_NSFZ01000013.1, read as the reverse complement.
ATTCGTGAAGAGCCCCTGATGTGGGCGGGCAGCTCGCCGATCAGGATTTCCGGTCCGAACGAGGCGTTGCGCAGCTTGGAATGGGCGAGGAACAGATAGTTCACGCGCTCGGTCACATGGTCGGAAAACTCGTTGGACAGCGTGAAGCCGACGCGGAACGGCGCGCCGTCGTCGCCGATGACATAGATGCCGGCGATCTCCGGCTCCTCGCCGGCGTCTTGCGCGAAGGCCGGCGACATCAGCGCGGCACCGGGCGCCACCGCCATCGTGCCGTTGCCCTTGTAGAACCATTCCGGCTGCACGCCGATCTCGCCCTTTGCCGGCTTGCCGCCCTCCAGCCCCATGCGGAACATCTTCATGGAATCGGTGAGTTGCTCCTCGCCGTCGCGGAGCTTCTTGTGCATGGAATCGCGTGTCGCGGCGGAGCCGAGATGTGTAAGCCCGGTGCCGGTAAGGTGGAGATGCGCGGGGTCGGGATGGTTGATTGGCGATACCAGGCGTCCCTTCTTGTAGACGGCGTCGAGGTCGACCGTCTCGCCATAGCCCTTGCGCTCGATCAGCGCCTCGAGCCCGGTCCCGGTGCGGGCTGCCTCCATCGCCAGCGAATAGACGCTGCGCGCGCCGTTGATGATCCGGGTCTTGCCGCCGCTGCGGGCAACGACGCGGATCGTCTCGGCGTCATCGAGGATCTGGGAAATCAGCATGATGAACCCTCTCTCTTTTGCCTTGGCCCGGCTGCCGATTGGCAAGCCCTGACCGGCGCGGCCCGGAACCGATCCGCGCCACGGTTGAAACTCTTTGTCCGGATTGCACTCGCGAGCCTGGTCCTTCCAAGACTTCTTCGCGCCGACGGGTTGCCGGCAGCTTCGCGATCTAGAACCCGTATGCCTCCTTAGTCCTTGCCTCCGGCCTCTACGCCTTGTTCTTGTTGTAGACGTCGAAGATGACGGCACCGAGCAGCACCAGGCCTTTGACCACCTGCTGCCAGTCGACATTGACGCCCATGATCGACATGCCGTTGTTCATCACGCCCATGATGAAGCCGCCGACCACGGCGCCGATGACCTGTCCGACGCCGCCCATCGCCGAAGCGCCGCCGATGAAGACGGCGGCGATCACGTCGAGTTCGCTGCCCAGACCTGCGGCCGGGACGGCCTGGCCGAGGCGAGCGGCGATGATCAGGCCGCCGAGCGCCGACAGCACGCCCATGTTGATGAAGACGAGCAGCGTCAGCCGTTCGGTGTTGATGCCCGACAGCTGCGCCGCCTTGGCGTTGCCGCCCATCGCATAGATGCGGCGGCCGATGGTCATGCGCTTGGTGACGAAGACGAACAGCGAGATCAGCACGCCCATCACCAGAAGCACCACCGGCAGGCCCCTGTAGCTGGCGAACTGGAAGACCAGGAACAGCGCCAGCGCGCTGCCGACCAGCGTCTTGACGACGAACAGCGGGAAGGGCTCCGCCTCATAGCCATGCCGTTCGCGCTTACGCCGTGTTCTGAAGCCGAAATAGGCATAGGCGAGCACGGCGACCAGACCGAGCACGATCGTCGTCATGTGCAGCGTAAGGCCGCTGCCGACGATGGTCTTGCCGGCCGCATTCACCGTCGGCGGAATGAGCGTCAGCGGGCCGATGACGTCGGGGATGAAGCCGGAGCTCAACGCCTTGAAGCTGTCGGGAAGCGGGCCGACCGAGGAGCCGCCGCCAAGCAGTGCCTGGCAGATGCCGCGGAAGATCAGCATACCCGCCAGCGTCACGATGAAGCTCGGTATTCGGTGATAGGCGATCCAATAGCCTTGCGCCGCGCCGATAAGCGCACCGACGATCAAGCAAACGATAGAGACCACCAGCGGATTGCTGAATATCCCGAGCGGCCAGATGACCATCATCATTGCGGCAAGCGCGCCGATGAAGCCGGCGACCGATCCCACGCTGAGGTCGATATAGCCGGCGACGATCACCAGCAGCATGCCAAGCGCCATCACGATGATGAACGAGTTCTGCTGCACCAGGTTGCTGAGGTTGACCGGTTTGAACAGCGTGCCGGACGTCGTGTACTGGAAGAACAGCATGATGACGATCAGCGCGATGATCAGTCCGTATTCGCGCAGGTTCGTCGTCAGCGCCGAAACGGCGACGCGCGGACCATGCTTGACGTCTTCGGCGACGCCGCTCTGCGGCGCGGGAGCGCTTTCTGTGCTCATGAGGCTTTTTTTCCTTCTCCCCGAACGATGGCGCGCATGATCTTTTCCTGGCTGGCGTCGCCTGCCGCCATTTCGCCGACGATACGCCCTTCGTTCATGACATAGATGCGGTCGGTGATGCCGAGCAATTCCGGCATTTCCGACGAGATGACGACGATTGCCTTTCCCTCGGCGGCGAGGCGGGCGATGATCGTGTAGATTTCGTACTTGGCGCCGACGTCAATGCCGCGCGTCGGTTCGTCGAGGATCAGCACTTCCGGGTCGGCGAACAGCCATTTCGACAGCACGACCTTCTGCTGGTTGCCGCCGGAAAGATTGCCGGTCAGCTGATAGACGCTGGATGCGCGGATGTTGGTCTTCTTGCGATAGTCGTTGGCGACGCTCATCTCGCGCATGTCGTCGATGACGCCGCGGCTGGAGACGCCTCCCAAATTGGCCAGCGTCACATTGTGCTTGATGTGGTCAATGAGGTTGAGGCCAAAGGTCTTGCGGTCCTCGGTGACATAGGCGATCCGGTTCTCCACCGCCTTGCTCACCGTCGAAAGATCGAGAGGCTTACCCCTGAGCAGGACCTCGCCGCTGATATGCCGGCCATAGGAACGGCCGAACAGGCTCATCGCGAATTCGGTGCGGCCGGCGCCCATCAGCCCGGCAATGCCGACCACCTCGCCCTTGCGCACGTTGAGGTTGACGTTCTTGATCACCTGCCGCTCGGCGTGGATCGGATGGTACACCGACCAGTTTTTCACTTCGAAAATAACCTCGCCGATCTGGGGCTCGCGCGGCGGGTAGCGGTCGTCGAGCGAGCGGCCGACCATCGAAGTGATGATCCGGTCCTCGCTGATGTCCTTCCTGGGCAGGGTCTCGATGGTACGCCCGTCGCGGATCACCGTCACCTTGTCGGCGACGCGGTTCACCTCGTTGAGCTTGTGCGAGATCAGGATCGAGGTCATGCCCTGGCGCTTGAACTCGAGCAGGAGATCGAGCAGCGCCTGGCTGTCCTTTTCGCTGAGCGAGGCGGTCGGCTCGTCAAGGATCAGCAGCTTCACTTCCTTGCTGAGCGCCTTGGCGATCTCGACCAGTTGCTGCTTGCCGACGCCGATATTGGTGATCAGCGTCTTGGGATCTTCCTTCAAGCCGACTTTGTCGAGCAGGGCCTTGGTGCGCTTCTCGTTGGCGTTCCAGTCGATGACGCCGTAGCTGGCGTGCTCGTTGCCCAGGAAGATGTTTTCCGCGATCGACAGCATCGGCACCAGGGCAAGTTCCTGGTGGATGATGACGATGCCGATATGCTCGCTATCATGGATACCCTTGAAGTGGCATTCCTGGCCGCGAAAGACGATCTCGCCTTCATAGGTACCGGTCGGGTAGACGCCCGACAGCACCTTCATCAGCGTCGATTTGCCGGCGCCGTTCTCGCCGACGATGGCGTGGATCTCTCCTTCCTCGACGCTGAGGTTCACGTTCGACAGCGCCTTCACGCCGGGGAACGTCTTGGTGATGTCGCGCATCTCCAAAATCGTCGAGCTCATCAGGAATTCCGCTCCCTGGCGCAGGCCTTCCGTTTCCGGAAAACGTTATGCGCGAAATCAACATACTGCAGTCTGGCTCGCGCCGCGATGGCGCATGGCGCTGCAGAAGCCGGCAAAAACAATACCGGGGTCGCTTCTGAACGAAAAGGGGCCCTGCGTCGCGCAGGACCCCTCCCTTAAAGGCTGGATTACTTCAGCTCTTCGGCCTTGATGTAGCCGGAGTCGACGACCAGCGCCTTGTAGTTCGACTTGTCGACCTCGTGCGGCGTCAAGAGAATCGAGGGAACGACCTTGACGTCGTTGTTGTAGGTCTTGGTGTCGAGGCCGTCGGGCTTGCCGCCGGAGAGCACCTTGTCGACCAACTGCACGGTGGCCTTGGCCAGCTCGCGGGTGTCCTTGAACACGGTCGAATACTGCTCGCCCGAAATGATCAGCTTGACCGAGGCGGTCTCGGCGTCCTGACCGGTCACGATCGGCCAGGGCTGAGCATCCGTGCCGTAGCCGACAGCGCGCAGCGAGGCGGTGATGCCGCGCGACAGGCCGTCATAGGGCGAAAGAACGCCATCGACGCGGCTGCCGTCCGAGTAGTTGGCCGAGAGCAGGTTGTCCATGCGGGCCTGTGCGGTGGCGGCGAGCCAGCGCAGCGTGCCGACCTTGTCCATGCCCATCTGGCCGGACTTGATCTTGATCGAGCCGTCGTCGATCAGCGGCTGCAGAACCGACATCGCGCCGTTGTAGAAGAAGAAGGCGTTGTTGTCGTCGGGCGAGCCGCCGAACAGCTCGACGTTCCACGGCTTGGTGTTCGGGAAGCGCTCCTTGAGGCCTTTGACCAGGGAATTTGCCTGGATCACGCCGACGCCGAAATTGTCGAAGGTGGTGTAGTAGTCGACATTCGGGGTCTTCTTGATCAGGCGATCATAGGCGATGGTGACGACGCCTGCGTCATTGGCCTTCTGCAGCGCATCGGCCATGGTGGTGCCGTCGATCGAAGCGATGATCAGCGCCTTCGGGCCTTTCGTGATCTCGTTTTCCAACTGGCTGAGCTGGTTCGGGATATCGTCCTGCGCGTATTGCAGGTCGACCGTGTAGCCCAGCGCTTCGAGCTGGGACTTGACGGCGTCGCCGTCGTTGATCCAGCGCTGCGAGGTTTTGGTCGGCATCAGCACGCCGACGAGACCCTTGTCGGCGGCGTGCGCCGAATAGGTCGTGGCGGCAATGCCAAGGGCCGCGACGGCGGCCAGCGTCTTGATGATCTTCACATTTACTCTCCCTGGTTGATGGACGCGACACCTCGGGGCTTCGCGGGCCGCGCAGTCGAACAGGAGCGCAATCGCGCCTCTGTCGGCTTTATCGATCTCCGGTATCCTCCCAATCGGCCCCGCGACGCAGTTTCAATCGATACGATTTTGCTCGTTGCCGATCGCTGCGTCTCGGAACGCGCGAAGGGTGTGTCCCTTTGACATAACTGTCAAATGCGATCTTTGCTGGTTGCTATACCGAAACTGGTATGATTTAGCGTAGCGCAGAGAACTGCCGGAGAGGCTGGGAAATCATGGCGGCGCTGCGCGATCCTGATACGATTTCAGGAAATTACGAGAAGCTTCCGGGGGACGGTGAAACGCTGCTGCGCAGCGGCCTGAGCCTGCGCCATATGCGGATGATCGCCGCGCTCGACGATCACGGACGGGTGAGCGCCGCCGCCCAGGTCATGAATATTTCCCAGCCGGCGGCCTCGCGCATGATTGCCGAGATGGAGGCGGTGCTCGACGTGAAATTATGCGAGCGGCTGCCGCGCGGCGTGACGCTGACCCCTTACGGTCAGGCGCTCGCCAGGCGCGCCCGCTCCATCCTGCTCGAAATGCGCGAAGCCGACCGGGAGATTTCGGAGCTCAAGGCAGGCAAAGGCGGCTCGGTGTTTCTCGGCGCCGTGACCGCGCCGGCGATCGAGCTGGCGGTGCCGGCGATTCGCGAGATCCGCCGCATCTATCCGCGCATCGAGATCACCATGCAGGTCGAGACCTCGAACGTGCTCGCCCGCGAGCTGATCGCCTCCCGCCACGACTTCATCATCGCCCGCATCCCCGACGACCTCAATCCGCGGCTGTTCGAATCGCGCGTCATCGGCATCGAGAAGGCCTGCCTGATCGTGCGCCGCGGCCATCCGCTTGCCGGCGGCGGGATGGTCGGCCTGGAGGAGACGGCTGCCTATGATTGGGTCTTCCAGTCCGGCGGCTCGCCCCTGCGCCAGGCGATGGAAAGCAATTTCTTGAACCGCAGCATCCCGCTTCCCGACCGCATCCTCAACACTTCGTCGCTGCTCTTGACGCTGGTAATGGTGGCGCAATCCGACGCCATCGCCCCCGTTTCAGTACAGGTGGCCAAGTTCATCCAGAGCGGCGACGGGCTGTCCGGAGCGATCGATGTCGTTCAGACCGAGTTCGACATCGAGGTCCGGCCCTACAGCCTGATCACGGTCAGGAACCGGGCGCTCTCGCCCGCCGCCAAGATGCTGCACGACTTCATCCTGCGCGAAGTGGGGTAATGGAACGAGAATGCTACCTGTGCGTTCAAACAGATCGGCAGTTCGCTGGAGCCCGTTTGGGTGAGGGAACCACCTGCCGATGCTGAACTATCGGGAGGTCTTTGATGGAACGTCGCTTGTTTCTAACTGGAATGCTTGGCGTTGCGGGGGCAGCGGCAATTGCAACCCTGGCTGGCCCCAGTAGGGCGGTTGCCGGAATTCCAAGCGGCAACGGAATTCTCGATGAACTCGATAAGCCCGATACCGCCGTCTTCGAGGATGGAGACGAACGGGCTGAAGTGGAGCAGGTTTACCATCGTCATTGGCATCACGGCCGTCGCCGCCGCAGACGGCGCCGCGTTTGGAGACGTGTTTGCCGCCGCTACTGGCGTCGTGGCCGCTGGCGTCGCCGCTGCTGGCGCGAACGTGTTTGGATTGGCTTTTGGCTTTAGGGGTCCATAGCGGTTCAGCTTTGGATAAGAGCCGCTCACCCGCAGTAAAGAACTGTTTTTACGGAATTCCGGACCGAGACGTGGTCCTGGATTGCTCAACCGGTCCAGAGCCGGCCGCCGCAAGGTGGCTGGCTTCTTTTTCGCCATAGATCGCGCGGCGATCCTCTTCTAGGGCCCAAGCCCCTCGCCTTTCGAGCGGCTCTTTCGTTTGCGCGCTTTCGCCGAACGAGGTGGCTCCCTTCGGAGTGCGGTCAAAAAGCACGTTGATTTTCCAGTCCCCCTGCTGTTGAGAGGATGCGGGCAGTTGGGCGATCTGGATGTTCGATGTTTTCAAAGCTGCCTGTTGTTAACCATCGCAATGTTAGCCTTGGTCTCGCCGGATGAGCGAGGTCACCAACATGCACGCCGATCTGCCGCGCGCGCGGGTTAAGCGGAGGCTGATAGCCAAGGCGCTAGCGTTCCTCGCCGCCGCCCTGACAACGCTGCCCGCAGATGCCGAAACGGTGCAGGAAAATCCCGGCGGTCAGATCGTGATCTTCGCTTTGCACGTCGCCGAGCTGCGCGCCGCGAACGAGCCTGTGGAATTTGACGGTGCCTGCGACAGCGCCTGCACGCTCTATCTGTCTTTGCCCGCCGAGCAGCTTTGCATCACGCCGCGTGCATCCTTCGGCTTCCATCTGCCTTACGGCGTCGGCGCCCATGAGAACGCAATCGCCGCCGGGTACCTGATCTCGCAATATCCCGACTGGGTTCGCCTGTGGGTCGAGGAACACGGCGGCCTGTCGCACACCATCGTGCGGATGGAAGCCGCCGAGGCCGCAAAGCATCTTCCCCTCTGCGGCGTGCTGGCATGACCGCTAACGGCAACGATCGCATTCGCCTTCGGCCGCTTGAGGACGCTCTGCCAGATCGCTGCGACCGCGCGGCACTGTAGCGAGGGATGGAGCGGGTAGCGGGAATCGAACCCGCGCGTTCAGCTTGGGAAGCTGACAGGCTACCATTACATCATACCCGCGCAACAGCCTCGTTACCATGATGGCCCCGCATCTAGCAATCGGCGATACATTGAAAGCCGAGAGCCATCCACCGGCGCTTTGACGCCGCGCCACAACATGGTAATGGCTCAGGGGTTAAGGGTGGGGACCCAGCTTGGAAATCAATGTTCGGAAGAGGAAGCGAGCCTCTCGCTCCGGAAAAGCCTTTGCTGTGGAAGATCTCGGATTCCTGCTGAGGCTTCCTCTTTTTGTATTCGTCTCTCTTTTCGTGCCTGAGAAGAGATGGCGCAGTGTCTGCCTTTGGCTGGAGCGGCTGAAACGGGCGCCTGAGTCTCGGCGCGACGTTGGTGACCAACCGGATCTTGCCGCCTTTGGCATAGCCGGCCGCGAGGACCGGCTCCGGGTCGACGCGATGCGCAGCGAACACAACATCCAGATCGTCCGCGAGTGGCTCGTCGGCTGGCGACCCGAGATCGAACTGCTCGGCGCCGAGCATCTCGATGCGGCGCGCGAACAGGGCCGTGGCGCCGTCCTGTGGATTGCGCATTTCGCCTTCAACGCGCTTGCGGCGAAGATGGTTTTCGCCAAAGCCGGCTTCGACGTCTATCACGTCAGCAGGCCGGAGCATGGCTTCTCGAAATCGCGCTTCGGCATCCGGTTCCTCAACCCGATCAGAACCTGCGTCGAGCTCAGACATGCGGCGGGCCGTATCGTGATCGACCGAGCCAATCCCGCCGCCAGCATGAACGAGGCGAGGCGGTTGCTTCGCCAGGGCAAGTTTGCGTCCATCACCGCTGGCGCCTGGGAGGGTGAGCTGCTGGTGCGCGCGCGGATCGGCCAGTCGGCCATTGAATTTGCCGGCGGCGCGCCCCGCTTGGCCAGGATCGCCGGCGCTCCCCTGCTGCCGGTCTTCGTCGTTCGTGACGACAGGACAGGCAAGATACGGGTGACTGTGGAAAATCCGATCGATCTTGATCGCAGCCAGGACAAGGCCGAACTGATCCAGAGCGCCGCGCAAGACTTCGCCGATCGGCACCTGGCCTATCTGAAGGCCAGTCCCCACCAGTGGCGCGACTGGGGCAAGTTGAAGGCTCACCAAGGCACCCTGATCGAGACGGAAGCCGGATGCCTCTCTTCAGCATTCTGATCACCGACGACGGCAGCGAGCACCTTTCCGGGCTCGTTGCCGAAAACATCCAGTCGCTCACGGCTGCTCATCCGGGCGAAGAGCACCGCCTGTTCCGGGAAGCGGCGTTGGCGGAGTTCATTTCGACGCATTTCGGAGCAGAGGTGCTTTCGGCTTTCAGGACGCTGCGACCTTATTCCTACAAGGCGGACCTCGCCAAATATTGCCTGCTCCATGAGCAAGGCGGCCTTTATGCCGATCTCTCCTATTTCTTCCTGCGCGGAGTGCCTCGCGGCGATGGAAAATTGTCGATCTTTCGCGATTTCCTCAGCTCGACCCCTTGGGACACCAGCATCGGCGTTGTTGCCGCGCCGCCTCGCCACAAGGCGCTCGCCAAGGCGATCGAGCTTGTCTGCGCCAATGTGAAACGGGAATATTACGGGCCGACTGCGCTCTGCCCCACAGGCCCGACCTTGTTCGGCAAGGCCGTCGCACTGACCTGCGAGCCGGAAGACCTCATCGTCGGCGAAGCCCTCAGGTCGGTGCCGTCTGCTGCGCCTCTTCAGGCGTCCGCGGATTTCGGCCATTGCCTCAGCCATGATGGCGAGCCGGTCGCGATCAAGCGCAAGCGGGGCGGCAAGCCGATATCGCACCTCGGTATCGGCGGCGGCAACCGCTACAACAGGCTGTGGCGCTCCAGGGAAGTCTACCGCGACCGGCCGCTTTGGGCCCGCATCTTCCGATGGCGGATCTGACCGTGCGAGCCGCGTGTGCCGGCCGGATCGGGCTATCAGGGCTGCCAGCACGATGGCTTCGCGCGCGGCCTTCGGCTTGATGCCGGGTATCCGAGTGCGTATTTCTGAGGTCGCCCCCCGAATCGGGCAGCTCGAACCGGAGAACGGCCTTGTCCGCACTGACACGCTTTCTCGGCGACACGCCACTCAGGGTGCTTGTAAAGCTGCTGGTGGTTTCCTTTCTCGTCGGCCTCGTCATGCACGCTTTCGGCTGGTCGCCGATGGACGTGCTCTACGGCATCCGCCAGTTCTTCATCGACCTGTGGAACCTCGGCTTCCATACTCTCGACCGCTTCCTGGGCTATATCCTGCTCGGCGCCGCGATCGTCGTGCCCGCCTTTATCCTGCTCAGGATTGCGAGCTACAGGAAGTAGCCTGGCGAGCGTCAGCATACGCGGCCGCGACCTCGAACAGAATGGCGTGGCGCGCGGCAAGCGCCGGCACGTCGCTCGAATAGCCGCCGCCGATGACGCCGCATAGCGGGATGCCGGCCTTGCGGAAATAGCTGATGACCAGCTCCTCTCGGCTGCGCAGGCCGTTGTCGGTCAATGTCAGCCGGCCAAGCCGGTCCTCGGCATGGACATCCACGCCGGCATTGTAGAACACGATGTCCCAGCGCCGCCTTGCGCAAAGCTCTGGAAGAATGGCGCCGAGCCGGTCGAGATAGGCAGCGTCGCCGGTGCCGTCCGGCAGCGCGATATCGACATCGGAGGCGATCTTGCGCGCCGGATAATTGCGTTCGCCATGCATGGAAAAGGTGAAGGCGCGCGGCTCATCCTTCAAAATGTCCGCCGTGCCGTCGCCCTGATGCACGTCGAGATCGACGACCAGGATGTTTTCGACGGCGCCCTCCGCAAGCAGGACCAGGGAAGCCACGGCCACGTCGTTGAAGGTGCAGAAGCCCGCGCCTTGGGCACGCCTGGCATGGTGGCTACCGCCGGCGGCGTTGCAGGCTATGCCGTGTTTCAGCGCCAGCCGCGCCGCCAGCACCGTGCCTGCCGTTGCTAGCTGCGCTCTCAATGACACGCGCTGGCTGACCGGGAAGCCGATCTCGCGCTCGATCTTTTCAGGCACCTCGCAAGTGAGCACCTGGTCGACATAGCCGGCCTCGTGCGCGAGCTTGAGCCACGCCGCCGGCGCCCGTTCCGGCATCGAAAGCGCTCCCGCTGCTGCCAGCCCGCGGCTGTGCAAAGCCTCCATTAGCAACGGATATTTGCTCATCGGAAAGCGGTGATTGACGGCAAAGCCGGCGTCATAGTCGGGATGGTGGACGATCTGCAAAGGCATGATGGGGCGGCCTGCGCCAGAGCTGGAATTCGGTTAGCCGTCACCCGATGGCGATTGCGCGGCAGCGGCAAACTGGGGCACATCGGCCATTCTAGCAAGCCGCAATGAGCAAGGCAGCAATCCTTGGACAAGGGTGCGACCCACATCAACGCCGGGACCTTCATCGTCACCAACCGGTCGGTGCTGGCGATCGCGGTGCCGATGACCCTTGCCTATCTGACGACGCCGCTGCTCGGCATCGTCGACACCGCGGTGATCGGGCAGTTCGGCGATGCGGCTCTTCTCGGCGGACTGGCGGCAGGCGCGCTGGTCTTCGACGTCGTCTTCACCACCTTCAACTTCCTGCGCTCCGGCACCACCGGCCTCGTCGCCCAGGCTTTCGGACGCGGCGATCCGCTGGAGGAGCAGGCGGTGCTCTGGCGGGCCGTGCTGATCGCGGTCGTCGCCGGCGTGGTGCTTGCAGCACTTGCGCCGCTGTTTGCGGTAGGCGGCCAGTGGTTCATGGGCGCCGAGCCGCGTGTCAGCGCGGCGATGTCGGTCTATATCCGCATCAGGCTCATTGCCGCGCCCTTCTCGCTCATCAACTACGCCATCTTGGGCTACGTGCTGGGGCGTGGCGAGGGCGGGATAGGGCTGATGCTGCAGGCCGTGCTCAACGGCATCAACATCCTGCTCTGCTTCCTGCTCGGCCTCGAGCTCGGCTGGGGCGTGGCGGGCGTTGCCTGGGCGACCGTCACCGGCGAGTTCCTGGCCATGCTGCTCGGCCTTGCCATCGTGCTGAGGCGGTTCCGCAAGCTGGAGCGGCCGTCGCGCCGGCGCATCCTCGACCTGCCGGCCTACCGGCGCATGCTGTCGCTCAACCGCGATATCATGATCCGCTCCTTCTCGCTGCTTGCCGCCTTCGCGCTGTTCACTAGGCAGGGCGCCCAGTTCGGCACGGTGACGCTCGCCGCCAATGCCGTGCTGATGAACTTCTTCCTCGTCGCCGGCTATTTCCTGGACGGCTTCGCCACCGCGGCCGAGCAATTGGCCGGCCGCGCCATCGGCGCGCATGCGGCCGCCCCTTTCCGGCAAGCCGTACGGCTGACGCTGATCTGGGGCTTTGGCCTGGCGGCGGTCGCCAGTCTTACCCTGCTGACGGCGGGCGCACAGCTGGTGGCGATGGTGACGACCGCTCCGGAGGTCCGCGCGGTCGCCGACATTTATCTGCCCTGGGCCGCCTTCACCGCGCTGAGCGGCGTGCTTGCCTTCCAGATGGACGGCGTCTTCATCGGCGCCACCTGGTCGCGCGACATGCGCAACATGATGCTCCTGTCCTTCCTGGCCTTCGCCGCGGCGCTGATCACGCTGGCGCCCGCCTTCGGCAACAACGGCCTATGGGCCGCACTGCACGTCTTTTTGCTGGTGCGGGGTTTCAGCCTGCTTGCGGTGCTGAGGCTCAGGATGCGCACGGCGTTCAGCTGATCGGCTTTGAAGCCCAGCGCTCGCAAGCCGAGTCGCGCAAATCCTGGATCGAGCCAAGCCGCTCGCGCTCCACAAACCGCGCCATGCCGGCAACGATGCGGCCAGGCAGCGCCGGGCCGGCATAGATCATGCCGGTATAGAGCTGGACGAGATCGGCGCCGGCGCGGATCTTCTCCAGCGCGGTTTCCGCCGAGTCGACGCCGCCGACCCCGACGATCGTCACTTGTGGGCCGAGCAGCTTGCGCATCCGGGCGAGTACCGCCGTCGAGCGCTCGAAAAGCGGCTTGCCTGACAGCCCGCCGGCTTCGCCGGCCAGACTTGCGCTGCGCAACCCGACCCTGGCAAGCGTCGTGTTGGAGACGATGACCCCGTCGATCCTTTTCTCGATGACTTCGGCGGCGATGTCTTCCAGTTCCGCTTCGACGAGGTCCGGCGCGATCTTGAGGAAGATGGGCGGCTGAACCGACGCAGCCGCGCGCGCCGCTACCACGCGCGACAGGAGTTCGCCCAGTTGCTCGCGCGCCTGCATGTTGCGCAGGCCCGGCGTGTTGGGCGAGGAGATGTTGACCGTCAGATAACTGGCATGAGCCGCGAAGCGGGCGACGCCGCGCTCATAGTCGGCAATGCGGTCGGCGCTGTCCTTGTTGGCGCCGATGTTGACGCCGACAATACCCGGCCGCCCTTTGCGCGCGGCAAGCCGTCTTTCGGCGGCCCCATGCCCTTCATTGTTGAAGCCGAGCCGGTTAATCACCGCTTCGTCCGCGGTCAGCCGGAAGATGCGCGGCTTTGGATTGCCCGATTGCGGCAGCGGCGTGATGGTGCCGACCTCGGCGAAGCCGAAGCCAAGCCCAAGCAGCGCGTCCGGCACTTCTGCGTTCTTGTCGTAGCCGGCCGCCATGCCGAGCGGGTTCGGAAAATCGAGCCCGCAGACGCTGACCTCGAGCCGCGCGTCGCGCGGGGGAGGCGAGGCGGCCGGCAGGCCGCAGCGCAAAGCCGCGATCGACAGGCCATGCGCCGTTTCCGGGTCGAACGAGAAAAGCAGCTTTTGGCCGATCCGGTCGAGCACGCTCATTCGCCCTCCAGCGGCGGGAATTCGTGGCCGTCGGCGCCGAGCGGCAACGGCTTCACCCAGAGAACGGCGTCGATTGCGAGCGCGGCGTAGAGATGCGGGAACAGGGCGCCGCCGCGCGACACCTCGTATTTCAGCGCGTCGCCCAGCTTTGCCGCGTCGACAGCGATCAGAAGCAGGTCCGCCTGGCCGGCGAAATGCTTGGCCGCCGTCTCGCGCACCTGGGCAGCGGTGGAGAAATGGATGAAGCCGTCGGCGATGTCGATCGGCGCCCCGGTGAAGCGGCCGTTCCGTTCCGCTTCGCGCCACATGGCTTCAGGCGCGATCTTGTAGATAAACTGAGACATTGGCGCGCTATAGTCCGAACGATCCATGGGGGAAAGGGTGCTTGCGAACTCTTCCCCATTTCAGGCGCAAACCTGTGATATTGTTCGCACAACGGCTCATGGAGGATAACATGCGTCTGCAGCACATTCTGATCCCGGCGGCGCTTTGCTCGCTGGTCGCCGCATCGGCCTATTCCGAGGAGACCGACCGCTATCGGCTCGAAAAGTCCACCAACGGCTATGTCCGCATGGACACCCAGACCGGCGCCATGTCGATCTGCGAGGAGCGCTCCGGCCAGCTCGTCTGCAAGTTGGCCGCCGACGAGCGCTCCGCCTTCCAGGACGAGATCGACCGGCTGCAGAGCACGGTGAAGGCACTCGACGAGCGCGTCGCGAAGCTCGAGAACTCGCTCTCGGCCCGGCTGGAGTCCCAACTGCCGAGCGAGGAGGACTTCAACAAGACGATGAGCTACATGGAGCGCTTCTTCCGCAGCTTCATGGATATCGTCAAGGACATCGACAGGCAGGAAGGCGACGGTGGCACGAAGCCCAGCCCGCAAAAGACCTGAGCTCCCGGGAAAAAGCCTGCGCGCGCGGCCTTTGCTGCTTGAAAACGCGCCGCGCCGCCGCATAATCGTTCCGATCCCGTAAGAAAGCACACAATCGGCGATGGGATCCGGGGAGGAATATTTGCCGTCGGGCCACACTTTCGTCATTGCCGACGACCATCCGCTGTTTCGCGGCGCGCTAAAGGAAGCGCTGGCCGGCATAGGCGACGTTGCCGCCATCCATGAGGCCGGCGATTTCGAAAGCGCCAAGGCGCTGGTCGTCGCCAATGAAGACATCGACATGGTGCTGCTTGACCTGTCGATGCCGGGCGCCAGCGGCCTGTCCGGACTGATCTCGCTGCGCGGCATCCATGCCTCGGTGCCGCTGGTGGTGGTGTCGGCTCATGACGATCCAGCCACCATCCGCCGCGCGCTCGATCTCGGCGCGTCCGGCTTCATCTCCAAATCGGCAAGCATGGAGGAGATACGCAGCGCCGTCCTGACTGTGCTTGCCGGCGATATCGCAGCACCCGCCGGCATCGAGCTCGGCGTCGAGCGCGACCCGGAGATTTCCGATCTGATCAAGCGCCTGCAGGCGCTGACGCCGCAGCAGACGAGGGTGCTCGGCATGTTGGCCGAAGGCCTGCTCAACAAGCAGATCGCCTATGAGCTCGGCGTCTCCGAAGCCACCATCAAGGCGCATGTCTCGGCTATATTGCAGAAGCTCGGCGTCGACAGCCGCACCCAGGCGGTCATCCAGCTTTCCAAGATCGGCGGCGACCCGCTGCAGCCGGTGAGCTGATCATTCCGCCGCGGGCGCCAGTGCCCTGACCCTTGCCATCATCGAGCGCAGCACGGCAGGCTTCAGCGGCTTGTTGATCACCGGCACATCAAGCAGACCAGCAGCAGTGCGCACCTCGCTGGAGCGGTCTGCGGTGACCAGCACGCAGGGCAGGTCCTGGCCGTAGGCGGCGCGCAGCCTGGTGATGGCGTCGAGCCCGGTACCGCCGTCGAGATGATAGTCGGCGAGCACCACATCCGGCCTTGCCGCACCCGGGCGCATCAGGTCCTGCGATCCCGAAGCGGTCTCGACGCTGCAGCCCCAGCCTTCGAGCAGCAGTCGCATGCCGTCGAGGATGCGCGCGTCATTGTCGATGCACAGCACATTGAGTCCGGCAAGTGAGGATGGCGCGCGGGCGGGGGCCTTTCCCATCTCGCGCGGCGGCGCCGCGATCGCGGCGACCGGCAGGATGACGGAAAAACGCGTGCCCTTGCCGGGGTTGGAGAAGATGCGGATTTCGAGCCTGAGAACCCTGGCGATGCGGTCGACGATGGAAAGGCCAAGGCCAAGGCCTTCGGCTTCGCGCGCGCCCTCGTCCAACCGGGTGAATTCGTGGAAGACGGTGTTGAGCTTGTCGGCGGCAATGCCGATGCCGGTGTCGATCACCTGGATCTCGGCCAGCTCGCCGCGCCTTCTCACGCCGACCAATATGCGGCCTTCGCGCGTGTATTTGATCGCATTGGAAACGAGGTTCTGGATCAGCCGGCGAAGCAAATTGCGGTCGGTCATCACGCCGAGCGACGACGGCATGATTTTCAGGCCGAGCTTCTTTTCGGCGGCGAGCGGGCGAAAATCGTTGCCGATCTGGCCAAGCAGCCCGCCGAGGCTGAAGGCGGTGTCCTCGGGCTTCAACGCGCCGGCGTCGAGCCGCGATATGTCGAGCACCGCGCCGAGGATGGTCTCGACCGATTCCAGTGAGGATTCGATGTTGGTCGCGGCCCTGCCGGCCGGCCCCTTGCCGGCCTTCTCGATCAGCGAGGAGCAATAGAGCCTGGCGGCGTTGAGCGGCTGCAGGATGTCGTGGCCCGCGGAGGCGAGGAAGCGCGTCTTGCTGAGATTGGCTTCCTCGGCAAGCATCTGCGCCTGCGCCAGCTCCTCGTTGACGCGGGTGAGCTCGGCGGTGCGGCTCCTGACCCGCTGCTCCAGCGATTCATTGGCCCGCTTCAGCGCCAGGTCCTGCTCGACGCGGCCGGAAATGTCGGCATAGGTGGCGACGATGCCGCCGTCGGGCATCGGGTTGGAACGCAGCTCCAGGATGCGGCCGCTGGTCCTGAGCTCCATCTGCCAAGGACCGACGAAGCTGGTCAGCCGGTTGAGCATCGTCACCCGCTGGTCGGCGGCGACATCGCCGCGCTCGGCCAGATGCCGCAGGATCTGGTCGAGCGACACGCCCACTTGGCCCATCTCGTCAGGCAGATCGAACAGCGCCCGGTATTGCCGGTTCCAGCAGATCAGCCGCAAATCCCGGTCGAAGACGGTGATGCCCTGCTCCATCTGGTCGAGCGCGATCTGCAGCAGATCGCGGTTGTGCTGCAGCGCCTCGGTGGCGTCGTCGAGCAGCCGGAAGGCGTCCTTGGAGTCGCGGTCGTTGCGGCGGAACAGCAGCGACAGGATAAGCCGCGCCGACGACGAGCCCACGGCGCTCGCCAGCAACTGCTCCGAGAACCGGATGACGTCCATGCTGGCCTGTTCCTTGCCGTGCAGGGAGACGTTCGCGTTCTTCTCGAAGGACTGGAAGGAGCGCTCGGTGCGCTCGACGCCGAGATAGCGGGAAATCGTGTCCTTGAGGTCGTTGACCGTGACGGCGGTGCGGAAGCGGCGCAGGCTTGGCATCGGCCCCGCCTCGCGCGGCACGAAGATCGCCGCCTGGATACGCTCCAGTGGCACCGATGCGCGGGACAGCGAACCCATCACGAAGAACAGCGTGTTGACTGACAGGCTCCACAGCACGCCGTGGTTCAGCGGCTCGCCGACGGTGCCGAACAGCGCCTGGGGTCTCAGCGCCTCGAAGCCGAACAGTCCATGGACGACAAAGTCGGAGCCGGGACCGACGAGGGAAGGGAGCAGCAGCGTGTAACCCCAGACCGCGATGCCGGCGACCATGCCGAGGGCGGCGCCTCGGCCATTGGCGCGGCGCCAGATCAGCCCGCCGATCAGGGCGGGCGCGAATTGCGCGATCGCTGCGAAGGACATCAGCCCTATCGAGGACAGCCGCGCGCTGTTGGTGCTCTCGCGATAGTAGAGGAAGGCGATGAACAGCATGATGAAGATCGACGCTCGCCGAACGTTCAGGATCAGCGTCGACCAGTCTTCGTTCTCCGAAGAAGTGGTCTTGAGCAATCGACGCACGAACAGCGGGATGACGAGGTCGTTGGAGATCATGATCGACAGCGCCACGCTCTCGACGATGACCATGGCGGTGGCCGCCGACAGGCCGCCGATGAAAGCGATCATCGCCAGCACGTCGTGGCCGCTGAATAGCGGCAGCGACAGGACGTAGAGGTCGCTGCTGGTCCTTGCGCCGACCAGCGACAGCCCGGCAAAGGCGATCGGCAGGACGAACAGGTTGATCGCCACGAGATAGAGCGGAAACACCCAGGTCGCGGTGCGCAGCTCGGCCTCGCTGCGATTCTCGACGATGGTGACGTAGAATTGGCGCGGCAGCATCAGGATGGCGAAGCCGCTCAAGGTCGTCAGCACCAGCCAGGTGACCAAGGACGTGTTGTAGCCCATCGCCTGGCGCACCTCGGCATTCGCCCCGAGCGTCGCCAGCATGTCGCCGGGGCCGCCGAAGATGAGAAAGGTGACCATAAGGCCGATGGCGAGGAAGGCTGCGAGCTTGACCACCGTCTCGACCGCGACCGCCAGCACCAGCCCGTCCTGGTGCTCGGTGGCGTCGGCGTGGCGGGTGCCGAACAGGACCGCAAACAGCGCCAGCAGCATCGCCACCACCAGCGAGATGTCGCTTACAAAAGGATCAAAGGAGGGCGGCGATCCCGTATAGTGCTCGATCATCAGGCTGACCGAGCCGGAGATCGCCTTGAGCTGCAGCGCGATGTAGGGCACGGCGCCGACCGTGGCGATCAGCGTGGCGATCGCCGCGACGGCAAAACTCTTGCCGTAGCGGGCGCCGAGAAAGTCCGCAATCGAGGTGATCTTTTCGCTCTTTGCCAGCCGGACGATGCGGTTGAGCAGCGGGAAGCCGAACACGAAGACCAGCACCGGGCCGGTGTAGATGCCGAGGAATTCGAGACCCCGCTCGGAGGAGAGCCCGACCGAGCCGAAGAAGGTCCAGGAGGTGCAGTAGATGGCGAGGCTGAGCGCATAAATGGAGGGCCGTGCGCGGCCGAGTCCGGCTGCCACGGAGCGCCGGTCGCCGACGCTGGCGATGGCAAAAAGCAGCGTCACATAGGCGATCGCGATGATGACGACGAACCAGCCTTGCACGGTTCGAACTTCCTTCCTGACCGGCTGCTCGTCCGGTTATCAAACGCAACCACAGCTTTGACGCCAAGTCCACCGCGGCTTTCGGCGCATAGGTGCTTGGTGACGCCCAGAAGCGCGAACCAGTTAGGCACAAACCGGCGGCTCCGCCCTTTTTCCGGTTTTGCAACTGGGGGTTTTTGTTATTGTGGCTTCGGGGTCGGTGCCGGAGAGCCGGGGCGGCAGCGCGGCCCGTCATGGCAAGGAGGGTCGGATGCTGAAAGAATTCCAGGAATTCATCTCCAAGGGCAATGTGATGGACTTGGCCGTCGCCGTCATCATCGGCGCCGCCTTCGGCAAGATCGTCGATTCGCTGGTCAACGACATCATCATGCCGATCATCGGCGCGATTTTCGGCGGGCTTGACTTCAACAATTACTTCTTTGGGCTGTCCTCCAATGTGCACTCGGCCACGCTGGCCGAAGCCAAGAAAGAGGGAGCCGTTTTCGCCTATGGCAGCTTCATCACCGTCGTGCTGAATTTTCTGATCCTCGCCTTCATCATTTTCCTGATGGTCAAGGCGGTGAACAATCTGCGCAGGCGGCTGGAGCGAGAGAAGCCCGCGCCTGCCGCGGCGCCGCCGCCGGCGGATGTCCAGCTTCTGACCGAAATCCGCGACCTGCTCGCCAGGAAATAACGCATCCAACGCTCTTCGCTGGACCAAAACCCCGGCCGCTTGCGGCTGGGGTTTTCTGTTCAGTGATCTGGTAAGAGCGCAGCAAAACGAGCACGGATTTGTCCATGACCCTGATTGAGACCTTGCGCGCCGAAGCCCGTGCTGCCCCCGAAAGCGGCATTGTCGCCGTCGTCAATCACGGCCGCTTGCACGAAGGCCTTATTCCGCTCTGGGCCGGAGAGGGCGACCTGCCGACGCCTTCCTTCATCAGCGATGCCGCCGCAGGCGGCCTCGCCAATGGCGAGACCTTCTACACCTGGCAGAAGGGCATTCCCGAGCTTAGGCAGGCGCTCGCCCGCTACTATGCCAGGCATTTCGGCCAGCGCTTCGCCGAGGAAGAATTCATCGTCACCGGCTCGGGCATGCATGCCATTCAACTGGCCATCGACGCGATCGCCGGCAGCGGCGACGAGGTCGTCTATCTTTCGCCGGCGTGGCCGAATTTCGCTGCCGCCGCCGGTGTTGCCGGCGCTGTTCCCGTGCCGGTCACGCTCGACCAGTCCGGCAATGGCTGGTCCTGCGATGTCGACAAGATCGCAGCCGCCATCACGCCGCGTACCAAGGCGCTGTTCATCAATACCCCCTCGAACCCGACCGGCTGGACAACCGACAAGGAAACGCTTCAAGCGATCCTCGATCTGGCCCGCACGAAGAAGCTTTGGATCATCGCCGACGAGATCTATGCGCTGTTCCACTATGGCCACGGCCGCGCGCCGTCTTTCCTCGATATCGCAACGGCGGAAGACCGCATCCTGTTCGTCAACAGCTTCTCCAAGAACTGGGCGATGACCGGCTGGCGAGTCGGCTGGATCAAGACGCATCCGGCGCTGCAGCAGGTGTTCGAGAACCTGATCCAGTATTCGACCTCGGGCGTCGCCCAGTTCATGCAGCGCGGCGCGGTTGCGGCCCTCGACAAGGGTGACGGCTTTATCGTCGAGCAGGTGGAGCGGGCACGTGCGGCGCGCGATCTGGTCTGCGACATCCTGGGTGCCACCGGCAAGGCGCGCTTCACCGTGCCGCAAGGTGCGTTCTACCTGTTCTTCACCGTCGACGGCATCACCGATTCCCGCGCCGCCGCCTTCGACATCGTCGACAACGCCAATGTCGGCCTGGCGCCCGGCACGGCCTTCGGCCCCGGCGGAGAGGCTTTCCTCAGACTATGCTTCCACCGCCGCCTCGATCAGCTTGAGGAAGCGGCAAATCGCCTGGCGAAATGGATGAAGACGGTCTGAGACGGGCGGCTTCAGCCGCCTGATTTCGGCACCAGGAGTGGAATAATCCGGTCGCTCTTGGCGACGGCCGGGCGGCCGGAGGCGGCATAGGGGATGCCGAGTGCGTCCCAGGTCTCGACCAGCGCGTCCTGCAGTTCGGCGATCAGCGCGTCCGAATGGAACGGGGTGGGCGTGATGCGCAGCCGTTCGGTGCCGCGCGGCACCGTCGGATAATTGATCGGCTGGATGTAGATGCCGTGGACGCCAAGCAGGCGGTCGCTCGCCATCTTGCAAAGCTCGGGATCGCCGACCAGCACCGGCACGATATGGGTGGCCGATTCCATCACCGGCAGCCCGGCCGCGGCAAGCACCTGCTTGGCCCGCGCTGCCTGGCGCTGCTGGGCGTCGCGCTCGGCCTGCGAGCGCTTCAAATGCCTGATCGAGGTGGTGGCGGCCGCCGCGATCGCGGGCGGCAGCGCGGTGGTGAAGATGAAGCCCGGCGCATAGGAGCGCACCGCGTCGATCACAGCGCTCGTGCCGGTGATGTAGCCGCCCAGCGTGCCGAAGGCCTTGGCCAGCGTCCCCTCGATGATGTCGATGCGGTCGGCAAGACCCTCGCGCTCGGTGATGCCGCCGCCGCGCGCACCGTACATGCCAACAGCATGCACCTCGTCGATATAGGTCATGGCGTTGTAGCGCTCGGCGAGCTCGACGATCTGCTTGATCGGCGCGATGTCGCCGTCCATCGAATAGACGCTTTCGAAGACGATCAGCTTGGCGCGCTCGCGTCCTGCCGCCTGCAGCAGGCTTTCCAGATGCGCAACGTCGTTGTGGCGGAAGATCTTCTTCTCGGCCCCGGAACGCCGCATGCCTTCGATCATCGAGGCATGGTTCAACTCGTCCGAGATGAGCAGGCAGTTGGGCAAGAGCCTGGCGATGGTCGAGATCGAGGCTTCGTTGGAAACGAAACCGGAGGTGAAGACCAGCGCCGCCTCCTTGTCGTGCAGGTCGGCGAGCTCATGCTCCAGCTCGACCAGCGGGTTGGACGTGCCGGAAATGTTGCGGGTGCCGCCGGCGCCCGAGCCCATCCGGCCCGCCGCGTTCTGGAAGGCGGCGATGACGTCCGGATTCTGGCCCATGCCGAGATAGTCGTTGGAGCACCAGACGGTGATTTCCTGGGCGCGACCGTTGGAGCGCCAGATGGCGCGTGGAAACTTGCCCACGATGCGCTCGAGGTCGGCGAAAACGCGGTAGCGCCGCTCGGCATGGAGCTGGTCGATCGCGTCTTCGAAGAACCGCTGGTAGTTCATGTCGGCTTCCCAATTTTGCGCCGGATCATAGTCACGGGCCTATGTTACGTCCACCGCGCCGCACCGGTCAAAATGCCACGCCCCGCGCCTGTTCCTAACGATGCCGGATCATGGCCTATTCCCGGGGATGTGAACCAGCTTTGTTTCGGTACGATGCCTCGGGCAGGCGGAACTGTTACAGACTTAACACTAAAATGGGAGGCTAATGGGCTTACGGCGGGGTTTCCAGCATGGCGGCTGTTGAGACAGTTTCCGATAAATCTTGATCAGCGAGGTAAGCGATGACGGTTTTGGTGACGGGCGGTGCCGGCTATATCGGCAGCCACATGGTCTGGGAGCTTTTGGACGCCGGCGAAAGTGTCGTCGTGCTCGACAGGCTTTCCACCGGCTTCGAATGGGCGGTGGCGCCCGAGGCGAAGCTCGTCGTCGGCGACGCCGCCGATCGCGATCTGGTCGGCCGGATCATCCGGGAAAACAAGGTCGACGCCATCATCCATTTCGCCGGCTCGATCGTGGTGCCGGAATCGGTCGCCGATCCGCTCGGCTATTACGAGAACAACACCTGCAAGACGCGCGCGCTGATCGAAACCGCCGTGCGCGAGGGCGTGCCGCACTTCATCTTCTCGTCCACCGCAGCCGTCTATGGCGGCGCCGGGCTGGAGCCGGTGCGCGAGGACGCCCGGCTGGCGCCGGAATCCCCTTACGGCCTCTCCAAGCTGATGAGCGAGTGGATGCTGCGCGATGCCGCGATTGCGCACGACATCCGCTATACGGCGCTGCGCTATTTCAATGTCGCCGGCGCCGACCCCAAGGGCCGCACCGGACAGTCGACGCCCGGCGCCACGCATCTGATCAAGGTCGCCTGCGAGACGGCGCTCGGCAAGCGGCCATTCATGCAGGTCTTCGGCAAGGACTATCCGACACCGGACGGCACCTGCATCCGCGACTACATCCATGTGAGCGATCTGGCGGCGGCGCACCGGTTGGCACTGCAGCGGCTGCGCGATGGCGGGGAGAGCCTCGTCGCCAATTGCGGCTACAGCCATGGCTATTCGGTGCTGGAAGTGATCGACAGCGTGCGCCGCGCCTTCGGCCATGATTTCGACGTTCGCATGGGTGCGCGACGGCCGGGCGACGCCGCCGCCGTGGTCGCCAATTCCGACCTTGCCCGCAAGGAGTTCGGCTGGACGCCGCAGCGCGACGATCTCGACCAGATCGTCAAGGACGCGCTGGCCTGGGAACGCATCCTGACGACCAAGAACTCCGTTCGAAACTAAGCAGTTCAGGAAAGTGTGTAGCGGTTGGGTTCGGCGACTTCGCCGTAGCCTTCGTCCCGGAATTGCGTAAATGACACTGACCTGTTGGGCCAAGGGCTCGTCCGGCGCTTTTAGACGCGGTATTGAGGCTCATGCGGCGGTGCGCCGAAGGCGCACTATTGGAATGAGCCTTGAGGGACGGCATGAAGGTCTTGGTGCTCGGCGCCGGCGTGGTTGGCACGGCGGCCGCCTACTATCTGGCTAAAGACGGTCATGAGGTGACGGTGATCGAGCGCCATGAGGCAGCGGCGCGCGGCACCAGCCAGTCGAACGCCGGCCTGGTCTCGCCGGGCGACGCCACAGCCTGGGCCTCGCCGGCGGCGCTGAAGACCTTTTTGCGCGCGCTCTGGAACCATGACCTCGGCATCAAGGTCCGGCTGCGCCTCGATCCGTATTTCTATGCCTGGAGCCTGCGCTTCCTGCGCGAATGCACCGTAGCGCGCCTGCGCGCCAACACCGACGTCAAGCTGAGGCTCGCGCTCTATTCGCGCGACTGCATCAATGCGCTCTCGGAGGCGACCGGCATCCACTACGACGAACGCAAGAAAGGCATCCTCTACTTCTTCCGCTCGCAGAAAAGCTTCGACACCGGCACCGCCAATTACCGCTATCTCGGCGAGCACGGCCTACCGATCGAGATCGTCGGCCGCGACCGCCTAGCCGAGCTAGAGCCGGGCCTTGCCGACGTGAAGGACAAGATCGCCGGCGGCATCTATTCGCCGATCGACCAGACCGGCGATTCCAAGCAATTCGTCGACAAGCTCGCCGCCTATGCGGCCGAGAAGCTTGGCGTCAGGTTCCTGTTCGGCACGACAATCGAGGGTCTCGACATCGAGGGCGACCGGGTGCGAGCCGTGATGACCTCGGCCGGACCGGTTGCGGGCGACGCCGTCGTCATCTCGATGGGACCCGAAAGCGGCCTGTTCGGCCGCCGCTACGGCATCGACCTGCCCGTCTACCCGGTGAAGGGCTACACCGTGACCGTCCCGCTCGATGACGAGAGCAAGGGCCCGACCATGGGCGGCGCCGACGAGGACCGGCTGATCGGCTATTCGAGGCTGGGCAACCGGCTGCGGATGTCCTCGACGGCGGAATTCATAGGCTTCGATCGCAGCTTCAAGCCGCGTGATTTCAGAACCATCCTGGAAACCGGCAAGGACCTGTTCCCGGGCGCCTTCGACGAGAAGAAGGCGCTGCTTTGGGCAGGCCTGAGGCCGATGATGCCGAGTTCCGTGCCCATCTTCGGTCAGGCGAAATACCGCAACCTCTATCTCGACACCGGCCACGGCCATCTCGGCTGGACCATGGCTTGCGGCTCGGGAAAATTCCTGTCCGATCTCGTCGCCGGCCGCAAGCCGGAGATCGATCCGCAAGGGTTGCTTTACGCGACATCGGGCTGAGACGTTCGGTCGGCAAGTTGCCACTGGCCTATGTCGGCGCTGGTCGGCGCGACCTGTCAAGTTGTGGCAAATACCATGGCGCGGATCACGTCCCGACGACCCGCTGCCACGCTCGCGCGTAATCATGCCAAGCCGGATCTGCGGGTGGCTCGGTCCGCTCGCCTTTGCTCATTGCGGTAGCGCCGTCTGACGCCAGCAGTGCCGCGCCGATGCTCGTTCCTGTCGACGTCTCCGACGCAATGACAGCCCGTCCCGTTGCCGCCGCCAGCATGCGGATGAAAAGCGGGTTCCGCGCAAAGGGCCCTTCGACCGTCGTCCGCCCGTCGCCGCCAATCAACTCCAGGCAGGTCGCGGTCATCAGCGCCAGATAGAACGAGATGGCGGCGAAGCGCTGGCCGGGGGGCAAGCCCTCGGCGTTGACCCATTGCGCGGCATGGTGAGGGAATGGCCCAGACCCCTGTTGGGTTGAAGGCAGCAGCAAGGCCTGGCGTGCCAGCACGGCGGCAACATCGGCCTCGGTCCAGTCCTGCGCCTGGCCCTCGGTCAGCAGCGAAAACTCGCGTCCACCCATGAAGCGCGCCGACGGCACGGGATGGCCCTGCGCATTGACATTGACCAGCGTGTCGCGCGCCGCATCGAGCTCGACCTTCTTGCCGCCGACCGCCATCGAGACCACCCATGTGCCGGTCGAGACGACGGAGAAGGGCGGCCGATCGGAGAACAGATGCGGGAGCAGCGAAGCGTTGGAGTCGTGCAGGCCGCAGAACACGGGAGTCGCGGGGTCGAGCCCTGTCAGTCGGGCAATCGCCGGCAGGATCGATCCGAGCCTGTCCTTCGCCCGACGCACGGGCGCCATCAGCGGACGCCAGCCCATCCTGTCGACCAGCGAGGAATAGTCGGACGTCCAGGGGTTCCACAGATCGGTGTGGCAGCCCAGCGATGTCACTTCGTTGGCGGCGACGCCGGTCAGCCGCAGCGCCCAATATTGCGGGTACATCAGGATCGCGGCGGACTTGGCGAATTCCACTGGAAAGCGCTTTTGCTGCCAGAAGAATTGCGCGCCGAGATTAAGGCCGATGGGCAACCGCGGCGTGCCTGTTTCGGCGAAGGGAGCGCGTACGGCGTCGTAGTCGGCCGCAAGCTGGTCGGGGCCGTCGAATTCATAGTCGAGCACCGGCAGCACCAGTTCGCCGGCGGCGTCGACCAGCGCCCCGGTCGCGCCATGCGTGGTGATCGAGATCGCATCGATCCGCCGCTCGCGGTTGATATCGGCGAGGCTGTTCAGGATGAACGTCCACAGCGCCTCGACATCGTGATGCGGGTAGGGCGCCTGCCAAACGGGCGCGTTCGCGGTGCGGCGCAGCGCTATCTCGCTCGGCGTCGTGAGCTCGACCAGCGCCACCTTGGCGTTGGTCTTGCCGATATCGATGACGGCGACGTGGCGGATCATGCCATATGGAACATGGTTTCCAGCGGCACCGCCACCGGCTCATTGTCGGGTTTGGTTTCCATGAGGTCGGCCATATGCGCCCACCAGCGCTGCATCACAGGATGTTTCGGCAGGTCGGCCATGCCGTGATCGTCGCGTCGCCACAGCACGCCGAAGAGGATGCTGGTCTCCTCGTCGAGATGGATCGAATAGTCGGAGACGCCGGCCTCTCTCAGCAGCTCCGCCAGTTCAGGCCAGATCTCGTCATGGCGGCGCTTGTACTCGGCCTTCATGCCGGGATTGAGCTTCATCTTGAAGGCGTGTTTCTCCATCAGGCGAAACGTCCTTCGCGCAGCCGCCGCCAGACGATCGGCAGCGCAATGACGATGATCAGCAGCAGGCCGATGAAGATCGACATGACGATGCCGGGCACGTTGAGCAGGCCGAGGCCGAAGGTCACCAGCCCCATGATGAAGGCGGCAAGCACCACGCCGAGGATGCTGCCGGCGCCGCCGAGGATCGACACACCTCCCAGCACCACCATGGTGATGGCCTCCAGCTCATAGCCCTGCGCGATCGACGGCCTTGTCGAGCCGAGCCGCGACGTGATCAGCACCGAGGCGATGCCAGACATCAGCCCGGTGAGGCAGAAAAGGATGAACTTGATGCGGTCGACGCGCACACCGGAGAACTGGCAGGCGACCGGATTGTTGCCAATGGCAAAGACGCGCCGGCCGAAGCTCGTGCGATGCAGCACGAACCAGTAGACCAGCGCCGCGAGAAGGAACAACGCCAGCTCGAACGAGAAGACCCACCAGACATAACCCTGGCCGAAGAAGGCGAAACTTTCCGGATATCCCTTATAGGCCTGGTCGCCGAGGATGATGAAGGCGATGCCGCGAAACAGGCTCATCGTGCCGATGGTGACGACGATGGAGGGCAGGCCGAGCCTGGTGACGAGCAGCCCGTTGAAAGCGCCGCAGCCGAGCCCGACGGCGATGCCGATCGCGACCAGCACCGGCGTGCCGGCGCCAGCCTGCACCGCCATGCCCATCATCGTCGAAGCGAGCGCGACGATCGCAGCAACCGACAGGTCGATCTCGCCCGAGATGATCAGCAGCGCCATGGCGAGCGCGATCAGGCCCTTTTCGGTGAAGTTGAAGGTCAGATCCGAGAGTGACCAGGGGTCGAGGAAATAGGGCGAGGCGAAGCTGTTCACCGCGAAGATGAGGATCGCGATGACGACGAGCAGCGCCTCCCAGGAAAAAATCGCCGAAGAAAGCGGCTTGTCGAGCCGGTCGGGGATATGACGCGGGGCAGGGGTGTCGGTCATGCCGCTTCCGCCTTTCTGAGGATGATGCGGCCCTGCCGGCGCTCGCCGCGCGCGTTGAGCACCACGGCCAGGATGATGGCGCTGCCCGAGATCGCCATCTGCCAGAAGGGCGAGATGTTGATGACCGGTAGCGCGTTGGAGATGATGCCGAGGAAGAGCGCGCCGAGCACCGCGCCGCCGACCGAGCCGATGCCGCCGGCGATCGAAATGCCGCCGATGACGCAGGCGGCGATGATGTTGAGCTCATAGCCGTTGGCGACCTCGACCGAGGCGATCACGTAACGCGAGATCCATAAGTACCCGGCAAGCCCGCCGATCATGCCGGAAATGCAGAAGACGATGAACTTGGTGCGACCGACATCGATGCCGGCATAGACCGAGGCGGTCGGGTTGACGCCGATGGCATAGATCGAGCGGCCGATCTGCGTGCGCGTCATCGCCAGAAAGAACAGCGCAATGACGAGAAGCGCGATCCACGACAGAACCGGCAGGCCGAGGAAGGCGGCGCGCTGGAAGTTGATGAAGTCGGGGCTCATCTGGTCGGCATTGACCCAGGCGCCGCCGGAGACGACGAAGGTGGCGCCGCGATAGATGGTGAGCGTGCCGAGCGTGACCACGATGGACGGGATATTCAGCCGCCACACCAGGATGCCGTTGATGGCGCCGAGCAGGAGGCCGACAAGCAGTGCGATGACGATCAGCACCGGGATCGGGATCGCCGGATGGGCGGCGTTGAGCATGGCCACCGCCATGCCGGTGAAGCAGAGATTGGACGCCATCGACAGATCGATCGAGCGCGTCAGGATCACCACCATCTGGCCGAGCGCCAGGATCATCAGGATCGAGGTGTCATTGAACACCTGGCGCAGATTGGCCGGATCGGCAAAACCGGGGAAGCGGGTCGAGATCAGCCCGATCAGCAGGACGATGCCGGCGAGCAGCCAGATCTCGCGGTATTTGAGAAAATTCTTCATGCCGCGATCCCCGCTGCGGTCCTGACCAGCGTCTCGGCGTCGAGGCCTTTGTTGTCGTAGGTGGCCGCGATACGGCCTTCACGCATGACGACGACCCGGTCGGACATGCCGAGGATTTCCGGCAATTCCGAGGAGACCATGATCACCGATAGCCCCTGCGCCACCAGCTCGGCCATGAAGCCGTGCACGGCGGCTTTGGAGCCGATGTCGATACCCTTGGTCGGCTCGTCGAGGATGATCACCTTCGGCGTCGTCGCCAGCCATTTAGCGATGACTACTTTCTGCTGGTTGCCGCCGGAAAGCGTGCCGACATCCTGGCTGAGCGACGACGCGCGCAGGTCCAGCCGCTCGGTGTAGGAGCGGGCAAGTGAGAATTCTTCCGCCAGCTTGAGCACACCGGATTTCGAGGTGCGCGCAAGCGAAGGCAGCGATACGTTCTGAAAGATCGGCAGGCCGATGACGACACCCTGCTTGCCGCGCTCTTCCGGCACATACACGATGCCGGCCTCGATCGAATCCGCCGCCGATTTCGGCGCGATTGAGTTGCCGTCCAGCGAAATCGTGCCGCGGCTGGTGCGCGTGATGCCGGCGATCGCCTGCATCACCTCGCTGCGGCCGGCACCGACCAGGCCATAGAAGCCGAGGATTTCGCCCTTGCGCAATTCGAAGCCGATATCGTCGAACTCGGTCGGGTGCGACAGGCCGGAGACCGACAGCACCGGAGCGCCGATCTTCGGCTCGCGCTGCGGAAAGATGTGGTCGACGTTGCGGCCGACCATCATACGCACGATCTCGTTCTGGCCGGTGTCCTTGAGCAGGCCTTCGCCTACCATCTCGCCGTCGCGGAAGACGGTGTAGCGGTCGGCGATGCGGTAGATCTCGTCGAACTTGTGGCTGATGAAGAGCACCGCCTTGCCTTCGCTCTTCAGGAATTCGATCAAGAGGAAAAGCTCCTCGATCTCCTTCATCGAAAGTGCGGCGGTCGGCTCGTCCATGATGACGATGCGCGCGTCGATGGACATGGCGCGCGCCACAGCCACCAGATGCTTGTTGGCGATGCCAAGGTCCTTCAGCCGAGCATCGGCGTCGATATGGCCGGCGCGCATCGTCTCCAGCACCTCGCGCGCATTTTTGCGCATGGTGCGCCAGTCGATGGTGCCGAAGCGGGTGCGCGGCGCATGGCCTAGGAAGATGTTTTCGGCGACAGAAAGGTCGTCGAACAGCACCGTCTCCTGATGGATGGCGGTGATGCCGTGGGCGAACGCGGCATGGGCACTGGGCAGCGCCGTGGCCTGGCCGTCGATGCTGATTTCGCCGGCGTCGGGCTGGTAGATGCCGGTCATGATCTTGACCAGCGTCGACTTGCCGGCGCCGTTCTCGCCGATCAGCGCCGTCACCTGTCCGGGATAGAGCGACAGGCTGACATTGTGCAGCGCCCGAACGCCCGGAAAACTCTTGGAGATGCCTGAGAGCGTCAGGCGCGGGGCCAATTTGCCCTCGCCCTCGCGGGGAGGGTCGCGAACAAAGTGAGCGGGATGGGGGTTGTCTAGCATATCAAGTTAAGGTCCTGGTGCATGGAAGCGTCGTCGCCTCCGCCCCGTCTCGCCAGTTTTGCTTCGCGACACCGCCTCGCCGACCCTCCCCACAAGGGGGAGGGTGCAAGCTCCTCAGATCAATAGATCTTTGAGAACTTCTCGATGTTGGTCTTGTCGAACTGGAAGGGCGGAGCCATCGCAGCCGAGTTGGTATCGTCGAGCGTCACCTTGCCGACGCGGCCGATCGACAGCGTGGCGCCGGGCTTGGCCTCTTCTTTCTTCACCGCCAGGTCATGCGCGAGATAGATCGCCGAGTAGCCGAGGTCGATCGGGTTCCACAGCGCGACCGCCTGGCTGGCGCCGTTGTCGATGAACTTCTTGAACTCCGACGGCAGCGCGAGGCCGGTGACGTTGACCTTGCCGATCAGGTTCTCGTCGGTGACGACCTGCGCGGCGGCAACGACGCCGACGGTGGTCGGCGCGATGATCGCCTTGAGGTTCGGATAGGATTTCAACAGGCCCTTGGCTTCGTCGGTGCTCTTGGCGGAGTCGTCGTCGCCATAGACGGTGGCGACCAGCTTGATCTTCGGGAACTTCTCCGGCAGCATCTTCTTGGCCGCTTCGATCCAGGCATTCTGGTTGGTCGCGGTCGACGATGCCGAGAGGATGGCGACATCGCCGCCTTCCGGCAGGTAGTCGGCGGCGAGCTTGATGATGGTTTCGCCGATCAAATTGGTGTCGGACGGGTTGAGGTGGAGCTGGCGGCCTTCCTTGGCGACGCCGGAGTCCCACGAGATCACGGTGATGCCGCGATCCATCGCCTTCTTCAGCACCGGCACCAGCGCATCGGCGTCATTGGCCGAGACGGCGATGGCATTGACCTTCTGCGCGATCAGCGAGTTGATCACCTCGATCTGCGCCTCCGCCGTCGCTTTGGTCGGACCGGTATAGATCACGTCGACGTCGCCCAGTTCCTTGGCCGCTTCCTCGGCGCCCTTGTTGGCGGCGTCGAAGAAGCCGTTGCCGAGCGACTTCACGACCAGCGCGATCTTGACGTTCTCGGCATAGGCGCCATTCACGAACATGGCGGCGGAAAAGGCCGCCGTGACCAGCAGTTTCTTCAAAAAGCTCATTCGAATATCCTCCCTTGAGCGTTGCATTCCATCGCCGCTGCGGGCGCGAGTTGTCCTCAGGCCTGCAGTGAAGATTCCTCCTTGTCGCTTGACTGTTTGCGGGCGACGATCAGCGCCACACCCGCGGTTTCCAGCATCTTGGCTTCGCGGTCGTCGATGCCGTCGTCTGTGATCACGGTCGTGATGCGCGACAGCCCGCACAGGATCAGGCTGGAGCGCATGCGGAATTTCGAGGAATCGACCAGCACCACCAGCTCGTCGGCCTGGTCGATCAGTTTCTGCTCCGCCTGGATCAGCAGCGGGTCGCCTTCCATCAGGCCGAGCGGTCCCAACCCTTGAGCGCCCATGAACATGCGCCGCGCATAGAAATTGCGCGTCACGTCATTGTCGAAGGGCGACAGGATGATGTTCTGCTCGCGATAGATCGTGCCGCCCGACAGCATCACCGTGTTCTTCGAGTGCTTGAGCAGATGCTCGGCGATCGGGAACGAGTTGGTGAAGATCGGCATGCGGCGGCCGGTCAGGAAATGCACCATCTGGAAGGTCGTGGTGCCGCCATTGATGATGATCGGCTCGCCGTCCTTGCAAAGGTTCACCGCTTCCCGCGCGATCGCCCGCTTCTGCGCGGCGTTCAGCGTTTCGTTGACCGAGAAGGGCCGGCCGGCAAGGCCGATGACTTGCGGCGGTGAGATCGCCTCGGCGCCGCCGCGCACCCGGCGCAGGCGCTTTTGCACATGCAGCGCCGCGATATCGCGCCGAATCGTCGCCTCGGAGGAGTCCGTCAGGTCGACCATTTCCTGCACCGTCACCACAGGCTTTTCCTGGACGGCGGACAGAATGATCCTGTGGCGCTCTTTTTCGTGCATGGTTCCTCCCTGCCTGGCTATCAGGCACCAGAAAACGCGCAGTGTCAATCATTTCCGATCACATATTTTCATTGTGCAGTGCAATATGATCGATCTTGATCGTTTATGATTGACAAGAGGCCCTGTTGCGTAGACATTCCTGCCAAATTGGACTGCGCATTTTTAGCGTCCCAAGGGAGGATACCTATGCTCGACAAGCGCTCCGGCTCGCGCCTCGCCAATCTGTGGGACGATGCAAGGGCCGAAGGGATGAGCGGTCCCGAGCTTCTGGTCTATCGCTCGAACACGCTGGGGTCAGACAAGCGCGTCACCAATTATGGCGGCGGCAACACCTCGTCCAAGGTCTGGCAGAAAGACGCGCTGACCGGTGAGGACGTCGAGGTGCTGTGGGTCAAGGGCTCGGGCGGCGACAGCGCTTCGATCAAGCTCGACGGGTTTGCGACCCTCTACATGGACAAGCTGCGCGCGCTGAAGAGCCTCTATCGCGGCGTCGACCACGAGGATGAGATGGTGGGCTATCTGCCCCACTGCACCTTCAACCTCAATCCGCGCGCGGCCTCCATCGACACGCCGCTGCATGCCTTTGTGCCGAAGGCTTGCGTCGACCACATGCATCCCGATGCCATTATCGCGATTGCCGCGGCGAAGGACTCCAGAGCGATCACGAAAGAGGTGTTTGGCGAGGCCATCGGCTGGCTGCCCTGGAAGCGGCCGGGCTTCGAGCTTGGGCTGTGGCTGGAGAAATTCTGCCGCGAGAACCCCGACGCCAAGGGGGTGGTTCTCGAAAGCCACGGCCTGTTCACCTGGGGCGACACGCCGAAGGAATGTTACGAAACGACGATTTCGGTGATCAATCAGGCGATCGACTGGTTCGAGCGCAAATCCCAGGGCAAGGCGATCTTCGGCGGCGAGGTGGTGAAGGCGCTCGAGGCGCCGGCACGGCGTGCCATTGCCGCGAAACTCATGCCGAGAATCCGCGGCCTGATCTCGGAAAAGAGCCATAAGCTCGGCCATTTCGACGACCAGCCGGCAGTGCTCGAATTCGTCAATTCGAAAGACCTGCGCCCGCTGGCGGCCCTGGGCACGTCCTGCCCGGACCATTTCCTGCGCACCAAGATCCGGCCATTGGTGATCGACTTCGATCCGGCAAAGCCGGATGTCGATGCCGTCATCGCGCGCCTCGCCGACGACATTGAGGCCTATCGCGTCGGCTACCAGGCCTATTACGACAGTTGCAAACATAAGGACTCGCCCGCCATCCGCGATCCGAACGCGGTCGTCTATTTGATGCCGGGCGTCGGCATGTTCACCTTCGCCGGCGACAAGGCGACGGCGCGCATCTCCGGCGAGTTCTACGTCAACGCCATCAACGTCATGCGCGGCGCCTCGACGGTCTCGTCCTATGTCGGCCTGCCGGCTCAGGAGGCCTTCGACATCGAATACTGGCAGTTGGAAGAAGCCAAGCTCCAACGCCTGCCGAAGCCGAAGGCGCTGGCGGGACAGATCGCGCTGGTCACGGGCGGCGCCGGCGGCATCGGCCGCGCCACCGCCAACCGCCTGCTGCGCGAAGGCGCCTGCGTCGTGCTGGCCGATATCGATGAGGCCGCGCTTGCCGGCGCTCACGAAGAGCTGTCGAAGGCCTACGGCAAAGACTTCGTCCGTCCGGTGCGGATCGACGTGACCTCGGAAGATCAGGTCACGTCGGGCTTTGCCGAAACTTCGGTCGAGTTCGGCGGCATCGACATTCTGGTTTCCAATGCCGGCTTGGCCTCCTCGGCGCCGATCGAGGAAACGACGCTGGCGTTGTGGAACAAGAATATGGACATCCTGTCGACCGGCTATTTCCTCGTTTCGCGCGAGGCTTTCCGGCTGTTCCGCGCGCAGAAGATCGGCGGCAATGTCGTCTTCGTCGCCTCCAAGAACGGCCTTGCCGCTTCGCCCAACGCCGCCGCTTACTGCACGGCCAAGGCGGCCGAGATCCATCTCGCGCGCTGTCTCGCGCTTGAGGGTGCGGAGGCGCAGATCAGGGTCAACGTCGTCAATCCGGACGCCGTGCTGCGCGGCTCCAAGATCTGGACCGGCGAATGGAAGGAACAGCGCGCCGCCGCCTACAAGATGTCGACCGACGATCTCGAGGAGCATTACCGGTCGCGTTCGATGCTGAAACGCTCGGTATTTCCGGAAGATATCGCCGAAGCGATCTACTTCTTCGCTTCCGACATGTCGGCCAAGTCGACTGGCAACATCGTCAATGTCGACGCCGGCAACGCGCAGAGTTTTACGCGGTAAATTGTCAAAGCCAGCGCTGCCCCTCACCCTTACCCTCTCCCCGTAAGAACGGGGAGAGGGGCGCCAGCGCTGGAGCGCGTCCCTTCTCCCCGTCACTATACGGGGAGAGGGTAAGGGTGAGGGGCAGCGCTGGCGAATTGGGAGGAAAAAATGTCCGAACAGATCATCTCAGCCGACCTCGTCGCCAACCACAACTCAGCTCGCCAACCCGCCCTCGAGCGCGACTACGCCTCGCTCGGCGAACGCCTCGACCGGCGCGGCATTGCCATCGACGCCATCCGCGACCAAGTCGAAAAATTCGGCGTCGCGATCCCGTCCTGGGGCGTCGGCACCGGCGGCACGCGCTTTGCCCGTTTTCCCGGCCCCGGCGAGCCGCGCGACATCTTCGACAAGATCGAGGATTGCGCCGTCATCAGCCAGCTGACGCAAGCGACGCCTACCGTCTCGCTGCATATCCCGTGGGACAAGGCCGATCCGAACCGGCTGAAGCAGGCGGCGGCGCGTTTCGGGCTCGGGTTCGATGCGATGAACTCCAACACCTTTTCCGACGCGAAGGACCAGAAGCTCTCCTACAAATTCGGCTCGCTGTCGCACGCCGATGCCGGCACGCGCCGCCAGGCGGTCGAGCACAATCTCGAATGCATCGAGATCGGCAGGACGCTTGGGTCGAAGGCGCTGACGGTATGGATCGGCGACGGCTCGAACTTCCCCGGCCAGGTCAGTTTCGCCAAGGCCTTCGAGCGCTATCTCGACGCCATGCGGCAAATCTACGCTGGCCTGCCGGACGACTGGCGGCTGTTTACCGAGCACAAGATGTACGAGCCGGCCTTCTATTCGACCGTCGTGCAGGACTGGGGCACGAACTACATCATCGCCAAGGAGCTCGGCGACAAGGCCTTCTGCCTCGTCGACCTCGGCCACCACGCGCCCAACGTCAACATCGAGATGATCGTGTCGCGGCTGATTCAATTCGGCAAGCTCGGCGGCTTCCACTTCAACGATTCCAAACATGGCGACGACGATCTCGACGCCGGTTCGATCGATCCTTACCGGCTGTTTTTGGTCTTCAACGAGCTGGTCGATGCAGAGCTTTCGGGTGCCAAGGGCTTCCATCCCGCGCATATGCTCGACCAGAGCCATAACGTCACCGATCCGATCGAAAGCCTGATGCTGTCCGCGGTCGAGGTGCAGCGCGCCTATGCGCAGGCGCTGCTGGTCGACCGCAAGGCGCTGGACGGTTTTCAGGAAGCGAACGACGCGCTGATGGCGACGCAGACGCTGAAGACCGCCTACCGCACCGATGTCGAGCCGATCCTCGCCATGGCGCGGCTGAGAACCGGCGGCGCCATTGATCCGGTCGCCGCCTATCGCCAGGCCGGCTACCGGGCGAAGGTCGCGGCGGAGCGGCCGGGCGTCGCCGGCGGTGGCGGCGGGATCGTCTGACACCCTCATCCGGCCGCTTCGCGGCCGCCTTTCTCCCAAGGCAGAAGAGGTTGGCGTCGGCGCTGACGAGCTCCTTCCCCCGCGGGAAGAGGTCGGACTGCCCCGAATTGCCCTTCGCAATTCGGGGGGCAGGTGAGGGGCTCTGCCCAATGCTACTCCAATTGTTATTGGACTAACGCGCTCCAACGGTCTTTCCTGGGTGTCCCCCCGCCTTGGAGACCCACCATGCATTTCACCCGCCGGACGCTGATCGCCGTCAGCTTTGCGCTCACTGTTGCCTTCACACCATCGGCCGCCGTTTTTGCGGCTTCGCCGGCTCCCGCCAAGGGCGAGCACGGCATGGTGGTGACCGCCCAGCATCTCGCCACCGAAGTCGGCATCGACGTGCTGAAGAAGGGCGGCAACGCCGTCGATGCGGCGGTCGCCGTCGGCTATGCGCTGGCCGTCGTCTATCCGAATGCCGGCAATATCGGCGGCGGCGGTTTCATGACCATCCGCTTGAAGGACGGCCGTTCGACCTTCATCGATTTCCGCGAGCGCGCGCCCCTTGCGGCGACCAAGACGATGTATCTCGATAAGGAGGGCAAGCCGATCAAAGGTGCCAGCCTCGACGGTTATCTCGCCGTCGGCGTGCCTGGTTCGGTGGCCGGCTTCGAGATGGCGCGCGAGAGATACGGGACCTTGTCCAGACAGGATCTCATGGCCCCGGCGATCGCCTATGCCAAGGACGGCTTCGTCCTCAACCAGGGCGACGCGGCCTCCTTCGCCGGCGGCGCCGACCGGCTGGCCAAGGATCCGGCAGCGGCCGCTATTTTTCTGAAAAAAGACGGGAAGCCCTATGGCATCGGCGAGAAGCTAGTTCAGTCGGACCTTGCGGCCTCGCTCTCGGCGATCTCCGAGAAAGGCCCCGATGCCTTCTACAAGGGGCCGATTGCCGACGCGATCGTCAAGGCGAGCGGCGCCAAGGGCGGCATCCTCGCCAAAGGCGATTTCGAGCAATACGCGGTGCGCGAGCTGAAGCCGGTGACCTGTTCCTATCGCGGCTACGAGATCATCTCCTCGCCGCCGCCGAGTTCGGGCGGCGTCATCATCTGCGAAATCCTCAATGTGCTCGAAGGCTATCCGCTGTCCTATCTCGGAGCCGGCTCGGCCGAGACCGTCCACGTCATGGTCGAGGCCATGCGTCATGCCTATGTCGACCGCAATTCGGCGCTCGGCGATCCGGATTTCGCCGACAATCCGGTCTCGAAACTGCTCGACAAGGGCTATGCCAAGGACATCCGCGACAAGATCGATCCGTTCCGCGCCGGCGCCTCGAAGGACTTGATGCCCAAGGGCTTCGGCGAGTCGAAGGAAACCACCCATTATTCTATCATCGACAAGGACGGCAACGCGGTAGCCGTCACCTATACGCTCAATGGTTCCTTTGGCGCCGGCGTCGTCGCCGACGGCACCGGGATCCTGCTCAACAACGAAATGGACGATTTCACCCAGAAGCCCGGCGTGCCCAACCTCTACGGACTGGTCCAAGGCGAGGCCAACGCGATCCAGCCGAAGAAGACGCCGCTGTCCTCGATGAGCCCGACCGTCGTTGTGAAGGA
Source organism: Mesorhizobium sp. WSM3879 (assembly GCF_002294915.1). Lineage (NCBI taxonomy): Bacteria > Pseudomonadati > Pseudomonadota > Alphaproteobacteria > Hyphomicrobiales > Phyllobacteriaceae > Mesorhizobium > Mesorhizobium sp. WSM3879. The sequence goes on along the minus strand of NZ_NSFZ01000013.1, from coordinate 75,508 downwards.
CGGCAAGCCGTTCATGGTCATCGGCAGCCCGGGTGGCTCGCGCATCATCACCATCACGCTGGAGGCGATCGTCAACGTCATCGACCACGGCATGAACATTCAGGAGGCGATCGACGCTCCGCGCATCCACCATCAATGGCTGCCCGACACCGTCTATGTCGAGCCATTCGGGCTTTCTCCCGACACCGAAAGGCTGCTTGCCGGCATGGGCTATCATCTCGATCTCAGCGACCAGACCTGGGGCCAGGCGGCCGGCATCCTTGTCGGCGGCAAGAGCCTGGCGGAGATCGAGAAAGGTGGCGGCGCCCGCTACAACGGAGCCATCGACAGCCGCGCCGCTTCCGGCGAGGCGCTGGGCTACTGACTACACGACGAGGGTAATGGTCGAGGCAATCAGCAGCACCGCCGCGATGCCGACGAACAGCGCATAAATGCGCGGCCGGTCAATCAGCAGCGCGTTGCCCGAAATCCAGGCCGAAGTGGCGCCGCCCAACGCAAACAGGAAGCCGTTGCGGTGGCCGAAGGTCATCGAGGCGGCCATGAGGCCGCCGATGATCAGCGCGCCGAACACGATGATGACGGCAACGGCATATTTCTCGAAATCATTGCCGCTGCCCATCGCCGGTCCCATGGCGTTGAGATTCGGCAAATCGTCCGGATCAAAGGGGCTGGCCGAGCCGTATTCGTCTTGACCGAGGGATTCGCGCATCATTCGTTCTCCGCTGAGCGGCAACAAACCATCAACGCTTGCCAAGTGCAACCGGCAACGCCACCGCCATCATGCGTTCGCCACCCGGCTGGTGCCAACGTGCCACGGTTTCCTGGATAGCCTCAACGCCGGGGGCTTCGATCGGGTTCCACAAGCTTGATCTCTCTGGAAAAATCGCTGCGCACGATGCCGTGCCGCTGCAGCTTGTCGTAGAAGGTCTTGCGCGGAATGCCGAGCGCCTCGATCGTACGCCGGACATCGCCGCCATTGCGGCCAAGTGTCTCGCGGATGATCTCGGCCTCGTAGCGCTCCAGCCGTTCCGGCAAGGGCATCGAGACGTCCAAATCTGTCGGCTGAGCGGCGGGGCTGCTGCCGATCTCTTCCAGTCCGAGCACGAAGCGCTCGGCAAAATGGGCGAGCTCGCGGACATTGCCGGGCCAGTCGTGTTCGCGCAGATGGCGCTGGACGGCGGCCGGCGCCGCGGGCACCTGGCGATGAAAGCGGGCGGCGGCGCGCTCGGCGAAATACCCGAACAGCAGCGGCACGTCGTCCCGCCGCTCGCGCAGCGGCGGGATCGACAGCGTCACCACATTGAGCCGATAGTAGAGGTCTTCGCGGAAATTGCCGCGCTGGCCGGGATCGCCGAGATCGACCTTGGCGGCGGCAACGACGCGCAGGTCGACGGGCCGGATTTCGTTGGTGCCGAGTGGCGTCACCTCGCGCATTTCGAGTACGCGCAGCATCTGCACCTGAGTGGAGGGTGGCATGCTTTCGATCTCGTCGAGAAACAGCGTACCGCCGCTCGAATGCTCGATGCGGCCGACGCGCTTCTTCTGCGCGCCGGTGAAGGCGCCGGCCTCATGACCGAACAACTCGCTTTCGATCACTGTCTCCGGCAACGTGCCGCAATTGAGCGCGACGAAATTGCCCTTGGCGCGGCGGCTCCAGCGATGCAGCAGGCTCGCCACCACCTCCTTGCCCGAGCCTGTCTCGCCGGTCACCAGCACATCGACATCGGTGTCGGCGATCTGTCTCAGCGTGCGGCGCAGCCGCTCCATCGCCGGCGTCTGGCCGATCAGCGGCAGGCCTTCCTGCGCCTGCTCGGCCGCTTCGCGCAAGGCGCGGTTCTCCATAACAAGACGGCGCTTTTCCGCGGCGCGCCATACACTTTGCGCCAGCCGGTCGGCGGCGAAGGGCTTGGTGATGAAGTCATAGGCGCCGTCCTTGATCGCCTTCACCGCCATGGCGATATCGCCGTGCCCGGTGACGAGGATGACGGGAATATCCGGGTCAAGGTCGACCACGAGGTCGAAAAGCTGCAGGCCGTCCATTTCGGGCATGCGGATGTCTGACACCAAGACGCCGGCAAAGCCGGCATCGAGGCCGGCGAGTGCCTCGCTTGCAGCGGAAAAGGCAGACACGGCAAAACCGGCGAGTTCGAGCGTCTGCTTCGTCGCCTTGAGCAGGTCGCTATCGTCATCGATCAGGATGACCGGATTGCCGTCTGTCATCTCGGGCCAGCCTTCGAGAGATGGATGGTGAAGCGGGTGCCGGTCCCGCTGCTTGTCACCTCGATACGCCCGCCATAGTCGGCGACGATGTCCTTCGAGATGACGAGCCCGAGCCCCAAGCCCTTTTCCTTCGAGGTATTGAAAGGCGTGAACAGCGATTTCAGGATCGCCGGCGGAATCCCCGGTCCGTTATCGAACACGATCAGCGCGACGCCGTCGGCGGTTTCCTCGGCGGACACTTCGACCCGAGCACCGTCACGACCATCGAGCGCTTCCAGCGCGTTCTGGAACAGGTTGATCAGCACCTGCTCCAGCCGCAGCCGGTTGCCCATCACTTTCAGCGTCGCCGGCGGCAGCGTGATCGCCAGCGCGTCCAATCGGCCGGCAAAGCGGCTCCTGAGCAGCACCACGGCGCCTTCGATGACGCTGCGCAACTCGACCGGCTCGGCGGCGGTGCGACCCTTGCGGGCGAAAGCTTTCAGCTCCTCGGTGATGGAGCCGATGCGTTCGGTCAGCGCTGCGATGGCGCCGAGATTTTCCTCCGCCGGCGCCGTCTGCTTGCGTTCCAGGAAAACGCGCGCATTGTCGGCATAGGCGCGGATGGTCGCCACCGGCTGGTTGATCTCATGCGCGACGCCCGCGGCAACCTGGCCGAGCGTCGCCAGGCGGTTGGCCTGCACCAGCTCCTGCTGCATGACCTGCAGCTTGGCTTCGGTGCTGCGGTGGTCGGCGATCTCGGCCTGCAGCCGGTCGCGCGCGAGGCTGAGGTCCTGCGTGCGCTCGACGACGCGCCGTTCGAGTTCGGCGCGCGCCGCCTGCTCGGCGGCGATCCGCATCTGCGCGGACTGCCGGCGCCACAACAGATAGGCGGCCAAAGCGAGGAGCGGGACAAGGACGCCGAGGGCCAACAAACGCATTTCGCGCTGCGCCGCCGCGATCGGCGCTTCCGCCGGCACGAGATAGTCGAGGCGCCATGGCGTCGACGGCACGGCGGTCGATAGCCGCAGATACTCCGCGTCGCTGCCGCCGGGCGTGATGGCGTGCACCAACGCGACATCGGGGCTGAGCGGTTGCGGCCTCGTGACGGGCAACGGCACCAGCGGAGCCTCGCCGAACTGCTGGCTGGCGCGGATGTCGGCCGCGACTGAAGCGGCCAGCGGCGCCGTCGTCATGAAGCGCCAGGAGGACACGCTGGTGATCAGCACCACCCCATGCTCGTCGCTGACATAGGCCGGGCGGTTCGCCTCGTGCCAGTCGGCTTCGAGCTGGTCGAACTCCATCTTGACCACGACGACGCCGAGCGGGGCCGCCGCACTCCCGACACGGCGCGAAATGTAGAGGCCCGGGCGCTTGCTGACATTGCCGAGCGCGAAATACTCGGCCGTGCCGGATTGCATGGCGCCGGAGAAATAAGCGCGAAAACCGTAGTCATTGCCGACAAAGCTTACCGGCTCGCGCCAGTTGCTGGAAGCGATGGCCAGCCCGTCCGGGCCGGTGACGTAAAGCACCGAGGCCTTGGTGCCGGAAACCAGCCCTTCGAGCTTGCGGTTGAGCACGTCGATCGAGGCGGGGCTGCGCTCGGCGAGCGCGTCATGCACCTGCTGGTCTTCGGACAGAAGCAGCGGCAGCGCGCGCGGATTTTCGAGCACCGCACGCAGCAGCGCGACCTTGAGATTGGCGTCGGTCCGCCCTTGCGCCGACAGCGCCTCGATCTCGGTCGAGCGTCCGTAGAGGCCGGCGCCAAAGAGCGCTGCAAAGACGATGAGAAGCGCCACCGCCGCAAACAGCAGCCAGGCGCGCCGCGCCCGCCCGGCGAGCAGTTCGGGCGTCGAAGCGAGGGCAGCGGCGGGGCGTTGCAGCATCGCCCATTTGTGCATGATTTCGCACAAAGCACAATTCGAGCTATGCGGATCGCCGCACTGCGCTGTTGAATGGCAAAGCGCGTTGCGTCAGAAAACCAAACAAAATCAATGCTCGACGCATCAAGGCGCAATCTGGCACGGCCGTTGCAAATGCATCCGCAGCAGCCGCGAGGCTGTGAAGGTCAACTGCCCCGGGAGGTCGAGCTTCTCGATCGGGGCCGAACGGAGGACATCATGCAGACGGCAATCGCTGCCGCGGAACCGCGCGGCAAAGTTCCCTTTTATCGGCATCTTTACGTGCAGGTCCTGGCGGCGATCGCCGCCGGCATCCTGCTCGGCCATTTCTATCCCGACATCGGCGCCTCGCTGAAGCCGCTCGGCGATGCCTTCATCAAGCTGGTCAAGATGGTGATCGCGCCAGTGATCTTCCTCACCGTCGCGACCGGCATCGCCGGCGTCTCCGACCTGCATAAGGTCGGCCGGGTCGCCGGCAAGGCGATGATCTATTTCCTCGTCTTCTCGACGCTGGCGCTCATCGTTGGCCTGATCGTGTCAAATGTCGTCCAGCCCGGCGCCGGCATGCACATCAATCCGGCGACGCTCGACGCCTCGAAGGTCTCGACCTTCACCGAGAAGGCGCATGACACGACGATCGTCGGCTTCCTGATGAACATCATCCCCGACACCATCACCGGCGCCTTCGCCCAGGGCGACATCCTGCAGGTGTTGTTCTTCTCGGTGCTGTTCGGCGTCGCTCTCGCTTTGGTCGGCGAGCGCGCTCGTCCGGTGGTCGACTTCCTGCAGGCGCTGACGGCGCCGATCTTCCGCCTCGTCGCCATCCTGATGAAGGCTGCGCCCATCGGCGCCTTCGGCGCCATGGCCTTCACCGTCGGCAAATACGGCATCGGCGCGATCGCCAATCTCGCCTTCCTGATCGGCACCTTTTACCTGACGTCGCTGCTCTTCGTGCTGATCGTGCTGGGAGCGGTGGCATGGTACAACGGCTTCTCCATCCTGGCGCTGATCCGCTACATCAAGGAAGAGCTGCTCCTGGTGCTCGGCACCTCGTCGTCGGAGGCAGCGCTTCCCGGCCTGATGGCCAAGATGGAGCGCGCCGGCTGCAACCGCTCGGTGGTCGGTCTCGTCATCCCGACCGGCTATTCGTTCAACCTCGACGGCACCAACATCTACATGACGCTGGCAGCGCTGTTCATCGCCCAGGCGACCGACACGCCGCTCACCTTCGGCGACCAGATCCTGCTGCTGCTCGTTGCCATGCTGAGCTCCAAGGGGGCCGCCGGCATCACCGGCGCGGGCTTCATCACCTTGGCGGCCACGCTTTCGGTCGTGCCTTCGGTGCCGGTTGCCGGCATGGCGCTGATCCTCGGCGTGGACCGCTTCATGTCGGAGTGTCGCGCGCTCACCAACTTCGTCGGCAATGCCGTCGCGACCATCGTCGTGGCGCGCTGGGAAGGCGAGCTCGACCAGAAGCAGTTCGCCGCCGCCATGGCCGGCCAGATGCCGGAGGAGGCAGACCTCGCGCTCTCAGGCGGCCTGCAGCCGGCCTGAGCGATCGCAACAATTCCCGGAAAATTGCCTCGGTGACTTCACCGTAGCCTTCGATCCGGAGTTGCACAGACAAAGAGCGTCCACCCAAGCCGAAACAGGCCGTGGCTCCGCCGCGGCCTGTTCTTTTTGTCGGACGCCGCATAGGGTGGCGCGGGCCGGCATTCTTGCCGGTGCATCCAAGCGTGAGGGCCGGCGGATGAGCAGCGCGTTTCCTGAGATCTACCTTGTCCGCCATGGCGAGACGGAATGGAGCGCATCGGGAAAGCATACCGGCCGCACCGACATTCCGTTGACCGCGAAAGGCGAACAGGCCGCAGGCGGCGTCGCCGACCGCCTCAAGGAGCACACCTTCCAGGCGGTCTGGTCGAGCCCGTCGCAGCGCGCCTTCGACACCTGCCGGCTGGCCGGCTTCGGCGAGCGCGCGCTCAAGAAGGCCGACCTGCAGGAATGGGATTATGGCGCCTATGAAGGCGTGACAACGAAGGAAATCCTTGCCGGACGTCCGGGCTGGCAGTTGTTTCGCGACGGCTGCCCGGGCGGCGAGACGGCGGCCGATGTAGGCGCCAGGGCCAATGCGATCGTGGCCGAAATCCGGACGGTGGCCGGCAATGTGCTCATCTTCTCGAGCTCGCATTTCCTGCGCGTGCTTGCGGCGTGCTGGATCGGCCTGCCGCCGGAAGGCGGCGAACATTTCGTCCTCGATACCGCGAGCCTCAGCATCCTCGGCTACGAGCACGACCTGACCGAGCCGGTCATCCGCCGCTGGAACCAAAAGTAGTTCCGGCCCCTGTTAAGCGGCAAGTATCGCCAGCTCCTCGGCCGTCAAATGCCGCGCCTTGCCCTTCGCGAGATCACCCAACTGCAGCCGCCCGATCGCCACCCGTACCAGCCTGAGCACGCCCATGTCGAAGGCGCCGAGCATGCGGCGGATCTGGCGGTTGCGGCCTTCGTCGAGGACTAACTCCAGCCATGTCGTGCGCCCGCCGCTGCGCAAGAGCGCGATCGAGCTCGCCGTCAGCAATTCCCCGTCGACGACAGCGCCTTGGCGGAACCGCTCGAGCATCTTCTCGTCGGGCACGGAAGCAATCTGCACATGATAGGTCTTGGCGACATGCGAGGCAGGATCGAGCAAACGGTTCGCCCAGCGCGTGTCGTTGGTCATCAACAGCAGACCTTCGCTCGCCTTGTCGAGACGCCCGACCGGCGACACGAAGGGCAGGTCGAGATCGGCAAGGCAGTCATAGACGGTGCCGCGTCCTTCGGGGTCGTCGCGCGTGGTGACCAGCCCGCGCGGCTTGTTGAACATAAGATACACTTTTCGTTCCGCGGCGACCTGTGCGCCATCGACTGCGATGCGGTCGCGATCCGGATCGACGCGCAGCGACGGATCGCGCGCCACCTTGCCGGCAACGCGCACGCGTCCTTCGGCGATCATCAGTTCGGCCTGCTTGCGCGAGCAGAATCCTAGCTTCGACAGCGCTCGGTTGAGGCTGACTTTTCCAGCGATCGGTCGTCGCGGGAATTCGGGAAGCTGTCGTAGGGGCTTGCGTGACATCGGCCGACAGATGCCATGCCGGGCAACGCCGGCGCAACCTGGCCGCCGTGCTTGCACTTCTCGCATTGCCCTTCGCTCGCAGATCGGCCGCACCTTGATCCCGCGCCAGATCCCGGCCGGCCTGGTCGCCACGCTCGCTGGCGGTCCCGTGCTGATGTGGCTGCTCCGGTGACGAGAAGCGGTGCAGCCAGCGTTTCGGGTGGAGACGAGTACCTGACTTTGCTGAACCGGCAGCGTCGTCGACCGCAATCAAATCACGGTTCCGGCGGAGCGCTCAACCGCAGGTAAGGGACGCCGTCGAAGGTTGCCGTCACGAAGCTCTTCACCGACATCTTGCGCTTATGGCCGTCGCTGCAGGCATAGACCGGCCAGCCGGCCTCGCTGCATTCGCTGGCCGCGCAGAGGCGGGCAAGGCAGTTGCCGACAGTCAGCCGGAAGCCGCCTTTGCCGGCGAAGCCCTGCAGCAGGCTGCCATCGGCCGAGCGCCATGTCCGCTGGCGAAATTCCGGCCGCAGGGCCAAAGGTTCGAGAGGGGCGGCGAGATTGGCGGTGCCGGTACGCGCCATGAGCTGAAGACGGTACCGGGCCATCCCGCTCGTATAGGCGGTTACGAGGTCGGACTCACCGGAATACGTGGATGCCAGATCGGAGCGGTCGAAGAGGGGAGCCGCTCGCTCGCCTGCTTCTGTTGGCCTCGCAAGGGCAACAAGGGCGACAAGGGCCAAACAAGCTCGCACCATTTTGTTTTCCAGCAGCCATGCATCTCCGGCCTGCCAGAGCCCCCGGCTGCCTTCCACACCATCCCGCCAATTGCTGCGCGGTGCAAGCCGCTGCGCCAATAACCCGTGTCACCCATTGGGCGCCGGCGGCAGTTCGAACAGGGTGGCGCCATTCTCCTGTCCCCGCTCGACATAGCCGATGAGCCGAAACCATTTTGCGACGTCCGGTCCATCGAGCCAGCTGCGCGAGTGCACGGGCAGGTTGCCGGCGAGCGCTTGGATGTGGCGGATGTGACGCCTGCAGAAGCGAACGGTTGCCGCTCTGAAGAAGTCCTCCTGCGCGGCAAACAGCGTGTCGGCCGCGTCGCCATGCTCATGCCAGGCGATAAAGGCGACGGCCTGCTCGCCCTCGACCAGCGCATGGGCCCGGCCTTCCTTCAGGTTCATCATCAGATTGTCGTAGGCGGCCTTGCTGTCCTTGCCGGCCGCCAGGTACTCGTCCGACATTCGCTTGGACAGGCCGCGGAAAACATCCTCGAGATCTCCGACCGTCGCTGCGCGTGCTCTCATTTCTCCTCCTGACAGCCCGGCGGGAGTTTGCCCCATGGGAGGAGGATCACCAAGCAAATGAAATCCGCCATGCGCCTGACACGCGCAAATGCATTTCACTTTGCTTAGATGGCCGATACCGCGCTCGTACGACGCGCGATCTCGATTGCCCAATGGACACAGGTGTCCATTCAAGCTAAGTTCGCGCCGCGCGAAGCTCGGCGACTCTTGTCGAACCGCGGCAGAACGGGATGGGTTATGGACTTTCGAGGACGGGGCGAGTTGATTGCGCCGGTTTTGGTACGGCGCCGCCGATCTGGCGTCTCAGCGGTTCTTGGCACCCTTGCAATATCGCTCACGTGATGCGGGCCTGAGCGCATGACAAGGCACTATTCAGCGCTTTCGCTATTCAAGGAAGGCGTCGCCGGCCAGACAGGCTGGGAGAAGGCCTGGCGCTCGCCGGAGCCCAAACCGCGTTACGACGCCATCGTCATCGGCGGTGGCGGCCACGGCCTCGCTACGGCCTACTATCTCGCAAAGAACCACGGCGTCACCAATGTGGCGGTGCTCGAGAAAGGCTGGATCGGCGGCGGCAACACCGGCCGCAACACAACCGTCGTCCGCTCAAATTACTTCTACCCGGAAAGCGCAGCGATCTACGGATTGGCGCATAGCCTCTACAAGAGGCTATCGAAGGATCTGAACTACAATGTGATGTTTTCCGCGCGCGGCATTCTCACCCTCGCGCATAGTGAAGCGGGAATGGAAACCGCTGCCCGGTCCGTCAACGCCATCCAGGTCAACGGCATCGATTGCGAATTGTTCTCGGTCGAGGACGTCCGCCGGGTGGTGCCGATCTACAATTTTAGCCCGGATGCCCGCTACCCCGTCTATGGCGGCACCTGGCAGCCGAGCGGCGGCACGGCCCGTCATGACGCTGTCGCCTGGGGCTATGCGCGCGCCGCCAGCCGTCTCGGCGTCGACATCATTCAGAACTGCGAGATCAGCGACTTTATCATTGAGGACGGGCGCTGCCGCGGGGTCGTCACATCGCGCGGCGCAATCCGGGCAGAGCGTACGGGGATGGCGGTGGCCGGCCACTCCTCGGTGCTGGCGGCGAAGGCGGGATTCCGGCTGCCGGTCAATTCCTATGCGCTGCAGGCCTGCGTGTCCGAGCCGGTCAAGCCCATCATCGACACGGTGGTGATCTCGCCGGATACGGGCGTTTATGTCAGCCAATCGGACAAGGGCGAACTGGTGATCGGCGGCGCGCTCGACCGCATCCCGTCCTATGGCCAGCGCGGCAACTTGCCGGTGCTGGAAGGCGCGATCGCAGGCATGCTCGAAATGTTCCCGATATTCGGCCAGCTGAAGATGATGCGGCAATGGGCAGGCATCGTCGACGTCGTCCCCGATTCCTCGCCCATCATCGGCGAATCGCCGTTGCCCGGGCTTTTCCTCAATTGTGGCTGGGGCACGGGCGGCTTCAAGGCGATTCCCGCCGGCGGCACGCTGCTTGCCCATTTGCTTGCAACCGGCAGGCACCACGACATCAGCCGGCCTTTCGATCTCGACCGCTTCGCCCGCGGCCGGCTGATCGACGAGGCTGCCGGCTCCGGCATTGCCCATTGAAGGTATAGCAAAGATGCAGCTCTTTCCCTGTCCGTTCTGCGGGCCGCGCGAAGAAAGCGAATTTCACTATGGCGGAGAGGCCGGCAATTTGCGGCCCGACGGCGACGACGTGACGGCCGAGCGCTGGGCGGGCTATCTCCACATGCGCGACAACCCGAAGGGGCCGACCCGCGAGATCTGGGTGCACCTGACCTGCGGCGAGTTCTTTGCGATGAGCCGCGACAGCGTCAATCACAAGGTGTTGGGTTCCTCCGTGCTCGGCGAAGCGGAGCATGGCGCATGAGCGCTTCGCGTCTTGCCAATGGCGGCAGCGACATCGATCGGGCCCGTCCGCTGAGCTTCACTTTTGACGGCACGCGCGTCGACGGCTTTGCCGGCGACACGATCGCTTCTGCCTTGCTGGCGAACGGCCGGGCGATCGTCGGCCGCAGCTTCAAATATCATCGGCCGCGTGGCATCTGGGGATCCGGCGTGGAGGAGCCCAACGCGCTGGTCGATGTCGAGAGCGCCGGCGGCCGCGTGCCCAATGCGCGGGCAACGACCGTGCCGGCGCGGGACGGCCTCACGGTCAAGAGCGTCAACGCGTCGCCGACGGCGCTGGCCGACCGCAACGCGGTGCTGGACCGCCTTGCCCGTTTCCTGCCCGCCGCATTCTACTACAAGACCTTCATGTGGCCGGACTGGCACCTGTTCGAGCCGCGCATCCGCGCCATGGCCGGGCTCGGCGTCGTCGACCGCAATTGGAAGCCGCGTCACGTCTCGGACCAGATCAATCACCATTGCGACGTCCTGGTGGTCGGCGCCGGACCGGCCGGACTCGCCGCGGCAACGGGCGCGGCGGCAGCCGGGCACTCGGTCGTGCTGGTCGACGAGCGGACGCATCCCGGCGGGTCGCTGCGCCACCGTGCAGGCGCAGTCGACGGTGTCAAGGGTACGGAATGGGTCGATGCGACGGTGGCCCGGCTGAAGAGCAGCGGGCATCTCGTGCTCAGCGATACGACCGCCTTCGGCCTCTATGATCACAATCTGGTCGCTCTCAACCAGATTCACCGCGACGGCCGACCCGATACGCTGTGGCGCGTGCGCCCGCGCCGCATCGTGCTGGCGACGGGCGCGATCGAGCGGCCGGTCCCGTTCGCCAACAACGACCTTCCGGGCATACTCTCCGCTGACGCGGCGTTGAGCTACCTGCGCAGGCATGGCGTCCTTGTGGGCCGGCAGATCGTGGTCGCAACCAACAATGACAGCGCCTACGAGCCGGCCTCGGCGCTGGCTGCGGCCGGCGCTTCGGTGACGGTGGTTGATTGCCGGCGTGAGGGTGGCGTACAGGCGAAGAGCGGTATTCGGGTCCTCGCCGGACGCGCCATTGCAGCGGCGCGCGGCCGCAACGCCGTTCAGAGTGTTCTGCTCGACGACGGTACCGCCCTTGCGGCCGATTGCCTGCTCGTCTCGGGCGGCTGGACACCCACCGTGCATCTGTTCTCGCAGGCAAAAGGCAAGCTCGCCTGGAGCGATCAACTGTCGGCTTTCATTCCCGCAGAAGCGATCGAGGGGATCGGCGTAGCCGGCGCCGTCGCCGGCACGGTCTCGCTTTCCGAAACTTTGGCCAGCGGCCTAGCGGCCCTCGGCGGGTTCGGCTCGGCGCCGCCGGCACCTCGCAGCACTGGCGAGGAAGCAAAGCTTGGCGTCGTCAGCCTGTGGCCGAAGCCCAAAGCCAAGGGCCGCGTCTGGATCGACTACCAGAGCGACGTCACCGCCAAGGACGTCGAACTGGCGGCGCGGGAGAATTTTGTCTCCGTCGAGCACCTGAAGCGCTATACGACCCTTGGCATGGCGACCGACCAGGGCAAGACGTCGAACCTGAACGGTCTGGCGCTGCTGGCCGCGGTTACCGGCCGCGCCATCTCGGATGTCGGCACCACCACCTACCGGCCGCCTTTCACGCCTGTGCCGTTCGCCAGCCTGGCGGGAGCGCGTCGGGGCAGCATGCACGCCCCGGTCCGTCGCCTGCCGCTGGAGGCAAACCATCGCGCAGCAGGCGGAGTGTTCCAGGAATATGGCGGCTGGCTGAGGCCGGCCTATTACGGAAGCGGCGAAGCCGGAGCCACGATCCAGGAGGAAGCGCGGCGCGCCCGGCAGTCCGTTGCGCTCTTCGACGGCTCGACGCTCGGCAAGATCGAGGTGATCGGTCCGCGCGCGGCCGAATTCGTCGACTTCATCTATTACAATACCATGTCGACCCTCAAACCCGGCCATTGCCGCTACGGTTTCATGCTGTCGGAAAATGGCGTCGTCTTCGATGACGGCGTGCTGGTTCGTCTCGACGAGCACCGCTTCATCGTCTCCTGCTCGTCGTCGCATGTCGCCGCTGTCCACGCGCGTCTCGAAGAATGGCGGCAGGATCGTTTCGGCCGCGATGCGGTCTATATCCACAACGCCACCGCCCAATACGCCACCTTGACCATTTCGGGTCCGAAAGCGCGCGGGCTGATAGAGGCGCTCGATCTGGGTGCCGCGCTGGACGATGCCAGCCTGCCGCACATGGCGGTTACCGCCGGCCGCTTTGCCGGCGACGAGGTGCGCATTGCCCGGGTCTCCTTCACCGGCGACCGAAGCTACGAGATCTCCATCCGCGCCGACCGGGCCGAGGTGCTCTGGGCAAGGATGCAGCAGGAGGGCCGCGCGTTCGACGCCGTGCTGCTCGGGCTTGAATCCCTGATGATCCTGCGCGCCGAGAAGGGCTTCATCGTCATCGGCAAGGACACCGACGGCAACGTCATGCCGCACGACCTCGGCGTCGCGGGACCGCGGACCAAGCGTACAGGTGAGTTCGTCGGCCGGCGCTCGCTTTTCACCGAAGCGGCGAGCCGAACCGATCGCAATCAGCTTGTCGGCTTGGCTGTCGGCGAAGGCGAGGCGCCGCTGGCGACCGGCGCGCATGGTGTGGAGAAAAGCGGCGACCGGCTCCGGAGCATCGGCTTCGTCACCTCCAGCTATCAAAGCCCGACCCTCGGGCGTCCGGTCGCCCTGGCGCTCATCGAACGGGGTGCCGCGCGGCATGGCCAAACGATCGACGTTCAACATCTCGGCGTCCTGCGCCGGGCCACCATCGTCGCGCCCTGCGCCTTCGATCCGGAAGGGAGCCGCCTGCATGCGTAACCTTGCCGAAAAATGGCCCCCAGCGCCTGACTGGACCACCGCGGTCCTGAACACGGACGGGATTAGCGTGCGCACATTGGACGGGCTGAACCAGCTTCTGGTCAGCGGCGACCTGACGGCTTGGGCGCAGGCTTCGGGTCTCGCGGGGGAAGGGGTCGAAGCCGGCACGGTTGCCAACGGCGACAAATACATGGTGCGCATCGCGCGCGATCGCATTCTCGCCGTGAGCGGACGGCCATTACCCGTCGCGGCCGGCTGGCACGCGGCCGGTTTCGCGGTCACGGTCATGGATGCCGGGCTGCATGTATTCGAGATGAAAGGGCCGGGATTGGCCGGTCTGGTCGCCAGGGGCACAGCGCTCGATCCGAGGCAGGCAAGTCCCTCGGCTTCGATCCTTTTTGCCGGCGCCGGCGTTCTCTTCTACCGGTTCGGCAACCCCGATCGGGCGCGTGTGCACGTCGACCGGGGTCTTGCCCCGTATCTCTGGGAGTGGCTCGAACAGGTGCAAGTATTGTAGCGGGGGCGGTTTCAGGTCTATCTAGCCGGCATTCAAACCTGGCCAGCCCGACATGCCTTCCGATTCCAGTGCAGATGCAGTCGTGCAACGGTCCGGTCTGATCGGCAACACCAAGGTGACGCGCGAGGACTGGATGAAGCTCGCGCTGGAGACGCTGATCTCAGAGGGCGTGGAGGCGGTGCGCGTCCTCGCGCTCGGGCAGAAGCTGAACGTCTCCCGTTCCAGTTTCTACTGGTACTTCAAGAGCCGTCAGGACCTGCTCGATCAGCTTCTCGACTATTGGCGCAACAACAACACCCGCTTCATCCTCGAGCAGGCCGGCCGGCCCGCCGCGTCGATAACTGAGGCCGTGCTCAATGTCTTCGAGTGCTGGCTGGATGAGAAGCTGTTCAATCCGCGCTTGGATTTCGCCGTGCGTGCCTGGTCGCGCCAGTCCGCCAAGGTCCATGGTATCGTGAACGAGGAAGACGATGCGCGGGTCGATGCCATCCGGGCGATGTTTTTGCGGCACGGTTACGCAGACACCGAAGCCTTCGTGCGGGCGCGCGTGCTGTACTTCACGCAGATCGGCTATTACTCGCTCGAGATCGTCGAGCCGGTGAGCAACCGTCTGTCTCTGACGCCGGCCTACCTGCTCACGCACACCGGCAAGCAACCTCGCCAGGGCGAGGTGGAGGCCTTCGCCGAAAAGGTGCGGGTGCGTACCGGCAGTTGACCATGGCCGACTGGCGGTCCGCAGCGCCGTCACCTGCAAACGTTTCTCAAACACGTTTCAGCGCTGCGAGATCGGAAATCGTCTTCCTGATGACCGCTTCCACCTTCGACCGTTCCTCGCCGCCGATCGGCAGGCGCGGCTTTCGAACGTGTTCCGGAGCGCCGTACACCAGATGCTCGGCGAATTTGATGTACTGCACCAGCTTGACGTCCGTATCGAGATGAAATGCCGGCGTCATCAGCCGGTAGAGCGGAAGCGCTGCCGCGAAATCCCCGCCGCGGGCGGCGTTGAACAGCGATACGCACTCGGCCGGCCATGCATTGGTCATGCCCGACACCCAGCCGACAACACCGAGCGTCAGGCTTTCAAGGATAAGATCGTCGACGCCGCAAAGGATGTCGAAACGGTCGCCGAAGGCGTTGAACAGGTCGGTTACCCTGCGGATATCGCCGGTCTCTTCCTTGATGGCGACGATGCCGGGAACATCGACCAGCGCCTTCAGCGTCTCGACGTCGACGTCGACCTTGTAGGCGAGCGGATTGTTGTAGATCATCACCGGCAGATCGCTGGCCTCGGCCACGGTCTTGTACCATGCCACGGTCTCATGGCGGTCGGTGCGATAGGCGAGGCTGGGGAAGGTCATCAGCCCCTCGGCTCCGAGCTTCTGGTAGTGGCGAGCCGCCGCGGCCGCGTCGTCGGTGGACAATTCCGCAAGACCGGAGAGCAGCGGCACCCGTCCCGCCACGACTTCCCTGGCTGCTGAAACCACGGCATCGCGCTCGGCCTGTGTCAGCGTGGCATTCTCGCCAAGCATGGGCAGGACGATCACGCCCGACACGCCGTTCTGAACAAGCCGCTCGATGCTGGCTTGCGTGGCTTTCAGGTCGACCGCGCCGGAAGCCTGCATCTTGGTCGTCACTGCTGGAAACACGCCGCTCCAGGTCATGGAATGCTCCTTGGTTGGGTGCGGCCGGCGGAGGCGTCATAGAAGGGTCGCGTGCCGTGTCGCCGGTCGGCACCAGCTTCCCATTTTTAATGCCACATGTTGACCTGCCAAGGCGCAAATGCGTCTTCGCCATAGCCCAGCGGTTTGTCGCAAAAACCGGCGCCGACCCGTCAGCGGCCTATTGCAGCGGATGCCGATGGGATCGGCGCCAGCAGCAGCATGCCAAGAGCCGGTGCAAGAAGATGGTGTTCGGGTAACGGCGCCTAACCGGTCAATATGCTGCGGCGGGCCGGCGGCACATGCTACATGCGCGCCGACGATGCGCGACGCTTCGCCGCCGAGCGGCCCTCCCACATCCTGGAAGAAGCTCCGCACGCAACTACTCGATCTCTTCATCGCCCACGCGGCCGGATGACATGAGGATGACGGTCAAGCGCGTCCCCGGCTGAGCGGCGATGTGGAAATGCTCGATCTCGGCGGGCTCAGCGCAGAGGAGAAGGCCATGGGATACGTACTCGCCTGCTGCACCCGTCCCCTAGGGCCGGTCTGCGTGGACCTCTGATCAAGGCGGCGCATCCAACAGGAGGATGGCCGACGTCTCTGCGGCGACAGGATCGTGCTGATCGGCACGGCGGCACACGGTCCTAAGCGATCTTCATCGCCTTGCAGATTTCTTCGACCAGCATTGCGGCCCGCGATCGCCGGCCGGCGTCCCTTCTACGCGCGACCGCGGGTCCAGCGAGTGCCCATCATAGCTCGACCTCACCTGGTTGAGCCGCATAGAGGCGTTCCGGTCTCCGGCGTGGCGCGAAACGATCGCGGTTGTGACGACGCGCCACTGGATGGCGGCGGGCCAGTCGCGGGGATGACCCAGCCTGCCTTCAGACCGGAAACAGGAAGGCCGTAGTCGGATCGAAGAAAATCTGCCGGCCAGAAGCGGCATCGGTGCCGCCCGGTTCGGCTGTATCCGAAGTTGGCCTGACATCGATCTCGTCGCCCGACCCGGTGCGCGCCACGACGCGCCGGCGATCGCCGAAGAAGGCGGTGTCGACGATCTCGACGGCAAGCGACGCATTCCCCTCCATGGGCGTCAGGCGGAACGCTTCCGGCCGCACCATCAGCCTGGCCTTTTGGCCGCGGCCAAGCGCCTTTGTGGCTTTCACGCCCTTGACGATCGAGCCATCGGCCAACCGCACCAAGGCAACGCCGTTCTCTGTTTCGAGGTGCTCCGCCGGCAGGAAGTTGGAATTGCCGATGAAGCCGGCGACGAACTCGCTCGCTGGTCTGAGATAAAGGTCCTCGCCGGTGCCGATCTGCTCGATGCGGCCTTCCTTGAACAAGGCGATGCGGTCGGAAAGATGCAGCGCCTCCTCCTGGTCGTGCGTGACATAGAGGATGGTGACGCCGGTCTCGCGGTGGATGCGGCGGATCTCGGCCTGGATTTCCTGGCGCAGTTTCTTGTCCAGAGCCGACAGCGGCTCGTCCATCAACAGGATCGGGGGATCGTAGGCGAGCGCGCGGGCAAGCGCCACGCGCTGCTGCTGGCCGCCGGACAGCGCGCCGGGATAGCGCTCAGCGAATTTTTCCAGGCGCACCAGCGCCAGCATATCGGCGACCTTGCGCTTCACTTCGGCATCCGGCCGGCGGCGCACCCGCAGCGGAAAGGCTACGTTCTCGGCGACGCTCAGATGCGGGAACAGCGTGTAGCGCTGGAACACCATGCCGATGTTGCGCTTGTGCGACGGCACCGAAAGCAGCGACTTGTCTTCCAAAAGCACGTCGCCAGACGTCGGATCCTGGAAACCGGCGATCGCATAGAGCGTCGTCGACTTGCCGGAGCCTGACGGCCCGAGAAAGGTCAGGAATTCGCCTTTCGGCACATCGATGGTGACGTCGTGGACGGCGACGAAGGCGCCGAACGCCTTTCTCACCGCGCGGATGGACAGGAATGGCCGGGTCATCTGGACAGTCTTCTGCGAAGGAGTGCGGTGACGATCATCAGGCACAGGGTGAGGCCGACGAGCAGGCTGGAGGCGGCGGCGACGACCGGGCTCAGATCGGCACGCAGGCTGCCCCAGATCTTCACCGGCAAGGTCTGCAGGGTCGGGCTCGCCATGAAGATCGCCACCACCACCTCGTCCCATGAGGCGAGGAAGGAAAAGATCGCCGCCGAGAAGATGCCGATGCGGATCGAGGGCAGGGTGATCCTGAGCCTTGCCTGCAGCGGACTGGCCCCGCACACGATCGCCGCGTCCTCGATGGATTTGTCGAAACCTTCGAGCGCGGTGGCGATCGGAATGATGGCGAAGGGCAGCGCCAGGATCGTGTGGGCGATGACGAAACCGATCGTCGTGCCGGCGAGCCCGATGCGCAGGAAAAAGGCGTAGATGGCGATGGCGAAAACCACCACCGGCAGCACCATCGGCGTCAGCAGCAGGCCGCGCAGGAGCTGCCGGCCGCGAAACTCGCCCCTGACCAGGCTGAAGGAGGCGAGCAGGCCGATCAGAACCGCGAGGATGGCGGCCATCGCGGCGATCTTCGCGCTGGTCAAAGCGGCGTCGACCCAGGCCGGGTCGGCGAGCAGTTCCTGATACCATTTCAGCGTCCAGCCGGGTGGCGGAAAAGCCAGCCAGCGCGACGAGCCGAACGACAACAGGACGATGAAGACCACCGGTAACAGAAGGAAAGCCGCGATGAGCGCAGTGAAGCCGGCGAGCGCCGCACGCAGCCATCCGAGCCGGTCGTAGTCGAGCAGCATCTTAGAGCCCTCCGGCGAGGCGCCTGGCGCCGACCATGCGCAATTGGATCGCGTAGAGCACCATGGTGACGGCGAGCAGCACGAAGGCCGCAGCACTTCCGAGCCCCCAGTTGAGCAGCGACTGCACCGTCTGGGCGATCATTTCGGCGAGCATCATGTTCGATGTGCCGCCGAGCAGCGCGGGCGTCACGAAATAGCCGAGCGACATGACGAAGACCATCAGCCCGCCGGCGGCGATGCCGGGCAGCGACAGCGGTAGCAGGATGCGGCGGAATGCCTGCGACGGGCTAGCGCCGCAAAGGGCGGCGGCGCGCAGCGTCATCGGATCGATGGCGCGCAGCGTGCCGACCAGCGGCAGGATCATGAAGGGCAGCATGATGTAGACCATGCCGATGGTGACGCCGGTCAAATTGTTGATGAGCGGCAGCGGCTCGTGGATGACGCCGAGCCCCATCAGCGCCCGGTTGATCACACCGGTGCGCTGCAAAAGCACCATCCAGGCATAGGTGCGGGTGAGGAGATTGGTCCACATCGACAGGATGATGATGCCGAAGACGACCGAACCGAGCGCCGGCGGCATGATCGCCAGCATCCAGGCGACCGGAAACGCGACGAGGATGGTCACGACGGTGACGACGGCCGCGACCAGGAAGGTGTTGAGAAACACCCGCACATAAGTCCCGCTGCCGAACAGCGCGGCATAGTTCTGCAGGCCGGGCTCGGGATCGGTGACGCTGCGCAGCAAGAGCGCGACCACCGGCACGACAAAGAACAGGCCGACCAGCACCAGGGCCGGCAGGGCGCCGCCGCTGCCGGCCGGCAGGCCGGCAATCGAGCCGCGGCTGAGGGAGTGTGCTTGCATCGAGCGGTTCCCGTCGTCCGAAGGGGGCGCGGCTTGCCGCGCCCCGGCGTCCTGTGGCGCTACTTGGTCTGCCAGGCGTACCAACGCGTGGCGATCTCGTCGCGGTGCTCGGCCCAGTAGTTCATGTCGAGATTGATCTGACCCTCGACATGCGCGTCGGGCAGCCCTTTCACCACGTCGGCGGGCATTTCGGCCTTGGCCTTGGTGTTGATCGGCGCGTAGCCGCTTGCCTCGGCGAATTTCGCCTGGCCGGTCGGGCTGCTCGCAGCGGCGAGGAACTTCATCGCGCTGTCCTTGTTCTTGGCGCCCTTTGGCACGACGAGAACGTCAGCGGCGGTGAGGTTCTGGTTCCAGGAGACGCCGACATCGGCGCCGTCCTTCTCGAGCGCAAAGACACGGCCGTTCCAGAGCTGCCCGAAGGCAGCCTCGCCCGAAGCGATGAGCTGCTGCGACTCCGCGCCGCCGCCCCACCAGACGATATCCGACTTGATCGTGTCGAGCTTCTTGAAAGCGCGCTCGAGATCGAGCGGATAGAGCTTGTCCGCCGGCACGCCGTCGGCGAGCAGCGCGATCTCGATCACGCCCGGCGCCGACCATTTGTAGAAGGTCCGTTTGCCGGGAAACTTCTTGGTGTCGAACATGTCGGCCCAGCTTGTCGGTTCACCCGAAACCACGCCCTTGTTCCAGGCCAGCACGAAGGAATAGTAGAAGCTGCCGACGGCGTGCTCGTTGCTGAAGCGTGGGTCGAGATCGGCCTTCGGCACGGCGGCGAAGTCGATCGGCTCGAGCAGCCCGTCCTTGGCGGCCTTGATGGCGAAATCCATTTCCACGTCGACCACGTCCCAGGTCACGTTCTTGGCGTCGACCATGGCCTTCAGCTTGCCGTAGTCGGTCGGGCCGTCCTGCAGCACCTTGATGCCGGAGCTCGCCGCGAATGGCTCGGCCCAGGACTTGGTCTGCGCTTCCTGCGTGGTGCCGCCCCAGCTGGTGAATACCATTTCGTCGGCCTTGGCGGCGGTTGCCGACAGCAGTCCGGCGAGCACGCCGGCTAAGATCAGTCTCATGTCATTCTCCTCTGATTTCTCTGTTCCGTTTCTTGTTCTTGTCGCTGCACCCTCGGCATGCGTTCTCAGCGCATGACGAAAGGATCGGGAATCGGCTCGTCCGAGGTCTTGATCCAGACCGATTTCGAGCGCGTGTAGTCGCGGATGGCGTCGAGCCCGCCTTCGCGGCCAAGACCCGACAACCCGTAGCCGCCGAAGGGAACGAGCGGCGAAACGGCGCGATAGGTATTGACCCAGACGACGCCGGCACGGATGTCGCGCGCCATGCGGTGCGCCTTGCCGAGATTCGAGGTGAAGACGCCGGAGGCGAGACCGAAGGGCGTGTCGTTGGCTAGAGCCAATGCCTCGGCCTCGGTGTCGAAGGCGAGCACGCTCAACACCGGCCCGAACAATTCCTCGCGCACGCAGGGCAGGTTGCTATCACCGGCATCGACAATCGTCGGTGCATAGTAGAAGCCAGCGCCGGCGTCGGGGCGTTTGCCGCCGGTGACCAGCATGCCGCCGGCGGCGAGGCTTTCGGCGACGATCGTCTCGATCCGGTCGCGCTGGCGCAGGGTCGCGAGCGGCCCCATTTCGGTGGCCGGATCCTGAGGATCGCCGATGCGGATCGCTTCGGCCTTGCGCTTCAACCGGCCGAGGAATTCTTGCCTCGCGGAGCGCTCGATCAGCAGGCGCGAGCCGGCGACGCAGCTCTGTCCGGTCGCCGCAAAGATGCCGGCGACGACCGCATTGGCGGCGCTGTCGAGGTCGGCGTCGGCAAAGACGACGACCGGGCTCTTGCCGCCGAGCTCGAGCGTCGTGTGCGCGAGGTTTTCCGCCGTGTTCCTGACGATGGCGCGCGCCGTGGCCGGGCCGCCGGTGAAAGCGACGCGCGAGACCAGCGGGTGGCTGGTCAGGCGCCGTCCGCACTCCTGGCCGAAGCCCGTGAGGATGTTGACGGTGCCGGCCGGAAAGCCGGCTTCGCTGACCAACTCGGCGAAGGCGAGCAACGGTGCCGGGCCGTCTTCTGAGGCCTTGAGCACCACCGCGCAGCCCGCGGCAAGCGCCGGGCCGAGCTTGACCGCCGAGAGGAAGAGCTGCGAGTTCCACGGCACCACCGCGGCGACGACGCCGATCGGCTCGCGGCGGATGGTGACGTCGAGATCGGCCTTGTCGATCGGCACATGCGCGCCTTCATGCTTGTCGGCGAGCCCGCCATAGTAGCGGTAATAGTCGCCGACATAGGCGATCTGGGCGCGCGTCTCGCGGATGATCTTGCCGGTGTCGCGCGTCTCCAACTCGGCCAGGCGGCCCGCATTGGCGGCCACGAGGTCGCCGAGCCTGACAAGCAGCTTGCCCCGCGCGGTTGCTGTCATCGACGCCCAGGGGCCGGTGCGCAGCGCACGATGCGCGGCCTCGACGGCGCGGTCGACATCGGATTCATCCGCCGCCGGCATCTTCGCCCATGGCGCGCCGGTCGACGGATCGATGCTGTCGAAGCTGGCCGACGGCTCGTCGAAGCGGCCGTCGATGAAGTTCCTGAATGCGGCGTCGGTCATGGCCTTGCCCGTTCGTTCGCGATCAGATGAAGGCCGGCATCACCCGGTCGATGAACAATTGCAGCGATTTCTTCTTGCGCGCGTGCGAAAGGCCGCTGTCGATCCAGATCGAGTACTGGTCGAAGCCTAGCGTCTCATAGGCTTTCAGCCGCGCGACCACCTCGTGCGCCTCGCCGATCACCAGGTTCTGGCGCATCTTGTCCGGCGCGTATTGCGGCATGGCCGCGATCTCTTCGGCGCTCAGCGGTTCCAAAATGCCCTGGTGCACCGGCTTCTTGTTCTGGAACCAGGCGCCGAACTGGCAGTAGAAGTTCGACAGATCCTGGCTCAGCCGATCGGCATCGGCGGCGTCCTCGGCGACGAACGTGTGCATCAAGAGCATGATTTCCGGACGCGGGATTTCAGGATGCGCGGCGCAGGCGTCGTTAAACCGCTGCATCAGGCTTGCAACCTCATCGTCGCCGGACGCCAGTGGCGTCACTTGGACCTTGCATCCGTTGGCGACAGCGAAGTCGTGCGAGTTCGGATCGCGCGCCGCCACCCAGATCGGCGGGTAGGGTTTTTGCAGGGGCTTGGGAGAGGAGGTGGTTGGCGGGAACTGCCAGAATTCGCCGGAGTGCTCGTAGTCGCCGTCCCAGAGACCTCGGATCGCCGGAATGATCTCGCGCATGCGCTGCCCGGCGCCCCAGGCATCGAGCCCGGGGAAGACGCGCTGATATTCGTAGCTGTAGGCGCCCCGGGCGATGCCGATGTCGAGCCGGCCGCCGGCAATCACGTCGGTCATCGCCGCCTCGCCGGCAAGCTTGATCGGGTGCCAGAAGGGCGCGATGATGGTTCCGGTGCCGAGGCGGATGCGGCTGGTCTTGGCCGCAAGATAGGCGATGTTGATGAACGGATTGGGCGAGATGGTGAACTCCATCCCGTGATGCTCGCCGATCCAGGCGGTCTCGAAGCCCGCCTGTTCCGCCAGTAGGACCAGCTCACCCAGCTCGCGCAACAACTCCGAATGCGGCTTGGCGAGATCCGAGCGTTCCATATGCACGAAGAGCGAGAACTTCATCCCTGGTCACCTATATTGAGGGCGGCGGTCCTGGCGAGCGGCCTTACCTCGCCTTCGACCTCGTTGCCGACATAGACGCCGAATGCGTCTTCAGTGCATTCGCGCACATAGCGGGTGAGCATCGAGCGGATGGCCGGATCGGCGATCTTCAAGCCGTCGATCGCGTCGATGTCGATCAGCCGGATGCCTCGATCGCTGGAAGCCGGCACGTCGAAGGTACCGCGATAGTAAACATGGGTGCGCGAGGGATTGCCCGCGTCGTCCCATACGGCGAAGAGGAAGCCGAGCTGGGCCTCGATGGCCTTTGCGGCCAGAAGCCCGTTGAGGCTCTTGCCGTCGCTTGCCGAGCCCAGCCCCCGGCCGCGCGGCAGTTCGAGGAAGCCGTCTGGCGTTTCCAGGAACAGGATACGGCCGCCGTTTTCGAGGATGGCGCCGACATCGGTGCCGGGCTGGGCGGCGGCCAGCGCCTCCTGACTGAGCCCGGGCGTGATGTAGGCGCCGCGGCAATAGCCGAGAGGCTGCGAGGAATTGTGCTGGAAGTCGCGGACGCGGCCGATCAGGATCGAATGGTCGCCCGCCTCGACCAACCGCTCCAGATCGCAGTCGAAGGTTGCGACCGAGCCGTCGAGAACCGGACTGCCGGTCTTCCCCGGGCGCCAGTCGACCGACGCGAATTTATCCGCTGCCTTGGAGGCGAAGATGCCGGAGGCCGCTTTCTGGGTCTCGTTCAAAATGTTGATGGCGAAGCTCTTCGATGTCGCGAACACCGGATGACCGAGCGCCTTGTGGGCGATGCAGACCAGCACCAGCGGCGGATCAAGCGACACCGATGTGAACGAGTTGGCGGTGAACCCGCGCGGCTCGCCTTCCGCGCCGATCGTGGTGACGATGGTGACGCCGGTCAGGAAGGAGCCGAGCGCACGCCGGAACTCGCCGCTGTCGAAGCTGGCGTCCGCTGCTGCTCCTTGCTCCAGGCTTTCACCTTCGTTCAGGAACTCGGCGATGCATCGTGAGGTGAGATCCGGTGCTGCCACCGCCATCATGTGCCTTTGGCCGGCGAGAACGGTGCAGCGGCCATGCGGCGCGAGCCTGGCCATGGCGGCCGACATTGCCGGCGAGGAGTTCTTGTCCTCGGAGCCGGTGATGAACAGGGCCGGCATGGCCAGGGTCTGCAGGCGCTCGGCGTGGTCGCCGTCGGCACGGGCGAACAGGCGATAGGTGCGGGCGTAGCCTTCGGGATCGACCTCGCTCAACGCTGCCGCCGCCTTCCCGGCCGCCGCCGTGAGCTCGGCCGGAACCGGATCGCCGAACCAGCGGGCGATGGTCTGGGCGACCCCCGCCGCATCGCCGTGGCCGGTGAGCGCCGCCGCGCGCTCGAGCACGGCTTGGGCCAGATCAGGCGGACGACGGAACACGGCGTTGAGCGACACGACACGGCGGATGCGCTCCGGCGCTAGCAGCGCGAGTTCCTGCGCGACCAAAGCCCCCATCGAGTGACCGACGACGGACACCTTGTCGAGGCCGAGATGATCGAGCAGCCGGATCGCCTGCGCGGCATAGTCGGCGAGTTCCGGCTCCTGCGGCGGCAGCGGCGAGCGGCCGTGGCCAAGCATGTCGATGGCGATCAGGTCGAAGCGGTCGACCATCCGCTCGATCTGCGGCTGCCAGATCGTCGCATTCATGCCGACGCCGTGGATGAACAGCACCGGCGCGCCCGATCCGGCGCGGATAAAGCCGGTTCCGTCGGGCGCGGCGGCCCGGGTCCATCCAGGTGCGACGGCGTCAGCCATGCAGGTCGCCCACTTCCTTGAGGTCCTGATAGCGGTCGCCGATGCGATGGTGAGGACGGCCGCCGATCGAAGCACCGAGCGCCACGACCAACTCGTCCGGCGCCGGTGCGTCGCCGATCTGGAAATGCACGGTCAGATAGTGCGAGCGGCGGCCCTCGTCGTTCTTGTCCATCAGCGGAATCATGATCGGTGTGTTCGGCCCACCACGCAGATTGGTGAAGGCGAGATAGGTCTTGGCGCCGACGGCGCGGCGATAATGATTGCCGAAATGCAGTGTGTGGATCAGCGCCGAGGCATGCTCGATCTCGCCCGACGTGCCGCAGATCGCGGCCTTGCCGTAGCCCTCGATCGCCTCGGCCGAGCCGGCGGCGGCAACGATCTCGCGGGTCAGGGTTTCTCCAAGCACCGGCGCAAAGGCGCGGATTTCGGGCGAAAGATCCTCGATGAAGCCGCGACCCGCCCAGGGGTTCGTCAGCACGGCGGCGATGCCGATCAGGCGCAGCGGCTTGGATGCTGCCTTGCCGCCTTCGATCAGCGTGTTCTCGCTGTAAGTGACGATCTTGCGAATGGCCGGCTGCATGGAAACCTCTGTCAGGTGGCGCTCGAGAAAATGCCAACTTCTCTGTCGTCTTATGGTATACCATAATATGGAGCACCAAATACCTTGTCAACCGGCCATGGAATCTGTTTTCGTGGCGGCCAAGGGAGCAGAGACATGCAGGACGACACGCTTCGCATCGATCGCAGCGCCAAAACCTTGAGAACATTGGCCCTTGAGCGCATGCGCGAGGCCATAATGGATTTTCATTTCCAGCCCGGCGAAAGGCTCGTCGAGCGGCCGCTTTGCGACCAGCTCGGCGTCAGCCGATCGGTTGTGCGCGAGGTCCTGCGGCAGCTGGAGGCTGAAGGCCTTGTGCAGATGATCCCCGGGCATGGTCCGGCTGTGGCCAAACCGGATATCGGCCGCACCGACGAGATCTATGAGCTCAGGGCTTTGCTCGAGGGCATCGCGGCGCGCGCCTGCGCGCAATCGGCCACCAATGGCCAACTGGCCGTACTGGAGCACGCCCTCGGCGAGCTCTTCGAGGCCTGGGCCTCGGGCAAGCCGCCGGCAGTGATGCGCGCGACGACGAAGTTCTACGAAGCGCTTTTCGAGGCTGCGGACAAGCGTGTCGCCTGGGAGATCGTCAGCGGGTTGAATGTGCGCATCAACCAGCTGCGTTCGATGACGATCGCCTCGGCAAACCGTCGCGAGCCGGCGATCGCCGAGATGAACGCGATTATGGATGCGATCCGGGCGCGTAAGCCGCAGGAGGCGGAAGCCGCGGCACGGCGCCACGTCGAATCCGCCTGGAAGATCGCCCGGGACAAACTGCGCCTCGACCCTCTCTAAAGCGCGTCGCGCTGGAACGGATTCAGGCGACGCGCTTTCGCACAAATCCCGCCATGCCGAATTCCGGTTCTATCCTATTGGGGACCACTTAGGGGAAGACGGTCAGGCGAGCTCCGCCACAGCTCCTATCCGACGGTAAATGAAGGGTTCGCCCTCCGCACTGTCTGCCGCGGCGCGCCGCGTTTCATCGGTGAGCATGCCCACCCGGGCATGGATCGGCGATTTGATGCAGACCGGATCCGTTGCGGCGGCATCGCCGGCAATCGCCATCGCTTGACATCTGCAGCCGCCCCAATCGATCTCGCGCCGCTCGCAGCTTCGGCACGGCTCCAGCATCCATTCGGTACCGCGAAAGGCATTGAATGCCGGTGAATCGGCCCAGATCTCGGCCAGCGAGCGCTCTCCGAAACGCTCGAAGCGGAGCGCAGGAATGGTCTGCGCGGCATGGCATGGCAGCACCGTGCCGTCGGGCGTCACCATGAAGGCGTCGCGCGCCCAGCCGCCCATGCACGGCTTGGGATAGACGGCGAAATAGTCCGGCGGGACGAAATCGATGTTGATGACGCCGGCAAGCCGTGCTTGCGCCGCCGCGACGATCTCCGCCTGCCGTTCGACCGCGGCGCGTTCGGGCATCAGCGTATTGCGATTGGCCAGCGCCCAGCCGGCATACTGCACATTGGCGATCTCGAGCCGCTCGGCGTCCAGCGAAAGAGCCAGGTCGATGAATTCCGGCACTTCCTCGATGTTGTGGCGATGGATCGGCGCATTGATGGTGAGCGGCAACCCGGCCGCGCGGGCGCGGCGTGCCGTCTCCAGCTTCTTTTCGTGGCTGCCGCTGTGGTTGCCGATACGGTCGGTCGTCGCCGGGCGGGCGCCCTGGAAGCTCAGCTGCAGGTGGTCGAGCCCGGCTTCGGCAAAGGCCGCGATCCGGCCCTCGGCAATGTTGATGCCGGCGGTGATGAGGTTGGTGTAGACACCGCGCGCCGAAAGCCCGGCGATCAATTGCTCGAGATCGCGGCGCAGCGTCGGCTCGCCGCCGGACAGATGCACCTGCAGAACGCCGAGATCGGCGGCCTGCGAGAAAAGATCGAGCCAGGTCTGGGTGTCGAGCTCACGATCGGCCTTGAGCAATTCGAGCGGATTGGAGCAATAAGGGCACTGCAGCGGGCAGCGATGCGTCAGTTCCGCCAGCATGCCGATCGGAGGCAGAAGCGGCTCGCTCATAGCTTCACCAGCAGCTTGTCCGACCATTCCTGCAGGAAGGCGATGACATCGGCCGCCACGGCCTCCTGTTCAGCATCGTAATCGGCCGCAAGACCGGCGATGATGTAGCCGACCGTGGACCGCCCGTCGCAGCGGCGCAATATGTCGAGACTGATATCGTTCGGCCAGAATATCTTCTCCGGCGAAAGCACGGCGAAGGCCTGTCGCACGGGGTCGTACTGAATACGCACGTGCCTCGGCAGCGATGGCATTGATTGCAAGGAGACGATGGCTCTCTCGCGCAGCGCCATCATCGGGTTGCCTCCGGCCGGAAGGCGCCCGGTGGTACGTTTCCCGGCGCGCCATAGGCATGTTGAAGCGCATCGAGCATGGCCCACAATATATCGCATTTGAACACCAGCGCATCGATCGCCTGCTGCTGGCGCTCGGCCGTATCGGCGTGGCTCAGCACATAGGCGAGGGCGAAGTCGGCGTCGCGCGTTGCCTGTTCCGGCCGCCGGCTGAAATAGGCCAGCGTGTCGTCGGTGATGTAGTCGTATTTGGCCAGCATCGCCGGCACTCGCTCGCCGATTATGATCGGCGAGAACATCTCGGTCAGCGACGATGCCACCGCCTCGAGCAGCGTGCGGTTCGTGCAGAAGGAAAGATAGGCGCCGACGGCGAAGCGGGTCGCCGGCAGCGCCAGCCTTTCGCTCTTGATGGCTTCGGCATCGAGCCCGAGCGAGGTCGCCAGATGCAGCCAGCGCGCGATGCCGCCGCTCCAGCCGTCCTCGCCGTCGTGATCCTCGATGCGTTTGCGCCAGGCGGCGCGAAACGCCGGATCCTCGGCATGTGCCAGGATCATGGCGTCCTTGCGCGGAATGACGGCCTGGTAGCAGTAGCGGTTCAATGCCCAGGCCTGCATTTCGGCCTTCGTCAGCCCGCCGCTGGTCATTCTGTGATGAAAGGGATGGCGGTTGTGATAACGCTCGGCGCCGACCTGCCGCAGCACCGCCTCGAGCTCGCTCTTGGACAGACCATGTCGCGCCGCGTCGTGGAAGTCGCTCAAAGTTCGATCTCCATTCCGTCGCTCCCGATTTCCCAGCCAGCCGCTCTGACCGCCGCGTGTTCGGCGGAACTCTCGTCGAGAACAGGATTGGTATTGTTGATGTGGATGAAGACGCGGCGGCCGATCCTCACATCGGCCAAGGCGGCGATCGAACCCGCTTCTCCAGACATTGCGATGTGCCCCATGCGCGCACCGGTCTTCTGGCCGACGCCGGCGAGGATCATCTCGTCGTCTGTATAGACAGTGCCGTCGAACAGAAGGCAGGCGGCGTCCGCCAGACGCGTGCGCAGGGCGGCATCGATGCCCGCGCAGCCGGGAATGTAGAAGACAGCGGCGCGACTTCCAGCCCCGTTGACACGCACGCCGATCGTGTCGCCCGTGTCGGAGCTGAAATCGGCACTTGGATCGCCTCTTTGCTCGAGATAGAGCGCGATCTTGCCGGGCACGGGAAAGGCGTCGACGACCACGCCGGTCTCCTGGCCGTCCGCGTTGCAGATCGCCAGTTCCTCCGTTGGCGCCAGAAGGCGGCGCGGCACGATCGCCGGATCGAGAACGTTGAAGATCGAATTCGCCGCCAGCGTCGCCAGCACCTGTGCCGTTGCATAGATTGCGAAGGGCTGCCGCTCCCGCAGGCTGAGCAGGCCGGCGATATGGTCGACGTCGCCATTCGTCAGCACGACCGCGCGGATGGGCGTCGAGCGCAGCGGCGCATCGGCCGCGGGCTGCAGTTCAGGCGTTTGCGCAATCTGGCGGCCAATGTCGGGCGACGCGTTGAACAGAACCCAGCCTGTCCCGTCAGCCGATACGGCAATGGACGACTGGGTCCGCGAATGCACGCCGGCCATGCCGCTCCGAGCCGAGCGGCTCAGGCGATAGTTGCAGTTCCATTGCGGAAAGCCGCCTCCCGCCGCCGATCCTATGATCTTCAGGCGCATGGCGATGCCTGCTCTGCGGCCCATTTGACCGGCGCCAAATTCTCGGTGGCAAACGGCTTCGCGCCCGCGTTTGCCGCGGCAAACTCCGTCGCGACGACCTCAAGCGGCAAGGGGATGCATGCCCCCACAGCCAGGGACACGCAGCTCTGCGGCCTACTTCCTGGCAGGAGTTTCAGCAGGCAGATACCGCGAAATCTCGAAGCCCGCGGCAACCTGGCACATCGTCGGTTTCTTCCAGGTCTTCTTCTTCATTGCATTCTCCTCTTTAGCCAGCCCGAAGGGACCGGTCATCCATCAGTTCACAATGGACAAATGAAACGCTGGGTTCTCAAACAGCCAAAAAAACACAGGAACAAAACACAACTGCCTAGCTCAAGGATCAGTTCCTTAGCTCCGTCTCTCTCCCGTTCGATCAAGCTCACCCCGGCGAGCAGTTGCGGCACCTTGCGCTGCATGCAGGGCCAGTCCGGATCGGTGTTCGCGGCCGTGGCGCCGGCGTGGGGCATGAGCATGACAGCCGCAACCAGGCTGCGAACAAGGCTCATCCGTTCCATCAACCGTTTCCTCCCGTGCCTTGCTTGCGGGTTATCAGGCCGCGCGAAGGGTCATAAGCGATGATGGCGCCCCCGAGAAACAGCAGCGTGCAGCCGGCGACGACACCCAGCGACGCCCAATCGATCTGCCCGTAGAAGGCGAAGCGGATCAGCTCGACGGCATAAGTAAAGGGGTTGGCGAGGCAGAGCTTGTAAAGCAGCGGGCTCGCTTCCTGGATGCGCCATAATGGGTAGAGCGCCGGCGACGCGAAATAGCCGGGAAAGATGACGAAGTTCATGATGCCGGCGAAGTTCTCGAGCTGCTTGATCATCGAGGACAAAAGCATGCCGAGCGCGCAAAGCATCATCCCCGACAGGAACAGGGCCGGCAGCACGCATAGGTAACCGAGCGGCGGCGCCTTGACGCCCCAGAACCAGGCAACGATCAGAAAGGCATAAACCTGCGCGATCGAAACGGAAACGCCGGCGAGCATCTTCGACACCAGCAGATACCAGCGGGGAAATGGGCTGACCAGCAGGATGCGCATATTGCCCATCTCACGGTCATAGACCATCGACAGCGAAGACTGCATGCCCGAGAACAGCAGGATCATGCCGCACAAGCCCGGCGTGATGTAGACCTCGTAGAGCACGTAGGTCTTGTAGGGCGGGATGATCGAGACACCGAGCACCTGCCGGAACCCGGCGGCAAAAATGAACAGCCAGACGAGCGGTCGCACCAGCGACGAGATGAAGCGCTCGCGCTGGTGCAGGAAGCGCAGCCCTTCCCGCACGACGACGCCTTTGAGGCAGATGAGGTAGTGACGAAAGCCGAACGCGCCGGACTTCACCGGCGTGACGGATGCGACCTTTTCCGGCATTGCGGGAGTGCTCATGGCGAGATCTCCGCCTGGCCGGCTGCTTCGCCGCGGCTGAGTTTGGAAAAGGCGTCGCGGATCGACGCGGCGCCACTCGCTTGGACCACGTCGGCCACTTTGCCTTTGGCGACCAGGTCACCTTGCCGCAGCACGACGACATGGTCGCCGTCTTCAACCTCGTCGATCAGGTGGGTGGCCCAAAGCACGCCGATGCCCTCGGTTTCGACCAGCTTGCGGATGGTGGCGAGAATGCCCGCGCGCGACTGGATGTCGAGACCCACCGTCGCCTCGTCGAGCAGCAGCAGGGACGGGCGATGGAGCAGCGCGCGGGCGATCTCGATGCGCCGCATCTGGCCGCCGGAAAGGCCGTGAGCCTTGTCATGCTGACGGCCTTGCATGTCGACCGTCTCGATCAGCGCTGCAATGCGCTGCCGGGCTTCGTGCCGTCCGATGCCGTGCAGCGAGGCGTGATAGGAGAGGTTCTGGTATACGCTCAGGTCGAGGTCGAGCGTGCGTGCCTGGAATACGATGCCGACCCGCCTCAGCGCCTCGCCGGACGCACGGCTGACGTCATGGCCGAAGATGCGGATCGATCCCTGGCGCGTGTCGTAGAGGTGGCTGATCAGCGAGAACAGGGTCGTCTTGCCGGCGCCGTTGAGACCGAGAAGGGCGGTGAAAGTCGCCGGCGCGATCGAGAACGAAACGTCGTTGAGCGCCCGCTTCGGACCATAGGAATGGCTGACGCCGGCGACATCGAGTGCCGCCGCTCCGTTCCCCGTTTTCGCCGTCCTCGCGTGCTGCATGGATGCTCCTTCAGGATGCTTATCTAGCGCGCTCGACGTCTTTGGCCCCGGCTTCAAGGCCTAATCTTCCGGCTGCTTCTCTATTTGGGCGATATGACCACGCCCCACGGCTGCTGACCCACGGTGACCGACTGAACCGGCTCCTCGGTCGCCGTATCGATGAAAGTAATGTCGTTGGAATTGCCGTTCGTTGTGATCAGTGTCTTCTGATCGGGGGTGAAGTCCAGATGCCAGACGCGCTGTCCGACGAGGATGTATTTTTCCACCTCGTAGGTTTCGGTGTTGATCACTGCGACATGGTTCGCCGGGCCGAGCGCGATGTAGGCCTTCTTCCCGTTGGCGCTGATGGCGATGCCGACCGGCTGGATGGTTTCGGCTCGCAGTCCGGGAATCGCGAACTTGATCCTCTTCACGACCTGGCGCTTGGCGTTGTCGATGACGCTGACGGTGCCGCCGATCTCGGCACTGACCCAGGCCTGCGAGCCGTCGGGCTTGAACGCGGCGAAGCGCGGGCGCGTGTCGACCAGCACGTTGTCGGTTACCTCATGGCTCTCGGTGTCGATGAAATGCGCCATGCTGGTGGTCTCCGAGGTGTTGACCAGGGTCTTGCCGTCGGGGCTGACGGCCATGCCTTCGGGTTCCACGCCGACCGGGATCTCGGACGTGACTTGCTTGCTGTCGAGGTCGATCGCGGTGACCAGATTGTCGTTTTCGTTGGCGACGTAGAGCGTCTTGCCGTCGGGCGAAAGCACGAACAATTCGGGATCGTCGCCGGAGGGCAGCGTGCCGACGACCTGCAGCGTCCTGGTATCGATGATTTGGATCGTATTGTCGTCGCTGGCGCACAAATAGATGAACTTGCCGTCGTGCGAGATGGTGATGCCGCGCGGTCTCTGGCCGACGTCGACGGTCTTGACCACCTGCATCGTCGCCGTGTCGACGACGGTGATCGTATTGTCCTTCTCGTTTGAGACGTAGGCCGTGTAGGCCGATGCCGGGTCGGCCATGACGCCGGTTGCGAGAATGGCGAGTATGCAAGCTCGGCTCTGCACGAATTCCTCCCGATCGGCGCTACTTGAGAACGCATTTCGTTTCCGGCTGATCGATGCCGAGGGTGTCGAGCTCGGAGACCTGGTGGAGATAGCCCTCCTGGGGAGATGTCGAGACGACCGATGTGGCATCGCCAAGCAGGATCGGCTGGCGAAGCTGGAGGTTCCATTTGCGGAAGGTCAGCTTCTGTCCCTTGAAGGCGGCGACCGAGAAGTCGTCCGAGCGGATGTAATCGCTGATCTTTTTCGGATCGTCGCCATTGGTGCGCGTAGTGGCTTCGCCGACGGCCCGCACGGCCGTCCAGGCCGACATGTCCTTGGACATCATTCGCCGGCCTGCTGTCTTCAGGAAGCGATTTTGCATTTGAATGCCGCCCCACTGTTCACTCGCGGGATGCCATGACGATGCCACAAGACCGGCCGTGCCTGCGACGAGCCGCGGCGTCCAGCTGCGGTAGGGCACGTAGCTCCCGAACACCTCGCTTTCATCGGCCACAAGCAGCACGTCATGCTCCGGCAGGTCCTGCGTGAATACCGAAATCTGTTGCTGTATCTGCGTGGCTCCGGTGTCAGTGCGGCGCGCCGTCCCGGTATCCTTGAATTCCTTCTCCGCGACGATCTGCCCGCCGAAGCGGGCTGCCGAGCGGCGCAACGCGTCGGCATAGAGGCGGTCCTCGTCATGCGAGCCGTAGAGCAGCACCCAGTTCGGCCATTTCTTCACCATCAGATACTGCGCCAGAGCGTCGGCGAGCATGCTTCGCGTCGGCGCGATGTGGAAGACGTTTATGCGGCAGTCCTCCTCGCGCAGTCTGTCGTCGGTGGCGCCCACGTTGAAGATCAGCACGCCCTTGTCGCGGGCGATGTCGGCGATCGACAGCAGCTGCTTGGCCGAGAGGTCCGCGATCACATAGCGGTCGCCTTTGGCAATCAACGCGTTGAATGCCTGAACCGCGTCGGCTTCCGGTTTTATCTCGGTGACGTCGAGGCTGAATTTCTGCTTGATGAACCTGCCCGTCGTGTTGTTGTCGCCGATGGCGACATTGGCGCCGGCGACACCTTCGTCACGCGGCGGCTCGTCTAGCAGGGAAAGCGTCAGGCGCGGCGCGTAGGCCCGTAAATAGCCTAGCTTGATTTCGGTGATCTTCTCGTCCGGCTTGATCGCTCCGGCCGGCTGCACGGTCGGTTGCTGGGCGAACGCCCGTGGAGCAGCAGCGGTCAGGGACAGAAAGCACAAAAGGCCCGCCAAGGTGCCCGACGCCGCGCTTGTCATCGACAAATCACCGTTCTTGCGCCTAAGTCCGATCGTTTGCCGGACCAGCGCGAAGTCAAGGTGCCCCAAGGCGAACTTAGAGAGCCGGCGGGATTTATCAACCTCGTGAGCAGGACGTCTCCGGCTCTGTTTGCGACGGATCGCGGTCCTCAGGGCTGCTGGCCGCGCGACGGTCCGAAGCGGCCCGGACGTATCTCAGGGAAGAGGACGCGGGCTGCTTCGGCTGAACCATTTGTCTTTCGTCGCCCCCGCCCCCCACCGGTTCACGCAGGTTTGCGCTCGGGACTACGGCGCTCCTGAAGCAAACTTGCGATTTGATGCCCTCAGCTTGACCTTGCGGGGAGGCCTGTCCTCTGATTCCCTGATCTTGGCGGGACCATCTGATTCGTTTGCTAGTTGCTCTGGCGCAGCCACTGCGTCCCGTAGAGAGATCACAATGACTGCCAAGCCGGAAATCCTGGAGATGAGACCTAAGATCACCGTTGTCGGGGTCGGCGGCGCTGGCGGAAACGCCGTCAACAACATGATCGCTGAAGGCCTGCAGGGGGTCGAGTTCGTCGTCGCCAATACCGACGCCCAGGCGCTCACCATGTCGAAGTCGCCGCGGCTGATCCAGTTGGGTGCGCATGTGACCGAAGGTTTGGGCGCCGGATCTCTCCCCCACGTCGGCAGCGCGGCCGCCGAGGAATCCATCGACGAGATCATGGATCATCTTGCGGGAACGCATATGTGTTTCATCACGGCGGGCATGGGCGGCGGCACCGGGACTGGCGCCGCGCCCGTTATTGCGCGTGCGGCGCGCGATGCCGGCATTTTGACAGTGGCCGTCGTTACCAAGCCTTTCACGTTCGAGGGCAAGCGCAGGTCCCAGGCCGCCGAAGAGGGCATAGAACGCCTTCGCGAAAGCGCCGACACCGTGATCGTCATCCCCAACCAGAACCTTTTCAGGGTCGCCGACGCCAGGACCACGTTTGCCGATGCCTTCGCTATGGCGGACCGTGTTCTCTACGCCGGTGTCGGCTGCATCACGGATCTCATCGTGAAGGAGGGCCTGATCAATCTCGATTTTGCCGACGTGAAGTCGGTGATGCGGGACATGGGCCGGGCGATGATGGGAACCGGTGAAGCCTCGGGGGAGGGCCGCGCAAGGACGGCGGCCGAGGCAGCAATCGCCAACCCGCTGCTCGATGAGGCTTCCATGACGGGCGCCAGAGGCCTGCTGGTATCGATCTGCGGCGGCACGGACATGACGCTCTTCGAGGTCGACGAAGCCGCGACACGGATACGGGAAGAGGTCGACGCCGATGCCGATATTATCGTCGGCGCCATCTTCGACCAGGCGTTGGCCGGAAAATTTCGGGTGTCGGTCGTCGCGACGGGTCTGCGGAAGAGCGAAGACGTGCCGCAGCTTCAGCAGAGGATCGCCTGAAGCCGGCCTTCCTGGTTGGCGAGATCCCGCTGGCGAATCTCTACTCGTCGCTATGACTTGACCTGGTTGGCTTTCGGTGGCCTGCCCAGGCCCCTACGGCCGGGATGGCGGCGAGCGGATCCTAGCTAGGGTTTTCAGTCGAACGAAGCTGGAGCAGATCAGCTGGCCATTCTTTAATAACGGGCCATTCTCTCGGCGATGAGGCCCGGGCGGGCTGCGATTTTTGCGCCGGCGCCGGTGAACATTTTTCCCCTGAGACAGTTTGGAGTGCCTTGGGGAATACCGGAAAGCCACTTGGACAACACGGGATTAACGGACAGCACGACCAGTGACGCGGAGCGCTTACTCGCTGTGCGGTCCGCGGGTCTGCAGTGGATCACGGTGGCCGGCTCATATTTCGCCACTGAGGACGGCGAGCCGTGGATGCCGATCGGGCAGAATGACGCTATAAGCTGGCCTGAGCTAAATGGGCTGTTCCGGCGCAAGGACATAGCCGGCGTGGAGGCTCACCTCCGCTGGCTTAAGCAAAGCGGCGTCACCTGCCTCAGGCTGATGCTGGAATATGCTCAGGTCCGCCACCGCTACTTCGAGCGGCCGCTCGGTCGCTTCGTTCCTGCTATCGTGCGGCTGTGGGACGATCTTTTTCGTCTCTGTGAAAAGCACGGTTTGAGAATACTGCTCACCCCGTTCGATACATTTTGGCAGTGGCGGCACTGGCGTCATCACCCCTATAATCAGAGGAACGGCGGCGTGCTGGATCAGCCCTCGCGCTTTCTGGTCTGCACGGCCACGCGCCGCGCCATCAAGGCAAGGCTGGAATTCGCGGTGCGCAGATGGGGCGGCAGCGGCGCGCTCTTCGCTTGGGACCTCTGGAACGAGATCCATCCCGAGCAGGCCGAAGGCAGCGCCGACTATTTCGGCGACTTCATCCACGATCTCGGTGCTTTTGTTCGCCGGCTGGAGATTTCGCTCTACGGCCGCTCCCACCCGCAAACGGTTTCGCTCTTCGGACCGGAGCTTCGCTGGCGGGCGCACATGCCGCTCCGCGAACCTATCTTCCGGCATCCGGATCTCGACTTCGCCTCCCTCCACATCTACGAGGAAGGCACGATCGATCATCCCCGCGACACAGTGGCCCCGGCGCTCGGCCTGGGGCGGATCGTCGGCGAGGCCCTGGCCGAAACTCGCGATGGCCGGCCGTTCCTCGACAGCGAACATGGCCCGATCCATACCTTCAAGGACAAGAAGATCACGCTGCCGGAGCCGTTCGACGACGAATATTTCCGCCATATGCAATGGGCGCACCTGGCTGCCGGCGGTGCCGGTGGCGGCATGCGCTGGCCGAACCGTACGCCGCATGTGCTCACACCCGGCATGCGGCGGGCGCAGCGCTCGCTGGCGGGTTTCCTGCCGCTGATCGACTGGAGTCGGTTCCGACGTGTCCATCTCTGCGGCCGGGTGCGGGTTTCCCGCCCCGATGTCGCGGCGGTAGCCTGCGGCGACGATGCCCAGGCGGTGGCCTGGCTGGTGCACCGCGAAACGATCGGGCCCAACGGCATGCTGCAGGCCGACGTGCAAACCGAGCCCGTCATGATCGTCCTGCCTGGGCTGGCTCCGGGTAGCTACCGCATAGTCGGCTGGGATACTGCGGCCGGCACGCAAGCGGCGGAATGGCGGGCGCAAGCGGACGGTAGGTTGAAGCTGGAGGTGCCACCGTTCGCGACCGATGTCGCGCTGGCGATTCGCCGATGCTGAGAGGGACCGAAGCCAAGCCGCCTGTCCCTGCCTGCGCATTGCTTTCGGCGAGTCTGACCTGAGTATCGGCGTCTTCTGGATTTTCACGGCTGAGCGGGGAACACTTCATCCACCTCCAGGTTCGGAAGTATGCGTCATGCCCCACCCGCGGCAGCCCACTCAGCTTCGGCAATGAACGAGGACCCGATTCTTCCACTCGCTAAAGCGATCCGAGAGCGCAATGCGGTGCTCTTTGTCGGCGCTGGTGTTTCGATGAGCGTCGGGCTGCCTTCCTGGGAGAAGCTGATTGAGCGCATGGCGAGCGAACTCGGCCTGGATGGGGCAAGACCGCGTGATCGCTTCCAAACCCTGGCCGAGTATTACCGGATCAAGCACGGCAGCATCGGGCCGTTACGCAGTTGGATGGACAGGCACTGGACCGTGACGAGGGAGAAGATTCGGGAGTCCGAAC
This sequence comes from Mesorhizobium sp. WSM3879, assembly GCF_002294915.1. Classification (NCBI taxonomy): domain Bacteria; kingdom Pseudomonadati; phylum Pseudomonadota; class Alphaproteobacteria; order Hyphomicrobiales; family Phyllobacteriaceae; genus Mesorhizobium; species Mesorhizobium sp. WSM3879. The sequence continues at coordinate 38,225 of NZ_NSFZ01000013.1, read as the reverse complement.
TGCATCGTCTGATCGTCGCGCTGGATTTTCCGGTGATCTACACCACCAACTATGACCGAAACCTCGAAGTCGCCTTTGAGATACACGGCCGCGCATATGTGAAGGTGGCAAATGCTAGGGATGTCTCGAAGGCTCGCCGGGACGTCGCGTGCATCGTGAAATTCCACGGCGACTTCGATGACGATTCCTCGCTGGTCCTTACGGAAACCGACTATCTCGATCGGTTATCCTTCGATTCGCCGCTCGATGTGCGGTTTCGTTCCGATGCGCTGGGCAGCACGGTTCTGTTCGTCGGCTATAGCCTCTCGGACCTGAACATCCGGCTGCTGTTGCATCGGCTTTGGCAGACATGGAACCGTTCGGGCTACGAGGCGGATCGGCCGCCGTCATACATTTTCATGGCGAGCCGAGACCCCGTCGAAGAAGCCGTGCTGGGGCGTTGGGGTATCTCCGTGCTCACAGGCGACAACGACGATCCGGAAGTCGGCCTCGTGAGTTTCCTCAGTCGGCTGGCCGAGGTTGTGAACGATCAGGAGATCACGCTGGGCTGAACGCCGTTCAGCATGCGGCAAGAACGAAGAAGTTGCCCAACCCATAGAGGGCTTCGGCCGTTGGTCGACAGTGCCGGCCAATGCAAGGAGTAAGAATGTGCCGCAAGCCGTTAGCCCAAACGTGAATCCAGCTGCCGGCGCTGTCACATTCGGCAGTTTTTTCATGGGCGGTTTCGAATGCTCCTCGCACCGGCGAAAGGATGGTGTGCGTCTCGATCTCGTGCGGGCGACTGGCCATGATTCTCACGCAGAACGCGACTATCGCGGCTGCGCGAACCTTGGCCTCAGAACTGTTCGTGACGGGCTACGCTGGCACCTGATCGAGAATGCGCCGGGCGTGTACGATTGGTCGAGTTGGGCGCCGATGATCGAAGCGGCAAATCTCGCCAGCGTTCAGGTCATCTGGGATGTCTTTCACTACGGAACCCCCGATTATCTTGACCAGGGCGGGAAGGAGCTGATCGAGCGCTATGCCGATTTCGCAGCGGAAGCTGTCCGGTTGCATCGGGCCGTCAGCGGGAAGCCTGCGCTCGTCTGCCCGATCAACGAGATATCGTTCTTCGCCTGGGCAGTCGAAGTGGGCTATTTTCCACCGGCCGGCCCAAGGCGAAGGGGTTGGTTCAAACGCCACCTTGTCAAGGCTGCCGTGCAAGGCATACGAGCCATGCGCGAAGCCGATCCAGAATGCCGGTTCATCTGGGCCGAGCCGCTTATTCACATCGCGCCGCGCGATCGAAGCCGCGCGGAGATGCGGGCGGCTGAAAAAGTCCGACAGGGACAGTTCGAAGCGTACGACATGCTGATGGGGCGCGTCGAGCCGCAGCTTGGCGGCAGCGAAGATCTCATCGATGTCATCGGTCTGAATTTCTACCCGCACAATCAGTGGTACCTGCACGGGCCAACAATCCCGATGGGGCATCACGAATACCGGGCTCTGTCGGAAATGCTCGTCGAGGTCGCCCAACGCTACCGACAGCCGATGTACATTGCGGAGACCGGTGCGGAAGGATCGGGAGGCCCGGCATGGCTTCACTATGTATGCGACGAGGTGCGGGAGGCTATGAACCAAGGCGCGCCGGTCGGGGGAATCTGCCTTTATCCGATCACGGCTTACCCGGGATGGGACAATTCACGCCACGCCGAAGTTGGCCTTTTCTCCGTCATCCATGCGGATGGATCGCGCCGCACCCGTCAGTCGATGGCCGATGAACTGGCGAGGCAGCAGAGGCTGTTTGAGCAGCGTTCTCGACCCACGCAGCCTTGCATGCCGGAGTAGCAAGCGGCTTTAGCCCGGCACAGCCATTGCCGGCTGCAAGGCGCCTCCAATTGGGACCGTCTTCTGAATGCGGGCGAAAGTAGCCAGAGCCTGACCCACGACCTGGTCCATATTGTAATAGCGGTATGTCGCAAGGCGGCCGACAAACCAGACATCCGTGCGACTGGCGGACAAGGCTTCATATTGCTTGTAGAGCGCTTCGTTTTCCGGCCTGGGCACCGGGTAATACGGATCGCCAATGTCGGTCGGGTATTCATAGGTGAGGCTTGTCCGGGCGTTCTTTTGGCCCGTCAGATGCTTGTACTCGGTGATCCGGGTGAAGTCCTCCGTTTGCGGATAGTTGACCACAGCGACCGGCTGGAACTGTTCGCATTCGACGGTCACGTGCTCGAAACGCAGCGAGCGATACGGCAGGCGGCCAAGTCTCCAGTCGAAGAATTCGTCGACAGGGCCGGTGTAGATCAGCTTGCGGAACGGAATCCGGTCCCGGACCTCACGATAATCCGTCTGCAGCATGATCTTGATATTGGGATGGTTGAGCATGCGCTCGAACATGCGCGTGTACCCGTTCGCGGGCATGTGCTGGAAGCTGTCACCGAAGTAGCGGTCGTCGCGGTTGGTCCTGGTCGGAACCCGGGCGGTTACCGATTTGCTGAGCTGGGAGGGGTCTACGCCCCATTGCTTCCTGGTGTAGCCGCGGAAGAATTTCTCATAGAGTTCCCGCCCGACGGTACTGACCACGACGTCCTCGGCCGTGTGGACTTCCTCGACGGTCTCGCGGCGAGACGCGAAGAAGTCTTCCAGTTCCACCGGATCCAAATCGAGACCATAGAGGCGGTTGATCGTATCGAGATTGATGGGGATCGGGAGAAGCATTCCGTCGACCGCCGCCAGCACACGATGTTCATACGGCCGCCATGTCGTGAAGTGTGACAGATAATCCACGATGGACCGCGCATTTGTATGGAATATGTGCGGCCCGTAGCGGTGGATGAGGATGCCTGCTTCGTCGTAGCAGTCATAGGCGTTACCCCCGATGTGATTGCGGCGATCGATGAGGAGAACGCTTTCTCCCCGCTGCGAGGCAATCCGTTCGGCGAGAACGCTGCCGGCGAAGCCGGCGCCGACGATCAGCCAGTCGAACATGGTCAGGCGCTCCTGCGGAACGGGACGACCTTTTTCCGAGCACTGGCGTTCCTGATATGAGCGGCCATGCCATTCCATGTGCGCTTCCAGGACATGTCCGCGAGATAGGCATCGACCTGCTGAAGCCGCGCCTCGCGCGATTGGGTAAGGACGGATCGCAGCTTGATGTCGACGTCCTCGGCGTCCACTATGTCGACGAGCCCGGCTGCGCCGTAGGTTCGCACAACATCGACGATTGCTGTTGAAACCACCGGCAGGCCAGCGGCGAGGAACTCCGGCGTTTTTGTCGGGCTGATGAAGCGTGTGGCCTCGTTGAGCGCGAACGGCATCCAGCCGGCGTCCCAGTGGCGCAGATAATCTGGAAGATCGGCATAGGCTTTCCCGCCGAGCCAATGCAGATTGCCCGCTGTCGGCAGGCTGCTCGGGTCGATCTTGACCACCGGACCGAGCATGACGAAATGCACGTCTGGCATCGCCTTGGAGGCCTGGGCCACGAGATCGATGTCGAGGCGCTCGTCGATGACGCCGACGAAGCCCACCCGTGGATGAGGAATGCCGAATTGATCGGCAGGGTCCTTGCCGGGTGTCCTTGCCTTGTGGAAGTGGCTGACGTCGATGCTGCTCGGAAACGGATAGATGGCACGGTGCTGGCAGCGCTTCGCTTCAAAGAGGCTCAAGCCGCCGGTGAAGACCACGTCGGCGCGCCCGAAGAGTGCTCGCTCCATCATGGCCAGCTCGGTTGGCGCATTCTTGAACGCCGAAAGTTCGTCCATGCAGTCATAGACGCAGACATCGCAATTGATGTGCGCGCTGAAGCGTAGGGCCATGGGCGTGTAGTACCAGGCGGTCAGGTTAGTGTGCGGCGTCGTAGCGATGATCCGGTCGAGATATTTGCGCTGCACGGCATCAGCTCTGGCCGGGCTTGTGCCAATTGGAAGCAGAGGAGTCGCGACCCGAATTGCCGGCGCCACCTCTGAGAAACGCATCGAGGGATGCGAGCGCTCCTCGAAAACAGGTTCCTCGAAATAAATAATCTCATGCTCCTTCGCGGCCAAGGTAAGAATATGCTGTGGACGCTGATAGACAAAATTCCATCGTAAATGAGAGAAGCATATAAGTAAGCCTTGCGTCTTCGTGGTTTTTCTGCGAATTGGTATTCTTATTGCCGCGTCCATACAAATTTTCCCTAGTGGCAGCCGAAATTATATTGCGATTAACATTTGTTAATCGCAGGCAGCGGAGACGAGATCCACCTTTCCGTCTAACTTTCCGTCGAATAACTTGTTCCAGCCGCGAACCGTTAAAGCGGCGAAGGATCACGCCGCGGGGCTGCTGCTCCTTTGGGCGTTGGGGCCAAGATTTGCACGCAGGTTCCTGGGGACGGTCACTCGGTGGCCGTATTTCGGTAGCATGGGCAGCTAAGCTGTTCGACGGCTCCAACGATTCGCCTGGACCGGAGCCAAACGAGCCTCAAACGGCCGGCAATTGCTGGGGCAGGTGATGAAGATCGAGTTCGAGACGAATGTGTTCCCGCTCTTCCATCCGCAAGCGGTGGATGATCTCAAGGATCCATGCCCCGTCTTTGACGGCAGGCTTTGGCACGTCTTCGGCTCGAGCGGCACGGTAACAACCGAGAGCTGGAAGATACTTCACGCAACCGCGCCGGAGCTGCATGGTCCCTGGACGGAGCACGAGCCCATCGAGCTTCCTGTCACAGGATCGGGCGTTGCCGCGCCCGGTGTTGTCTACGAGCTCGGCGTCTTCCACATGTTCATCCAGACCGAGTTCATGAAGTCCGGCGGCCGCTGTGAGCACGCGGTGTCGAATGATGGCTTCAACTGGGTGGTGCTCAACCCGGCAATCCTGTCGATCCCTGGCACGGACGAAGATGGGATCTATGATCCGCATCCGGCGATCATCGGCGGCAAGCGCTACATCGTCTATTCCGGCATGCCGAAATTCAGTCGTGTGCCGCAACCCGACATCTACCTGGCGCGCAGCCAGTCGGACTCGTGGTTCGGACCTTGGAAGCGGCTGGGCAGGATCCTCGACCATAGTGATATCCCACACCACAATACGCGCGATGATCCCGACTACGAGTGGGGGATCGAAGGCGCCCAACTGGTCGAGCTCCCCGATGGCCGCGTGCTTCTCAACGCCACGTGCTTCCTTCCGCGGGGAGCGCGAGGAAGCCGACAACGCGTGTTTTTCGCCATCGCCGCCGAGGTTACCGGACCCTACGTTTCGATCGGTCCGGTTCTTGATCCAGGCGGGCCAGGAGAAAACGGTCACTCGACCGTCATGATCGAGGGCGAACAGCTAACGCTTTTTTATCAGAGCCGTGTCGCGGCGACGAACCATCGCTGGCGATATGGCCTCGCCAGATGCGATATCAGCGTCCTGTCGAAGGTTGCGTGACAGCCCGGGTTCCGACGCGGCGGGGTTCAATCATTTCAAAGCATAGAGATAGGCCGCGATATCACGCGCCTGCTGCTCGGTGATCCTCGTCGATGGCATGGCGGTGTGCGGATTAATCTCTCTGGCGCCGCGTATCCAGCGGATCAGGTTCTCCGGATTGTTCGCCAGCACGCCGCCGATAATGACCCGGCCGGCGAGGCTGGCGTCGAGGCGCGGGCCGACCTGACCTTGCGCGCCCGGCACGCCAGGGATCGTATGGCAGCCGGAGCAGCCGTTCGCGGTCATGATCGGAATGGCGCGCGCGCCCACGCCGCCGGTTGCCGCATCCGACTCGTGCCGGACACGATCACGCCGGTCGGCCCATAGGGCCACGGCGGCGACGGCTACGGCAACTACGATCATGGCGGCGAGGGCGCCGGCGATCAGTCTAGCCAGATCGGAGCGCATGCGTCGCCTCCCTGGTTCCGCTCTTGCTTATCCAGAGGCCGGCGAGCAGCAAAGCGGCTCCGCCATAGATCAGGCCAGCCGGAACCCACATCACCAGACCCGCAAGCTGCTGGTCCTCGATCGGGCTTAAACCCCACAGCGCTGCGCCACCGGCATTTTCCGGATACCAGAGTTTGGGCGACAGCAGCAGCAGCACGCCGAGCAGGCCGGTGTGCATCGAGGTGAAGAAGAGATGCATGACAGCGCTGCCATAGGCCTGCTGCCGACCGGAACGGGGCAGAAGCGCCCACCAGAACAGCAAGGCAGTGCCGAGGAAGCTCGCATGCTGGGTATAGTGCAGCACGCCCCGCTGCAGGGCTGCCTCGAACAGGAACGGGATGTGCCAGATCCAGATGGCGATCGCGTGGATGATTGTTGCGTTGAGAGGGCGGCTGGCGAAGGCCCAGACCGCCTGCAGCATCTTGCCATGCGTGAGCCTTCCCGTTCTCTGCCGAAACGCGACCGGTAATGCCCATACCAGGGCCGCGCCGGGGCGGGCTGCAACCAGCAGCGGAGCCGCCAGCGCCATAAGCAGCTCGTGCTCGATCATGTGAGCGGCAAAGACCCGCTCGCCGAGCGCATGGATCGGGCTGACCAGCGCTCCCGTCAGCACGCACCACCCTGCGGCGAACAGCAAGGTTTGTCGTATCCGCTCTGGTCGGCCTCGGCTGCTGCGGCGCCACAGCCGGTTGGCGCCGGTCGCATAGACCAGCGCGAGCGCAGCCAGCGGAAGCGTGATGGGAAGGGCAAGCGTCCACCCGGCCTCGGGCGCGCCGGCGCCGTAGCAGATCGAGGTCGAGAAGAACGCCTCGAAGCTCATCGCAGGCACTCGTCGAGGATGAGCGCGGCGCTGGCCTGCATGACGATGACGAGGGCAAACAGCAAAGCCGAAAGCATGCCGAGATCGGCGATGAATCGCTCGGTGCTGCGTGTACGCTCCGGTTTGAAGGCGGCGCCGCCTTGCCGCTTCGCCTGCCACGACAGGACGCCGCCGAGGAGCGAAAACACCATGAGCACCAGTGCGACGGGAAGCACCACCGGGACCTGGCGATTACATTGCCAGGGCACCAGCGCGTAATTCAGCTGCGTAGAGATGGCCCAGGCCAGAGGCCCCGACACAAGACCACCCCAGGACGTTCCCAAACGCAGCGCGCGCATCAGCCTAGCCTCGGGACCCAGTAGATGAGCAGATAGATCGGGATCCAGGTCAAGACCACGAAATCCCAGTAGAAGACGTTGTCGCCGACGTCGCCGAAACGCCGGCCGCTATAGGCGTGGCGCGTGAACATCAGCACTGTCAGAACGATCGTGTCGCCGACATCGGTGATCAGATGGATGGTGTGCAGGCCGAGCAGCACCCAGAGCATCGAGCCATAAGCGTTGGTGTCCCAATAGATGTTCAGGGCCGGAAACTCGAACCAGCGCACGATGAGCGGCGCGCTGCCGAGCAGCGACATCACCACCATGCCGATCCGCACCGGCCCGATGGCGCATTGCTTGGCGTAGCGGTTGAGGAGGTGGTTTGGCACCAGGCTGACGATGAGAAGCAGCGTCACGATCGTTCCCGGCCAATGGTTGGGCTCCGGGACGCTCAGACGCCAGTTGGGCCACAAGGTCGCCAGATACAGATAAGCGCCGGCCGCCAGCGCAAAGCCCATTCCTTCCAACGCCATGAAACCGAGCGTACCCCACCAGGTCGGGCTGCGCGGACCAAGCCCGAAGCTTGGCAGGCCCGACAGATCGGCGGCGGGACGCTGCTTCATTCCTCGTCCTCCGGCGTATCTTTCGGCCAGAACCAGCCGATCAGGGTGATCGCGATCGGCGCGGCGCCCCAGACGATCGCCCAGGGCGTGAAGATCGAATACAGAAAGGTGCCGCCGACAGCGATCGCAGCGAACAAGGGCCAGATCGACGGCGTCGCCGATTTCTCGCGGATATCGGGATGCGCTTCCGCCACCGTCGAGATGAGGAGCTCGCGCACATCGACGCGAAGGCCGGTGGCGACGGGAAGGGCCTCGCGTTCGGCCCAGAGCGGCTCGACATTCGTGACGATTGGAATGCGCGCGAAATTATAGCTTGGAGGCGGCGAAGACGTGGCCCATTCCAGCGTGCCGGCATCCCAGGGATTGTCGCCGGCCGGCGCGCCTTTCAAGGCGCCATGCACGAGGTTGAAGGTGAACAGCACGAAGCTCAGGAAGAAGAGCACCGCGCCGCCGGTGATGAACAGGTTGATGTTCCCCCAGCCAAGCTCGGCCGGATAGGTATAGACCCTGCGCGGCATGCCCCACAGGCCGACAAGGTGCATCGGGAAGAAGGCCGCGTTGAAGCCGATGAAGGCCAGCCAGAAATGCCAGCGTCCGAGGCGCTCGCTCATCATGCGGCCGGTGATCTTGGGGAACCAGAAATAGGCGGCACCCAGCAGTGGGAAAACCGAGCCGCCGATCAGCACATAGTGGAAATGCGCGACGACGAAATAGGTGTCGTGCACCTGCAGGTCGAGCGGCACCGAGGCCAGCATGACACCGGTGAGACCGCCAATGACGAAGATGAAGAAGAAACCGAAGACGAAGAGCAACGGCGTGCGGATCACCGGTCTGCCGTCCCACAAGGTCGCCAACCAGCAAAAGATCTGCACGCCGTTGGGAATGGCGATCAACATGCTGGATGCCGTGAAGAAGCTTGCACCGAGCTTCGGCAATCCCGTCGCGAACATGTGGTGGACCCAGAGACCGAACGACAGGAAGCCGACCGCGATCAACGACAGGACCAGCCCGAGATAGCCGAACGCCGGTCTTCGAGCGAAAGCGGGAATGATCGCGGAGACCATGCCTGTCGCCGGCAGGAAGATGATGTAGACCTCGGGGTGACCGAAAAACCAGAACAGGTGCTGGAACAGCAGGGCGTCGCCGCCCTCCGCTGGATTGAAAATATGCGTTCCGACCAGTCGGTCGAGGATCAGGAAGGTCGAGGTGATCATCACCGCCGGCATGGCGAAGACGACGACGAATGAGGTCACCAGCAACGCCCAGACATAGAGCGGGATCTTGTCCAGCGACATGCCTGCCGCACGCTGCTTCAATACGGTGACAATGGTCGCGACGGCGACCGCCAGCGATGAGACCTCGGTATAGGTGATCATCTGCGCCCACACGTCGGCGCGCTTGCCGGGACTGAATTCGGGACCTGACAGCGGCACATAGGCGAACCAGCCGACATCCGGCGCCATGGAAAGGGCGAAGGACACCCAGGCGAAGAGACCTCCCGAGACATAAATCCAGTAACTGAACGCGTTCAGGCGCGGAAAGGCGATGTTGCGGCTGCCGACCATCAGCGGCACCAGATAGATGCCGGTCGCCTGCACGATGGGCACGGCAAACAGGAACATCATGGTGACGCCATGCATGGTGAACAGCTGGTTGTAGAGGTCCGGCCCGATCAGGCCGCGTTGCGGTGCCGAAAGCTGGATGCGCATGGCGACGGCGCTCAGCCCGCCCAGGCACAGAAATCCGAATGCCGTGATCAGATAGCGCCTTGCGACGACCTTGTGATCAACGCTGGACAACGCGCCGACGATGCCGGGCGGCGTCCGCCATGTGCGCGCGAGCCAGCGGTGAAGGCTGGCATCGTCCATGCCGGTGTCGCGCGGCCCATCACGTTCGGGGGCAACGTCGCCCTTGGCAGTCGCCTCACGTTCCGGCGGCAGGTCGCGTTCGCTGGCCAGGTCCGCGCTGCTCATTTTAGGCCCTCGAGATAGGCGACGATCGCGTTGAGCTCGTCGCCATTGAGCTCGACCACCGGCATGTGGGAGCCGGGCTTGATGCCTTGCGGATCGGCTATCCAGGCGGCGAGATTGCCGCGGCTCATCGTCAAGGTTCCCGCGGCAAGTGTTTGCCGGCTGGCAATATGGGTGAGATCCGGAGCGACCGTTCCGCCCGCGGGCGTGCCGCCGATCTTGTGGCACATCACGCAGGGACGCTTGAGAAACAAGTCCGCGCCCGCCTTCGCCTCGTCGCCCGTCGGGGCCGCGGCCGGCTGCAGCTGGTCGTTCCACCAGGCGTCGAACTTTGCCCGCGGCTCGGCGATGATAAAGGTGCCCATGTTCGCATGCTGCGCGCCGCAGAACTCGGCGCACTGGCCGCGATAGGTTCCGGGCTTGTCCGCCTTGATATCCAGCACGTTCATGTGACCGGGGACGAGGTCGAGCTTGCCGGCCAGACTTGGGATCCAGAAGGAATGGATCACATCGGTCGAGGTCAGAAGAAGCCGCACCGGCTCGCCGGTGGGGATGTGGATTTCGTTCGCCGTCGTCAGGATGCGGCTCGGCGTGGCATCCTCATAGCGCACCTCCCACCACCACTGGTGCCCGGTCACCCGAATGGTGAGCGCAGCGTTCGAGCCGATTGCCGCAAGCGTCCTGTTGGCCAAGAAGCTGAGCAGGGTCAGCCCGACCAGCGTCGCTGCGGTCAGCCCGACAGCGATGACCACAACGCGCAATTTGCGATGGTCGGCGCTGGCGTCGAGCATCAGCGGCTCGGTGCGCCTGGGTGGCCGCATCAACAGCGGTGCGGCGAGAGCGATCATCACCAGCACCCACACTACCGAGCAAAGCCCTACGAAGAACCAGATCAGCCATGCCAACTCGTTCGCCGCGGGGCCTTTCGGGTCGAGGGCCGATTGCCAGCCCGCGCATCCCTGGAGAGAAAGGACGCTTGCCGCGGCAAACGCCATCGAGGCGAGGCCTTTCACGGCGACTTCCCCAGCGTGGCGGCATCCGGCATGCGGTTTTCCGACGGATGGGGCATCATGTCGTCATTTCGCTGTGGCGCAGCGGAAGAGGGCGCGTTGCCGCTTAGCGAACGCACGAAGGCCGCCAGTTCCCAGATCTGATCGTCGGGGATCTTGTTGCGGAAGCTCGGCATCCCGTTCGGACGTCCGTCGCGGATGGTGGCGTGAATGCCTTCCATCGAGCTGCCATAGATCCACTTCTGGTCCATCAGCGCCGGGCCCATGCCGCCGCCGCCATTGGCGTGGCATCCCGAACAGTTGAACCAGCCGAACAGGCGCTTGCCCTCGCTGAGATGAAAGGCGTTCGCCTCGAAGCTCGCTGCCTTGTTGTTGCTGGGGGAGGGCCTTTGGCCGCCAGGTTCCAGCGTAGTCACGGGCGTCGGCTGCCCGCCGGAGCCGAGCGAAGATTGGGGACGCGTGTCCCGCTCCTCGCGCTGGCATGCCGCCAAGGCAAGCGTCACGGACAGCAGCGTCGCGAAACCCAGCCTCATCGCACCGGGCTCCCGGCGATGTCGAGAAGCGGAACGCCATATTGCGTCAGAACCGCGTCGATCTCGGCCTTGTGCCTGGCGAGCGCGCTATTCACATCGCCGCGCAGTCGATCGTCCTCGCGCCGAACGCCCATCGAGATGTCGTACATCAGCGGCAGTTGCGGTCCATCAATGCGAGGTGTGACCGGCGTGATCCGGAGCGGCACCTTTTGCTTCGTAGCGAAGTAACCGGCGAGCGGGCCCCAGACCACGGCGACGTCGACCTCGCCGCTCGCGACAGCTTCGACGATGCGCGCCACAGGGTTAGGAGCGGAATAGTCTCCGTAGACCGGGTAGCCGACGAGATGTCCGACAAAGCCGCGACGGCCAAGCGCCTGGACCGGCGGCGAATTGGCGCCGTCATCGCCGATGAGCTGAACGCCGATGCGCATGTCGCGCAGCCGTGGATCGTTAAAGGACGTTACGTCCGGCCCATCCTGTCGTGCGACAAAGACGTAGGAGGATCTGTAATAGGGTGAGGTGGTGCGCAGCATTTCGACATTTGCGGGCGTTCCGAGCACCAGATCGCAAAGCCCGGCTTTCAGCGTGTTGCGAACGAAGCCGCGGCGCTGCGCCCACCAGGTGTAGGTAAGCTTGGCGCCAAGGTCGGCCGCAACGATCTCGGCGATCTTGTTCTCGAAGCCTTCGCCGCTGGCGTCGGAGAACGGCATGTTGTTGGGATCGGCGCAGGCGCGGAGTTCCCGCGCATCCGCCGCGCCGGCCAGAACCAGCCAGACCAACGCGACGAGACCGGCCACGAGGGCCCGCAGGGAGGATCTTTTCGCCAGTGCCGTCGGTTTGAATGCATCAAGGCAGTCGGAACACATAGAGCGTGCCTCCCGCCGTTGTCGTGTTTTTCAAGTCCTTCATGGCGTTGACGAAACCGAGCGCAGCAGTGGCATCGCGTGGGTCGAGATCGCCCGAGACGATGGCGCCGGCCCAGCCGCCGACGCCGGACAGGATCGCGACATATTGGTGTCCGTCGGGGCCGCGATAAGTCACCGGCTGGCCGATGATGCCGGAGGAGGTCTTGAACTGCCAAAGCAGTTCGCCGGTCTTCGCGCTGACGGCCTTGAACCAGCCTTCCATGGTTCCGTAGAAGACGATATCGCCGGCGGTTACGACCGCGCCGCTCCATACCGGGAAGTTTTCCTTGAGGCTCCAGGCCGGTTTCTCTGCGGCAATGTCCCAGGCAGTGAAGGCGCCCCGATTGCCGCCGGGGCCTGGGATCATTCGCACGTTCATTCCGACATAGGGCGTGCCGGCGATGTAGTTCACCTCGACGCCTTCCTCGTCCATGCACAGATTGTTGTGCGGGATATAGAGCAGGCCCGTCTTCGGCGAGAAGGCGGAAGGCTGCCAGTCCTTGAGCCCCGAGGCGGTCGGGCAGATGTCGCGGACGACCTTGCCGGTCCCGGTCTTCTTGTCCGGGTTTGCCATCAGCCTGCCCGTCTTGAGATCCACACCCTTGCTGGAGTTGACGGGGCCATAGGGTTTTGCGGACAGGACCTCGCCGGTGGTGCGATCAAGGACGTAGAGATAGCCGTTGCGCTCCGGCCGGACCAGCACCTTGCGCGGCTTGCCCTGCCAGTTCATGTCGAGCAGGATCTGCTCATTGATGCCGTCATAGTCGTGCAGATCGTGCGGCGTCCACTGATAGAACCATTTAGCCGCTCCGGTATCGGGGTCGCGGGCAAAAATGCCCGATGTCCATTTGTTGTCGCCGGGGCGCAGGTCAGGGTTCCAGGGGCCTGGATTGCCGGTGCCGTGGAAGATCAGATCGAGATCGGGATCATAGGAGATCCAGCCCCACATATTGCCGCCCCCGATCTTCCAGGCCTCCGGCGGCCATGTCGTCACACCAAGGTCCTTGCCCTTGTCCATGTCGTAATGCGGCTTGAAATCCGGGCCGATCAGCACCTCCTTGTCGGGACCCGTGCTGAAAGCCGTCCATATGACATGGCCATCGCCGGCGTCGAGCGCCTTGACCCAGCCGCGTACGCCCATCTCGCCGCCCGAATTGCCGACGAGCACTTTGCCCTTCACCACCAGCGGCGCCATGGTGAGGGTCTCGCCGACATTGATGTTGCCGATATGGGTGTTCCAGATCGGCTGGCCGGAGTTCGCATCGAGCGCTATCGTGTGGCCGTCCAGCGTGTTGAAGAAGATGCGCCCGTCGGTGAAGGCGGCGCCGCGATTGACGACGTCGCAGCACGCCACCCCTTGTGCAGCGGGCTCGGGATTGGGTTCGTATTTCCACTTGATCGGTGCGCCAGGTTTGGAGAGGTCGAGCGCGTAGACGATGTTGGGAAACGGCGTCACGATATACATCGTGCTGCCGACCACCAGCGGTGCCGCTTCCTGGCCCTTGTTCACGCCGGTCGAGAAGGTGAAGGCGACCTGCAGGTTCTTGACGTTGCCTGCATTGATTTCCGCGAGCTCGCTATAGCGGGTCGAGGCGTAGTTCTTGGCCGGCATCGTCCATTGGCCGTCGTCGGGCGGGGCGGCGGAGGCAGGCGGCGAGATCGCAGGCGTCGAGGGCGACTCCGAGGCGGCCATCAGAACTGGGGGACAGGCCAGCATCATCGCCCCAACAATGCTTAATCCCGCATATTGCCGCGCAGCCCGGGTAAGGCGAGCGCGTCCGGACTGCGCACACCTCGCCGTCAGCTGTCGCGCTGCCTTCATTTCGGGACCGAGCCTCCGACGCTGGCGCCCAGTTCGGCGGCGATGTCGGCCTCGCGCCCGGCGCAAAGCGGATGACCCCAGCCGGATGCGCTTTTGCCGCCTGGGTCGAGGTCGTAGATGATGGCGTCCTTGCGATTGGGATTGACGCCTGCCGGAACCTTGTCGAGGCCGAGCGCGGCGCGCACGCGCCAGGCGACGTTGTGGTCGGCGCAGGAGGAATCGCCGCTGACTCCAAGGCCTCCGACGATCGCCTTGCCGTCGTACAGGGCCAGGCCTCCGCCGAACACAACCACGCCTCCGATCGGTTTGCCGATCAGCGGGTCATTGGGGCTGCCGAATGTCTTGGCGTCGCCGGCGTAAGCCGCCGCTTGGTTGACGGGGTTGGTGGCCTGCAGGCCGAACAGCGGCCCGCCTGGTTGCACCCCGGCATAAAGATTGGCGGTCGACAGGGCCATATTCGCCAGGCTGAGCCCGTTGGCCGTGTTGGCCTTCTCCGCCGCGACCAGCCGGCTGCCGGGCCATTGCGCGTCCACGGTAGGGCCGCTGAAGGCGACGGCGCAGACCGTACCGTCACGGGCAACGATCGCGGCCCATTCATTGGTCTCGAAGCCGCCATTTGCCGGCCCGCCACTTGCCTTGACATTGGCCTTCAAGACCGACAGCAGTTTGTCGTGATCGGCCGGGCAGGGCGCTTGCGCCCAAGCGGGATCGTACGGCAGCACCGCGATGGCCAAGAGCAGGAGGCCAAGAGCGGCCGACGGACACTGGCGGAAATGCATGGCGCTTCGGAACACCTTGTTCAACGCGGACAACAAGGGAAACAGAAATCTGGCGGCAGAAACTCCGGTCTCGCCGTTCTGCAAGCTGATCCTGCTCTTGCTGCGCGAAACCGAACGGACAACGAGCCCCTTTGTTCCTGCTGCCCAGAAAGGGACTGCAAGAATTGCGTGTGGCAGGTGCATCCATATCGAAGTCCGGCCCAACAGCACCAAGGACCTGGGGGTGCCATCACCGCTCCTGGGAGGCGGCCAGCGTCCCTCGATCGCTGCAGCCGTCAACAGCAGGAGGGTACGCGGCTGCTTGGTTTGCGACATGTGCGGTAGAGGAACCAGCTGTGCCGCCCTGCGTTGGACGGGCAATGGAGCAGCTTCGTTCAGATTTCGCGCCGATCGCACAGCCGGGTTACTGGCTGGCCCTGTTGCTTTTGTTGCTTCCCTATGGGACCGGCGTGTTCTTCCTCATCAGGACGTGCCACTGCCTGTGACTTGATCCGCTGCCTCGGCGGCGTCGAGCTCGAGGCAAGGCGCGCTCGCGCAAATCCCGGTCTGGATCGCCCAGCTGACGAACACTTTCCTGGCCGCGGCGACCGGCCCGCGGCCATCATATGCCGCGCAGCAAGCGTCGCTGGCCAAACCGTGCAGGCGGCACCGCTTCTCGAACGGCCACTCCTCCAGGAATTCGATGGCGTCCATCGCGCAACGGATTTTCCTCACGCCAAATGGCACGTCATCAACAAGGACAGGTTCAGCGAACACATCAGTGCTCATTGCGCCTGGTTCTGCCGCGCCGTGGTCGTGACCATAGTTGTCGCTTTGCCGAGAAATCAAAGCACGCCCAACGGGCTCCCCGAAGACATTTGGGCCCATGACCTTCCTCCGCTTGATGTGCCAATCGCCGGCAGGCCAAACAGATGCTCAGCAAGGTGTTGGGCGATGTGCCGGCGGCGCTGAGGTGAAATATTGGAAGCGCGATTTTCGGCGTCAAGAGCCGCCCCGTGGCGGCCGACCCTGGCTCACCTGGGGTGGGTTGGCAACTCCGCCGATCTGGGTGACGGGCGGCCGAAGAGACAAGCAGCGGCTGGTGTTTTGCGTTCGGCTCCATGGGCTGACTAAAGCTGCGCGTGGAGCGTGCTGGCCAGCCAATCGGTGAACTTTTCGCGCATGGGACGCGATCTCCATTCGGCAAGGCTGATCTGCCTCGAGCGCTTCAGATCTTCGTTGAACAAGTCGATCTGCGTTCGTGCGAATTCCTTGCCATAGACGTTGAGCGTGGCCTCATCGTTCAAACGCAAAGACCGCTGGTCCAGGTTGGTGGAACCGAAGCTCGCCCAGACGTCGTCCACGATCAGCAGTTTGGGGTGATACATCGTGGGCTGAAACTCGTAGATCCGCACCCCGGCCTCGAGCAATTTGCCCCAGAAATAGCGCGAAGCTTTGCGGACGATCGGAACATCCGTCAGGGAATTGGGAACGATCACGTCGACGGCGACGCCTCTTTTTCTGGCGTCCAATATCTGCTGCAGGGCGATGTCGTCCGGGACGAAATAGGCCATGCCGATGCGCAGGTGGTCTTTGGCCGCGGCTATGGCGGCCAGCATCATCAGCTCCATGTTTTCGGAGCCGTTCGGCTGCGAAGAAAGGATCAGCTGGGCACGGAGCGCACCCGCGGCTTCGGGCGGCAGGTAGAAGTTCTCGCCCTGCAACGTCTCGCCCACTGTTTCCAGCCAGTTCTCGGCGAAGGCCGCCTGGAACCCGGGCACAGCAGGCCCTTCGATCTGGTAGTGCGTGTCGCGCCACTCATTGGGGTTGCGCGCATCTCCCAGCCAGTTGTCCGCGATGCCGACCCCGCCTGTGAAGGCGACCCGCCCGTCCACAATGAGCAGCTTGCGATGCGTTCGGTTGTTGACGCGGTCGAGCGTGTACCAGTGGATCGGCCGATAGCGCTCGAACCGAACGCCAGCACTCGTCATGATTTGGATCAGCTTCTCATCGAAGGGAAGACTGCCAAGCCAATCGACGAGCACGCGCACTTCGACACCCTCTCGGGCTTTCGCAGCCAAAGACGTGGCGAACTCGTAGCCGACCGAGCCCGACCAATAGATGTAGGTTTCCATGTTGATGGTCTTTCGGGCCGAACGGATCGCTTGCAGCATGGCGGGAAAAATCTCGTCGCCGTTGACGAGGGTCTGCACGGCGTTCGCCTCGAACATCTGCCCCTGCGAATAGCTGCTCATGCTCCTTGCGAATTGCGGATCTGCCGCATCGAAACGGTGCGGCACGATGGTGCGGATGACACGGGTCTCGGGGGTCAAGTTGATCGCGAGCAACGTGACCAGACTGGTGACAAGCGCGACGGCCAAATACTTGAGGCTGCTGAGCAGCCTCCGCCGGTTCCGACCAAATCTCACCTTTCACGGGCCCGCTGGAGGCGCCAGGGTGGCCGCCCCATACCAATTCAGACTTTGCCGATCGAAAACGACACACAGTGCTGCGTGGGCCAGCAGCACCAGGAATGCGGCGGGACGGGACGATAAAGTGCCGATTGAGGTGAGGAAACTCGTTATCGGGTGATTTGCCATGCTCAAGAACTGTTGATCCTGACGCAGGTTCCAGCCTTGAGCCAGGAGTCTGAAGTGCAAGCCTGAAGCTATAACAACTTTCGACCAACGCCTGCATCCTTCGCAGGCAATCGGCGTTGAAGAAGGATCCTAGAGGGCGGGTTTAGACATGGACACGAAGCCAACTGACGCTGACACGGTTTCCGCTCAGGAACCGGATATCATCGTGAACAAGACCGCACATTTCGTCGGGGAATGGATCGACGAGCACAAGGCGGAAGCCGCAGCTGCAATCCCGGCCGAAATCGCCGCCGAGAAGCTCGCCGAACAATGCATCGCCGATGCCGAAGGCCTGGGAATACTGGCTGAGGATATCGGCGACGAAGTCGGCGATCTCAAGCAATACATCGCGGAAACAGTGCTCGGAGACGAAACTTCCAGCAACGGCAAGATTGAGAGCCCGCCCGATCCGCTCCCGGCGGCGCCGAATGGAGAAACCAATGCCGAAGTTCCGTTTTGAGTTCATCGAAAGTACGGCGCAGCCGGCCATCCAGGTCGACATGGAAAATTTGGATGCCGCCAAGGCCGAGGCGAAACGCGCGGCTAAGGAGGCGATGCTCGATGGGATTGTCGAAGGCGTCGACCCGACATCGTGGGTTACGAGAATCTACGACGAAGCGGGGTATCTGGTCGCCACGATCGGATTCCAGGACCTTGTGGCCGCGCCCCAAGCTGTCGGACAAGCCCACGAACAGACCGATGAGCCCGGCGTGATACGCTCGGGCTGATGCCGCTCCTGGGCAGGCCATCGGAACCTCAGTCGAGCTTTCCAGGCCGGGTCAGCTCGATCCACGCCGGGGCATGATCGCTTGGCCTTTCCAAAGCTCTTACCGCAGCATCGACGCCCGCCCCTCGCAGCCGGTTTGAAAGTGCCGGACTGATCAGGAGATGGTCCATTCGCAGGCCTGAGCTCCGGTCATAACCGCCCCGGTAGGAGAAGTTCCAGTAGGTGTAGACCCCCTTCTCGGGATGGATCTGCCGAACCGCATCCGTCCAGCCCATCTTCAGCAAATCGGCGTAAGCGTCACGACTCTGCGGGAAAAACACTGCATCGCCCAACCAGCGCGCCGGCACCACCGCATCGATGGGGGTTGGCACCACGTTGTAATCGCCGCACAGGACCGTCTCTTCTTTAAGCAAGGTCTGGGAATAGCTGATCAAACGCTGGAACCACGCCAGCTTGTAATCGAATTTAGGGCCAGGCGCGGGATTGCCGTTCGGCAGATAGATGCAGCCGATCACCAGCCCATCCACCTCGGCCTCGATGTAGCGGCTGTGCGTATCGTCCGGGTCGCCTGGCAGTCCGCGCCTGCGCTCCTGCGGCTGTTTCCCACGGGCCAGAATCGCTACGCCGTTGTAAGATTTCTGCCCATGCCAGACGGCGCCGTAACCAGCCTGCCGGATCGCCTCGGCAGGGAACTTCTCATCGGATGTCTTGAGCTCCTGCAGGCAGACGATGTCATAGCCGGTTTCGCCAAGCCATTTCAGGAGGACCGGCAATCGCCCATTGACGCCATTTACGTTGAAAGTAGCGATCCTGGTCATCCGGTTATCTTGGCCGATGATCTCTCCGAGCAGTCACCCCGATACTTGGTTTGGAATACTAGCTGTCTTTCTTGTAGGATTTGGCGGCCTCATCGATCTTGCGCCAATCGTTTCCGTGGCGCCGCACCAGCTCCCGCGCCTGGGCCGGCGAGATGTTTTGCGTTTCCACGATATGGTTCACTTCCGTTTCTTCGCCTTTCAGCGGGCGCGAACGTGGCCTTCTGGGCCGGCTCGCCGCTGTTTCATCTGCATCACGTCGTCTCGCCATGGGCTGACCTCTCCTGATCCGGATTAACCGTCGAATGCCGGGAAGGTTTCCGCTCGCGGTTCCTCGAGCAGTTCGGCTTGTCTCCGCTGTGTGGCTTGAACCCAAAGAACTTGCGCGGCGTTCCTTGCGAGCAGAGCTAGCAAGCGCAATCCGATGGAAAAATCCGAAGCCCATTTTGAACCGCAGAAGCCTCGTGGTGCCGAAGCGCGCTTCGCGTACGATCGAGCGGCAGTTGAGCGGTTCCAGCTTGCGTTTCCGCGCGCGAGGTGGAGCGACGAGCGCAGGAGCTGGTTCGTGCCCGGAAAAACGGCGGCGCGGCGGATCGAGCGCTGGCTGGCACAGGAGACAGCGGCTCGCGCAGCCCATGACGACAGTAAGGGGCGGGATGCCTTCGCCTTCGATCCACTGTCGAGCCACTATCTGGAAGTCGCGGACGACCTGCGCATTCGCACGCCTTATTCGAAGACCGTGCTGGAGGAACTGCGAGCGGTTCCATGGGCGAGTTGGGACGACGAACTGCGGGTCTGGCGGGTGCCTTTTCGCGCTTATGAGGAGCTGCGGCGCCGTTGGCCAAGCATCGAAAGAGCCGCCCAGCGCGCCGAGCCGGAGGAGAGGAAACGCCGACGGGAGGCTGGTAAACACTCCGATGAGCACAAGGCCGCCAGGCTGCGCCATGCCGAACGCAGGCGCCGGCGCTGTCCGGTTCCAGCCGAAGACCTGCCTCCGCTCGGTCGCGCCGTGGCGACGGTGCAATATGACGTTGTTGTCTTCACCGGGATTTCAGGCGAGCTCGCCGACCCCTCTGACCTGGCGCCGTTCTACCCACAGTCGATGGAGACCGGCTTCGGCGCCGTTAGGGCGAGGTGGCGGCCGCCGACCTTGGCTGAACTGATCAAGACATGGCCGGCGCGGCGTCCTGCCGGATCAGCGGAACGATCGAGAGGGTGGTGGCAGCCGACGCTTGGCGAACTCAGAATCGCTCGCCGAAAGGCGAAAAGCCTGGAGCGGAGAAAACGTTCGCGAAGTGCCGATTGATATTCTTGGGTCTATGATGGCTGTCACATGACAAGCGAGACGGGCCGCCGCCAAGGCTCGCGTACCCGACGTTCAGGTGGAATGTCGCAGGCCGAAAAGGAATTTCGGGTGCAATTTCAGCCGCGCGGGACCGGCATCACCGCAGCCCAAGGCGCGAGCTCATCGACTTGATCAGCATCGACGCAGCTTCGCGTCTTGGGCAGGCGCGCCTTCTCAAGAAGACGTAACCGCTCAGGCGCGATTTTCATCACGGCCTCATTTGTTAGCGCGCGACTTGCCGGAGAGGCGTATCACCCCTTTGTCGTTCGTACCGAGTAGTGAGGCAAGCGGACGCTTGAAAGCGGTATCGTGCTTTCGCCCCTGGCTAGGAGGCACGCATGTCCCTGCATGGTGTTTTGGATTCCACCCAACTTGAAATCCTCTCAAAAGCTGTCCATCGCTATTGTTCAAGGCATGGACTTGAGAGCGAGGAAGACCGCCAGTTGGTCGCCATGAGGGCCATGAGCCTTTTCGGCCAGGGCACAACTGACCTTGACCGGCTGTCCGCGAGACTGGAAAAGCTCGGCGAACCTGGGCACGGCTAAACCGGCTGGCAAGCGTGCGGCCGTAACAGCCCGAGCGCAGCGCTCCCCATCCCGCCAAATTGCGCCATCGGTAGCAAAAAGATCGCCAACCCCAACTGCTTGCTGCAGCGTAGAAGCTTCGGCGAAAGCGAATGTGGGAGAAGAGGGGGATGGTGCCCAGAGGCGGAATCCCAGTGGAGAAAATCCCGCTTGACTTTCAAATGCGTAGGGAAGGGTCACCGCCGCAGCTACCAACAGAAATACCAATAAAATATTTCTGTGGATAGGTTCGGTTCCGGAATAGGACCTGTCGGTCCCATAACTCTCTATGTTAGGCGGCGCGGGGGGTCTCGTCGCTTGTTAGGCAGTTTGTTACAAGGCTGCCAGATTAAAAAGCCGGCCAAGCCAGAGTTGAAGTTGGCGATCGGACTTCAGAGTGGCAGCATCCTCAAGGGCCATCCTGATTTAAGGCTCCAAACGAGATCATTCACGAATGACCGCTTTGCGCCGGTGCCTCATCCCGGACGTTCAGCGTCCGGCATACTGATCGTGAAACCTGTCATTCGGATGCGCAGTACTCGGCAGCAGGTTCATCTGCGACTTTCGTTCTAACCTTGGTTTGGTGCGGTCGCTGGTCGAGCAGCTCGGAGGCGAACTTGAACCTCAAGGCAGGCCGGCGTCTATCTCCCCTTGGCGCTTCTCGCTTCGTACTCCCTGCGGTCACAAGCTAGAACCAGTGCGCTAGTTCATGCGTTTGCAGCAGGACGAAACAAAAGCTGGACAGTCAGATCCGTTGCAGGTACACAAACCAATCGACTTTTGAAGTTTGGACTTTGTTTATTCGTGCTTCGGCGCTGGTCTACGATCTTCCTTCCCACAAATCTCGATTTCTACTCCCGGTGCATCCGCATCGCGAGAGAGCAATGCTGCTGAGGAAAGGGTTCATCATGACCACCGGCACAGTAAAATGGTTCAATTCCACCAAGGGCTTCGGGTTCATCCAGCCTGACAACGGCGGCTCGGACGTCTTCGTCCACATCTCCGCTGTAGAGCGCGCTGGGATGACCAGCATCGTCGAGGGCCAGAAGATCGGCTACGAGATGGTTCGTGACAGCAAGTCTGGCAAGATGGCGGCTGAGCAGCTTCAGGCTGCCTGACCAACTCCAGAACTTTGCGCGGCGACCACGGATGTACTGGTGCCCTGCAAATTCTGATCAAGAGGCCGGGCACTTGCTCGGCCTTTTCGTTTCGATGCTTGAGTGCGAGCCGGTAGCAGAAGCACCTCGGTAAGCGCACGTGCCACGGCTCCGCCGGCTGTCAATCATTGATTGGGCGGCGCTGACTTGCCAGTTCAGCAAATCCAAGGGAAATCCAAATGACTGATGCCGCCAAGCATATAGCGTCTTCCGTACAGGCAGGGAAAAGGCCGCTGCGTCGCGCGGCGAAGCCGCGGCCGTCGATCCTGGAAAAGCTCACCCTCGATGAGTTGCAATCGCTCCGGCTGGATGAAGACTCACGCGGGGAATTCGATGCATTCATGGAGCGCTTCAAGCGCTGCAGAGCCGCGCTTGAAGCCTTCGAAGGCAAGGACGTCGCATCGATGGACGATGCTCTCTACGATCAGCATTCAGTTGCCGAAGCCGAACGGCACGGCAGCGGAATGGCCGTCGTTCACTTCATGGCGCCGCATATCTTGCGACTCCGTGACGGCGCCGCCAAGCGGAAGTGGCGCTCATTCCTGACCAAGTTTCGGAAGGGCGAAAGGCTCTGACGCTCCGTGCTGCCCAGCGATTACGCCAGTAGCGGCAACAGGAACTGGGTGCGCAGACGGCCGCTCCTCTTCCTTGGGCAGGATACGATTCCAAGCTTCAGGAGAGACTTGATGACCGACACAGACCTGCGCCTTGAAATGCAAGGCCAAATAGACGGCCTCAAAATTATCGTAAGTTCGCTGTTGCATGCGCTTCCGGATCAGAGGCCGTTCGCGTTGCGCTTCAGGGAGTTGGAAATTCTTGCCCGAAAGCAGAACGCGCTTCCCTCGACGCTCGAGACGCTACGCTGGTTCCGGACGCAGATGGAAAGCTCCGCTGCTCTCGGCCCCACTGGTTAGCCGCTGCGGAATTGCGCGGGACAAGCATTCCTCGCAACCCAGGGGCATAATCCGAGTTTGTTCCAGGTGAGAGGTGCCCGCGGTTGCCTTGAGGCGATGTGGCGGTAATCCGACGAAGCTAGCAGCTAGCTATCCGACATTATCAATCAGTTCATATGCCGCTGCATTATGCTGAGCAGCCACCCATATAAGCTCATGTTTGCCGGTCGACAGTCATATTTTTCGATCGCAGTCCGCAGTGTCAGCTCGACCAATTCCTCACCTGATTTAGACGATCCGCCCCGATACCGTTTCGCCATTGTTCGCAAAGCGTCAAGCAGTCGCTCATCACCTTGGTCAGCCGATAGGTCGTGGTTAGGTAGCATTGTTCGTTCAGGCTGCTCTGTCCGGAATCGGGAAGCAGTTTCAGATCAGCCGGTTGCGTTCCGCAAGTGCCCGTGCCCGCCTCAGGGTGCCGTCGGTGTCAGCGATCTTGCGCCTTGCCGCTTCGTCGGTTCTGATCGTCAGCCGAGCCGACAAATTCCGGGATGACTTGGCCAGCGCAACCGCCGCGACAGGGGGGACATCCGGTGTTGTCATGGTTCTCATGGGTATTCCCTTTCAACTGAAATGCATGGGGGACCGAAGTCGCCCAGAAGGAGCACTGGATCGCGGTATCGGTCGCGTCGCGATTAGGAAGTCCGGTGGGACTCCTCCGAATATTCAACTGTTCGGCTCGTCCATTCGAAGCTCATAGCGTTTTGCCATGTTCGCGTCCTTGACGTTTCGCCTCTCGACTATGCCGACCTTGCTCAGCCTTTTACAATGAGAAAAACCGAGGCAAGCAGAGCGACCATCCAGAGCGCGACATATATTTTTACGGCCAGTTGACCGTGCGAAGAGAGCGCCGCCCTCGCGCGCACGGCCATCGTATCCTTCGCGCCAGCCCGCGCCACCGCGACAGCCAATGGCCGCTTGGTGGCGAGCTTGCCGAACACCCGTCGCGGTTCAACCACGGCCACGGCGCCGTTTGTGTGCGGGACGCCAGGCTCCACAATTGGCAAGGCTATCACCCGACCTAGTTTAGGCAACTTCATTCTCGTGGCGGAATGGGTACGCATGTCTCACCGTAGACCGCCGGCCTTGCGATAGATAGCAGCCATCGAAGATATTCGCCGAAAAACGCTATTTGTCGCTTGTTTTAATTGCGAGTCTCGAACTTTTTTCCCGTGGATGAGATAATTTTATGCTGATCTCATACCCTCGTCTTCGGAATTTCACTTAGCAGAGAAAAATAAAAAGCTGCTAGCGCTTGTTCCCAGCGCAATTGAAGCGCATATATGAAGCTCGTTGATTTGGCCGACCTAGCTTTCGTCATATCGAAGGCCTCGCCATTCTGCTCCGAATTTTCGATATGGATTGCATTGCGCTGTTCGCGGCGGGGCATCTCGAATGGATCGAACCCTGAAATGGAATGCCGGCACGGACCACGGATGTACTGGCGGCATCAGGCATTGTTTTGAGGGCTTGAATTGAAGCGGATGGAGCGCTCCACTTCTGCAGGAAGTCGCAAGTGACCGCTCGCGCAAACCGTCATTTGCCCCGATCCATCGTCTGTTTTGCCGGGGCTTCGATGTGCGCAGCCGGCCGCAAAGTATCGCGTCGATCTCGATGAGAAGTCCCTCGGAAGCTTCCCGCACCGAACGGCGCTGTCTAACCACATTCATCACCTGCCAGCGATCCGCGAAGGGGTCGATGCAGCAAGGGAGCGGATTAATCAACCTCAGTCGAGGCGCCGCTCAAAAGAACCGGAGAAAACTATGACCACCCTCTTGCAGCGCAATGCACGACCAATCCAGCACGGAGCTCTGGCACGTCTTTTCGATATCGGACAGTCAGTTCGACTGAAGGGCGGTTTAGGCACGGGCCCGAGGACCGGCGAACTCTACCGTGTGACGCTTGCTCTTCCGCCGAGGGGAAACTCGCCGCAATACCGCATCCGCAGTGACGCTGAACCGCACGAGCGGGTGGTGACGGAGGACATGCTGGAATCGATGGACGAGGCGTCGGACGGCGGAAAGATTCTTATCGAAAGCACATTCGGACATGCGCCAAGGAACGGAGATGCTGGAGCCGAAAGCCGGAGCGGCAAAAGCGTCCGCTGAAGGTTGGAAGTGTTTCCGGCGCAAAGCAATGGCCGCTGATGGCAGGATGTTTTCGCTAAACAGGACTCCTATGAAGGTCGTGATCGAATTCTATCGGACGCGCGTTGCCGACGACGCGCACGCCGTCGTCGGCCGTGAAACCGTAGACGCGGCCGACCGCGACGCGGCGATCGAGATCGCGCGGCATCTGGCAAGGACATTGAACATGCCCCAGTGGCCAGATGCCGTCGCCATCGCCGACGCCGACGGCACGACCATCTATTCCAGCATCATCGCCGCGCCGGCGGACATAGACAAAGGGCCGATATCATGAACACTGGCACCCATCACCTCGATGCAGGGGGCGCCCAACCATGCCACTTTGGGGACCATCAATATGGCCGTCGCGTCGAAGCCGATCGTTCCTGGTCCGTCTATCACGTCTTCACGGGCATTCCGGCGCATGTGAACGGCGCCGCCATGATCGGGCTCAGCCGTTCGGAAGCGACGAAAAGCATGCTGTTTCTCAACTTTTGCAGCAGCGAGCGCCGCAAGGAGAGGATCGCCGCGCGCTTTTTAATTGCGCCCGAGAATCTGGCAGACCGATGATGACGCTCGCATTCCCGAACACCAGCCGAAGCTTTGACCAGGAGCGCAACGGCGTTTACTTCGTCGGTCACGACGGCATGTTTCAAATTCGCTTCTTCGTCGAGGCCGAGGCTCTGGCCAAAAATGGCATTGCCCTGGGTGGGAAAGCCAGCGTAGAGACGGCCTACCTTGCGGCATTCGATGGCTTGCGGACCTCCATCCAGGAGATGGCTGGCAAGGTTTATGCTCGCCACCGCCGCGACTCCTACACTTTGACCGCCGCCGATTTCAGGTAGCAGCTTCCGCGATCAAAGCCTGGTCGACAATCGAACGCTACCTCGTCTTTCCATGCAAGCGGGCGTAAGGTGCGCGATGGCTGCAAAAAAATTCCGGGTTCCCGTGGTTGTCTATGTCGCCGGCCCGAGCGGCTTCACGCTGATCGAGTCCTTAGCACAGGCTTCGGATTTCCTGTTTGACCATTGGCCTGGAAACGACAGCCTGGCCTGGACAGACGCGATGAAGCGCTGCGCCGTAGATGGCGCTCCCGATGACGCGAGTGCTGCATTCCTCACCGCGCTTGAGGGGGCGGGGATCAGCTACGACCGCACGGTTGAGATTTACTGAGCCTGGCGAGCGACTGCGCGGTTGGAGCCACGCGCTGGCCGGATTGCGATCCTCAGCCGGCATTCGGCCTGACGGATCTACCAGATAGGGAGAGTTTGAATGGCGATGAAGCCGAATTATCGGTACGAGCGCAGTCAACGAGACAAGGCCAAGGCGGCCAAGAAAGAAGCCAAGCTTGCCGGGAAAGCTGCGAAGGAGAAACCATTATCCATAGAGCAGAAAGAACAGCGAGAGCCCGCTGCTGACGAAAGCTGAGGCATGGCGATGACGCAGCGCGAGTCGGACAGCTTCGAAATCGACGTGGAATGTCCTCGGTGCCATCATCAGGCAAAGACGCTCGTCGGTTGGATTCGTACTCACACCCAGATCGAATGCGCGAACTGCGGCGAAATCATCGACATTGAGAGCAAGAACTTCAGGTGGCATGAACAGCGCTAAGGAAAAGACCATGATGCCGTCCGAGCCGCGCTCACCACGCCTTGCCGTTCTGATCGATGCCGACAATGCCTCGGCCAAGATCGCCGATGGGCTGTTCGAGGAGATCGCCAAGATCGGCGAGGCCAGCGTGCGTCGCATCTATGGCGATTTTTCCAGCTCGCGCTCGAAAGCGTGGGCCGACGTCCTTTCAAAGCACGCAATCGTACCCCAGCAGCAGTTCGCCTACACAACAGGTAAGAACGCCTCGGACATCACGCTCGTCATCGACGCGATGGATCTGCTGCACAGCGGCCGGTTCGACGGTTTCTGCCTGGTTTCCTCCGACAGCGATTTCACCCGGCTCGCGGCCCGCATCCGCGAGCAGGGCATCGACGTATTCGGCTTCGGCGAGCAGAAGACGCCTGAGAGTTTCCGCCAGGCATGCCGGCGATTCGTCTATACCGAGAATCTGCTGGCTTCCGCGCCTGCAAACGAGGCTGAAGCCGTATCGACTGTGAAGCCACTGCAGCCGCCTTCCGCGGCCGTGCCGATCATCCGCAAAACCATCGCGCAGATGGAAACCGAGGATGGCTGGGTTCCGCTCGGTGCGGTCGGAACGCGGCTTGCCAATCTGGCTTCCGACTTCGATCCCCGCACCTTCGGCTTTCGCAAGCTAAGCGATCTCGTCCGCAAGACGAACGCATTCGAGATCGAACGACCCGAAGGCGGGACGCTTCGCATAAGGACAAAACCGGAGGCGGCTCGAAAGGGCGGGCGCAAGGCGTGACCGCGCAGATATGCCGTCGACCTTCTGGGTTCGTCTTCAATCGACCGCCGAGCGGCGCTCCGGGTGGACGGCGGCGTTGTGCGCTTCGTTGCATAACCCTGACCTGATCGCCCAAGATTTAAGCGCTCGGCGGGTTGGTCGTCCGGCAACGGCTGCCTTTCGCGTTGGGATCAAATTGGCTGAACGAGGAGACTTGGGTCGTCAGTCCAATGACCGCTTTGCCGAATTCCTCAGCCACAACCGGACTGTCGGCTAACGGTCCCCTTTCGGTCATTGGAAAATTGGCTGCGAATGATCGGTCTAACGACCCATCGGGCCTCTTCCAGCCTCGACCATAGCGCGCCTTTCATTTAGCCACACCATCAGCATGGCTGACCCGCCGGACTCGGACTCAAGCCGACGCAAATCCGATTTCAACGGCAGCTTTGCGCCTGGACCCAACCCATCAAGGCTGGTCGCCTCGTTGCGGAACTGTAGATTCGAGGCCGATCGCGCTCGATGGCAATTTTGATGGGCATCAGTTGGACGGCGCGTTTATATTGGCGCCGATCGTCCGGGCAAAGGCGCGTTCGGCCTTAAACTCGGGCCGTTTCGACAGCACGAAGCGTGAGGCCATGAACACCTGACCGCTATTCTCGCTCTCGACCATCTGGTCGTCCAACACAACCGGCGACAAGCGATTCGCAAATTTGCCCAGCTTGCGGAACGGTCCCACGGGCGGGTGGCAATAGAGCACCACGCCGGGTGACAGCGCAAATACGAGATACGCGCCGGGCACCAGCGCTAGGGATCGTAGCCATTGTCGGTGGTCGGGGCTGCGAAAAGCGACGGGATTATCTGAGGTCACAAACGGCGTCGCGCTGTCGTTGCGAGCAAAGATCCAGACCGATTTCATGAACCTCTTCGTCAATTTTTCCACCACGCGCGGACCCCACATAAGTTCAGTATGCAGCTCACGCGCCTCCATTGCGTCGACCGGTTCGCCGCGGTCAATCTGAGCCATCGCCGATACTAGATCGCGCGTGTCGAGCGTGCGCAGCATCTGGACCGCAAGATACCGCGCAACGAGCCAGCGATTGATGCGCGGGATTGGTAGAGCGTCGAGCGCCTTCATTTGAGAGAGCCATTGGAGCCACTGGTCGGTGATAAGCGAGACCTCGCCCTCCATCTGCGACAGCTGCTTCTCCATCGTCAGCGGATCGTTGCCTTCCTCATCATATTGCGTCAGCCAATAGAACTGCTTCTCGGCAGCTATTCCGCTCGGCGAGCTCCGGAACATGCGATCGCTTTGCTTATCCCACGCCCACAGCCCGCCCCGCTCGTCAGCGAACCGGCGGAGATGGAATTGCGGGACGTAGTGGTGGAGCTTGGGTGCCGTCACCGATCGCCCTTCTTTCAGAAAGAAATGGCGAAGCTTGGTCGGTCGTGACCGGCATCAGCCTCCGCACCGTTCCATTCGCCATAACGTAATTCGTCGGAGGCTCACTTCTAGAGCTGGTCGGCAAACCAGCGGGGTATCTCGCCTTGCCCCCACAGGTACTGCATAATTCAGGGTCGCGCTCTTTGCACGTCGGGCACTCCACAATTTCGTCGTCGCGCAGGTCCACCTGGTCAGCCTGCCAACGCTTCAATCTGCCCTCTCCGCCGCAGGCCCGACACGTCATATCAATGTGCGCTGGAACAGCCATGCTCCCCTCCCGGATGGCGTTGCCAGCCGCATCGGCTCGGAGGCGGCGCGAGACCAATATGCGGAAGCCAGCGAAATTCTTATGAATGCGCTGAAAGGCGGCACGCTATCCTATCGAGGCCGCCATTTCGAGTTGAACAGCGTTCCGTTGACGCTAAAAACTCATCAGCGTCCGCATCCGCCGACTTGGATCGCCACGAACGGACCCGAACCGGCAGCCTGGGCCGCTGCGAATGGCGTGAACATCGCGCGCGTGGGACCTTCCATTTCTGTTCGCAGAATTACTGATGCCTTCCGCGCCGGTCGAGAGCACGCCAGCGACGCGGGCGACCAAGCGCCATTTCTTGGATTGCTCCGAACGGTCGTGATTGGGCGTTCTGAAACAGATGTACGTTCACTCGCCGTACCCGCTTACGAAGGGTGGCTTAAGAGCTTTAAATTACTTTACGATCTCAACGCAATGCCGACACCACCAAACCTGCCGCTGACTTTCGATTGGGCAATCGAGAAGGAATTGTGCGTAGCAGGAACGACAGCTTCTGGGGAACAAGCTCTTCTTGATCAGCTGGAGAGGCAGGTGCAAACTACCTCCTTTGTCAACTTGCATTTGGGAATTTGTCGTTAGATGCTTCCCTATATACGGCAGCGGCAATTCAATCGGCAATTATTGCTCGAGTTGGCTGACCTTGATGAGACAGACTTTTAAGACGCGTCCACCATGGGGTCAGTCCATGTGCTCCTGCAACAGACGGAGCAAGCCTCCGATTGCCAAGCAAAGTCGAGTTCCTCTGAGGTACAGTGGGTCTTCGACAACATGACACTCTTTGCGAATGAGCGCCGAAGTTTTGATCCCCTGACAAGTTGACCGTAACCCGTTCATCCACCATCGCAATATGAAAAAGAGAGGTACCATCGGCGCCGGTAGTGACCTCCCAAAATTATGAACTTACCAGTAAAGTCATGCGCTTGATCGCAATCAGCTTGCGGATCAACCTTCGGCGCTTGCTCACAATCAATCGAGCGATGAGGCGAAAGTTCATAGCGGTCAGCCTACCTGCTCACATGCTTCATAAAAACGGTCTGTTCAGGATGCGAGTGGCCAGCAGGCTTGCTCGTGCCGTCGC
This sequence comes from Mesorhizobium sp. WSM3879, assembly GCF_002294915.1. Lineage (NCBI taxonomy): Bacteria > Pseudomonadati > Pseudomonadota > Alphaproteobacteria > Hyphomicrobiales > Phyllobacteriaceae > Mesorhizobium > Mesorhizobium sp. WSM3879. The sequence goes on along the minus strand of NZ_NSFZ01000013.1, from coordinate 8,077 downwards.
ATGCGTATAGCTGGGGCGACAGCAGAAGGGCCAGACGTTCGTTCGTCGTCTGCCGCGACTTCCGCGCAATTCGTCCAACAAGGAAGAAACTATGAGGCGGCAGACCAGACCGTTCACCGTGGAGATCAGACAAAAGCGCAGTTCTCACAACCGGGGTCGTTCCATCTGGAGCGATGTCGATCTCTCCGCAGCAATGGCCGAGACAACAAGGGAACTAAAGGAGATGGAGTTGCCAAATGGTCGCCTTGTTGACTCTAGTGCCGTAGCGCTTGATGCTGAAGACATGCACAAACCACGAGCGGAGCATCTCATGGCAAATCCCTTGGATGCCGAATCAGTAATAACAGCAACGGAAGCGGCAGCCAAAGTGGAGACGCCTGGAAAAAAGAAAGGCCTGCGGAAGGCGGACGCTGAGCCTAGGCAGGCTGCTCGGAAGAATGCCGCCAATACGGCGCCTCAGGCGAAGGAAGCACCAGCAGTGGCCGTGCGGACTCGGAAGATTTACTCTGAAAAGGAGCGTGCCCAGATGCTCGCCCAGATAGAGAAGTCGATTAGTGGCGGCGCCACTCACAAAGCTGCCGTAAAGCAGACCGGCATTTCGGAACAGACGTACTATCAATGGAAGAAGGCTGCGCCGGCTGCATCGAATGGTGACGATCTGAAGGACCTCGTGGCGCTTGAGGGAGAAAACAAGCGGCTGAAGAGCCTGCTCGCGGAACGCTTGCGCAAGGAGAACGCGGAACTCAAAAGGAAACTGGGGCTGTAAACAACGCTGGATCGCACGCCGAAGCGATACCGATTCCGGCGCCGACGCTGCCTCCAACGCCGAGGGCGCGAGCCCTTTGCGATTGGAGCGGGGCTTTTGCAATTTTCGCTTTTGCTGCTCCTGAAATCTCGGATATGAAGCGGACTGGCTTATGGCCTGCCCACATCGACATGGTTACAGAGGAATACAATAATGGCGACCGGAACGGTAAAGTGGTTCAACAGCACCAAAGGATTTGGATTTATCCAGCCCGACAATGGCGGTCAGGATGTTTTCGTCCACATTTCGGCTGTCGAACGAGCGGGCCTTTCGACCCTTAATGAGGGCCAGAAGATCAACTACGAGATCGAACAGGACCGGCGTACCGGCAAGTCCTCCGCTGGCAGTCTCAGCAAAGCTGGCTGAACTTTTCTGCGTCTGCCCGGCAAGAGCCGGGCAGACGTGCCACCGACCGGCGCAAAGAGCGGGCAAGAACATGGATCCCGTCGCCGCGGGAGCAGATTGTGGGAAGCTGCTAATTCCTACTGAAACAAGATGCTTGCGGGAGAAGAGGGGCACGTTCCCGGCTTCTCATGTTCTGCTGTGAACCTCGCCATTGTGATTGTTCCTGGGATGTGGGTCTGACGCTCTCTCGATCGACGTGGCCGGAGAATGAACGAGCAATTCAAGCGGCCTCCAGCGATTAACACCTCGGGGATCAAGAGGGCCGGGTACATTGGCCCCAGGGTACTTGGACCCATCAAGCCACGCTGGACATCTTTGGTGACCAAGTTGAACTCGTTCCCTTCAGCGACGGATTGTTCGAAACATATGAAAAGGGCTGCGTCGACGTCGCATGCGCCCCAGCTACGACCTCTCTGGTCGGGACCACTCCTTACCTCGATCAAATCCTGAGCTTGCGGTCTGCCAGGATCATCGCCGAGTATCCAAAACGTCTGTGCTGCGGAATCACTATTGTGAGCGTTTCCCATCCTTCATCCCGACCGTTGTGATCGGTCAGAGTCTTCCGACAGCCAACATCGCGGGTCACGGCCGACCCGCAGAGCTTTGGCCGAAGCCGAGCTGCGGGGTAAGCGCTGAAATCGCGATCAGCCAAGGCGGCGAGACTTGCCTCAGTGACCGGAATCGACTGAGGTTGCGTTGATTTGGCGCAGAGATTGTCCTTCATACCCTTGAGAAACGGGACGAGTTTGCCTGTAAGGGCGGCGACCCTTCGCCGAAAAATGAGAACCTTCTCGAGCCGGCAACCGATCTCCGGCAACTACCATATTCGGCGAGGACCGGCGGCCACAGATATAAACCGATCTCGAGATCGTCGCGCTGCTGGGGCGCTGCGCGGCAATTGCAACCGGTCAACCTCCATAACACGTGCCAACGATGCCTCGTTATGAGGTGTCCACAGGCGCAGCGGCCTGTTCTCATTCGCTTGCAAGCAGCGCCGCGACCGGAGGTGGCGCTTCTCGTTGAGAGAACCCGGCGGCCCAAGGCATTGAAATTGAAGATGTCGCGATTGCGTCTAGAGCTGCGATCGGCTCGCTCGATCTAGCCCGCGGGCAGGACGGACGGCCCCGGTCGCCAGCGCTGGCGCTGACTGCCGCTGCACGACAGGCGGGCCGCGTCGAGGACGGGCGGCGTTGCGCGCGGCGCTGTGCAAATTGCCGACCAGGTCGTGACTGATTTGCTTGCCAGAGGAGGACAGCCCGGGTAATTGGCCGGAAAAGGCGATGGTCGTCATCGAAACACTCCAACATATACGCCTGCTCTCAAAGGAGAAGCTGCTGCGGACGACATCATGCCGGGATTTTCCAACGGCGGGTAGGAGCAGGCGAAAGAGGCGGCACGGCGTGCCATCCGTGCTGCGAAACATGCATAGCCCTTGAGCCCAACTCATCATATTCCTTTGGCTTAGATGGGCTCTCGCCGTGACCAGAGAGCTGGGAGAAGCCTCTGCGAGACTACAAGTGTAACACCATATTGGTTTAGCAGATCAAGCTTGGGTGGTAACCTCATGGGGTAGAGAAACGCCTTTGGAGGCCGATCAATGGATCGCGATAGCAGACCAAAACGTGCAGCTGGAAGTTCATCCCGCGACGGGAGGAGGGCCGAGGAACAGCGCAACCACCATGGCCTTCCAGGCGGGCCACTGACCAATGTTGCCGAACGGTTGGTAACCGCTAACCCGCGCGATACAGCACGCGATCTTGGGAGCTTCAAATCCGCCGAGAGGCAAATGCGACGTGCCCTTCAGGACGCGGCACCCGGGCAAGAATCTGACCTCGGCAGATTTGATAGGCGCAACAACCAGCTCGGACGAGCAGCCAACGATCTGGTCGACAGATTGACGGACGGATTGGGGTTCGCCCCGGATGATGTAGCATTGTTCCAAGTCCAAGCGGCTAGTAATGTAGGCCATTTTCTAGGGCCCCAGAAGCAGACTGCTCTTGTTAATCGCATTGGCAATATGGACCCAATGGAGCAAGCTCTAGGGGTTATGTTTGTGGCGCAAAACTTCAGTAAGTTTAATGACCAAAATAAATCGCGCATTTTTGAGCAGGCCATTGAATTGGCTGCTGATCCTCATCAGCACCACATGGTCAAGGTGACCGCCCAAAATGCAATTGTGACCGCGTATCACCAGCTGGACGCAAATCAGCAAGCGCAAGCTAACTCACTTCCCGACCTGCATGGCCTGTTGCAGAACATGCCTCCGCCGCAGCATGCAGCAGAGGAACGGAGTGCGAATTTGGACGACCGCATAGCAGGTATTGCGGCTTCAGTCCGTGATACAGTAGGCCCGCAAACCTCCCATGAACAGCTGCGGCGGGGTGGTCAAGTCGGACAGTCCATAAGCCAAGCCTACAATCACGCCCGAGAGGATCTAATGTCTGCCTCCAGAAGCAGAGATCGCTCCGGCCGTTGAGGTCTCGGCCATGGTAAGTGACGCATACTGCCCGAATTCCGTCCACGGCCTTGCCCTTTCCAATTCGCTGGCCGTTGACGCACCTGCTTTAGGGTAAATTTCAAAAACAACGTCTGCTGGGTGGTGCGAAGCAAGCATCGACCCCCCCCCGCTCTGGCATGGATCTGTCGAGCGGCGACATCGCGCGACGTCGGTCCAGTGTCTGAAAGCAAGCGCAGCATTAGCTACCAAACGATGGCTTCAACAAAAACGACCCCCAACATAGCTCTTAGCATCGCGTGCTCGCTCGCCTTGGGCTTCTGCGCGGCAAGTCTGTACGCAACGCTCCGCCACTGGCGTAGCGGCGCGGCTTTGATGACATTTGACGTCCGTGCCTTTTGGTTTGAGACGCCCTTCTATCTGGGTTTCGCAACCCCCGTCTTCTATCGGGGCGTAGCTATCGTGCTCTCAACGTCCGCGGTCGTGTTGCTGATTCAGCAGATCATGATACGGCGCAACCTCGAACATCACGGGACGGCGCGCTGGGCGCGAGTGGATGAGATGAGACGCCCGGGTTATCTACGACGATACCGTGGCGTAACAGGCCCGGTATTTGGCAAGACGAGTGGCCCTTTCTGGCCTGGCTACTACCTAACCAATGGCGAGCAGCCTCACAGCCTTATCGTCGCACCGACCCGTGCTGGTAAGGGCGTCGGCATAGTCATTCCAACGCTACTTACATTCAAAGGCTCGGTGATAGCTCTCGACGTCAAGGGGGAGCTCTTTGAGCTTACCTCGAGGGCGCGCCAGGCTGCCGGCGCCGAGGTGTTCAAATTTGCGCCGCTGGATTCTGAGCGGCGCACGAATTGCTTTAATCCGTTATTGGACCTTATTGCGCTGCCTCCACAGCAGCAATTCACCGAGGCCCGCCGCTTGGCGGCAAACCTAATTACGGCGAAGGGGGAGGGCGCGGAAGGTTTCGTCAACGGCGCGCGAGATCTCTTTGTCGCGGGGATCCTTGCCTGCATCGAGCGGGGCACGCCAACAATCGGCGCCGTCTATGACCTCTTCGCCCAGCCGGGGGAGAAGTTTAAGCTCTTCGCGCGACTCGCCATGGAGACCCGGAACAAAGAGGCGCAACGCATCTTCGACGACATGGCCGGGAACGATACAAAAATCCTAACCTCCTACACGTCCGTCCTCGGCGATGGCGGGCTCAATTTGTGGGCGGATCCCGCTGTAAAGGCAGCGACAAGTCGCTCAGATTTTTCGGTCTATGATCTTCGCCGTCGCAAAACGTGCATCTATCTTTGCGTTAGTCCGAACGATCTTGAGGTGGTCGCGCCTTTGATCCGCCTGTTCTTTCAGCAAGTCGTTTCAATTCTACAGCGTTCGATGCCTCGCCGGGATGAAAAATACGAAGTCCTGTTTCTGCTCGATGAATTCAAACACTTGGGTAAGCTGGAGGCGATCGAGACCGCAATCACGACCATCGCCGGCTACAAGGGTCGCTTCATGCTCATCATCCAAAGCCTCTCGGCACTTACGGGCGGCTATGGTGAGGCTGGCAAGCAGAATTTTCTCAGCAATACCGGCCTGCAAGTGTTCATGGCCACTGCCGATGACGAGACTCCGAACTACATATCCAAGGCCATCGGTGAATACACGTTTGAAGCCAAATCGATTTCCTACAGCCAAGCGCGAACGTTCGACTGGAACATTCAGAAATCGCATCAAGGTGCACCGCTGTTGCGTCCGGAACAGGTTCGGCTGCTCGATGACGACTACGAGATTGTGCTCATCAAAGGTCTGCCACCATTGCAATTGAGGAAGGTGCGATATTTTTCGGATCGCATTCTGAAACGCATCTTCGAAAGCCAGGCGGGCGTCCTCCCGGAGCCGGCACCCTTGACGATAGCAGACGAGGGGCTCTCGGCAGAACCTCATCTCGATGACCCGCTGCCTGAATTGACGCAGGGACTTTGACGATACAGTTTGATGTGAGGCTAGTATGGACCCGCTAAATAGCAACCCATCCCGTGTAACAGCTTCCGTGCAGGACGCCGGCGTGGAAGAGGGGAGGCAAGCGGTCCAGGCGCGACAAATGGGCGTTGAGCAGCACCTTGCCGAGGCCCTGCTGTTCGATGAAGCTTACGAATCGCCAACCAATCCAGAGAAGCTTCTGCGACTGGAACACGGGTTCCGCGAAGCGCTTCAGCGAGCGGAGGATGATCAAGCCGCCTCGTCTTTTTTCAGCGGCCCAAGGATGCCCGCTGGACCGGGTGACCTCAACAGCATCGTGGCGGACGCTTTCGCAGCGACCGCCTCTGGGCACGCCGGGGTTGAGGCCGCCGCCCCGCCAGCATTAACTGCCAGCCAACAGCAGATCCGGCCCTCACTGGATCCGGGCCAGGGCGACCACCTACCAACCGGGTGGGTCATCATCAACAATGAACATTCCACAGCGCTGTTGACACCGGCGAAGAGGCAGAGGGCCCTCAATACGCCGCAAGCCGCCGTCACTCAGCAACCGCTGAGCGAAATCGGCATTTCCGGTGACCTCGTACCGATGCAGCTCCCCGTGCAGCAGTTGAGTGGATTGCCATTGGAAGGGCTACCCGTTCAAGGGACAGGGTCCGAACACATCGGAAGGTTGCATGCGGAGGCCGCGCGCACCGCATGGTCTGAGCTCCCGACTGCGATCGAGCACTCTATAAACGTTTCATTCGCCGTCCCCAAAGGCTTCTCCCATGGAGCCCAACGCGTCCCAGACGCGATGCTCCCTTTCTCGGGCAGCTATAACCTCTTGCCGGATGCGGGCCAGGCCCCGCAAGTGAGCTTTGAGCAGCACGGGGCCGACCCGCTCCAAGATGAACCTGTCGCGAGTGGCACCCGTGAAGCCCACTATCCCCATCTCTCCGACGAACACCGGGACCTTATTGATAAAGTGATCCTCCACGCTGCGGATCAGCAAAAATATAGAGAGAGCACGCTCCAAAAATACACGTATACACTTCGCCGATTGGCGAATGATCTCGGCGCTAGTGGCCAAGCGACTGATCTAATAAATCACCAATCCCTCGTCGATCACGCCAATGCTTTCTTTCCGAACGACGATGAAATGAAGAAGGCTGTGAATGTCCTGCGTGCGTATCATGAGCCGGGCTATTCAGTTACCGTGGGCGCCCCTGCTATCCACTATCCCCATCTATCCGACGAGCACCGGGACGTTATTAATAAGGCGATCGGCCACGCTGCGGCTCAGCAACACCCTAAAGCGCCGACGCTCCGAATATACTCTTCTGCGCTTCGCCGATTGGCGAATGATCTCGGCGCTCGTGGCTTAGCGACTGATCTAAAAGATCACCAATCCCTGGTCAATCACGTCAATGCTTTCTTTCCGAAAAACGTTGGTATGAGGACGGCGTTGAGCGTCCTGCGTGCATATTATGATCCGGGCTATTCGGCATCTGGACCTGGCCGGCGGCCGGTGCCGGTGCCCTCAAAGGCAGACGCGCGCGTCATAGAACTAGTGACAGGTGACAGCAGTTTGGCCTCAAGCACCCGTGTTGTCTATGGTCGTAGTCTTCGCAGATTTTCTGAGGCGCTTGAAAGTCAGGGCCTGACGATCTCTGGGCTGGATCATGATTCGCGGATCAAATTTGCCGGGACGTTGTTTCCAGTCGACCGCTATCTCCGCTTAGCGCTGGAGCGGGTTCGCGATGCGGAGGCCGCGTCGCATAGGCGTGCCGAGGCCCTGCTGTTCGATGAAGCTTACGAATCGCCAACCAATCCAGAGAAGCTTCTGCGACTGGAACACGGGTTCCGCGAAGCGCTTCAGCGAGCGGAGGATGATCAAGCCGCCTCGTCTTTTTTCAGCGGCCCAAGGATGCCCGCTGGACCGGGTGACCTCAACAGCATCGTGGCGGACGCTTTCGCAGCGACCGCCTCTGGGCACGCCGGGGTTGAGGCCGCCGCCCCGCCAGCATTAACTGCCAGCCAACAGCAGATCCGGCCCTCACTGGATCCGGGCCAGGGCGACCACCTACCAACCGGGTGGGTCATCATCAACAATGAACATTCCACAGCGCTGTTGACACCGGCGAAGAGGCAGAGGGCCCTCAATACGCCGCAAGCCGCCGTCACTCAGCAACCGCTGAGCGAAATCGGCATTTCCGGTGACCTCGTACCGATGCAGCTCCCCGTGCAGCAGTTGAGTGGATTGCCATTGGAAGGGCTACCCGTTCAAGGGACAGGGTCCGAACACATCGGAAGGTTGCATGCGGAGGCCGCGCGCACCGCATGGTCTGAGCTCCCGACTGCGATCGAGCACTCTATAAACGTTTCATTCGCCGTCCCCAAAGGCTTCTCCCATGGAGCCCAACGCGTCCCAGACGCGATGCTCCCTTTCT